>NZ_FPJG01000006.1:5505833-6211666 GCF_900119165.1 Amycolatopsis australiensis | reverse complement strand
GGTGCGCGGCGCACACGGCCCGCACGACGTCGCCGTGGGCCAGCGTGGAAAGCCGGTGCTCGGCGGCGCCGAAATCCCCGCCCAGTACCGGCCCGTACAGCGTGATCGCGACGTCGGCCGCGCGGGCCGCGGCCACCGAGCCGCCGCGCTCGGCGTGCTGCCGGGCCAGCACCAGCCCGCCGGTGTCCCCGTCCGTCAGCGCGACGTGCTCACCCAGCCGGAGCAGCACGTGCGTGCGCCACAACGGCATCCGCCGGGACTCCGTGAGCCGCCGGGCCCGGTCGAGGTGGCCGCGCGCGGCGTCCGGGTCCCGCTCGCGCGTGAGGACGCCGAGCGCGAGCAACGCCTGGCAGGTGGCCACGGGGTCGTCGTGCCGCTCGGCCTGCGCGAGCGCGGCGGTGGCCAGCTGCCCGGCCTCGGCCGCGCGCCCGGGCAGTTCCAGCAGCAGAAGCGCGTGCACGGCGTCGATCGCCGCGCGCTGCCGGTCCGGCCCGCGGCGGGTGCGGGCCGCGGTGACCTGGGCGAGGCCGTCCGCGGTCCGCCCGGCAAGCAGCGCGGCCCAGGCCAGCCGGGCGTGCAGCACCGCCGCCCGGTCGAACAGCCCGACCTCGGAGAACCGGGCGGCCAGCGCGAAGGCGCGATCGGCCTGCCCGGTCTCGCCGAGGGCGTGCACCAGCGACTCCAGGACGGCGCCGCGCAGGGGCAGGTCCGGGCTTTCGGTCAGCACCGCGTCGGCGCGGGTGAGCAGGCTGACCGCGGCACCGGCCGCCGCCGTCTCGAGCGCCCGCCGCCCGGCGTCGGCGAACAGCCGTCCGGCCGCGGCCCGGTCGCCCGCGAGCTGCCGCAGCTCCGCGGCCAGGGCGCACCAGTCGCCGGGCAGCCCCGGATGCAGCAGCTCGACGGCGTCGGCGGCCAGCCGGGCCAGCTCCGCCCGCCGCGTCGGGCCCAGCTGCGTCAGCACCGCTTCGGCCGTCAGCGGGTGCCCGAACGTGTACCACCCGACGGCCGCCGGGTCCGGCTCGACGAGCCGCGCGTCGGCCGCGGCGTCGAGGAACGCCGCCATGGTCCGGTCGTCGGCGCCGGCGGCCCGCTGCACCACCGGCGCGGAGAACCGGGGACCGAGCACCGCCGCGACGGCCAGCAGCGCGGCCCCCTCGGGCCCGAGCCGGGCGGTGCGCGTGGCGATGCTGCCGGCCAGCGCGGCGGGCACGGCCCCGGTCGGCGTGTCCGCCAGGCGCCAGCCCGCCGGCCGCTCGGTCAGCACCCGGTCGTGGACCAGCTCGTGCAGCAGCTCTTCGAGCAGGAACGGGATCCCGGCGCTGAGCCGGCCCAGGTGGGCCGCCGTCTCGGCGGGCACGCGGGCGCGGTCGGTGCCCAGGCACGCCGCGACGAGCTCGTGCACGGCCTCGCCGCCCAGCCGGGGCAGGGTGCGCAGGGTGCAGGCACCGCGCCGGGCGGCGGAGCGGGCGATGTCGCGGGCGGCGGAGGCGTCGTCGCGGATCGTGCCGATCAGCAGCACGCGGGCGGACTCCAGGTTGCCGAGCAGGTACTCCAGCACGAACAGCGTCTCCGCGTCGGCGTCGTGCAGGTCGTCGAGGACGAGCACGCACCCGCCGGCCCGGCCCACGACGGCCAGCAGCCGCAGCACCGCTTCGGCGACGACCAGCAGCGGCGGCGCGGGCTCGTCCGCCGCGGCGCAGCGCCAGTCCGGCACCAGCACGCCCAGCGCGGGCAGGTACGGGCCGAGCTCGCCGACGTCGACCGGTTCGGCGTCCCGCGTCAGCGACAGCAGGGCCTCGGCCAGCGGCCGGAACGGCACCACCGGGCCGACCGTGCTGCCCTGCCCGCGCAGCACGCGGGCGCCGCGGCCGGCCGCGCGGGCCGCCGCCTCGCGCGCGAGCCGCGACTTGCCGATCCCGCTCTCCCCGGCGAGGAAGACCGCCCGGCCGCGCCCGGCCAGCGCGTCGTCGAAGGCCCGGCTCAGCTCCCGCAGCTCCCCGGCCCGGCCGACCAGCTCCGGCGAGCGGATCAGCATGCCCGGCGGCCACCCGGGAAAAACGCATGATCATCGGAATAATCGCATTCGCGCATCGAATTGATCCCCCAGCTCTCCGGCCGCTCCGTGATGGCCCTTGTCGGATATACCCGACGGCGGGGCCGGCGCCAAGCCGGACCGAATGCTGGAATTCGCCCGCGGCGAAAACCGAACGGTGTTCCGAGAAGGGCATGGGGCCGGTTCCCCCAGGTTTCCCGGCCGGGACGCCGGGCGTGGCGGCCTGCCGGATCCTCCGTTCGGAGGTTGACACGGATCCGGCGCCGCCGGGTCCCGCGCCGTGGCCGTGACCCCGGCCGCATCGGTGGTCCAGTCCATCGCCGTTGTCCGGCCATGGCCGCAGGATTTGCCCTGTTCGCCGGGAATCCGGGTGCCGGCTGGGGGGCGGGCGGAAAAGTCGGGGGAGTGGCCCCCATGGCGCCGCGGCACCCCGCATGGGCAGACTGGCGAACGCCACGGCTGGGGTGAAGTGAACCGGGGCACGGGGGTACCACGGCGAATTCGGCGCGGAGCGATCCGCCCCGGACATCGGCGTGCCTTCGATCCGGCGAAGCCGGTACGCCCTTTCGTGAGAACGAACGGGCATTTCGTTCCTGAACGGACAGCTCCTTCCCGCCGGGCCGCGAATGTGACGGCCCGGCAGAATGCGGGGAAACAAGTGGGTGCGAACGGAATCACCCGGGTCGGCGTGGTCGGCTCGGGCACGATGGGGGCCGGGATCGCGCAGCTCTGCGCGACCCGGGGACTCGACGTGCGGCTGGCGGTGTCCCGCGAGTCGTCGCTGACGTCGGCGCCGGCGCGGATCGCGGCGTCATTCGACCGCGGCGTCGAGAAGGGCAAGCTGACACGCGCCGAGCGCGACGCCGCGCTGGCGCGCATCAGCGTCGGCACGGACCTGGCCGAACTCGGCGACCGCGACCTGGTGATCGAGGCGATCCCCGAGGACGAGCCGCTCAAGCTCGGCCTCTTCGCCACGCTCGACAAGATCGCCGGCGACGCGACGATCCTGGCCAGCACGACCTCGGCGATCGCGATCACCCGGCTCGCCGCGGCGACCACGCGCCCGGACCGCGTGATCGGCCTGCACTTCTTCAACCCGGTCACGGCCATGCAGCTGGTCGAGGTGGTCCCGGCGCTGCCGACGGCCGCCGACGTGACCGAGCAGGTGACCGCCTTCGCCGAGCACGCCCTCGACCGCCGGGCCGTCACCGTCGCCGACCGCAGCGGGTTCGTCGTCAACGCCCTGCTGATCCCGTACCTGCTGGCGGCGATCCGCATGGTCGACACCGGGTACTGCCCGGCCGAAGACGTCGACCGCGCGATGGAGCTGGGCTGCGCGCACCCGCTGGGCCCGCTGCGGCTGGCCGACCTGATCGGGCTCGACGTCGTCGCCGCCATCGCGGCCGCGCTGCACGAGGAGTTCAAGGAGCCCCGGTACGCCGCTCCGCCGTCGCTGTCCCGGCTGGTCGAGGCCGGCCACCTGGGCCGCAAGACCGGCCGCGGCTTCCACACCTACTGAGCCAGGAGAACCCGATGCACTCGTTCCTCAACATCAAGAAGTCCGCCCGGATCAGCGACGGCTTCTGGGACGTCACCGACAAGGCGGGCCTGTTCGACGTCGTCGTGGCCGGCCTGGGCGACGGCCGCCACCGCACGCTCGCCGACGGCCACGAGTTCGTCAACATGTCGTCCTACTCCTACCTCGGCCTCGACACCCACCCGAAGCTGGTGCGGGCCGCGGCCGACGCCGTGCTCGCCGAAGGCGCGCTGAACACCTCGACGTCCCGGATGCGGGTGCGGTTCGGGGCGCTGAAGGACGCCGAGGCGGCGCTGTCGGAGCTGTTCGACGTCGAAGCCGTGACGGTCAACTCGTGCGCCGCCGCCGCGTGGGCGACGCTGCCGCTGGTCGCCTCCGGCCTGTTCACCGAGGACGAGCCGCCGCTGATGGTGTTCGACAAGAACGCGCACTTCTGCCTCAACGCCATGAAACCGAGCGTCGCGGACGAGACCGAGGTCGCCGTCGTGCCGCACAACGACGTCGAAGCCCTCGAAGCCCTGTGCAAGCAGCACAAGCGCGTCGCCTACGTCGCCGACGGCGTCTACAGCACCGGGGGACAGGCGCCGGTCGGGGAACTGCTCCGCCTGCAGGAGAAGTACGGCCTGTTCCTCGTTTTCGACGAGGCCCACGGCATTTCGACGGTGGGCAGGCGCGGCCGCGGCGTCGTGCTGGAAGAGCTCGGGCAGATCAACGACCGCACGATCGTCATCACCTCGCTGAACAAGGGCTTCGGCGCGTCCGGCGGCGCGATCTTCCTCGGCCGCCGCGGCTCGCAGTGGCGGCTGGACACCGCGCAGCGCAACGGCGGCCCGCTCATGTGGTCGCAGCGGATCAACACCGCGGGCCTCGGCGGCGTGCTCGCGTCGGCGGAGCTGCACCGCACCGACGAGCTGACCCGCCTGCAGCAGCGGCTGCAGGACAACATCGCCCTCTTCGACCGCCTGGTCGAGACCGGGGAACGCGGCGACGGGCTGCCGATCCGGTTCGTGCGGGTGGGCTCGGAGGACGCGACCGTCCGCCTCGCGCAGGACCTGTTCCGCCACGGCTTCTACGCCTCGCCGATCTTCTTCCCGATCATCGGCCGCGGCAAGGCGGGCCTGCGGATCATGCTGCGCGCCGGCATGACCACCGCGGAGATCGAGCGGTTCGCCGCCCTCCTCGGCAAACTGGGGGAGGCGTGACGGCGCTGCGCTCGCACGTCGACGTCGCGTCGGCCGGGTTCCGCCGCAACGCCGAGGACTTCGAGGCCAACCGCGAGGTGATCGCCAGGGCCCGGGCGGCGGCGCTGGCCGGCGGCAGCGAGAAGGCCCGCCGCAAGCACGCCGCGCGCGGCAAGCTGACCGCCCGGCAGCGTGTCGCGCGGCTGCTCGATCCGGGGACCCCGCTGCTGGAGATCGGGCAGCTCGCCGCGCACGAGGTGTACGACGAGCCGGTGCCGTCGGCCGCGCTCGTCGTGGGCGTGGGGATCGTGGCCGGGCGTCCGTTCATGGTCTTCGCCAACGACGCGACGGTGAAGGGCGGCACGTACTTCCCGCTCGGCGTCCGCAAGCACCTGCGCGGGCAGAAGATCGCCCGCGAGAACGGCCTCGGCTGCATCTACCTCGTCGACTCCGGCGGGGTCTTCCTGCCGCTGCAGGAAGACCTCTTCCCGGACGAGGACCACCTCGGCCGGATCTTCCGGAACATCGCCGAGCTGTCGGCCGAGGGGCTGCCCCAGCTGGCCGCCGTGCTCGGGTCGTGCACCGCGGGCGGCGCGTACATCCCGGCGATGTGCGACGAGACGGTGATGGTCCGCGGCACCGGCACGGTGTTCCTCGGCGGGCCCCAGCTGGTGCGCGCGGCGACCGGCGAGGTCGTCGACGCCGAGACCCTCGGCGGCGCCGACCTGCACACCCGTGTCACCGGGGTCGCCGACCACCTCGCCGAAAACGACGAGCACGCCCTCGAAATCCTGCGCGACCTGGCCGCGCGCAGCCCGCGGCCACCGCTGTCGCCGCCGCCGCGGGAACCCCGGCCGCCGAAGTACGACCCCGCCGAGCTGCCGGGTGTGGTCAGCGCCGGGCTCAAGGAGCACATCCCGGCCCGCGAAGTCCTCGCGCGGCTGCTGGACGACAGCGAGTTCACCGAGTACCGCGCCCGGTTCGGCCCGACGATCGTGTGCGGGACCGGCCACATCGGCGGCTACCCGGCCGGCGTGCTGATCAACGACGGCGTCCTGTTCTCCGAGAGCGCGCAGAAGGCCGCGAACTTCATCGAGGTGTGCGCCCAGCGGGACCTCCCGCTGCTGTTCCTGCACAACATCAACGGGTTCATGGTGGGTGCCGAGTACGAGGCCGGCGGGATCACCAAGCACGGCGCGAAGCTGGTCAACGCCGTTTCGTGCGCCAAGGTGCCGAAGTTCAGCCTGGTGATCGGCGGCAGCTACGGCGCCGGCAACTTCGCCATGTGCGGCCGGTCGATGGGCTCGCAGCTGATGGCGATGTGGCCGAGCGCGCGCTCCACGGTCGTCGGCGCCGAGCAGACGGCCAAGGTGATGACGCTGATCCGCGGCGACCAGCTCGCCAAGGAGGGCCGCGAGCTGACGCCCGAAGAGGAGGCGGAGATCCGCGAGCCGATCCTCGCCGCCTACGAACGGCAGGCGCAGCCGCTGTACTACGCGGCCCGGCTGTGGGTCGACGCCGTCGTGGACCCGGTCGAGACGCGGGACTGGCTGGCGCTGTGCCTGGCCATGGCCGCCGACGCGCCGAAGCGGGAGACCCGCTTCGGGGTCTTCAGGATGTGAGGGGACGATGCCGAAACGTGTGCTGATCGCCAACCGCGGGGAGATCGCCCGCCGGATCGCGCGCACCTGCCGCCGGCTCGGCGTCGACCACGTCGCGGTGCACTCGGCCGCGGACGCCGGGGCGGCGCACCTCGAGGGCGCGGCCGAGACCGTCCACATCGGACCCGCGCCGGCCCGGGAGAGCTACCTGGACATCGACGCGGTGGTCGACGCGGCGCTGCGCACCGGCTGCGACGCCGTCCACCCCGGCTACGGGTTCCTGTCCGAGAACCCGGAGTTCGCCGCCCGCGTCACCGAGGCCGGGCTGGTCTACGTCGGGCCCGACGCGGCCACCATCGCGGCGATGGGCGACAAGGCCCGCGCCCGGGAGCTGATGGCCGCGGCCGGGGTGCCGGTGCTGCCGGGCTCCGCGCACGCGACGGAATCCGCGGACGTCCTGCTCGCCGACGCGCGCCGGATCGGGTACCCGGTGATCCTCAAGCCGGTCGCCGGTGGCGGCGGCAAGGGCATGCGGGTGGTGCGCGACGAAGCCGAGCTGCCCGCCGCCGTCGAAGAGGCGGTCCGGCTGGGCCGCGCCGGCTTCGGCGACGGGCGGCTGCTGGCCGAACGGTACGTCGCCGCGCCGCGGCACATCGAAGTGCAGGTCTTCGGCGACCGGCACGGCAACGTCGTCCACCTCTTCGAACGGGAGTGCTCGCTGCAGCGGCGGCACCAGAAGATCGTCGAGGAGGCGCCGGCCCCGCACCTGCCCCCGCCGACGCGGCACGCCCTGCTCGACGCGGCGGTGCGCGGGGCCACCGCGCTCGGCTACGTCGGCGCGGGCACGTTCGAGTTCATCCTCGACGGCGACGGGCGGTTCTTCTTCCTGGAGGTCAACACGCGGCTGCAGGTCGAGCACCCGGTCACCGAGGAGATCACCGGGCTGGACCTCGTCGAGTGGCAGCTGCGCGTCGCCGACGGCGAGCCGCTCCCGCTGCCGCAGTGGCAGATCCGCGCCACCGGGCACGCGATCGAGTGCCGGGTCTACGCCGAGGATCCCGAGCACGGGTTCCGGCCGGCGCCGGGCCGCGCCGAAGCCGTCCGGTGGCCGTCGGACGTGCGGGTCGAGGCCGCCTTCGACGACGCCGGGGCGGTACCCGGGTTCTACGACCCGATGGTCGCGAAGCTCGTGGCCGCCGGACCGGACCGGGCGGCGGCGCTCGCCCGGCTGCGGGCGGCGATCGGCGAGACCACGCTCGTCGGGCTGACCACGAACCTCGGCTTCCTCGCCGAGCTGCTCACCGAACCGCGGGTCGCCGACGGCCGGGTCGACACGCACCTCGTCGACGCCTTCGCCGCCCGGCCCGCCTCGCCCGACCGGGCCGCCGTGGCCCTCGCGTGCGCGGCGGCGATGGCGGTACCGGACCGGGCCGCGGCCGCGTCGCCGTGGACCGGCACGATCGGGGCGTTCGACCGCGCCGCGCTCGACCCGGAAGCCCCGCTCGGGCGCGTCGTCCTGCGGCACGGCGGCCGCGACCGCGAGGCCCGGCTGCTGGCCCGCGACCACGCCGGGCTGCACGTCGAAACCGGCGGCCGCCGCTTCACCGTCGTCGCCCGCCGGGCGGCGGACGGGCTCTTCCACGGCACGGCCGGGACCACCCGCTGGACGGGTTTGCCCACCGCGCACGGCTGCGAGATCGTCGTCGGCGGCCACCGCGTCGCCCTGGCCCGCCGCACGTTCGAGGAGGGCGGCGGCGAAGGGTCCGACGGCGCGGTGCGCACGCCGATGCCGGGGGTCGTCGTCGGCGTGGCGTGCCGGCCCGGGTCCCGGGTCGAAGCGGGGGAGCTGCTCGTGGTCGTCGAGGCGATGAAGATGGAGAACCGCGTCCTCGCGCCGTTCGCCGGGACGGTCGAGCGGCTGTCCTGCGCCACGGGCGACAGCGTCACCGCCGACCAGGTCCTCGTCACCCTGAATCCCTGAAGGAGCCACCCATGCCCGAAACCCTGCTGTTCGTCGGCGGCGCCCGGCCGCTGAGCTTCAGCCTGGACATGGCCGCGGAGGCGCTGGCCCAGGCGGCGGCCCGTGGCCTTCGCGTGCACGTCACCAACACCGCCGAGGTCCTGGCCGCGACGGCGGACGTCGTCGGCAAGGCGGCCGAAACGTCCACAGTGGACATCCTGCGGCCGGGCGAGTCCGCCGCGTGGGCCCGCGCCCGTGCCGAAGCCGGTGAGCGCTTCGACGCCGTCTACGCCCTCCAGGAGCTGGCCCAGGTCGCCGTCGCGGAGACGGCGGAAGCCGTCGGCGCCCCGGGCAACCCGCCCGAGGCCGTGCACCGCGTCCGGACCAAGGACGCCTGCCGCGAAGCACTGGCCGCCGCCGGCTTCCCGCAGCCGGTCGTCCGGCTGTGCGCCGGCCGGGCCGAGGCGGAGGCGTTCCTGCGCGAACACGCCGGCCCGTGGATCGTCAAGCCCCGGGACGCCATGGGCAGCACCGGCGTGAGCCTGGTGACCGAGCCCGCCCGGCTGCCCGCGGCGATCGCGCTGCTGCCGGACGCGAAACCGTTCCTCGTCGAGCAGTTCGTCGAGGGGCCGGAGTTCAGCGTCGAGGGCGTCTTCCTCGGCGGCGAGCCGAAGATCCTGGCCGTCACCGCGAAGGAGAAGGTGCCGCCGCCGTTCTTCGTCGAAACCGGGCACGTGCTGCCCGCGCCGCTGCCGGACGCCCGGCGGCGGGACATCGAAGAGCAGGTCACGGCGGCGCTGAAGACGCTCGGGCTGCGCGTCGGCGGCTTCCACGTCGAGCTGTGGCTCACCCCCGCCGGGGTCGTGCTCGGCGAGGTGCACGGCCGCTTCGGCGGCGACTGGATCCACCGCATGCTCGCCCACGCCATCCCCGGCCTCGAGCTGTACGGGCTGGTCTTCGACGACATGCTCGGCCGCCCGCTCCCGCGGATCCCGCCGGAGCCCAGTCGGGGCGCGGCCGTCCGGTACTTCACGCCCCCGCCGGGACGGCTCGCCGCCGTCGAAGGCTGGGACGAAGTGCTCGCGCACCCCGCGGTCCTGCACGCGGAGCTGAGCGTGCGGCCCGGCGACGAGATCAAGCCGCTCCACCGTTCCGGCGACCGCGTCGGGCTGGTCGTCGTCGGCGCCGACACGGCCGAAGCCGCCCACGCGCTGGCCGCCGACCTCGTGGACTCGGTGAAGTTCGTGCCGGAGCCCGAACCCGGCCGCCTGCCGGGCCTGTGGGCCCTGCGCTGACCGCTTTCCGCTGACCGCTTTCGTGACAGAGGACGACATGACCGACATCGGCATCATCGGCACCGGCTCCTACCTGCCCGACCGCGTCGTGCCCAACGCCGAGATCGCTCCGGCGGCCGGCGTCGACGCGGCGTGGATCGAACGCAAGACCGGCATCCGCGAACGACGGCACGCCGCGCCGGGGCAGGCCACCTCCAACCTCGCGGCCATCGCGGCCGACCGGGCGCTGCTCGCGGCGGGCCTGAGCCCGGACGACGTCGACCACATCGTGGTCGCCACCTCGACCCCGGACCACCCGCAGCCGGCCACGGCCAGCCTGGTCCAGCACCTCATCGGCGCCCGCTCGGCGAGCGCCGCCGACGTCAACGCCGTGTGCAGCGGGTTCGTCTACGCCCTCGCGATGGCCCACGGCCTCCTGCGCGGCCGCGCGGGCGGGCACGCGCTGGTGATCGGCGCCGACATCTACTCCCGCATCCTGGACGTGCGTGACCGCCGGACCGCGATCCTGTTCGGTGACGGTGCGGGGGCGGTCGTGCTCGGCCCGGTCCCGGCGGGAGGGGGCATCATCGGCACGCGGCTGCGCGGACACGGCGACGATCACCGGCTCATCGGCGTCCGCGCCGGCGGCAGCCGGCTGCCCGCGTCGGTGCGCTCGGTCCTGGGCGGCGAGCACTTCTTCCGGATGGACGGCCGCGGCGTGCGCGCGTTCGTCACCGAACACGTCCCGGCGGCGATCGCCGGGACGGTGCGCGACACCGGGCTGGCCCCGGCCGCGGTGAGGCATCTCGTGCCGCACCAGGCCAACGGCGTCATGCTGCGCGAGCTGGCGGCCGCGCTCGACCTGCCGAACGCGGCCCTGCACCTGACCGTCGACCGGTTCGCCAACACCGGCGCGGCGTCCGTGCCGATCACCCTCGACGCGGCCCAGCGCGCCGGCGCGCTCGGCACCGGCGACGTCGTGCTGCTGGCCGGGTTCGGCGGCGGCATGAACCTCGGCGTCGGCCTCTGCCGCTGGACCGCGGCACCGCCCCGCCGCGGCACCGGCGTCCACCACCGCACCAGCGCCCTGTCCCACCGCTGAGAAAGGCCTGCCATGCCCGCGCTCCTGCCCCGCGGCGGCCCGCCCCGGCTGCTCGCCGTGGCGACCCTGGTCACCATGACCGGCTACGGTGTCTACCTCACCGCCGGCGTCCTGTACTTCACCCGGGTCGTCCAGCTGCCCGCCGGGCAGGTCGGCGCCGGGCTCACGATCGCCGGCGCGGTGTCGCTGTCGGCCGGGATCCCGTTCGGGCACCTCGCCGACCGCCACGGCGCGCGGCCGGTCTACGCGCTCACGCTCGTGCTCGGCGCCGTCTCCATGGCGGGGCTGTGCCTGGCGCAGGGGTTCTGGTCGTTCGTGGTGTTCGCGAGCCTCGGCGCGGCGGCCCAGACCGCCGGGCCCGCCGCCCGCAGCCCCCTGGTGCAGGAGTACGGCGGCGACCGGCCCGCCGAGTTCCGCGGCTACCTGCGCTCGGTGACCAACCTCGGCATCGCGCTGGGCGCGCTGCTGGCCGGCTGGGGTGTCGCGGCGGACACCCGGTTCGCCTACCTGCTGCTCATCGCGGGCAGCGCGGTGTCATACGCGGCGAGCGCCGCCGTCGTCCTCTTCCTGCCGCCGGTCCCGCCGAAACCGGCGGGCACCGGGCCGCGGTGGGTCGCCCTGCGGGATCGGCCCTACCTCGTGCTGACCGTGCTCGACGGCGTGATGGCGATCCAGTACCGGGTGCTGACGGCGGCGGTCCCGCTGTGGCTGGTCGCCCGGACGACGGCGCCGGGCTGGACGGTCTCGGGCGTGATGGTGGTCAACACCGTCATCGTCGTGTTCTTCCAGGTCCGGGCGAGCCGCCGCATCGAGACGACGCGGTCGGGCGCGGTGGCGTTCCGGCGCGCCGGCTTCGCGTTCTTCGCCGCCTGCGTGGCGATCGCGGCGATGGCGGGCGCGCCGGCGTGGCTGGCCCTGGTCCTCCTGCTCGCCGCGGTGGTCGTGCACACGGTCGGCGAGATCTGGCAGGCGGCGGGCGGGTTCGAACTGTCGTTCGCGCTCGCGCCGGCGCACGCGGTCGGGCAGTACCAGGGCCTGTTCGGGATGGGGCTGGGCCTGGGCGTGACGCTGGGGCCGGCGGTGCTGATCGCGCTGTGCATCACCTGGGGGACACCCGGCTGGTGGGTGGTCGGCGGTCTCTTCGTCGCGACCGGGCTGGCGGTTCCGGCCGTCGTGCGCTGGGCGGAGCGCGACCGGGCGCACCGGCCCGAACCCGCCTTCACGGAATAGAGTGAATCGACTACCCTGGTTTCGATCTTCACGAGCGCAGGGAGATGGTTGTGTCATCCGAGGCGGGGGCCGGCGCGAACACGCCGGTCGGGGTCGATCCGAACCGGGCCAGCGTCGCGCGCATGTACGACTACATTCTCGGCGGGAAGGACCACTACCAGGTCGACCGCGACGAGGTGGAGCGGCTGCGGCGGGTGATGCCCGAGGTCGCCGACCTGGCGCTGGAGAACCGCCGGTACCTCATCCGGGTGTGCCGGTTCCTCGCCGAGCGGGCCGGGATCGACCAGTACCTCGACTGCGGGTCCGGCCTGCCGACGACGGAGAACGTGCACCAGGTGGTGCAGCGCGTCGAGAAGCTGGCGAAGGTGGTGTACGTCGACAACGACCCGGTGGTCGTCGCGCACGGCCGGGCGCTGCTGGAGGAGAACGACCGCACGCGGTTCGTGGCCGGAGACATCTTCGAGCCGAAGTCGATCCTGGACCACGAGGTGGTGCGCGAGCACCTCGACTGGACGCGCCCGATGGCGTTGCTGTTCGTGGCGACCCTGCACCACTTCAAGGGAGACCGCCACCGCCCGGCGGAGATCATGCGCGAGTACGTCGACGCGCTGCCATCGGGCTCCTACGTGGCGATCTCGCACCTGTTCGACCCGGGCGAAGGCGCAGACCACGAAACGATGGCGGCGTTCCAGGAAGCAGTGGCCCGAGGCTCCCTCGGCGGCGCGACCGCGCGCACGGAGGAGGAGATCAGGGAACTGCTGCCGGGGCTGGAGCCGGTCGAGCCCGGGGTCGCGTTGCTGGCCGACTGGTGGCCGGACGGGCCGAACCTCAAGCCGCTCAACGCGGCGCAGCGGCTGATCGCGGGTGTGGTGGCGCGGAAGCCCTGAACCCCGGAAGCGGCCGAGCGGTCAAACCAGGGTCACCGGCGCCGAGGCTTCGAACCGGTACCCGATCCCGCGGACCGTGGTGATCGGGTCGAGGTGCGGCTCGAGCTTCGCCCGCAGCTTGCGGACGTGCACGTCCACCGTCCGGTCGTTGCCGTCCGGCCGCGGCCACAGCGCCGTCTTCAGCGCGCTGCGGGTGAAGACGCGGTCCGGGTGCGCGCGCAGGAACCGCAGCAGGTCGAACTCCAGCCGGGTCAGCGTGAGCTGCCTGCCCAGCAGGACCGCCCGGCGCGGCCCGGTTTCGATGCGCAGCAACGGGTCCGTGGCCTGCCGCGGCCGCACGGCCGTCACGTCGACGCTCGCCAGGCCGTCCAGCGCCGTGGCCAGGCGGGTGGCGACCAGCGCCGCGTCGCCGGGACGGCCGGTGAGGTCGATCCGGATGCTGACTTCGAGCACCTCGGCCGTCGCGATCGTCATGCCGCGAGTGTGAACCTCCGGCACTGCGGCGCGAAGCACGCCCGCTGCGTGGAACGACTTGACGCCACCGCGGCCGGTGTCGGCACGATGATCGTGTTCCACGACCCGGACGGAGACCGCCATGAGATTCCAGGTGCTGGACATCCTGCCTCACCTGACGAACCCGGTGACCGGTCGCCGGATCCGGACCGACGAGCGCTTCGCCCAAGCGCTCACCTCCGCCCGCTACGCCGAGGAGTTCGGCTTCGACGCCGTCGCGCTCGGGGAACGGCATGCCGGTCACTTCCTGAGCAGCGGCGTCACCGTGCTGCTCGGCGCCATCGCCGCCACCACCAGCCGGGTGCGGATCCAGACCGGCGTCTCGGTCCTGTCGATCCAGGACCCGCTGCGGGCCGCCGAGGACTACGCCACCGTGGACCAGCTCTCGCGCGGCCGGCTGGAGCTGGTCGTCGGCAAGGGCAACGAGCTGCGCCAGCTGCCCATGTTCGGCATCGAGAACGGCGACCAGTGGGACGCGCTCGCCGAGAAGTACGAGCTGCTGCGCCGGCTCTGGCGCGAAGAGGACGTCACCTGGAGCGGCCGGTTCCGCGGCCCGCTGCACGAGGTGACCAGCCTGCCGCGCCCGTTCGCCGGCGCGCCCCGGATCTGGCACGGCTCCGCGACCACGCTCACCTCCGCCGAGCTGGCCGCCAAGTGGGGCGACCCGCTCTTCTCCGCCAACGCGATCCAGCCGCGCGACAACTACACCGTCCTGATCGACCACTACCGCAAGGAGTACGCCGGGCACGGCCACGACCCGCGGTACGCCTTCGTCGGCGCCGGCGCGGGTTTCCTGTACCTGGCCGACACGACGCAGGAGGCGCGGGAGGCGTTCGGCCCGACGTACGAAAAGCTCGTCGCCTTCTTCAACCAGCCCGGGAACCACACGCCGGGCAACGCGATGGAGTTCCCGACCATCGACGACGCCATCGAGCGCGGACCCGTCCTCGTCGGCAGCCCGGGCCGGATCGCCGAGAAGATCCTGTGGTGGCACGAAGCCTTCGGCCACGACCTGCAGTCGTTCAGCCTGCCGACGATGATCCCGCACGAGCGGCAGCTGGACATGCTGGAACGCTTCGCCGCGGAGGTCGTCCCCGTCGTGCGGGCGGCCGCGCCGACGAACCTGTGGACCGCGCAGGACCCGTACGGCGGCCGCCCGGCCGTGCACGGCCGCACCGTCGCCGACGCGGCCGCGGTGCTGGCGGGAGCGGGCCGATGAGCGGGAACCAGCTGCACTTCAACGCCTTCGTCTGGCCCAACGGCTACCACGAGTCCGCGTGGCGGGTCGTCGACGACGACGTGCGCGGAGTGCTCGGGCTGCCGTACTACGCCGGCATCGCCCAGACCGCCGAACGCGGGCTGATGGACTCGGTTTTCCTGGCCGACAACATCGCCATCGCCGAATACCGCGTCACCCACCTGCCGCAGACTCAGTTCGACCCGGTCGCCGTGCTTTCCGCGCTGGCCGCGGTCACCACGCGGATCGGGCTGATCGGCACGGGCTCGACCACCTACAGCAAGCCGTGGGAGCTCGCCCGCCGCTTCGCCACGCTCGACCACCTCAGCGGCGGGCGCGCCGGCTGGAACATCGTCACCACGATCACCCCGCTGGCCGCGGCCAACTTCGGCGAGCGCGCCCACCCGGACCACGCCGACCGGTACGAACGCGCGCACGAGTTCGTCGAGGCCGTCACCCGGGTGTGGGACAGCTGGGACGACGACGCGATCGTCGGCGACCGCGAGAAGGGCGTGTGGGCCGACCGCGCCA
This sequence comes from Amycolatopsis australiensis, assembly GCF_900119165.1. Lineage (NCBI taxonomy): Bacteria > Bacillati > Actinomycetota > Actinomycetes > Pseudonocardiales > Pseudonocardiaceae > Amycolatopsis > Amycolatopsis australiensis. The sequence goes on along the minus strand of NZ_FPJG01000006.1, from coordinate 6,196,560 downwards.
AGCTGCACGCGCCGCGCTTCCACGGCCGGTTCTACGACGTCGAAGGCGTGCTGCCGTTCCCGCGGTCGCCGCAGGGACGGCCGGTGCTCGTCCAGGCGGGACAGTCGGCGGCCGGCATCGGGCTCGCGGCGCGGTACGCCGAGCTGGTGTTCTCCGGCCCGCCGTCGCTCGAGGCGGCGGTCGCCTTCCGCGCCGCGCTGGACGCCCAGGTCGCCGCTGCGGGCCGGAACCCCGCGAACGTCCGGGTACTGCCCGCGCTGATGGTGACCCTGGGCGGCACCGAGGCCGAGGCGAAGGCGCGGGCCGGACGGCTGGAAGAGCTGGCCAGCCCCGAGTTCCGCTGGCAGAACGCGCTGTACACCGCGGGTCTCGACCCGGACGCGTTCGACCCGGACGCCCCCTTGCCGGCCGAAGTGCGCGACGGCGCCGGATCGAGCAGGCTGCAGCAGCTCGCCGCGGCGGCGCGCGAACGGCCCGGCGCCCCGCTGCGCGAGATCGCGCAGAAGGTCACCGGGGGAGCCGGCCAGGTCCACTTCGTGGGCACGCCCGAGCAGCTCGCCGCCCACGTGCTCACCTGGCAGGACGCCGGCGCCGTCGACGGGTTCACCATCATGGGCTCGACGCTGCCCTACGAGCTGGCCGCGTTCGTCGACCACGTCGTGCCGATCCTGCAGGCGAAGGGCCGGTACCGCACCGAGTACACCGGCTCGACGCTGCGCGGGCACCTCGCCGGGTGAGTCCCACGATGTGAATTCTGTCGGTGGTGCTGGCTAGGGTCGGCACCGGACGATCGATCGAGGAGCGTGGGACGTGGGCTGGACCCGGAACATCCGAGTGGCCGTGCTGCTGGCGGTGGCCACGCTGGGCCTGACCGCCTGCGGCGGCAGTGACCGGCCCGCCGCGGCGGGCAAGGGCGGGGCGCCGATCGTCGTCGCGTCCTTCAACTTCACCGACAGCCAGATCCTGGCCGAAATCTACGCGGGTGCGCTGGAGGCCAAGGGCTACCCGGTGACGCGGAAGCTGAACCTGGGCTCGCGCGAGCTGATCTACCCGTCGCTGAAGAAGGGCGAGCTGCAGTTCATCCCGGAGTACCAGGGGTCGGCGATCGCCGCCGGGTTCGGCGAGGAGCCGGTGAAGGACGCCGCGGGCGAGCACGCGCAGCTGGCGAAACTCCTGGAGCCGAGCGGCGTCGCGTTGCTGGACTACGCGGCGGCCGAGGACAAGAACACCTACATCGTCAAGGCGGATCTGGCGCACAGCAAGGGCATCGCGTCGATCAGCGACCTGAAGAAGCTCGACAAGGTGGTCCTGGCGGGCGGCCCCGAATGCGAGAAGCGGCTGACGTGCTTCAAGGGCCTCACGGACGTGTACCAGCTGACGAACGTGACGTTCCAGACGGTGCAGGAGCTGGGCCCGCGGATCCAGCAGCTCGACTCCGGAGCGGTGACGCTCGTCCCGGTCGACTCGGTGAGCCCGGCCGCGGGCGACCCGAAGTACGTGGTGCTGAAGGACGACCGGGCGATGGTGCCGACGGAGAACGTGGTCCCGGCGGTGAACAGGAAGGTCCTCGACGAGCGCGGCCCCGACTTCGCGAACACGGTGAACGCGGTGAGCGCGAAGCTGACGACGGACGGCATGCGCGAACTGAACAAGCGCGTGGACGCGGAAGGGGAGAAGGCCGTGGACGTGGCGAAGGACTGGCTCGCGCAGCAGGGCCTCGCCTGAGGCCGCCGGGTCCGGGACACCGGTGAAAACCTGGACACTGGCGGAGATCGAGCGCGCCGTACGCCGTTCGTGGGGCGCGGACACGTGCGCGCCCGAAGACCGGCCGGCCTGGCACCCCGGAAACCCGGCCCGCGGCCAGTGCGGCGTGACGGCGCTGGTGCTCAACGACCTCCTGGGCGGTGACCTGGTCCGCGGCGAAGTCCACGCCGACGGCCGCCGGACGGACTTCCACTGGTGGAACCGCCTGGCCGGCGTGGAGATCGACCTGACCCGCGAGCAGTTCACGGCAGGAGAGGTCGTCGTCCCCGCGACAGTCGTTGCCCGGCAACCGAAGCTGAAGCGCCTCGTGACGGAGTACGAGCTGCTGCGCGGCAGGGTGCATCGCGCGCTGCGGGAGGCGTGAAAGACTCCGCCGCCTCAGCGGCCGGGCCGGCGTGGCGCTGAACCGACCTGCGCACCGGAACCGCCGATCCGGTGGACGTCGAGCACGGCGACCACCGCCGTCACGGCCTTCGACGCCGGGCCGCCGAACGTGCGGGTGGCGGTCCCCGTGCCTCCGCACTGGCGCCACCACCACGAGCGCGAGCAACTGCCACCGGGGTCGCATGGACGGTGGCCCGTCTGTGGTGGCGCCGCTGACCGTGCGGATCTGCGCCGCTCCCGGATGGTGGGTCGTCGTCGGCGGGCAGGACGCGGCATGCCCGCCGAGCCGCGGGACCCGGTCACGCCGTGGGCGCCCGGCGGCCCCATCCACGTCACGGGACGGCTCGCCGCCACAGCCGCGCGACGCCCGCCCGGACGCGCTGTTCGCCGAGGTCCGGCAGGAGCGCGGTGACGTGCTCGGCCGCGAGCGGCGCGAGCAGGGCGTGCGCGGTGTGCTCCGGGTCCGGGACGCCGTCGAGCAGGATCGCCAGGTGCCGGTGCCAGAACCGGTAGGCGCCGATCCGGTACCGGGCCCCGGGCGCCGCGTTCTCCGACATCCGGACCAGCGGCAGGTGCGCGAGCAGGTAGTCGAGGTAGGCGTCGGCGAAGGCGGCGAGGCGGTCGGCGGGCGGCGCGCCGGGCCCGAGCGGTGGCGGCCCGTGCAGGACGGCTTCCTGGAGCACTCGTTCGCGCGCGTCCAGCAACGCCGCCGCCAGCCCGGCCTTGTCGCCGAACCGGCGGAACAGCGTGCCCTTGCCGACCCCCGCCGCCGCGGCGATCTCGTCCATGGACACCGCGTCGACGCCGTGTTCGGCGAACAGCCGGGCGGCGGCGTCCAGGATCGCGGCGCGGTTGCGGGCGGCGTCGGCCCGTTCCTTGGGCGGCGGCGTGCGCAGCAGTTCCAACGGGGTTGCGTAACCGGACTGCGGTCCGCTATGTTCACGAGGCACATCCGGACTATAGTCCGATTACCTGGAGGTAGCGACATGACCGCACTCATCACCCGCGACGAGCTGAAGGCGGCGGTGGAAACCGGCAGCGTGACGGTGGTCGACGCGCTCGGCGGCGAGTACTACGCCAAGCAGCACCTGCCCGGAGCCGTCCCGCTGGTCCCGGGCGAGGTCGACGCGCAGGCGGCCGCCCTGCTCCCGGATCGCGAGGCCGCGATCGTCACCTACTGCTCGAACCCCGCGTGCCCCAACAGCGGCCAGGTCGCCGACCGGCTCACCGCGCTGGGGTACGTGAACGTCCGGAAGTACCGCGACGGCATCGAGGACTGGGTGGCGGCGGGCCTGCCCACCGAGACCGCCTGAAGGCCGGCCCGGTGGCCGTCGGCGCGACGTCGACGGCCGCCGGTGCCGGGCTCACGGGCGGTCGTCGGGGGAAGTTCGCTGCCGTGGGAAGTGGGTCGGCTGCCCAGCCGCGGGCGGTGCGCTCCTGGCCATCGCCGCGGCAAGCTGGCCACCGCACGAGGTGGCGCTGGCCACCCAACAGCTGGCGAGCCCGGCCGTGCGGGACTCACCCGATGGGTGGATCGCGTAGGCTGAGCGCGGCGCGCCGGGAAGTCTGGTCGGCATCCGGATCCGGATCGGAAGGACCAGCATGCGCGGCGTCGAAACCGTCCTCTTCCTCGTGGTCGTGGCGACCGTCGTGGCCACCTTCGCCCGGCGGCTGCGGGTTCCCGCGCCGTCGCTGCTCGTCGTGGTCGGGGTCGTCGTCGGGCTGCTGCCCGGCGTGCCCGCCGTGGCCGTCACCCCGGACGTCATCAGCCTCGTCGTGCTGCCGCCGCTGCTGTTCGCCGCCGGGGAAGAGCTGCCGTGGCGGGACCTGCGGGCCGTCGCGCGGCCGGTCGCCGTCCTTTCCGTCGGGCTGGTGCTGCTCTCGGCCGCGGCCGTGATCGGGACGGCCGTCGCCGTGACGCCCTTGCCCGTCGGCATGGCCTTCGTCCTCGGTGCCGTCCTCGCCAGCACCGACCCGGTCGCGGTGACCGCGCTGGCCCGGCGGCTCGCCCTGCCGCCGCGGGTGCAGGCGCTCATCCAGGCCGAAAGCCTGTTCAACGACGCGACCAGCCTGCTCCTGTTCCGCGTGGCGCTGTTCCTGGCCGTCGCCGGGGGCGCCGCGTCCTGGGGCCGGACGCTGGGGGAGTTCGCCACCCTCGCCGGCGGCGGGCTGGTGGTCGGCGTCCTGACCGCCGCCGGGGCGTTCGTGATCCGGCGGCGCACCGAGGACCCCGTCCTCGAGACGGTCATTTCCCTGGTGACGCCGTATGCGGGCTACGTCGCGGCCGAGTCGGTCGGCGGTTCGGGCGTGACGGCGGTCGTCGTCGCGAGCGTGATACTGGGGACCCAGGCCGAGCGGCTGACGACCGCGCGGATCCGGCTGCAGGTCGGCGCGGTGTCGCGGACCGTGGTGTTCCTGCTGGAAAGCGTCGTGTTCGGCCTGATCGGGCTGCAGCTGCCCGCGCTGGTCCGGCGCGCGGCCGGCGGCGGCGCGTGGTGGCTGCTGCAGGCGCTGGCCATCGCGGCGACGCTGGTGCTCGCGCGGCTGCTGCTGGTGTTCGTCCTTTCGGCGCTGCGGCAACGGCGTGCGGCCGGCCGGATCACGTGGCAGGTGCCCGCCGTCGTCTCGTGGGCGGGCGCCCGCGGTGTCGTTCCGCTGGCGGCGTCGCTGTCCCTGCCGGTGGCCACTGTGGACGGTTCGGCGCTGCCCGCGCGTGACCTCGTGCTGCTGCTGACCACGGCGGTGATCGTGTTGACGCTCGTCGTCCAGGGCTTCACGCTCGCGCCGCTGGTGCGGCGGGCCGGCATCGCGCTCGACCCGGCCGACCTGCGGACCGAGTACACCACCGCCCGCCGCAAGCTCGCCGAGGCCGGGCTGAGCCACCTGGACCACCTGGCGGAGACGGAGTCCGCCGCGGCGTTCGCCGTCGACCGGCTGCGGGCGAGCTGGCAGGCGCGCCTGGACCGCATCCGCGAAGACGGCGACGACGCGGGCGACCCGGCCCGCGGCATCGACCACCGGGCGCTGCGACGCGAGCTCGTCGACATCGAAGCCGCGGAGCTGACGCGCCTGTTCGAGGCGGGCGAGATCACCGACGGCACCCGGCGCCGGATCCAGCGCCTCCTCGACCTGGAATACGCCGGCCTGGAGGACTGAGCCACGTCCTCAGCGGTCCCCGCCGAGCGCGGCGACCTCGCGGACGGCCCGCGCGATGGCGGGGAAGTCCTTGCGCAGCAACGCACCGTGGTTGCTCGCGACTTTCGCGCTGACCTCGATGTGCGGGTTGCGAGCGGTCACGGCGTCGAGGCCGGCGCGGATCCGTTCCTGCTCGTCGCCCTTGCTGCCGAACGACGTTCCCGACGCCACGACGTACCGCGTGGGGACGGTGATGGCCTCCAGCACCGGGCCGAGCTCGCGTTCACGGGACAGTTTCCCGAGCTCGATGTTGCTCTCGGCCTGCTGGGCGGCGGTCATCCGCGGCGTCAGGCCCGTGGGGCGCAGCAGCGGCATGACCCAGTTCAGCCGCTTGAACAGCTTCCGGATCCGCAGTTCCATGGCGTCGTCGAGCCAGTCGTAGGGAAACGCGCCGTCGACGAGGACCGCGCCGAGCGCCCGGTCCGGGTGCCGGGCCGCCCAGTGCGCGGCGACGACGGCCCCGTAGGACCAGCCGACGACCAGCGCGCGGGTTACGCCCCGGGCGGCGAGCACGGCGTCGACGTCGCGGACGGCGGCCGCGAAGGAGTAGTCGGCCGAACGCTTCGACCGGCCGCGCGCCCGCTCGTCGTAGGTGATGTGCCGGAACCCGTCGCCGAGCTCGGCGAGCACCCGCCGCCAGTAGCCCTGGGTGGCGAACTGGCCGTTGAGGTAGAGCACGGGCACTCCGGGGCCACCGGTGTCGGTGACGGCCAGTGCCGTGTCCTCGACCGGCGCCAGGCCGGTCCACTTCGCCGTGGTCTGAGCAGTGCTGTCGTTCGTCATGCGACGACTGTCGCCGGAGGGCCTGACACGGCCCTGACACGGCTCCGGAACCACTTCGGGTGCGGTCAGGGCGCCGATTCCCGCAGCCGGCCGGCCAGGACGTTCCGGAACTTCGGGCACGTCATGAGGTCGTCGTGCGGGCAGTCGCCCTCCAGCATCGCCAGTGCGGCCTGCGCCCGGGCGATCCGCAGCCGCAGGCGGTCGCGGTGGCGGGCCGTCACCGCCGCGCGGTCGCGGGCCGGGGCCGCCAGCATCGTGCGGATGTCCGCCAGCCCGAAACCCGCTTCCTTGGCGACCAGGATCGCCGCGACGCGGTCCACGTCCGCGTCGGTGTAGCGGCGGCGGTCGCCGGCGCGGGCCGGGCTCAGCAGGCCCTCCGCCTCCCAGTGGCGCAGCACGTGCGCGGGCAGCCCGAACCTCGCCGCCACCTCGCCGATTGACTTCATCCCGACATTAAGTCGCAGACTGGCGGCCATGTCCACGCTGCTGCCCCTCCTCGACGCTCTCGACGACCGCCCACAGGCTCGTGACCTGCGTGAACGGACCTATCAAGCCCTCGGCGAAACGGTCGTCGACGTCGGCTGCGGGAGCGGGCGGGCCGTCGGCGAGCTGGCCGCGCGCGGGGTGCGGGCCATCGGCGTGGACCGGGACCCCGCGATGATCGGGATCGCCGCCGAACGCTGGCCCGCGGGCGAATTCCACGTCGCCGACGCCACCGCCCTGCCGCTCGAAGCCGGCTCGGTCACCGGCTACCGCGCCGACAAGGTCTTGCACGCCCTCGCCGAACCGGAACAGGCCGTCGCCGAGGCACGCCGCGTGCTGGCCCGCGACGGCCGGGCCGTGCTCGTCGGCCAGGACTGGGACACGTTCGTCATCGACGCCGACGATCCGGCCCGCGTCCGGGAACTCGTGCACGCGCGCGCGGACGGCATGCCCCACCCCCGGATCGCCCGCCGGTACCGGAACCTCCTGCTGGACAACGGGTTCACGGACGTCACCGTCGAAGTCCACACGATCGTGTGGACCGACGCCGGTGTCCTGCCGGTCCTGGCGAACCTCGGCGACGGCCCGTGGCTCGACGAGCAGGCGGCGCGGGCCCGAGACGACCGCCTCTTCGTGGCCGTCCCGATGTTCCTCGCCACCGGCACCCGCGCGGCCTGAACGGCCTGGGTCAGGCGGGAACCGGCACCCAGGCCGAGCCGTGCCCCGCGCTCTGCTCCACGGCGGCGAGCACGCGCTGCACCTGCAGGCCGTCGGCGAAGGACGGCCGCGGCCGGTGACCGCCGTCGATCGCCTCGACGAGGTCCTTCACCTGGTGCGAGAAGCCGTGTTCGTAGCCGAGGCCGTGGCCGGGCGGCCACCACGCGGCGACGTACGGGTGCTCGGGCTCGGTGGCCAGGATGCGGCGGAAGCCGGCCGTCGGGCCGTCGGCGGCGCGGTAGAGCTCCAGCTCGTTGAGCCGTTCCAGGTCGAACGCGATCGCGCCGGCCGAGCCGCTCAGCTCGAAGCGCAGCGCGTTCTTGCGCCCGGTGGCGACCCGGCTGGCTTCGAACGTCGCGATCCCGCCGCCGGACAGCGTGCCGGTGAACACGGCGGCGTCGTCGACGGTGACCGGCGCGCGCCCGGAGCCGGCCGGCCGCTCGGTGACGAACGTCCGGAGCAGGCCGCTGACCGCGTCGACCCGCTGACCGGAGACGAACTGCACGGCGTCGATGATGTGCGCACCGATGTCGCCGAGGGCACCGGACCCGCTGATCGCCTTGTCGAGGCGCCAGGTGTGCGGCGCGTTCTCGTCGGCGAGCCAGTCCTGCAGGTAGACCGCGCGGGCCTGGCGCAGCTCGCCGATGGCGCCGTCGGCGACGAGGTCGCGCGCGAGCGTCACCGCGGGCACCCGCCGGTAGGTGAAGCCCACCATGGCCCGGGCGGGCGAGTCCTCCGCGGCCGCGGCCATCGCTTCGGCTTCGACCACGGAATTGGCGAGCGGCTTCTCGCAGAGGACGTGCTTGCCGGCGCGCAGGGCGGCGATCGCGATCTCGGCGTGGGTGTCACCCGGCGTGCACACGTCGACGACGTCGATGTCGTCGCGGGCGACCGCATTCCGCCAGTCCACAGTGGACTCGGCCCAGCCCCAGCGCGCGGCGGCCGCCGCCGTGCGACCGGCGTCCCGGCCGGCGACGACGGTCAGTTCGACGTCCCGGGGCAGCGCGAAGACCCGCGGCGCGGTGCGCCACGCCTGCGAGTGCGCCGCTCCCATGAACCCGGCGCCGATCATCGCGACGCGCAGCGGCGTGCTCACGAGCGGTCCGTGGCGAAGGCGGCGTCGAAAGCCGTGTCCGACGGCGAAACCGCGTTGGTGCGGACGAACTCCAGCGCCGCGGGCGCGCCGACGAGCCGGTCCATGCCGGCGTCCTCCCACTCGATCGACAGCGGTCCCCGGTAGCCGATGTGGTTGAGGGTGCGGAAGCAGCGCTGCCACGGCACGTCGCCCAGGCCCGTGGAGACGAAGTCCCAGCCGCGGCGCGGGTCGGCCCACGGCAGGTGCGAGGACAGCCGGGCCGCGCGGCCGTCGCCGGTCTGCACCTTCGTGTCCTTGCAGTGGACGTGGTAGATCCGGTCGCTGAAGTCGAGCAGGAAGCCCACCGGGTCGACCTGCTGCCACACCATGTGGCTCGGATCCCAGTTGAGGCCGAACGCCTCGCGGTGGCCGATCGCCTCGAGCGCGCGCCGGGTCGTCCAGTAGTCGTAGGCGATTTCGCTCGGGTGGACCTCGAAGGCGAAGCGCACGCCGACCTCGTCGAAGACGTCGAGGATGGGGTGCCACCGGTCCGCGAAGTCCCGGTACCCGGCTTCGATCATGCTGTCGGGCACCGGCGGGAACATGGCGACGGTCTTCCAGATGGCCGAGCCGGTGAACCCGGTGACCGTCCGGACGCCGAGCGCGGCGGCCATCCGCGCGGTGTCCTTCATCTCCTCGGCGGCGCGCCGGCGCACGCCTTCCGGTTCGCCGTCGCCCCACACGCGGTCCGGCAGGATCCCGCGGTGGCGCTCGTCGATGGGGTCGTCGCAGACGGCCTGGCCGACGAGGTGGTTCGAGATGGTCCACACGTCGAGGCCGTGGCGCGCCAGCACCTCGCGGCGGCCGCGGACGTAGGCGGCGTCGTCCCAGCGCGACACGTCGAGGTGGTCGCCCCAGGAGGCGATTTCCAGGCCGTCGTAGCCCCAGCCGCCGGCGAGCCCGGCCACCTCCTCGAACGGCAGATCGGCCCACTGGCCGGTGAAGAGCGTGATCGGTCGGGTCATGGCGGGGTCCCTGGCGTCGTCGCGGTCTCCGGTCGAGTCGTCGGGAAGTCTTGCCGCGCCACTTAAGCGTGTCAAGAGCGCGCTTTTGTACACTGCGTGCAGAAGAGACAGAAGTGTCAGGAGGCCGCCCGTGCCCGGATCCCGGAGCGTGCCCGCGCCGCTCGACGACCTCGTGACCGTGCTGGACCTCGTGCGCTCCGGCGCGGCCCGCACCCGGCCGGAGCTGGGCCGGCGGTCGGGACTGGGCCGCACGGCGATCAGCCAGCGCATCGGTCACTTGATGAGTGCCGGCCTGGTCGAGGACGGCGAGCTGGGGGCCTCCACGGGCGGCCGCGCGCCCCGCGAGCTGCGGTTGTCGGCGGGAGCGGGGGTCGTGCTGGCGGCCGAGCTGGGCGCGACGAGCCTCGTCGCCGGCGTCACCGACCTGGCGGGCTCGCTGCTGGACCGTCGCGCGGAGCGGATCGACGTCGCCGACGGGCCGGAACCCGTGCTGGCCCGGGCGCGGGCGTTGTTCGACGAGATGCGCCCCGGCGCCCCGGTCTGGGGCGTGGGGCTCGGGCTTCCGGGGCCGGTCGAGTTCGCGACCGGGCGGCCGAGCGCGCCCCCGATCATGCCGGGCTGGGACGGCTACCCGGTGCGCGAGAGTTTCGCGGCGGCCTACGACGCGCCGGTGTGGGTGGACAACGAGGTCAACACGATGGCGCTGGGCGAGTACCGGGCGGGGGTGGCGAAGGACGTCGGGGACTGCGTCTACGTCAAGCTGGGCACGGGAATCGGAGCCGGGCTGATTTCCGGCGGCCGGCTCCACCGCGGCAGCCAGGGCTGCGCCGGCGACATCGGCCACACGGCAGCCCGCGAAGCCACGGCGGTGGTGTGCCGTTGCGGCAACATCGGATGCCTGGAGGCACTGGCGGGCGGAGCGGCACTGGCCCGCGACGGCGAAGCGGCGGCCCGCGAGGGGAGAAGCCCGGCGCTGGCGCAACGGCTGGCGCGAACGGGCACGGTCGAAGCGGAGGACGTCGCGTGGGCGGCGAGCGGCGGCGACCGCGCGGCGGTGGAGCTGCTGGAGCACGCGGGGAGGCTGATCGGCGAGCAGCTGGCGATGCTGGTGAGCTTCTTCAACCCGTCACTGGTGGTACTGGGCGGCGGAGTGGCGGGCGCGGGCGACCAGCTGCTGGCGACGATCCGCCGGGAGATCTACGGACGGTCCTTGCCATTGGCGACTCGCGACCTGCGTATCGCCCGAGCGGGACTGGGCGACCGGGCGGGTGTCGTCGGTGCGGCGTTCATGGTGCTGGACGAGCTGTTCGCCCGGGACCGCCTGGCGGACTGGATCGACCGCGGCAGCCCGGCGGGCTTGCCGTGGCTGGCAGGGTCCCGTTAGGACGATCCGGCGGCTGCGAGATCGGCGGCGCGCGGTGGGTGAGCCGTTCCGGCGCCGGGGGTTCACCCAGCGAGGACGATCCCGCCGGTGTGGCGTGCCGGGGTGGCGGTCCGGCTGTTGGCGGGTTGGGCCGGGGCTGGGCATGTTCGGTGGTGGGCGCTGGTGGGCTGGGCCGGTGTGGCGTGCCGCGGCGGCGGGTCCGGCTGTTGGCGGGTTGGGCCGGGGCTGGGCATGTTCGGTGTGGGCGCTGGTGGGCTGGGCGGGTGTGGCGTGCCGCGGCGGTAGCCCGGCCGTTGGCGGGTGGGGCCGGGCAAGTTCAGTCGCGGGCGCCGGTGCGGCGCGCTGCGGCGGTAGCCCGGCCGCTGGCGGCTTGGGCCGGAGCCGGGCAACTTCAGTCGCGCGCCGGCGGACTGGGCCGGGCAGTGCCGGTCCAGCGGCGGACCCAGGCCGCCGCAGGCTCGCGCCGGTTCAGAGGCGGGCCGGGATGGCCGCCAGGATCGCGCCCAGGCTGGGCAGCCAGCGCCGGTGCGGGTCCGGGGCCGTCAGCCACTCCGTTGCCACCTCCCGGCGGCGGGTGCCCACCGGCAACGGGAGCAGTGTTCCCCACGCGAGCACGTCGACGTCCCTCGGCAGCGCGTCGCGCGGCGGGATCAGTCCGTCCGTCTCCGCCAGCAGTGCCACCCGCGCGCCGTGCTGGGTCGGCAAGACCATCGACGGGCCCTGGCAGCCCGTTGCCGCCAGGCGGGTCAGGACCGGGGCCGCGCTGAGCTTGGGGAGCGTCACCGCGCACATCCCGTGCTCCAGCGCCAGGAACGGCTGGCCGCCGCGCCACCGCACCGGCCAGCCGAACAGCCTGCCGTAGTACGTGTCCACCGGGTCGCCGGATGGGGCGGGCTGCACCTGCTGGTCGAGCGACATCGTCGACGCCTTTCCGCTCGGGCGGGGAGGGGGGAGGGGCGTCACACAGTCTAACGGCACTGAGTGCCGTTAGCAAGACCGGCTGCTACCGTCCCGGCATGACCGATTCGCCGCGCCGCGCGCCGGCCACCCGGGTCGGGGCGACCCCCGCCGGACGGCGGCAGCTGCGCCGCGCGCTCGCCTCCGCGGCCGTGGACCTGTTCGCGGCCAACGGCTACGAGGCCACGACCGTCGACGACATCGCGGCCGCCGCCGGGGTGGGCCGCCGCACGTTCTTCCGGTACTTCGACACCAAGGACGACGTCCTCTTCGCCAACCACGACGAGATCGTGGCCGAGATGGAGGCGGCCTTCGCCACCGCGGACCCGGCGCGCGACCCGATCGACGTCGCCTGCGCGGCGGTCGGCCTGGTCCTCGACTCCTACGCCGGCGAGCTGGACGTGTCGCTCAAGCGCTTCGCGCTGACCCGCGCGGTGCCCGCGCTGCGCGACAAGGAGGTCGCGACCGTCGATCGCTACCAGCGCGTGCTCGCGCGCTACCTGCAGGCCCGCTTCGAGGAACAGGGCGACGAGACGGCGAGCCTGCGCGCGGCCGTCGCCGCGGCGGCGATCGCGGCCGCCAACAACCACGTGCTCCGGCGGTGGCTGCGCGCCGGCGGCAAGGACGACATCAAGGCCGCGGCGGCCGAGGCGTTCGCGCTGGTCGCCGACGCCTTCCGCGCCCCGGCGGGCGACGGGTCGACGGTCGTCGCGGTCCTGACCACGGCGACGCCCCTGCACGAAGTCGTCGCCAAGGTGGGCGCGGCCCTGCGCGACGGCGAGCGGTGAAGCCGGCCGGTTCTGGCACTGAGTGTCATACGTGGCGGAGGACGTCGCGGGTCAGCTCCAGCTGGCCGTGGTGCTGCGCCAGTTCCTCGTAGACGTGCTGCAGCGCGCCGCCCTGTGAACGGCCCGCCGGCGTGTCCGCGTACTTCGCCGGCGGCCGGGCCCGCAACGGCGCCGCGGGCTCGGCGGCGGCCACGTCGGCGCGCAGCCGCTCCTTGGCGGCGGCCGCCCGGTCCAGCAGCTCAGCGACCGGTCCCGTCGCGGTGAACTCCGCGTCCCGGTCACGCTCCACCGCGCGTCCGGCGACGAGCGAGCCGGCCCAGAACTCCAGCACGCCGAGGCAGTGCGTGACGATCGCGTAGGGCGAGTTGGCGCCGGGCAGGTCCGGACGGCGGTTCGCCCGCTCGTCGCCGAGCTCGGCCAGGATTGCCGCCATGCCGTCGAGCGCGCGCCCGGCGAACCACAGGTAGTCCTCGTCAGCGATCCGCACCGGCATCGCCTCCCAGGTGGACGGCGGTGATGCCGGCGAGGACGAGGTCGATCCCGGCGAGGAACTGCTCGCGGTCGTCGTGCCCGCGGATCTCGGCCGCGATCGCCCGCGTGAACGGGTAGTCGCCGGGATCGAGTTCTTCCCACGCCTGCGAAACCGCGTCGAGGAACTCGGCACGGTCGACTTCGGACGGCGGGCCGCCCGCGTTCGCGGCGTTCTGGCCCGCCGCGCCGAGAACGTAGTGCACCAGCGCCGACGTCGCGGTGAAAAGGCTGCCTTCCGGCACGCCGAGCGCGAGCACCTGCCTGCCGATGCTTTCGAAGATCCGCGGGGTCACCGACCCCCACGGGCTGCGCGACAGCTGCAGGGCGAGCTGCGCGGCGAGCCAGGGGTGACGCTCGATCGCGTCGAACAGCCCGAGCGCGGCGGCGCGGATCCCGTCGCGGGGCGAGTCCGCGGGCTCGACGGCCAGCGCGGCGGCGACGACGCCGTCGGTGGCCGCGTCGAGCAGCTCGTTCTTGTTCGCGACGTGCCAGTAGATCGCGCCGGCGCCGGTCGCGAGCCGCTCGGTCAGCGCCCGGAACGTCAGCCCGCTCTCGCCGGCCGTGTCGAGCAGCTCGACGGCCGCCTCGACGATGCGCTCCCGGGTGAGGGCCTCAGTGCGCCGCTGGGCCCGGCGCGTCCGCGTTGCCATGCGGCCATCTTGACACATCTGGAACGACGTTCCAACATGGAATGGCATTCCAACCTGAAGGAGTCACCGTGAACGTCACGATCATCGGCGCCGGCCTCGGCGGCCTCACCCTCGCCCGCGTCCTGCACGTCCACGGCATCCCGGCCACGGTCTACGAGGCGGAGGCGTCCCCGGCGGCCCGCGCTCAAGGCGGCATGCTCGACATCCACGAGCACAACGGGCAGCTCGCCCTCGAAGCGGCCGGCCTGGTGGACGAGTTCCGCGCCCTCGTCCTGCCGGGCCGCCAGGCGACCCGGGTGCTGGACCGCGACGGCACCGTCCTGCACGACGAGCCCGACGACGGTACGGGCGGACGTCCGGAGGTGCAGCGCGGCGAGCTGCGGCGGATGCTGCTCGACGCGCTGCCCGCCGGCACCGTCCGATGGGGACACCGGGGCACCGGCGCCCGGACCGTGGGGGAGGGCCGCCACGAGGTGACGTTCGCCGACGGCAGCACGGTGGTGGCGGACCTGCTCGTCGGCGCGGACGGCGCGTGGTCGCGCGTCCGGCCGCTGCTTTCGGCCGCCATACCCGAGTACGTCGGCCGGTCGTTCGTCGAGACCTACCTGTTCGACAGCGACACCCGCCACCCGGCCGCGGCGAAAGCGGTCGGCGGCGGCTCGATGATGGCACTCGCGCCCGGCAAGGGGATCCAGGCGCACCGGGAGAAGGGCGGCACCCTCCACGCCTACGTGGCGCTGACCGAGCCGCAGGACTGGTTCGCCGCCATCGACTTCACCGACCCCGCCGCGGCGGCCGCGCGGGTCGCGCGGGAGTTCGACGGCTGGGCGCCGGAGCTGACGGCGCTGATCACCGGCAGCGACACCGCCCCGGTGCTGCGGCCGCTGTTCGCACTGCCGATCGGGCACCACTGGGACCGGGTGCCGGGGGTGACACTGGTGGGTGACGCCGCGCACCTCGCGGCACCGAACGGCGAAGGCGCCAATCTGGCCATGTTCGACGGCTCGGAACTCGCGAAGGCGATCGCGGCGCACCCGGAGGACGTGGAGTCGGCCTTGGCCGAGTACGAAGCGGCGATGTTCCCGCGCGGCAAGGAAGCGGCGGCGGACGGCACGCGGCTGCACGAGTTCCTCTACGGCGCCGACGCACCCCACGGCTTGGTGGCGGCGTTCGCCGGCGGGCAGGAGATCTAGCGCCGGCGCCGGCGGCTGCACCACGCCTGCGGCTGCCGCTCATCGGTGGGGAGGAGGTCCGGCGCCGGACCGGCGGGGACGTGCCCCGCCTGGCCGCTGTGGCGCCGACGGGCGTCAGAGCCGACGCCTGCCGCCGTGAGGCGCCGGACCACCACGGCCCCGGCAACTCACGGGCGGAGCACGAAGGCGGCGACGTCGAGGCCCAGCTGCCGCCCGGCTTCGTGGTCGAGACGCGTGTGCACGCCGGCCACGATCCGGCTCAGCCCGGCTTCGTCGGCGGCGTCCTGGAACGTCGCGAACCGGCGGACCACGCCCGGCAGCGCCTCGGACGTCACCGCCAGCGGCCACCGCGGCCCGTACTCCTGGCGCAGCACCAGCGCCCCCGCCTGCGAGACGACGCTGTGCGCGCCCGGGTACGCCGGGTCGGGCGGGGTGTTCGCCAAGCTCGACCAGTCCGGGATCGCCTCCGTCGCCGGGTTGCCGTCCTCGCCCGCCAGGCGGATCGCCGTGATCGGGCGCCAGATCCGGTAGTGGTACTTCGCCTCGTACAACGCGATCACCGCGTCGGCGAACGCCAGGTTGAGCCGGGCGAACACGCGGGCCGCGACCAGCAGGCCGCCGCGGGAACCGCCGACCACCGCCTGCGCGATCTCGTTCCAGTAGTTCCAGATCGGCGCCGCCCAGAACCGTGCCCGGACCGTCTCGTCGGCGGTGCGGGTCGTGCTCGTGTCACGCCCGGCCGCCGCCACTTCGCGCACCGCGCGGGCGTACCGCTCGCCGGTCAGCGCCGGGTACGGGCCGGGCCGGAACTGCTCCGCCCGGTCGAGCACGAACGGCGTCACGGCGGGCCAGTGGGTGAACACCGCCGGCGCGAACGCGGGCGGGGCCGGCCGGTACTGCCCGGGCGCCGTCCCGGGGGCCGGTACCGGCGGGACAGCGGCCGAGCCGTCGTTCGCGCGCAGGCCGAGCAGCAGCCGGGCGACCAGCCGCCCGGCCCGCACGCCCGCGTCCCGGCCCGCCGGGCCCACCCGGACCAGCTGCCCGGCCAGCAGGCTCGCGAACTCGCTGCCCTCGCTCGGGTAGAGCGTGGCCAGCACGTCGTGCGCGGCCTGCGCCGCCGCCGCTTCCGGCGCCGCGTGGCCCGGGACGTCGACGGTGAACAGGTAGGGCCGCCCGGTGCCGGCCGTCGCGACGACGGCGTCGTGCATCGCCGCGTGCAGCAGCGCGAAACTCCGCGTCGGGTGCACGGTCGCGGGCTGCAGGCCGGGCGTGCGCACGACGGCCAGCAGCTCGCGGTTCCAGGCGAGGACGACGTCCGCGCCGTTCGGGCGGGGCGGTGCGGCGGCGGCCGGTCCCGGCAGGCCGGTGGTGGCGAGGACGGCGGCGGCCGTCCCGCCCGAGACGAGCAGCTGACGGCGGGACATCGATGTGGTCATGGCGCTCCCCGGGTCGTCGGATGGTCCGCTCCCGGATACGGTCACCGGTTACGGCGTAACCCCGCCGCGTATCCCTCGGGTGGTGGGAGAAGAGTCGGCGGGGAGAAGGCGGGCGGTGCCGGTGGCACAGCGGTTCCGGCGCAGGCGCGCCGAACAGGACGAGGCGGGCGCGGCGCCGCGCCCGCGGCTGCACGCGGTCGGCGCGGACGTCTACCCGGACTGGGAGGCGGTCTACCGCGACAACGTCGACCGCGTCTACCGGCTGATGTTCTCGAAGGTGGGCAACCGGCCCGACGCGGAGGACCTCACGACCGAGGTCTTCCTGACCGCGTTGCGGCCGCTGCGCGTCTCGGCGAGCGTCGGCGAGGTACGGGCATACCTGCTGGCCACGGCCCGGACGGTGCTGGCCGGGCACTGGCGGCGCACGCTCGGCCGGGAGATCACGACGCTCGACGAGGAACGCGACGTCGCCGCCTTCGAGGAAGGCACCGTGGACCCGGGCATACTGGCCCGCGCGGAGGCGATCCTGGCGCAGCTGCCCGAGCGGTACGGCCGGATCCTGCGCCTGCGGTTCCTGCAGGCCTGTTCGCTCAAGGAGGCGGCGGCCGAGCTGGGCGTGACCGTCGGCAACGCGAAAGTGCTGCAGCACCGCGCACTGCGTCAGGCGGCTCAGCTGGCGGAAGGGATGGAGACGTGAGCACTCGAGGCGTCCGCCGGTTCGTCAAGGACCTCCTGCGCCGGCGGCGGCCGCGCCCGTTCGCGGCCGGTCCGGGCGACGAAGCCGAGCTGCGGACGGCGGTGCTGCTGCGCGCCGCCCGGCCGGGCGGCGCGGCGCCCGGCGAGGAGTTCGTCGCCGGGCTGCACCGGCGGCTCGCCCAGGAGCTCGGCGAGCCGGCTCCCGCGCGCGGCGGCAACCGCCGCCGGTTCATCCAGGTGTCCTCGGCCGCCGCGGTGGCGGCCGCGGCCGGGGCCGGGACCGAGTACCTGGTCACCTCGGCCGCCGAACCGGCCGCGGCGCCCCCTCCGCCGGAGGAGACCCTGCAGCCCGAGAACGGCGAGTGGCGCGCCGTCGTCGCGGCGCACGACCTGCCCGAGGGCGGGGTCCTGCCGTTCGACTTCGGGGCGGTGGCGGGGTTCGTGCACCGCACCGGCGGGCAGGTGCGCGGTGTGTCGGCGACGTGCACGCACCTCGGCTGCCGGCTGAACCTGGACGCGCCGGCACGGCGGCTGAACTGCCCGTGCCACCGGACGTCGTTCGCCGTCGACGGGGTCGTCCTCACCCACCAGCTGCCGGTCACGCCGCCGCCGCTGCCGCACCTGGTGGTGCGTGAAGCGGGGGGAGTGGTCGAGGTGCTGGTGCCGCCGGCCGGGGCGTAACCCCCGCGCGTATTCCCGGGCATGAGGAATTCCCTTGGGGTGAAACACTTCCTGCTCGTGAGCGTGGCGGCGCTGGCGCTCACGGCCTGCGCCGCGCCGGCACCGGCCACGCCGCCGCCGTCGATGCCGGACATGGCGAGCATGGCGCCGACGTCGCCGAGCGCGAGCGGGAACGCCACCACGAACACCGTGGCCATCAAGGACTTCGCGTTCGCGCCCGCGGCGACGACGGTGAAGAAGGGCACCACGGTCACGTGGACCAACCAGGACCAGGACGCGCACACCGTCACCAGCACCGGGTCCGGCGGCCCGCTGCGGTCCCCGACCCTCCAAACCGGACAGTCCTATCAGTACACCTTCAGCACCGCGGGCACCTTCGAGTACCTGTGCACCATCCACCCGTTCATGACGGCCACCGTGACGGTGACGCCGTGACCGGGGACGAGCACGGCCCCGGCGGCATGACCCGGCGCCAGCTGCTGCGCCACACCGCGTGGTTCGGCGCCGCGGTGGTCCTGACGGTGACCGGCGGCGAGGTGATCAGCCGGATCGCCGCCCCGGGCGAAGCCGCCGCCGTCGACGACCCGAACGCGCTGCGGTTCGTCCAGATCAGCGACAGCCACCTGGGGTTCAAGGGACCGGCCAACACCGCCGTCGAGTCGTCGTTCTCCCGGGCGCTGACCCAGATCAACGGCCTCGGCTACCGCCCGGACTTCGTCATGCACACCGGCGACCTGACGCACCTGTCGACGCCGGCCCAGTTCGACCAGGTCAAGCAGATGATGGGCACGCTGAACACCGGGCACGTGTCCACCGTGCCCGGCGAGCACGACTCGGTCGACGACGCCGGGCAGAAGTACCGCGCGGCGTTCGGCGCCGGCACGGCGGGCGACGGCTGGTACAGCTTCGACGTCAAAGGCGTCCACTTCATCGCGCTGGTCAACACGCTGAGCCTGGAGAAGCTCGGCCACCTCGGGACCGACCAGCTGGAGTTCGTGCGCAAGGACGTGGCGAAGCTCGGCTCGGACACGCCGATCGTGGTGTTCAGCCACATCCCGCTGTTCGCCATGTACCCGGCGTGGGGCTGGGGCACCGACGACGCGGCGCAGGCGCTGTCGTACTTGAAGCGGTTTTCGTCGGTGACCTGCCTCAACGGGCACGTGCACCAGCTGTTCACCAAAACCGAAGGCAACATCACCTTCCACAGCGCGACGACGACGGCCTATCCCTTGCCGCGACCGGGCACCCGGCCGGCCCCGACCCCGGTGACGCTGCCGGCCGGGAAGCTCGCGGACGCGCTCGGGATCCGCGAGGTGTCCTACCGGCCCGGCCGGCCGGGGCTGGCCGTGAAGGACGTGAAGCTGGCATGAACCTCTTTCTCCGCCTCGCGACGGCCGCGTGCCTCGCGGTGAGCGGCTACCTCCACGCGGAGCTCTACGTCGGCGGGTACCGGGTGATCCCGGTGATCGGGCCGGCGTTCCTGGCGCAGGCCGCGGCGGCGTTCGCGGTCGCGGTGCTGGTCGCCGCCGGCGGCCCGCTGCTGCTGCGGCCGGCCGCGGCCGGCCTGGCGGCGGGGGCGCTGGCGGGGTTCGCCGCGTCGCGCACCATCGGGGTGTTCGGCTTCTCCGAGCGGGGGTTCCAGCCCGCGCCGGAGGCGCTGCTGAGCGTCCTCGCGGAAGTGGCGGTGCTCGTGCTCGTCGCGATCACGCTCTGGCGGGCGCGGTCAGCGCAGGTACGACGCGCCGTTGACGTCGAGGACGGCGCCGGAGCTCCAGGCGGCCTCGGGTGAGGCGAGGTGCACGATCGCCGCGGCGACATCCTCGGCCGTGCCGACCCGACCGAACGGGCTCTGTTCCCGCAGCCGGTCTCCGTGCGGGCCGGCCAGCGCCGTCTCCTGGCGCTCGGTCGCGACGAACCCCGGCGCGACCGACGTCACCGAGATCCCGTGCGGGGCCAAGGCGATCGCCATGGACTGGCCGAACGCCTGCAGCGCCGCCTTGCTCGCGCCGTAGGCCGGGTGCTCGGGCTCGCCGCGGAACGCGCCGCGCGAGCCGACGTTGACGACACTGCCCGGGCGGCCCTGTCCGATGAGGTGCCGGGCCACGGCCCAGGTGACGTTCGCGGCGCCGAGGAGGTTGACCTCGACGGTGCGCCGCCAGACCTCCACCCACCGGTCGTAGCCGACCTCGGCGATCGCGTGCCGGGTCTGCTCGGTCGGGGCCTGGGCGGCGTTGTTGACCAGGACGTCGACCCGGCCGAGCGCCGCGACCGCCTCGTCGGCGATCCGGCGGGCCGCGGCCGGGTCGCCGAGGTCGCCCGCGAGGCAGACGTGCCCGGAGCCGGGCAGCTCGCGCAACGTCGTCTCGGCGTCTTCGCGGCGGCTCGCGTAGTGGACCGCGACGCGGTATCCGCGGTCGGCGAAGGCACGGGCGGTGGCCCGGCCGATGCCGCGCGACCCGCCGGTCACGAGGACACCGTGGGCGGTGTCTCGGTTCATCCGTCTTCTCCCCGGGTGCTGAGGGCGAACAGCTGCGGCGTCTCGCCCGGGCCGGCGGGGAAGTGGGCGATGAACGTGACCCCGTCTTCCCCGGCGTCGAACCGGGCGATCCGCGCTCCTTCCGGCTCATGGAACACGTCGCCCGCGCGCAGCACCGAGGCGGGTTCGCCCTCGACCTGGTAGACGGCCGAACCGGTTTCGATGCTGCCGAACACCGGTCCGTTGTGGACGTGCAGGCCCGACCCGTGGCCGGGGGCGATCGTGATGCGGCGGATCTCGACGTGGTCGACCAGACGCGGCTGCGGGAGCCGCTGCTCCAGCACCAGGGTCCGGGTGACGGGCTCGGCCGGGACCGCGGCGGCATCGGCACCGGCCACGGCGTCGCCGAGTTCGGTAGGGGTGCCGTCGCCGGGGATTTCCTCGATTGCCAGGTGGGTCATCGCGGACGTGTCGGTGGCGCCGTGCCAGTGCCATTCCCCGGCGCCGACGCGGACGGTGTCGCCCGGCCGGACCAGCTGGGCCGGACCGCCCCGGCGCTGCACGTAACCGGTGCCTTCGGTGACGACGAGCACCTGCCCGAGCGGGTGCCGGTGCCAGCGGGTCCGGGCGCCGGGCGCGAACTGCACCCGGTCCACCCGGGTCCGCGACGGGCCTTCGGGCACGGCGAGCGACGTGATCCAGGCGCTGCCGGTGACGGCATCGGCGGGCGCGGCCACGCTGGCCGGCGGAACGGGACGGACGTGCACGGCGGGCTCCTCAGTCGGTGTGGGTGGCGAGCAGGGCGAGAATTCCGGAAACGGCCTGGTCGAACGGCTCGGGCGCGTTCGCCGCGCGGGCGAGCACGTAACCGCCCTGGAGCACGGCGACGACCGTGGCGGCCAGCGCCGCGGTGTCCAGTGCGGCGGGCAGCTCACCCGCGTCCCGGCCGTCGTCGAGGACCCCGGCCAGGCGCGCCCGCAGACGGGTGAGTGTCTCGTCGACGGGCGCGCGCAGCTCCGGATCCGCCACGATCTCCGGGTCCTGCGTGAGCCGGCCGATGGGGCAGCCCCGCAGCACTTCGCGCTCGCGGCGCAGGTACGCGGTGATCCGCTCGACCGCGGTCCCCGGCCGGCTCAGCTGGGCCTCGGCGGCGGCCAGCAGCTCGTCCGCGCTGCGGCGCACGGCTTCCAGCGCGAGCTGTCGCTTGCCGCTGAAGTGGTGGTACATGCTGCCCTGGCCGGCGCCGGCGCGCTGCTGGATGGCCTTGGGGCTGGTGCCGACGTAGCCGCGTTCCCACAGCAGCTCGCGGGTGCTGTCGATGAGCTGGTCCCTCGTGTCCACACTCGCACTGTACATACTAGTAGGTACAGAAGGGAAGACCGAAAAGGCGGCGGGCCCGGCCGGGCCCGCCGCCTCGACGGTGGTTCAGGCGCCGGGGCCGGAGTAGACCTCCGCGCCCGCGGGCTCCTCGACGGTCGTCGGCTTGTTCCAGTCGCTGAACTCCATCGTCCCGTCCTTCGGCTGCTGCATGCGGAGCAGGTAGTGCGGCTCCGCGGCGGCCACGGTGAGGGTGCCGTCGGTGCTGGTGAAGGTCTGGGCGGGCGTGCCGCCGACGGTGGTCTGCTCGCCACCGGTGAAGGTCGACGTCGCGAGCTGGCCGACGGTGTTGTCGGTGAACGTCCGGTAGTCGAGGAACTGCTTGAAGGCGTCGGCGATGCCGGCCCCGACCTTGGCCGTGGACGGCACCCACTTGTCCTGCAGCAGCTTGCCCGCCGAGGCCGGGATCCCGGCCTCCTTGATCAGCGAGGCGGTGAACCGGAAGTAGTACTTGTCACCGACGCGCAGGACCGGGATCTCGATGCCGTCCTTCACCACCGTGCCGCTCGCGCTGTCCTGGTTGAGCTGCAGGTCGAGGTTGATCGTGCCCTCCTGCGAGATGGTGCCGCGGACGTGGACGGCGGAGGCCTGCTTGGCGGCGTCGGCCACGGCGGAGCCCGCCTTGGCGGCCTCGAGGCCCGCGGGCGCGGCGCTCGCCGGGGCGGCCGACGAGGACGAGGACGTGCCGGCGGCCGGGGCCGGGGTGGCGGGAGCGCTCGAGCAGGCCGCGCAGACAGCGGCGACGGCGACGAGCACCGCCAGGTGAGAACGAGACATGGGATTCCATTCGTGCAGGGTCCGGGCGTCCCGGACACGAACGGGGTATCGGCCGGAGGGGTGATCCGTTACACCCGGTCAGCTCGCGGTGCGGGTCCGGAGCAGGCTGGCGGTGACGGCGGTCGCGAGGATCACGCCGATCACGGCCAGCGACAGCGTGGTCGGGATCTTCCACACCTCCAGCAGCAGCATCTTCGCGCCGACCCAGACGAGGATCAGAGCGAGGCCGAGCTTGAGGTAGACGAACCGGTGCATGAGGTCGGCGAGCAGGAAGTACAGCGCGCGCAGGCCGAGGATGGCGAAGGCGTTCGAGGTGAACACGAGGAACGGCTCCTGCGTCACCGCGAAGATCGCCGGGATCGAGTCGATCGCGAAGACGATGTCCGTCACCTCGACCAGCACCAGCACCGCCAGCAGCGGCGTCGCCACCCGGCGGCCGGCCTCGCGGACGACGAACTTGCCGCCGTGGCGGGTGTCGGTCGACGGGACCAGGCGGCGGAACACGCGCAGCACGACGTTGCGCTCGTAGTCCACGGCCTGCTCGCGGTGCCGGGCCATCCGGACGCCGGTGAGCACCAGGAACGCGCCGAACACGTACAGGACCCAGCCGAAGCTCGCGAGCAGCGCCGAGCCGGCGGCGATGAAGACCGCGCGGAAGACCAGGGCGCCGAGCACGCCGTAGAACAGGACGCGGTGCTGGTGCTCGCGCGGCACGGCGAAGTACCCGAAGATGATCGCGAAGACGAACACGTTGTCCACGGCCAGCGACTTCTCGATCAGGTAGCCGGCGAAGTACTGGCCGGCGAACTCCGCACCCCAGGCCCACCAGACGACGGCGCCGAACGCGACCCCCAGCGCCACCCACACGCCGGACCACGCCAGCGCCTCGCGCACGCCGACGACGTGCGCCTTGCGGTGGGCGAACAGGTCGACCGCGAGCATGAGCAGGATGACGCCGAGCACAGCGGCCCAGGCCCAGAACGGAACGGTCACGGCACACTCCTCCGGTTCGGTGGCGAACCGGAGGTCTTCCCGGCCACCCGAAGGTGGCGCCGGCACCGGGTCTGCGCCGGGGCAGCCGGATTGACGATGCCGGACCGAGACGGGTACTCCCCTCCGTCCACTCCAGAATGACGAACTGCGCTTCGTCTGTCAAGTGTGGACGGCTAGGCTGCCGCCATGGCTTCGTGGACGTTCCTGAGCAACCACGCGCACGTCCTGCTGTGCCTGGCGGAAAACCCGGACCACAAGCTGCACGACATCGCCGAGCGGGTGGGCATCACCGAACGCGGGGTGCAGCTCATCCTCGCGGACCTCATCGACGGCGGCTACGTCGAGCGCGAGCGGGTCGGCCGGCGCAACCACTACACGCTGCATCCGGAAGGACGGCTGCGCCACCCGCTGGAAGCGCACCACCGGGTGGCGGACCTCATCGCCGCCTTCGGACGTCTTGAAACGTAATAAGCTGCCGTAGTAGCGTCGGGACGCTCAACTTGTGAAAGCTTTCAACGCGGAGGTCACGATGCGCGGCAGGCACGCATGAAGGTCGCCCTGCTCGTCACCTGCCTCAACGACGCGCTCTTCCCCGACACCGGCAAGGCCGTCTTCCGGCTGTTGCGGCGCCTCGGCGTGGACGCGGACTTCCCGCAGGCGCAGACCTGCTGCGGCCAGCCGATGATCAACACCGGCTACCTCGACGAGGCCGTGCCCGTGGTCCGCGCGTTCACCGAAGCTTTCGCGGGCTACGACGCCGTCGTGACGCCGTCGGGTTCGTGCGCCGGGTCGGCGCGGCACCAGCACGCGCTCGTGGCCCGGCGGGCCGGCGACCCGCCCCGCGAAGGCCCGGCGGTCTACGAGCTGAGCGAGTTCCTCGTGGACGTGCTCGGCGTGACCGACGTGGGCGCCTGCTTCCCGCACCGCGTCACCTACCACCCGACGTGTCACTCGCTGCGGATGCTGGGCGTCGGCGACAAGCCGCTGCGGCTGCTGCGCGCGGTCCGCGGGCTCGAGCTCGCCGAGCTGCCCGCCGCGGAGGAGTGCTGCGGGTTCGGCGGGACGTTCGCGGTGAAGAACGCCGAGACGTCGACCGCGATGGGCGCGGACAAGACCTGGCACGTGCGGGAGACCGGGGCGGAGGTGCTGGTGGCGGGGGACAACTCGTGCCTGCTGCACATCGGCGGCCTGCTCTCGCGGCAGCGTTCCGGTGTCCGCGTGCTGCACCTGGCCGACGTGCTGGCTTCGACCGAGGAGGACGCGTGAGCGCCACGTTCGTCGGCATGCCCGCGTTTCCCGAGGCGGCCAGGCGAGCGCTGGCCGACACGCAGCTGCGCCGCAACCTCGCGCACGCCACCGGCACGATCCGCGCCAAGCGCGCGGCCGTGGTCGGCGAGGTGGTCGAGTGGGAGGAACTGCGCCTGGCCGGCGCGGCGATCAAGGACAACACCCTGCGGCGGCTCGACGAGCACCTGCTGACCCTCGAAGCCGCCCTGCGGGCCCGGGGCACGACCGTGCACTGGGCGCGGGACGCGCGGGAGGCGTGCGAGATCGTCGCCGGGATCGCGCGGGACCACGGTGCCGACGAGGTCGTCAAGGTCAAGTCGATGGCGACGCAGGAAATCGGGCTCAACGAAGTTCTCGCCGGGCACGGCATCACGGCGTGGGAGACCGACCTGGCCGAGCTGATCGTGCAGCTCGGCGCCGACCTGCCCAGCCACATCCTGGTGCCGGCGATCCACCGCAACCGCGCGGAGATCCGGGAGATCTTCCGGCGCGAGATGGCCGCGGCGGGACGTCCGGCGCCCGCGGGCCTGACCGACGACCCGGCCGAGCTGGCCGGCGCCGCCCGGCTGCACCTGCGGGAGAAGTTCCTGCGCGCGAAGATGGCCGTGTCGGGGGCGAACTTCGCGGTCGCCGAGAGCGGCACCCTGGTCGTCGTCGAGTCGGAGGGCAACGGCCGGATGTGCCTGACGCTGCCCGAGGTGCTCGTTTCGGTGGTCGGCATCGAGAAGGTCGTCCCGACCTGGTCCGACCTGGACGTCTTCCTCCAGCTGCTGCCGCGGTCGAGCACGGGGGAGCGGATGAACCCGTACACCTCGACCTGGTCGGGACCGGCCCCCGCGGACGGGCCGCGGGAGATGCACGTGGTCCTGCTGGACAACGGCCGCACGCGGGCGCTCGCCGACGACGTCGGCCGTCAGGCGCTGCGGTGCATCCGGTGCTCGGCGCGCCTGAACGTGTGCCCGGTCTACGAGCGCACCGGCGGCCACGCCTACGGCTCGGTCTACCCGGGACCGATCGGAGCGATCCTCAACCCGCTGCTCAAGGGCGTCGGTGTCGACGAGCAGACCGACTCGCTGCCCTACGCCTCCAGTCTGTGCGGGGCCTGCTTCGAGGCGTGCCCGGTGCGGATCGACATCCCCGAAGTCTTGGTGCACCTGCGATCCCGGGTGGTGGACGCGCACCGCGGCCGGCCGCCGGAACCCGAGGCGGTGGCGATGAAGACGGCCTCCTGGGTGCTGTCCGACGTCCGGCGGCTCGGGTGGGCCGAACGCGGGCTGGCGGTGGCGAACCGGGCCGTGACCCGGTTCGGGCGCCGGGTGCTGCCGGGCGGCCGCCGCGCGGTGTCGTGGCTGCCGTGGCCCGGTTCACTGTGGACGAACGCCCGTGACTTGCCCGCTCCGCCGCGCGAGCCGTTCCGCGTGTGGTGGCGGAAGCGATGAGCGCGCGCGAAGAGATCCTGGCGGCCGTCCGTGGTGCGCTGCGGAACGCCGACCGGTCCGAAGTGGACGTTCCACGCGGGTACCGTTCGGCTGTGGCGAACGACTTCGTCGAGCTGTTCGCCGAGCGAGTGGCCGGCTACCGCGCCACGCTCACCCGCTGCACGACCGCTTCGCTGCCGGAGACGATCCGGGCGGCGCTGGGCCCCGCGCGGAAAGTTCTGGTGCCGGACGGGTTTCCGGCCGAGGTGGACGGCGTGCCCGCGTCCGCGGTCCGGACCACGGCGGAGCTGGCCGGGTTCGACGCCGTCGTCACCACGGCCGCGCTCGGCATCGCCGCCACCGGCACCATCGTGCTCGACCACGGCCGCGGACAGGGCCGTCGCGCGCTGAGCCTCGTGCCGGACGTGCACATGTGCGTGCTGCGCGAAGACCAGATCGTGCCGGGGGTGCCGCACGCCGTCGCCGCGCTGGATCCGGCGCGCCCGCAGACGTGGATCAGCGGCCCCAGCGCCACCAGCGACATCGAGCTGACGCGGGTGGAAGGCGTGCACGGGCCGAGAACCCTGCACGTCATCCTCGTGGCCCCCTGACGGGCTCGGTCACCGGCGGCGGGCCGCCGCGCGGGCGCGCAGGTGGGCCCGTTCGCCGTGTTGTCCGAAGAGGATCAGCAGCTCGACGGGATTCCCGTCGGCACTGCCCAGCCAGTGCGGCAGCGTCGTGTCGAACTCCGCCGCCTCGCCCGCCGGCAGCACCAGATCGTGTTCGCCGAGGACCAGCCGCAGCTGCCCGTGGAGCACGTAGAGCCATTCGCAGCCGTCGTGCGACCGGTGGTCCGGCTCGCGCGGGCCGTCGCCGGGGATGATCATCTTGTACGCCTGCATGCCGCCCGGCCGCCGCGACAGCGGGACGAACGTCATGCCGTGCCGGTGGATCGGCGTCAAGTGGATCCGCGGGTCGCCGGTCGGCGGCGCGCCCACCAGGTCGTCCAGCGGGACGCGGTAGGCGCGGGCCAGCGGCAGCAACAGTTCCAGGGTGGCTCGCCGCTGCCCGCTTTCCAGCCGGGACAGCGTGCTTTCCGACACGCCGGTCGTGACGGCCAGCTCGGCGAGCGTCAGCCCGCGGGCGCGGCGCAGTGCCCGCAGCCGCGGGCCGACGGCGTGCAGCACGTCCTCGAAGTCGTCGCTCACCCCGGCCATCTTGCCGAAACCGCAAGAAGGCGTGCCACCCCGGCAGGTGCGGGGCAAGGTGGGCCGCATGACCGTCACCGAAGAGGCCGCCCGCTTCTGGGACCGGCACTACGGGACCCGGCGGCCCGCGCCGCGCGCCAACGTCCGGCTCACCGAAGTCGCCGCCACCCTCGGCCCGGGCACGGCGCTCGACCTGGGTTGCGGCGCCGGCGGTGACACGCTGTGGCTCGCCCGGCGCGGCTGGCGCGTGACCGCGGCCGACCTCTCCCGCGTCGCGATCGCCCGCCTGACCGGCCGGGCCCGCGGCCTCGGGCTCGGCCACCGCGTCAAGGCCGAGCGCCACGATCTGGCCGAGACGTTCCCCGAGGGCCGCTTCGACCTCGTATCGGTGCCGTACCTGCACACGCCGTTCCCCCTCGCGCGAGCCCGGGTCCTGCGGCGGGCCGCGGAGGCGCTCTCGCCGGGGGGACGGCTGCTGGTCGTCGACCACGGGTCGGTCACGCCGTGGTCCTGGAGCTCCGGCGACCGGTTGCCGTCCCCGCGCGAAGTGGCCGGGACGCTCTCGCTCGACCCCCGGGAGTGGACGGTCGAACGCGCCGACGTGCTTCCCCGGCGGGCGGCCGGGCCCGGCGGGCAGCGCGCCGAAGTCGTCGACCAGCTGCTGCTGATCCGCCGGACGCGCTGGACCTCCGAGGAGGATTTTCATGCCCCGCCGACGTGACACCCCGCCCCCGCGGACCGGGCCCGGCGAGAAGGACGTCCTGCGCGGTTTTCTCGACCAGCTGCGTGCCGCCGTGGCCGCCAAGGCCGAAGGCGTGCCGGAACCCCGCGTCCGCGCGCCGGGCGTGCCGTCAGGGACGTCCCTGCTGGGCCTGGTGCGGCACCTCACCCACGTCGAACGGTTCACCTTCCTCGGTGAACGTCCCCGGGACTGGCCGGGCACGTTCCGGCCGCGTCCGGACGAGACGGCGGCGGCGGTGCTGGCGGGCTACCGCGCCGCCGTCCGGGAGGCCAACGCGGTGATCGACGCGTGCACCGACCTGACCGAGCCGGTGGCCCGGCCGGGTGGCACACCGCCGTCGATGCGCTGGGCGCTGGTCCACATGATCGAGGAGACCGGCCGCCACGCCGGTCACGCCGACATCCTGCGCGAACTGATCGACGGCTCGACCGGCCGGTGAATGAAACGCCGCCTGCCGGGTATGCCGGCCGCATGACGACTTCGCCGTTCGAACCGGATCCGCACGTGGGCGAGCAGGAAATCGCGGCCGCCGACCCGGGACCGGGAGCGCCGGAAACGGCCGACGGATTCGGCCCCGGCGCCACCGGTCCCGACGTGATCGTCCCCGGCGAGGACGACGACGAACCGGAAGGGTGAATCGGTCAGCGGATCCGCGCGGCCGCCGCGAAATAAGCATTCGACGGGGTGAGGAACGACAGAATCACCCCGACGACGGCGGCGGCCACGCTGACGTAGCCGAGGACCGTGCTCTGCCCGGCCAGCAGCGAGATCAGCTGCAGGGCGGTGATGACCGTGAGCACTATCCGCGCCCAGTTCCGGCCGGCCCGCAGCTTGAACGCGAACAGCAGGTACAGCGCGGCGATGATCACGGCGATCACGAGCGCCACGATCATCGTGATGTTCACCGCCTGGTCGATCTGCGCGTCGGTGAGGGTGCCGCCGCTTCGTCTGGTGGAATCGCGCAACGCGGCGGCGATCGCGTCGCGACTGGCGAAGATGAGCACGCCGCCGACGAGCCCGAGCACCGTCGAGGCGATGAACGCCCAGAAAGCGCCTTCGACGGTGCTGGGCCGCTCGGCGGCAACGGGGTGGCCGGTGGTCGCGGAATCGGGGTGGTTCGGGTAGTTCGCTGAATCAGTCATGGAGATCGAATAGCACTCTTTCGGATGACCCGCTGATCGAGCGACCATTTCTGGCTGGTCAGTGTCGCCTGCCGAGCGCCTCCCGCTTGACGAAGCCGATCACCGCGGTGGCGACGAACAGCACCGCGCCCACGATGATCAGCCAGAAGAGGCCCTTGATGACGATGCCGAGGACCACGAGGACGGCCCAGATCACGAGTAGCCCGATGAGAAGTCCCATGACCGCTTCCCTTCTGCAGGTGGCGGGAGTGATACCCGCCCGGCGGCCGAGCTACACCTCGCGGAGGTGGCGGCTCCGCACGCGGAGGTGACGGCGACCGGGTGCAGGGTGACCTGGGGGCCGGTGGTGCTTGGGGCTGCGGTAGCCGGGGGCCTGGGCCGGGTGGTCGGTGGTGCTTGCGGCCGCGGTATTCGCGGGAGGGCCGCGCGGCCGGTGGAGTTCGGGACGGGATTCGCGGGGGAGTGGCTAGGCCGGGCGTGGCCGTGCGGGCGTCGAGGTTCGCCTCCTTGCGGGCCGCTCCGGCCGTGCCCCGGCGCCCTCGAACCTCACCTCTCCCCGCGGGCCCGGGACTCCGCGCGGGCGTGCAAGCTCGCCTCCAGCTTGGCGAGCAAGCCGGTCAGTGTCGTGCGTTCCTCGCGCGTCAAGGCGCCGATGAGGTCCGCCTCGTGCTCCAGCAGGCGGCGTACCGTCGCCTCGATCAGCGTATGTCCCGCTTCCGTCAGCCTGACCCCCACCGCTCGGCGCGAGGCCGTCGACGGTGCTCGCTCGACCAGCCCCGCCTCCTCCGCGCGCGCCACCCGCTGCGAGACCGCGCCCGCCGTCACCAGGGTCCGGCGGGTGATCTCGCGAGTCGTCAGCTCGTAGGGCGGTCCCGCCCGCCGGATCACGCTCAGCAGGTCCAGGGTCGACGGGTCGATCCCCAATGCGGCCAGCGTCCGGCGGCGGTCGTCGGCCAGGAGCTTGGCGACGCGCCACGCCGGCGTGATGACCTCGATCGATTCGGTGCGCACACCGGGGAGCTCGCGCTCCCACGCCGCCGCGATGTCCGCGGCCGGCCAGCGCAGGATCGCTTCCATCGGGTAGCTGTCGTTGGACACCGTCGCCCTCCCGTTGCTATGTTTAGAGCTAAACGTAGCAGAGGTGGAGGTAGCTGTGAGTCGCATCGTGCTGGTCACCGGAGGCGGGTCCGGCCTCGGCAAGGCCGTCGCCGCGCGGTTCCGCGCGGACGGCGACAGCGTCGTCGTCACCGGCCGCGACGCCGCCAAGCTCGACCGCGCGGCCGCCGAGCTCGACGTCCGGCCCATCCCGTGCGACGCCACCGATCCCGCGCAGGTCACCCGGCTGGCGGACGAGCTGGGCCCGGAGCTCGACGTGGTCGTCAACATGGCCGGCGGCAACACCGATCTCGGTGCCGAACCGGAGCCGGGGCTGCCGGGCGTGCTCGCGGCGTGGCGGGCGAACCTGGACGCCAACCTGCTCAGCGCCGTGCTGACGACCACCGCGGTGCTCGGCAAGCTGCGCCCGGGCGGCACGATCGTCAACGTCGGGTCGATCGGCGCCGAATACGCGTCCTCGTCCTACGGTGCGGCGAAAGCCGCGCTGGCCGCGTGGACGGCCGGGCTTTCCGCGCAGGTCGGCCCGAAGGGCCTCACCGCCAACCTGATCTCGCCGGGCTACATCGCCGAAACGGACTTCTTCCGCGGGCAGCTCAGCGAGCAGCGGCGGGAGGCGCTCATCGCGGCGACGCACAACGGGCGGGCCGGGCACCCGCGCGACATCGCGGAAACCGCGTACTTCCTGGCCTCGGCGGGCGCCCGGCACATCACCGGCCAGACCCTGCACGTCAACGGCGGCGCGCACACCACGCGCTGACCGTCCACTGTGGAGCGGCTCGTCAGAACCCGCGGAAGACGCCGTCCTCGCCGGTCGAAGTGGTGAAGTCGGCCCAGTCCATGTTGGCCAGGTTGATGTTGTTCTCCACGCTCCACAGGTGGGCGGGCAGCACCCGGAACGGCCGGAAGCCGCCGTCCGCGCGCGGCAGCACCCAGACCGCCAGGACGGGGTGCTCCGCGCTGGTGAGGGTCGTCTCGTCCGCGAGGAAGGAGACGATCGGCCCGGCCGTTTGCTTCGCCCGCAACGCGTCCGCGTCCATGCCTTCGAACGCCCGGTCGTCGACGAGGCTGAGATGCGCGAGGAAGCCGTCTTCGCTGGGGGTGCGGGCTTCTTCGGCGAGGGCGGCCCAGGCGTCGTCGTCCCCGAACCACGTGCGGACGAGGACCGGGCTGCTCGGCAACGTCGTCATGCCCGCACCCTAGCGGCGCAGGCCCCCGCGCGGACGCGCCCGCACCCTGGCGGGGTCAGGAGGTCAGGAGGTCAGGTTCAGGGCGTCGCTCAAGCCCGTGATGTCGATGAGCCGGCGCAGGCGGGCCGTCGGGCGGATCCGCACCGGCACCTGGGCTTCGCGCGCACTGGCCTGGAGGCGCACCAGCGCCTCCAGGCCGGTCGAGCTGCAGAAGCCGACCCCGGTCATGTCGACTTCCACGGCCGTGGGACGGGCCGCCAGCGCCGCGTCGAACTCGGCGTGCAGCCGGTCGCGGTCGGTCAGGTCGACGGCGCCGTCGAGCCGGATCGTCCGGACGCCGTCGCCTCGGGTCTCGGTGTGGATCTCCAGCGGTCCGGCCAGTGCCGGAATGTTCGGTTCGGCGTCCATGTCCCGGTTCCTCGTGTGTCCTGGCTGCTCCTTCGAACCTACGAGGAAACCGCGTGACTCTCAACCCCGCGAACTGTTGCCTGCGTCAACTGTTGCCGACGCCGAGCGCGGCGAGGAGCACGAGGACGACCGTCGCGACCGCGACCAGCCCGTGCGCCCCGACCACGACCACGGGGAAGTGCTGCTCCGGCGCGTCGGTGGTCCGGGCGCGGCGGCCGGGGAGCCACCGGGCCAGCATGGTGAAGCCCAGCGCCGCCACCGGCACGAGCAGGACGAACGCGATCCACGCCAGCGTCTTGCCGCCGGCGATCAGGTAGATGATCCACAGGACCAGCCCGGCCGCGGCGAGCGCGAAGTGGCCGAAGATCAGCCCGGGGGAGAAGCGGCTGCGCGCCGGCTCGCGGGTGCCGCCCTTGGCGATCCACGTGCCCAGCATCACGAAGCCGCCCACGGCGGTGACGAGCCAGGCGATGAGCGCGGCGATGTTCATGATCGGTCTCCTCGGTGTGGTGGTGGGTCAGGCGGGGTGGCGGGTCGCGTAGCCCTCGGCCTGGGTCGATTCGGCGGCGACGCGGACGCCGTAGTGGTAGGCGAGCTTTCCCCCGAGGTATCCCGACGCGGCGAGCGCGAGGAGCGCGGCCACCGACAGCACCAGCGGGCCGGTCCCGACCGCTCCCGGCCCGTCGGAAGACGCCCGGCGCCAGAAGAACCCGATGACGTAGGCGGCGGTGACGGCGAGGTTGAGGCTCATGTGCGTCAGCCCGGTGCGGAACGCCCGGGTACCGGTCGGGACCGCCAGCAGGTCGAGGGTGCCGATCAGGGCCGCGGCCAGCGCCCCGACGACGCCGATCGCGATGAGCCAGACCGATCCGCGGGCCAGGAACCCGGGGTCGTCGACGATCAGCGACCCGATGTCGAACACGAGGCTGGAAACCCAGGCACCGATCGGGACGGTGACCAGGATCGGGTGGAACGGGTGTCCGTACGGGCCGGCCAGCACGGCGCTCACCGGCTGCTTCGCGTGTTCGAGTTCGTTCGTCATGTCAGGCTCCTTTTCGCCAACGAAGTTTGGTCTTATTGCCGGGAGTGGTCAACCCGGCCCGGCGAGCGTTACCCGATCGGAGTTACGTAAACGTGCGTCGGTGTTAGCCTGCAGCCATGGACCGGGAGCCGATCGGCGCGCTGGCCGCGCTGGACGAGCCGCTGCGGCGCGGCATGTACGCGCACATCCGGCAGGCCCGGCACCCGGTGACGCGCGACGAGGCCGCGGAGGCGGTCGGGATCTCCCGCAAGCTCGCGGCGTTCCACCTGGACAAGCTGGTCGACGCCGGGCTGCTGCGGACGCGCTACGAGTTCGCCGGCGGGGTCCGCAAGGTCGGGCGCGCGCCGAAGGTGTACGAGCCGTCGGATCTCGAGGTGCGGGTGAGCATCCCGCCGCGGCACCACGACGTCCTGGCGGAGATCCTGCTGGACGCGGTCCTGGACGAAGGCGGCGACGAAACGGCGCGCGACGCGGCACTGCGCACGGCACACCGCCACGGCGAGCGCCTGGGCGCGGCAGCCCGCGCCGAGACCCGCCCCGGCCGCCTGGGCACGGAACGGGCGCTGACGCTGGCGTCGTCGATCGTCGAGCGCCACGGCTTCGAGCCGGGCCGCGAGGCCCCGACCTGCCTGCGGCTGCGCAACTGCCCGTTCCACCCGCTGGCG
This sequence comes from Amycolatopsis australiensis, assembly GCF_900119165.1. Lineage (NCBI taxonomy): Bacteria > Bacillati > Actinomycetota > Actinomycetes > Pseudonocardiales > Pseudonocardiaceae > Amycolatopsis > Amycolatopsis australiensis. The sequence goes on along the minus strand of NZ_FPJG01000006.1, from coordinate 6,162,980 downwards.
GCGAAGGCGCCGGACCTGGTGTGCGGCATCAACCAGGCCTTCATGAGCGGCCTGCTGGCGGGGCTCGAGGCACGCACGGTGGAGGCGGTTCTGGACCCGCGAGCGGGTGAGTGCTGCGTGGAACTCAGGCCGGCCGCGACGGAGTGATCGGCCCGGGCCGGTCGCACGCTGTTCGCGGGGGCCGGTGGAGGCGGTTCTGGGCCCGCGGGCGGGTGAGTGCTGCGTGGAGCTCAGGCCAGCCGCGACGGAGTGATCGGCCCGGCCACTCCGTTCGCGGCTCCGGCGGGGGCGCCGGAGCCGTGGCCGGGTCACTGGTGGCCCGCCCGCGCCATGGGCGCCGGCGAGATCCGGGCCGGACGTGGCCACGCGGATCGGCCCAGCGCAGCGGGCAGGCCCGGGCCCGGCGTGGCCCGCTGCCGGAGCGGCCTCAGGCGGCGAGATCGGCCGCGGCGGCCAAGACTTCCGGTGCCAGCGCCTCCGCGATCGCCGCGTAGCCCGCCGACGACGGGTGGAACCGGTCCGCCGAGAACAAGCCCGGTTCCGCCGCGAACCGGGCCGCGAGCCGCGGTCCCGCCGTCGCCACCACGCCGCCGGCCCGGCTCGCCGCTTCCGCCTGGACCCGCGCGTATTCGCCGCTCGCCGCCGAGACCAGGCTTCGGTAGGCGCCCGGCACCCTCGACACGATCCCCAGATCCGGCGCCGGCACCACCACGACGCGGGCGCCGGCGCGGACCAGGCGCGCGACCGCCTCCTGCAGCTGCCGGGCGCCCGCCGCCGGGCTGACGAACCCCGCGAGGTCGTTGGCGCCGATCACGATCAGCGCCAGGTCCACGCCGTCGCGCACGGCCGCGCCGACCTGCCGGCCCAGGTCCGCCGACCGGGCGCCGGGCACGCCCGTCACGCGAAGCCGGACGCTGTGGCCCGCGGCGCGCAGCCGCCGGGCGAGCCGCTGCCCGAGCGTGTCTTCGCCGCGGCTGCTGCCGACTCCGGCCGCCAGCGAGTCGCCGAGGACGCAAAAGCGCAGAATGGTCATCGTCTCCTACAACGTCGGCGCCGTGTCGTTGTTTCCCGGCGCGAAGGGGGTTGCGCATGGCCCAGCCGCTCGTGCGGGTCCTGCTGGGGCTGGCGCTGGTCGTCGTCCTGGCTCTGGCGCTGCTGTGGACCTTCCAGCGGCGGCTCGTCTTCGTCCCGGACACCACGCCCGTGGCCGCCGCCGGCGTGGTGCTGCCCGGCGGCGAGGACGTCCGCCTCCGCACCGCCGACGGACTGGAGCTGGGCGCCTGGTTCGTCCGGCCGCCGGGCGGCGACCCGGCGGCGACGGTCCTGGTCGCGGGCGGCAACGGTGGCAACCGCGCCGGCCGGGCGCCACTGGCCGCGAAGCTCGCGCAGGCCGGGCTGGCCGTGCTCCTGCCCGACTACCGGGGCTACGGCGGCAATCCCGGCGACCCCAGCGAAGCCGGGTTGGCTCTCGACGTCCGCGCGGCCTACCGCTTCCTGGTCGAGGACCGGCGCGTCCCCGCCGGGCGGATCCTCTTCTACGGCGAAAGCCTCGGGTCCGCCGTCGTGACCGAGCTGGCTCTCGAACACCCGCCCGCGGGGCTGCTCCTGCGGTCGCCGTTCGCCGACCTCGCGGCCGTGGCGGCCGAGATCCACCCGTACCTGCCGGTGCGGCTGCTGCTGCGCGACCGGTTCCCGGTCCGGGACGAGGTCACGCGCCTGCGCGTGCCGTCGGTGGTGGTGCTGGGCACCCGCGACTCGATCGTCCCGCCGGCGCAGAGCCGGGACGTCGCCGCGGCCGCGTCGGCCCGGCTGGTCGAGATTCCCGGAGCCGACCACAACGATCCGGTGCTGCTGGACGGCCCCGAGATCGTCGACGCCGTGCTGTCGCTCGTCCCGCGCTGAGGGCCGTCACCGGCCGGCTGTCACCCACGTCGCGATCTGGGCGCGGTTGGTGAAGCCGAGCTTGGTGAGGATGTGCTGCACGTGGCTTTCCGCCGTCCGCTCGGAAATGTGCAGCAGGGCGGCGATCTGCTTGTTCGTCAGCCCGTCGGCCACATGGGCGGCGACCTCCCGTTCGCGCCGCGTCAACGGGCCCGGGGTGTCACCGCGCAGGGACGCGGTCAGAGCTTCGGTGGCCCGCCGCAGCGGCGCCATCCCGAGCCGCGCGGCCGTGGCCGACACGGACGCGGCCAGCCCGAGCGCTTCGGCCGCGTCGCCCGGACGGTCGCGCCGCGCGAGCACCTTCGCCAGATCGAAGCGGGCCAGCGCGGCATACGGCGGCGTGCCGGCTTCGTCGTTGGCCGCGACCGCGAGCTTCAGCTCGCGGACCGCTTCGCCGAGCCGTCCGGCGGACGCGGCGGCGAGACCCAGGTACCGCCGGACCGAGCCGGTGACGACGATCGAGCCGGCGCCGCCGGTGACGAACAGCCCCGCGTGCGGACGCAGGATCGCCGCCGCCGACTCGACCGCCGCCGGCGGCCCGAACTCGGCGGCCAGCTCCACGGCCGTGGCGGCGACCGGCAGCGTCGCGGGTACCGGGACCGGCTCGCCGACCGAAGCCCGCCGGTACAGCTCGCACGCCCCGGCCCGGTCACCCGCCAGCAGCAGCCACCCGGCGTGCATCAAGCCGACGAACGGCGGCGCGTGCTCGGCGAAGACCCGGTACATCGCGGGCGTCACGAGCTCCGCGCGGCCGGTGAGCCCGGCGATGGTCGCCAGCACGGTGATCGGCACCCCGCGCAGGGACATGTGCGCTTCGTCGGCGACGAGCGCGAAGCTCTGCTGGAGCGCTTCGACGGCTTCGCCGAACCGGCCGCGGGCGATGGCGATCGTGGCGGTGCTGCGCAGCAGGTGCCACCGCGCGAGCGGGCGGCGCAGCCGTCCGGCCAGCTGCCGGACCGCGGTGAGCTCGTGCTCGGCTTCGCCGAGCCTGCCGAGCATGAGCAGCGCGTCGAACCGCCACAGCCGGCCCCACTGCATGGCGTCGGCGTCGTCGGCCGCTTCGCCGAGGGCCACCATGCGACGCGCGAGGGCGAGCCGTTCGTGGACGCCGCCGGGATCCGAGCGCACCATCTGCCGGGCGCGCAACGCCGAGCGGAGCACATCCGGGTCGCCCAGCCGCTCGGCGATGGCCAGGGCCTCGGCGGACGCCGCCTCCGCTTCGCCGCCGCCGAGGAATCCGGCTTCGCCCGCGTACAGGGCGAGCAGCCGCGCCCGCAGCGAGTCGTGGCCGGGCGGCAGTTGCGCGAGCGCCTCCTGCGCGATCTTGCCGCCGTTGAAGCTGCCCCACGGATCGGACAGGCCCTCCACGGCCAGCGCCACCTCGCCCAGCGCGGCCGGGTCACCGGCTTCCCGCGCCGCCGCCGCGGCGGCTTCCAGGGCACGGGAGCCGCGTTCGATCTCGCCGCCGCGCAGGCGGGCGATCCCTTCCCGGCGCCGCAGCCGCGCCCGGCAGGCGGCGGACGCGGGTGCCGCGTCGAGCGCGCGCCGGTAGAGCTGCGCCGCGCGTTCCCAGGCCAGTTCCGCGAGTGCCTGGTCACCGGCCCGCTCGGCCCACCGCGCGGCCCGCGCCGCGTCGCCGACGGGCAGCGATTCCAGCCAGTGGTGGGCGATCGCGGGGGTCCGGGACGGGTCGCGCCGCTCGAGCCACGCCGCCATCCGGGCGTGCGCGGTCAGCCGCGCAACCGTCGGCAGGCCGGTCGCCGCGGACTCGCGGATCAGGTCGTGCTTGAAGCCGCGCGCGGTGACGATGCCGGCTTCGGTGGCTTCGTCGAGCCCGGCCAGGACGTCGGCGACGGGGCTGCCGGTGACGTCGGCGAGCGCGGCCGGATCGAGTTCGCCGCCGAGCACGGCCGCGGTGGCGACGAGCCGGCGGCACGGCTCGCTCAGCCGCGCCAGGCGCGCCCGGACGGTGTCGGCGACCCCGTCGGGCAGCGCCTCTCCGGCCGTGCCGGCGAGCCGGGCCAGCTCCGTCACGAAGAAGGGGTTGCCGCCCGACCGGCGGCTGACCAGTTTCGCGAATTCGGGCGGGACGCCGGTCCCGATCTGCGCGGCGACCTCGGCCTCGGACAGCCCGGCCAGCCGGATCCGGGTCAGGACCGGCTCGCGGGCCAGCGCCGCCAGCGCGGCGGTGAGGGCCTCCCGGCCGGTGGTCTCGGTGTCCCGGTAGGTCACCACGACCAGCACCGGCATCCGGTCGAGGTCGCGGGCCAGGTGCACGAGCAGGGCGAGCGACGCGGCGTCGGCCCACTGCAGGTCGTCGAGCACGGCGAGCAGGCCGTGGGACGCAGCGGCGGCGCGGAGTTCGTCGGCGAAGGTCTCGAAGGCGGTGAACCGCGCCTCCGGCGAGCCGTCCGCGCCACCGATGGGGAACCGGCGGCCGAGCGAGCGGGCCAGCTGCCGGAAGATCCAGTAGGGCGGGCTGCCCTGGTCGTCGCTGGCCCGCCCCCAGCCGGCCGGCACCCCGGCCTGCCCGGCGTGCCGGGTCAGCTCCCGGGCCAGGCTGGTCTTGCCGATGCCGGGCTCGCCGACGACGAGCACGAGCCCGCCGCGGCCGGCTCTGGCCTCGTCGAGGCGGCCGCGCAGCAGGTCCAGTTCGCCGGCCCGCCCGACGAAGCCCCGCCCGAGCTCCATGCGCCCATACGATACGGCGCGCCGGCCTGATCAGCCGCACCTGTCATCCGAGGGCGCGGCGCCGAATTCCCCGTTGCCGGCAAGGGCACGCCGTTCCCGATGCCCGAATTCCGACGTAAGACGTGTCTTCGTATCCGAGGAACATACCTTCGTCGGGTTCCGTGAAACTCCAACGACACCCTACTGTCGCCTCCGACGCGATTCGTCGCACAAACATCGGGAACCATTCCCTCCCTTTTCCCCATTCCCTTTTCGAGAACAGGAAAACCGGTGGACTTCAAGAAAGCTGTCGGCGTCGTCGCCGTCGCGCTGGCCGGGCTGTCGGCCACGACCGCTGCCGCGGCGGCGGCCGAGCATCACCACCTCGCGCACGGGCTGGGCCTGAACCTCGCCGCGGCCCGCGCGCACCACAGCACCGCGCACCTGGCCGCGCCACAGGCATTGCGCGCCCCGGCGAGCTACGACCTTTCGCAGTACGCGCCGGCGCCCGGCGACCAGGGCCAGGTCGGCTCCTGCGTCACGTGGGCCACCGGTTACACCGGCTACGGAATCCTGACGAACGAGCAGAACGTCGACGGCGCGCCCATGGCGCCGATGTTCATCTACTCGCAGATCGCGAAGGGCAACGACGAGGGCACCACCGCCTCCGTCGCGCTGCCGATGGAACAGAACCAGGGCATCGACACCAAGAGCGACTACTGGCAGGGCGACTTCGACTACACCACCCAGCCGGACGCCGCCGAGCGCGCGAACGCCGCCCATTACCGGCTTTCCGGCTTCACCGAGCTGCCCACCAGCGGCAGTTCCGCGCGCACCGCGATCCAAAACGCGATTTCGCAGGGCAAGCCGGTGCCGATCGGTTTCCAGGTGCACCAGAGCTTCATGGACCTGGACGCCCGGTCCGCTTCGGACTACAGCTATCTGCCCGGCGATCAGCGCAGCGACCCGATCGTCGGCGGTCACGAGGTCACCATCGTCGGTTACAACAGCCAGGGCGTGAAAATCGAAAACTCGTGGGGCGCCAACTGGGGCGACGGCGGGTTCGTGACGGTGCCGTGGAGCTTCTTCGACACCGGTGACGTGATGGAGATCCACGCGATGGGCCCGCTCGCCCAGGGCTGACCGATCCGGCAGCCGAGCGTCCGCCTGGCCACGGCCGGACGGACGCTCGGCTCTCCTCGGTCCGCAACGCGCCTCAGCGAGATTCGCCGGGCCACCGCGACTTCGGGCCCGCCGGCCAGATCGGCGCGGGAAACCACGCGGCCCGCGCCAAACCCGCCACCACGACGTCCCAGACCTTCCGCAACCCCCTCATGCGACCCACGTCCCTCGCGCGCAGACCGCACGCACCCGGAGCAACGCACGCGGGTCGGCCAGCGGATCGCCGTCGACGGCCAGCAGGTCCGCGTCGAAGCCCGGCGCCACACGGCCCTTGCGGTGCGCCAGCCCGCAGACGCCGGCGGCGACCGACGTGATCGCCCGCAGCGTCTCCGCCGGGGACAGCCCGATCTGGCGCAGCATCAGCGGTGCCCACGGCAGCACGCCGTGCGGCTTCACCGGGGCGATGCCCGCGTCCGTGCCCGCCACCACCCGCGCGCCCAGTTCGTGGAGGCGCCGGTAGTTCCGGGTGACCGCCGGCAGGCGGCGGGCGATCTCCGCGGGCGGGGCCAGGCCCTCGACCGGGACCATGCCGACCGTCGCCCCGATCGCCACGCCCTGGTCCACCAGGGCCCGCAGCAGTTCCTCGGAATGGTCGACGCCGGCGGGGGACCAGAACGTCACGTGCTCCATGCCGTCGACACCGGCGGCGAGCGCGTCCACGATCGCCGCCGTGCCGTGCGCGTGCGCGGTGACCGGCAGCCCGTGGCGGTGCGCCTCGTCGACCGCCGCCCGCAGGACGTCCCGGTCGAACTGCGCGTCCTCCTGGCGCGTGCCGGGCGTCATCGTCCCGCCGCTGGCCATGATCTTGATGACGTCGGTGCCACGCTCGACGTGTTCGCGCACCGCCGCCCGCACCCCGGCCTCGCTCGCCTCGGCGGCTCCGCCGAGGAAGTGGCAGTGCCCGCCGGGACTGGTGATCGGCGGCCCGGCGGCGACCACCGTCGGCTGGCCGGCCCGCTCGCGCAGCGCCAGCGAGAGGTAGCCGCGGTCGCCCAGGTCCCGCACCGTCGTCACGCCCGCCCGCAGCGACGCCCGCCCGGCCTCGGCCATCGCTTCCCGCGCCTGGTCGTCGTCGCGGGCGGCCAGCCGGGCCACCGGGTCGGCACTGGCGTCGAAGGCCAGGTGGACGTGCGTGTCGACCAGGCCCGGCAGCAGCGTCGTCCCGGCGAGGTCCACGACGTCGGCCCCTGCCGGCACCGTCCCGCCGGACTCGACACCCAGGATCGTGGCGCCGTCGAGCACCACCAGCGGGTCCGGGACCAGGGCCGCACCCACGCCGTCGAACAACCGAGCCGCCCGGACCGCCGTGAGCCGGCGCCGCTCGGTCACCACAAGCTGTTTCGTCATGGCGGACACGATCGCCGCGGACGGCGTCCGGGGCGTCGGGGCAACTACGGAACCGGGGTACGGAGATCCTCAGCGCCGGGGTTCGATCGCCAGCTCGCCGCGGGTCACCTGGCGGCCGAAGCCGCCGGTCAGCAGGCCGTGCGGGATGCCGGGGTCGATCGCGCTCGCTTCGTCGAGGCGGGCGAGCTGCGCGCCGGTGAACTCGACCTCGAGGGCGCCCAGGTTGTCCTCGAGCTGTGCCGGGGTGCGGGCGCCGACGACCGGCGCGGTCACGGCCGGGTTGCGCAGCGTCCAGGCCAGCCCGACCTGCGCGGGCGTGCGGTCCAGCTCCGCGGCGACCTCCCGCACGACGTCGGCGATGGCCAGGGTGCGCTCGGTGACCATGCCCTGGGCGGCGTTGAAGCTCTTGCGGGTGCTCTCGGCCGTGCTCGGCGCGGTCAGGTCCGCGCGGCCGTACTTGCCGGTCAGCACCCCGCCGCCCAGCGGCGAGTACGGCAGCACGCCCAGCCCCAGCTCGCGCGCCATCGGGATGAGGTCGCGTTCGCCGGTCCGCTGGATCAGGCTGTACTCGATCTGCAGCGCGATCAGCGGCGACCAGCCGCGCAGGTCGGCGATCGCCTGCATGCGCGAGATCTCCCACGCCGGGACGTTGGACATCGCCAGGTACCGGACCTTGCCCTGGCGGACGAGGTCGTCCATGCCGCGCAGGATCTCCTCGACCGGGGTCGTGAAGTCCCACACGTGCAGGTAGAGCAGATCCAGGTAGTCCGTGCCCAGGCGGCGGAGGCTGGTCTCCACCGACGCGAACATGTTCTTGCGGTGGCTGCCGCCGGAGTTCGGGTCGCCGGGACGGCGCAGCGTCGTGTACTTCGTGGCCAGCACCAGGCTCTCGCGCCGGCCGCGGGCGAACTCGCCCAGCATGCGCTCGGCGCTGCCTTCGGTGTAGGTGACGGCGGTGTCGACGAAGTTGCCGCCGCGCTCGACGTAGGTGTCGAACAGCTTGCGCGCGTCGTCCTGCCCGGCGCCCCAGCCCCACTCGGTGCCGAAGGTGGCCGTGCCGAGCGCCAGCGGTGAGACCCGCAGCCCGGAGCGGCCCAGCAGCCGGTAGGTGTCGAGGGTGAGCGACATCGGTCCTCCTGTGCTCGTGATCGGTGCGGGACCGAGTCTGCGATCGCCGCGGGCCCGGGGTAAGGGAAGGAACATCCTGGGAACACGCGTCCCACCCCGGCCGTTGCACACGCCATGATCACCAGCACCGTGGACCGGACCCAGGAGCTGGCCGCGTTCCTGCGGAGCCGGCGGGAACGCCTGGACCCGGGCGACCTCGGCCTCCCGCCGCGCCGGGCCCGGCGGACGCCGGGACTGCGCCGGGAAGAGGTCGCCGAACTGGCCGGCGTCAGCGTCGACTACGTCGTGCGGCTGGAGCAGGCCCGCGGGCTGCGGCCGTCGGCCGAGGTGGCCGAGGCACTGGCCGGGGCGCTGCGCCTGACGCCGGACGAACGCGCCTACCTCTTCGACCTGGCCGGCCACCGCCCCCGCACCGGCGGCGAGCCCGCCACCGCCGCGGCGCCACCGCTGGCCCGGCTCGTCACCGATCTGGCACCGCTGCCGGCCATGCTGATGAACCACCGCTACGACATCCTCGCCTGGAACGCCGAAATGACGCGGCTGCTGGTGGACTTCGCCACCCTGCCGCCGTCGCGGCGCAACGCGATGTGGCTGTGCCTGCTGCACCCGCAGGTGCGCGAGTTCTACGTCGACCGCGAACGCGTGGTGCGGGAAGGGATCGCCCACCTGCGCGCCGCGTGGGCCGCGCACCCCGGCGACCGGGCCCTGTCCGGTCTCATCGCCGAATTCACCGCCCGTGACGCGGACTTCGCCCGGCTGTGGGCCGAGCGGGACGTCAAGGTCAGCGGACGCGGGCGCAAGCGGCTGCGGCATCCCGTCGCCGGCGAGTTCGCCGTGCAGTACGAAACGCTTGCGCCCCTTCAGGATCCGGACCAGCTGCTGGTGATCTACCGGGCCGCGGACGCGGCGAGCCAGTCCGCGATGGACCGGTTGCGCGCCCCGGATGTTGACCTCGACAAAGGTTGAGGTCTTACCGTCGGCGGCATGACGGAGACGATGCTCACCGAGGTGCGCCGCCCGCCGCGGTCCCTGCTGGCGACCCTGCTCGGCGTCAGCACCATGACCATCATGGCCAGCGCCACGATCACCCCGGCGCTGCCCGGGATGGAACGGCACTTCGCCGCCGAAGCGCACGCCGAGCTGCTGGTGCGGCTCGTGCTGACCCTGCCGGGGCTGGCGATCATGGTGTCCGCGCCGCTGCTGGCGCGGCTCGGCGGCCGGATCGGCCGGGTCCGCGTGCTGGCCGCGTGCCTCGTGCTGTACACCGTGGGCGGTGGCTCCGGCCTGGTGCTGGACTCGCTGCCCGCGCTGCTGGCCGGGCGGGCGCTGCTCGGCGTCGGGATCGCGGGTGTCATGACGACGTCGACCGCGCTGCTCGCCGACCACCACCCGGTCACCGAGCACGGCCGGGTGCTGGGCCTGCAGGGGGCGGCGATGGGGTTCGGCGGCGTCGTCGCGCTGCTGCTGGGCGGCCTGCTCGCCGCGGCCGGCTGGCGCGGGCCGTTCGCGGTCTACCTCCTCGCGGTGCCGCTGCTGGTCCTGGTGCTCCGGTTCGTGCCCGAGGCCGTCGCCCAGCCCGCCGCCGAAGAGGCCACGGCGGAGTCGCCGTGGCAGCCGCGGCTGCTCGGCCTGTACGCGGTGATGTTCCTCGGCGTGGTGGTGTTCTACACCGTGCCGACGCAGGCGCCGTTCTGGCTGGCGCAGGTCGGCGGCGCGGGCCCGGCCGCCGCGGGCGCGCTCATCGCCGCGGTCAACCTGGTGATGACGCTGGTGGGGCTCAACTTCCCGCGGCTGCGGACGAGGTGGAGCTTCCCGGGACTGGCGACCGGCATGTTCGCCGCGTTCGCGGCGGGCCTGGTGGTGATCGGCCTGGCGGGTGGCCTCGCGACGGCGGCGATCGGCATGGTCGTGGTCGGCCTCGGCATCGGCCTGCAGAACCCGACGGTCAACGGCTGGGTCGTCGCGTCGGTGGCGCCGGGTGCCCGGACGAAGGCGCTGGGCCTGCTCACCTCGGCGCTGTTCCTCGGCCAGTTCGCCTCACCCCTGCTCGCCCAGCCGGTGATCGACGCGGCCGGCCTGGGCCGGACGTACGTCTTCGCCGGGGTGCTGGCCGCGCTCGTGGCGGGCGTGCTGGCCGCGGCGCACCTGGCGCGCCGCGGCCGCGCCGTCAGCGGTTCACCGCGCTGACTTCGTCCTGCACCCGGGTGCGCACGGCGTCGCCGGACAGTCGCGTTTGGACGGCCGCCGTGCCGCGCACCGGCCCGGCGACGGGGTGGACCTCGTCCTCGCCCGGCAGCGGGACACCGGGACACGTCGTGCTGCCGGGCCGGGAGTTCCTGGTGAGGAACACGTTCACCAGCCCGTCGACGCACGGGTTGCCGCCCAGCGCGTATTGGCCGTGGAACGGCGAGTCGTCGACCGACACCAGCGGCACGCCGGCCGCCCGCGCCGCCGACGAAGCCTGCTCGTAGCCGGTCTGCGGATCGAATTCCCCTTGCACCACCAGGATGTTCCCCGCCACCGACGCGGGCACGTCCGGCAGCGCGTGCCGCGGCTCGTCCGACCAGAAGCCGCACGTCTCGCCGAGGCCGTAGGCCCAGCCGAAGAGCGGGTACGCCGGGCCCTGCCGGTCGGACAGCCGCTTGTACCAGGGGGCCGGGCGGGTCGGCTGGTCACCGCACGCGACGGCGTAGCGGGTGCCGGGCGCCCGGGTGTAGTCCGGCGCGGACGCGGCCACCACGGCCGGGGTCACCGCGGCGGCCGGGACGCCGAACGCCTGGCGCGCCGCGGCGTCGAGCCGGCCGGCCAGCACCGGCGGGGGAGTGGCCGGCGTGCCGTCGAGCGCCGCCGCGCCCTGCAGGAGGACCAGCGCGCCGAGCAGCCAGCGCAGTTCGCTGCCGTTGCCGACGAAGATGCCGTCGTAGGTGTCGGGGGAGACGCCGTGGCTGCCGTAGTACGCGCGGACGCGTTCCCACTTCGCCTTGACCGCGGCCGCCGTGCCACCCAGCTGGGCCGTGAAGTTGCGGGCCAGCCACGGCAGGTAGACGTCGTCGAACTGCCGCTGGTCGATCACCGGGAACGCCTCGAAGTCCGCCTGCAGCCGGCCTTCGAAGTTCACGCTGGAGTCGAGCACGGTCTTGCCGGTGTGCTCCGGGAACAGCGACGCGTACTTGGCGCCGAGCCACGTGCCGTAGGAGTAGCCGAGGTAGTTCAGCTTCTCGTCGCCCAGCAGCGTGCGGATCAGGTCCATGTCGTGCGCGGTCTGCCACGTCGTCACGTACGGCGCGAGCGCGTCGCTCTGGCACGCCTCGGCGACCGCGCGCGGCACCTGCTGGTGGTTCGCGATGCTCGCGGCCGAACGGTCGCGGGCGTCGAGCGGGCCCTGCGGCAGCCTGCCGACCGGGACCTGGCACTGGAAGCCCTTGTCGTCGGTGCCCGCATGGCCGGTGCCGCGCGGGTCCATGCCGACGAAGTCGTAGAGCCGGTGCACGGACGGTTCCAGCGCGGCGAGCGGGCCGGCCAGCGTGGTGCCCTGGCCGCCCGGCCCGCCCGGGTTGAGCAGGAGCGCGCCCCGCCGTTCGCCGGTCGCGGCGGCACGGCTGATCGACACCGTCAGGTCGGTGCCCGCGGCCGGGTCGGCCCAGTCGCGCGGCACGGTGACGAGCGCGCACTGCACCGCGGCGTCGTCCGCGCCCGGCTTGAACGGGCAGTCGCCCCACTGGAGCTGCTGGGTCGTGTACGGCGTGAGCGGGTCCGCGGCCGCAGCGGGCACCGCGGCCGCGAAGAGGGCAGCCGTCGCGGCCGCCAGTCCTGTCCGGGAAATGCGCACCGGGGGTTCCTTCCGTCGCCGGGTGGGGTGCGCCCGAGCCTGGCCCGGCCGCGGCCGGCGGTGATCAGCCCGTGGGACGAAGTCGCGCCGCCCGCCTCCGCCCGGGGTATGAGGCCACTCAGCGCGCGGCCGCCCGCCGCAGCCGCGATCATGGGCGCATGACCGGTTCGGGGATCGGTGTCGTCGGGCGCCGCCTCGCGCAGTTCGTGCTGGACGAGATGCTCGTCTTCGTGCCCATGCTGCTGCTGGCGATCGCCGTGGTCTGGCTGTTCCACCCGCACGGCCCCGGGTTGCTGACGTTCCTGAAGGTCGTCCTCTACACCATGCTGGCGCTCGACTTCGCCGGCCTCCAGCTGCTCAACACGTGGTGGCCGTACCGGCACGGCGGCCAGACACCGGCGATGCGCTGGCTGCGCCTGCGAGTCAGGACCGTCGAAGGCGGCCACCCGTCGTTGGGGGCGTTCGTCGTCCGGGACCTGTTGATGGTGGTCGACGGCTTCGCGTGGGGACTGACCGGCGTGGTGGTGATGCTGGTGACGCGACGGCGGCAGCGGTTCGGCGACGTCGTCGCGCGCACGGTCGTCGTGCGGGTCCCGCGGCGCCGTGACGGCTCCGGCGGCTCAGCCGACGAGTCCGCTTTCCCACGCCCAGATGGCGATCTCGGTGCGGTTGCGGGCCCCCAGCTTGCGCTTGGCCGCGCCGATGTGGGTCTTGACGGTGGGCAGCGAAACCACGAGTGAGCGGCAGATCTCGTCGTTCGTCGCGCCGCGCGCCACGGCCTTCACGACGTCGAGCTCCCGCGGCGTGAGCGGGGTCGTGGGTTCGGCGGCACGCCGGGTGTCGCGGCGCGCGAAGTGGGCGAGCAGCCGGGTGGTGATCGCGGGGGAGACGAGCGCCTCGCCGTGGGCGGCCGCGTGCACGGCTTCGACGAGCAGGTTCGGCCCGGCGTCCTTGAGCAGGAACCCGCAGGCGCCGGCCCGCAGCGCGGCGTGCACGTTCTCGTCGAGCCCGAACGTCGTGACCATCACGACGTGCAGCGGGTCCGGGACGCCCGCGCCGGCCAGCAGCTCCGTCGCGCGCAGCCCGTCGACGCCGGGCATCCGGATGTCCATCAGCGTGACGTCCGGGCGCAGCTCCCGGGCCAGGCGGACCGCCTGGTCGCCGTCGGCGGCCTCGCCGACCACCTCGATGTCCGGTTCGCCCTCGAGGATCAGGCGGAACCCCGCGCGGACCATCGCCTGGTCGTCGGCGATCAGCACTCGCGTCGGCACCCGCGCTCCCCTCTGCCGCGTCAGCCCGGCTCGAGCGGCAGCCGCGCGACCACGCGCCAGCGCCGGCCCGCCGCCGGTCCCGCCTGCACCGTACCGCCCACCGCCGCCACCCGCTCCGCCATCCCGAGCAGGCCGTAGCCGCCCCGGCGCGCGGGCCGGGCAGCGCCGTCGTTGACCACTTCGACGCGGAGCTCGCCGGGCGGTTCGTGGTGGACGAGCACCCGGACTTCGGCGGCGTCGGGCGCGTGCCGCCGGACGTTGGTGAGCGACTCGGTGAGCAGCCGGTGCGCGGTGGTCACCACTTCGGGCGCGACCGCCAGGCTCGCGAGGTCCGGGCTGACGTCGAGGTGGACGCGCTCGTCGTCGGGCACTGCGCGGTCGACGGCGGCGGCGAGGTCGGCCGGCGGCACGAAGAGGTCTTCATCGCCGGTGCGCAGGGCACCGACCAGCCGGCGCATCGCGGACAGGGCCGCCGTGCCCGCGGCTTCCAGCTCGGCGAACGTCGCGGTGTCGCCGCCGGTGCGCTCGGCGACGCGGTGCGCGGCCTGCACGCGCACGACGATGCCGGTGATCTGGTGGGCCACGAGGTCGTGCAGCTCGCGGGCGAGCCGGAGGCGTTCGGCGGAGCGGAGTTCGAGCACCTCGACGCGGTGCCGGACGTCGGCGTCGCGCAGGACCAGGCCGCCGGCGAGCGCGCCGCCCCAGAGCAGCGCGGCGCCGGCCGAGTAGAGCGCGGCCGGGGAATCCGTGCCGTAGCGCAGGATCGGGGCGAGCGTGGCCGCGCAGCCCCCGAGGACGGCCTGGACCGTGGCCGTCCGGGGCGGGAGCCGGTGGCAGCAGGCCCCGACCAGCAACGCGATCGCGAGGGCTTCGGCCGCGCCGGGCTGCGGCGGGAGCCGCGCGTCCGCGGCGGCGAGCGCGGCGGCGATCGCCGTGCCCAGCAGGGAAAGCCCGGACACGGCAGTGGCCAGCCCCGCGATGTGGGCGGGGAACCGGCGCCGCAGCACGGCCAGCAGCGCCACGACCGGCCCGACGCCCGGCGCGAACTCGACGGCGATCGTCGTGAGCTGACCCCGGCCGGGGCCGGCCCGGGCGGCGAGGACCGTGTCGAGCACGACGAGCGCGCCCAGAACGACGGCTTCGGCGACCAGCGGCCCCCGGCGGCCGGTCCACGGAATGCGTGCCGCGCCTGCGAAGGTCATCCGCCGATGGTGCCGCACCCGGCGGCCGGGTGCCGCTCTCGCGCGGTGAGTTCGTACCTGGGTACGAGACGCGGCGCGCAATCTCGTACCGCAGGTCGATCGCGGACACCGGCGATCCGGGAAAGCTCGGATCATGACCGATCCGAGCGGAGCAGTTCCCACGCGAGCGGCCGGAACCGGGGCCGGGAAGATCGAGGGCCTGCCGGGCTGGTACTTCGTGCTCGTCGGGCTGCTGGTGGCCAGCAACGACCTCAGCCTGCAGTTCGGCGACCGGTACCGGTGGGTGGTGTTCCTGCCGGTCGCGCTCCTGGCGGTGCACCTGGTGCTGTGGTTCACGCTGCTGGCGCGGCGCCGCAAGTACCTGCGCGCGGTGTGGCGCAGCAAGCAGGCGCTCACCCTCGTCGTCGTCCTCTTCACGCTGCGGCTGCTGCTGCAGGTGGGGCTGACGAAGCTGACCGACCGGGCCGCGCCGCTGCACAGCTACACGCACCTCATCCTCGGCCTGGTGATGCTCGTGGTGACGACGGCCGGGGCGTGGTTCGACCAGTGGCTGATCCTGCGGGTGGTGAACCGGGACACCTGACTCAGCTGGTCCCGCGCACCACCAGCCGGTGCGGCGCGACGATCGAGCGCGGCGGCTCCGGCTCGGCCGCCTGGCGGGCCAGCCGGTCGAGGGCCAGCTCGGCGATGCGGTCCTTGTCCGGTGCCACCGTCGTGAGCGCCGGGACGCTGAACCGGCCGTCCTCGATGTCGTCGAACCCCACCAGCGCCACGCCGGCGGGCACCGGGACGCCGCGGTCGGCGGCCGCCCGCAGCGCGCCGAGTGCCAGTTCGTCGGTGAAGCAGAACACCGCGTCCGGCGGCTCGGGCCGGTCCAGCAGCCGCAGCATCGCGCGGTGGCCGTCGGCCCGGTGCAGGCGCCGGACCGGCACCTCGAGCGCCGGGTCCGCGGCCACCCCCGCGGCGGCGAGCGCCTCGCGGTACCCGGCCAGCCGCTGGCGAGCGGTCGCGTTGAGGGACTTCGGCTGGATGCCCAGCGCCGCGATGCGCCGCCGGCCGGCCGCCAGCAGGTGCCCGGTGGCCTCGCGCGCGGCGGCGACGTTGTCGATCGCGACGTGGTCGACGCCGCCCGTCCCGTCGTGCTCGCCGAGCAGCACGAGCGGGACGGTGTCGGTCCGGGCCGTCAGCTCGGCCGGGGCCACCGCCCACGGGCTGAACAGCACGCCGTCGACCAGCTGGCTGCGCTTGCCGTGCAGCAGCTCCTTCTCGCGCTCGGCGTCGCCGTCCGTCTGGTCGATGAGGACGGTCAGCCCGCGGCGGCCGGCGATGCGCACGGTCCGCGCGGCCAGCTCGGCGAAGTACGGCGAGTCGATTTCCGGGACGACCAGCGCCACGAGACCGGTCCGGCCGCGCCGCAGCGTCCGCGCGGCCAGGTTGGGCCGGTAGCCGAGCGCGTCGATGCTCGCCTGCACCCGCTCGCGGGTCGCCGGGGCCACGTAGCGGAAGCCGTTGACCACGTTGGACACCGTGCGCACGGACACCCCGGCGTGCTCGGCCACATCCCGCAGTTTCGGGTTCACGCCCGCAGCGTACCTCTTGCAACGTGGCATGCCACGTTGCAAACTGAGGTCGCCACGCCGTCGTGACCACTCGGAGGCCGAGAATGACCGTGCACCGGACCGCCCCCGCCCCGCTCGGCGCCGCCGAAGCCGAGTCGCTGACCGCCCGCCTGTACCAGGACGGCATCATCGGCCTGCCCCAGGCGTTTTCGCGGGATTGGGTCAAGCAGCTCGGCGAAGACATCGACACGGCGTTCGCCGAGGCCCGCGCCCGGCCGGGCGGCGCCGTCGGCCGCGGGCCGAACCGGTTCTACGTCGAGATCCACCCCGAGCAGCTGCGCGGGTTCGCCGACCTGGCCGGCCACCCGTGGATCACCGCGATCGCCGAAGCCGTGCTGGGCCCGGAGTACAAGATCGTCGAGGTCGGGTTCGACGTCCCGCTGGCCGGCGCGGTCGACCAGCCGTGGCACCGCGACTTCCCGATGCCCGAGGAGACCGCGCGCCACCGCAGGCTGAACTCGCTGGCCGTCAACGTGACCGCCGTCGACACCGAACCGGACATGGGGCCGTTCGAGATCGCGCCGGGCACCCACTTCGACGACGGCAGCGCCTTCGACCACGGCATGTTCCCGCCGCGCGAGGCCTACCCGCGCTACCGGGAGCTCGCCGTCCGCAAGTACCCCAAGATGGGGGACATCTCGATCCGCTCGGCGCTGACGATCCACCGGGGCACGGCCAACCACTCGGCCAAGTCCCGGCCGGTGCTGGTCCTCGGCCTCGACGCGCCGGGCGCCGGCAACGACGAACGCCACGACGCCGCCGTGACGCGCGAGTACTGGGCGTCGCTGCCGGAGTCCGTGCGCGCCCACCTGGGCTGCCCGGTCGTCGACACGCTGCGGCCGATCACCCAGAAGCACACGATCGAGGGGCTGGTGATGGGGGAGGCGTGAATCCCGATGTTTGTCGGCCGCGGACCCGGGCATCAGGGGGCCATGGCTGAAGCAGGGATCACCGAGATGTCGGGCCGGGCCGGGGTCGTCGCGGGCTTGCGACGTGTCCTGCTGGCGTTCGGAGTCGGCGGCGCGCTCGCGTGCCTCGCCTGGATGGCGCTCTGGCTCGCGATGCATCTCTAGGGTCCCGGTGAAGGGAGGAACGGACATGGCGACCGGAGAGACCGGTTTCGACGACGTGACCTACGACCTGGTTTCGGTGCAGTACCACGCGCTGAAGGCCGGGCACGACTACGGCCAGTACGTCCGCGACGCGGACAACGCGGGCCGCAAGGACATCGCCGACTTCTTCCGGCGCGTGATGGACGAGGACTCCGCCCGCGCCAAGCAGTGCCACGAATTCCTCAAGGAACTGTCCGGCAGCTCGCAGTCGGGCCCGGCGGTTTCCTGAGACCGCGCCGGGGCGCGGAGCCCGGCTCCGCGCCCCACGCGGGACTAGAACTCGTCGGAGCTGGTCAGCTCGTGTTCGAGGGCGTCGGCCCGGGCGACGACCGCCTTCAGCGGGCGTTCGAACTCGTGCTGGATGCTCAGGTCCTCCAGCGGCACCGTGTGCTTGAGCAGCGCCACCCCGTCGACCACCGCCGCGCCGCCGACGGGTGAGGTGCCGGCCAGCTCCAGCAGGCGCCGCAGGTCGATCTTGTCGGCCCAGCCGACCGGTGAAGACAGCTCCACCCACGCGCCGCCGTGCAGGTCTTCCACGTGGTGCGCGGTGACCTGCTGCGTCCGGGAGTCCGGGCCCTCCAGCCGGAACCGGAGCCAGCCGTCGGACTCCTCCAGGACCTCGTACCGCGTCCGGACATAGGTGATCACTTCGGTCCAGGTGGTCACGCGCTCCGCCTCTCTCCGCACCTGCTGCGCGGTCGCAGCATCTCACGGGCCACGGGTTCAGACGATCCCGGCTTCGATCAGCCGCGGCCAGATTTCGCTCTGGTCGGCGACCTCGACGCCGTGCTTCTCGGCCTTCGTCAGCTTGGCGGCTCCGACGTCGGCGCCGGTGATGAGCAGGTCCGTGCTCGCCGACACCGACGACGCGATGGTCGCGCCGGCCTTCTCGCAGAGCCGCTGGAAGGTCGGCCTGGGCACCTTCTCGCCGGAGCGGGGGTCGCTGATCGCGCCGGTGACGACCACGGTCTTGCCGGCCAGGGGCGCGCCGGCCGCGACGACCGGCGGCAGGTCTTCCTCGCGGACGTCCAGCGACACGCCCCGCTCCCGCAGCCGCTCCAGCTCCGGCCGCAGCCGGGTGAGGTGCTCGATCAGCGACGCGGCGACCTTCGGCCCGATGTCCTCGACGGCGACGAGCCCGTCGACCCCCGCGCCGGCGACCTCTTCCAGCGACCCGAAGCCCGCGCGGCACAGGCGGGCGGCGGTGCCTTCCGACGCCATCGGGATCGCCAGCCCGATCAGCGCCCGGCGCAGCCCGACGGACTTGCTGTGCTCGATCGACTCGATCATGCGCGTGGCCGAGACCTCGCCGATGCGGTCGAACTCCAGCAGCCGCTCCTTCGTCAGCCGGTAGAAGTCCGACGGGTGCTCGAGGTCGCCGGACTCGGCGAGCCGTTCGATCCACACCCCGCCGATGGCGTCGATGTCGGCCGCGGCGCGCGAGGCCCAGTGGATCAGCCGCCGCACGGTCTGGGCGGGGCAGGAGACGTTGGTGCAGAACAGTTCCCGGCTGTTGCCCTGCTCGGTCAGCGGCTGCCCGCACGACGGGCAGGTGGTCGGCGGGACGATGTCCCGCTCGGCGCCGGTGCGCCGGGACGCGTCGAGCACGCCCGCGACGAACGGGATGACGTCACCGGCGCGGCGCACCAGGACCGTGTCGCCGATCTTGATGCCGCGGGCGCGGATGACCTCCTGGTTGGCCAGTGTCGCGCGGGTGACGGTGGTGCCGCCGACGAACACCGGCTCGAGCCAGGCGACCGGGGCGATCTTGCCGGTCTTGCCGACGTCCCAGACCACGTCGGCCAGCACGGTCGTCTTCTCCTCGGCGGCGAACTTGTAGGCGAGCGCTCCGCGCGGCGAGCTCGACCGCGTGCCGGCGGCGGCATAGGCGTCGCGGTCGGCCAGCCGCAGGACGGCACCGTCGAGGTCGTAGTCCAGGTCGTTGCGCTGCCGTTCGATCTCGGCGATCACCGCCTGGGCTTCGGCGGCGCCGGCGCAGCGGCGCATGTCGGCGGCGGTGAACCCGAGCGTGCCCAGCGCGGCGGCCAGATCGGTTTCGGCGCTGTCGGGGTCGGTGTCCAGGTCGAAGGCGAAGAACCGCAGCCGCCGCTCGGCGACGGTCGCCGGGTCCTTGGCCCGCAGGGTGCCGGCGGCGGCGTTGCGCGGGTTGATCAGCGGCTTGTCCGGGTGCGCGGTGTTGTAGGCGGCGAAGGTGGAGCGCAGCATGACGGCCTCGCCCCGCACCTCGACGCGGCCGGGCGCGCCGACGCGGTCCGGGATCCCGTCGGTCAGGGCCTTGACCAGCACGGTGACGTCGTCGCCGGTCGTGCCGTCCCCGCGGGTGACGGCCCTGGCCAGGCGGCCGTTCTCGTAGACCACGGACAGGGACAGGCCGTCAAGCTTCGGCATGACCACGACGGCCTGGCCGGGGAAGCGGGCGAAGAACGCCTCGACCTGCTCGGGCTTGGTGGCCTTCTCCAGCGACAGCATGGGCCGCGCGTGCCGGATCGGCGCGTGCAGCACCGCGGGCGCGCCGACCTGCTCGAGCGGGTTCGGGTCCGGCGCGAGGTCCGGGTTCGCCTCGATCAGGGCGCGCAGCTCGTCTTCGACCGCGTCGTACTCCGCGTCCGCCACCAGCGGCGAGCCCCGGTAGTAGGCGTCGCGGAGGACGACGACGCGGTCGGCGAGTTCCTGAATGCGTTCGCGAGCTTCCACGCCTCAGGACGTTACCGGGCGGGTCCGACAATCGCGGCGCTCCGCCCGGCGCGGCCGGGTGGCGTCGTGCCGGTCAGCCGTTCCCCGGGCCGCCCGAAGCCAGGCTGCCCAGCGGGATCCGCCGGAACACGATGGTCTCGTAGGGTCCGGCCGTGCCGGTCTCGTACAGCAGCCCGACCCTGCCGGGGCCGGCCTGGACGAGGTCGGAGTAGGCCGCCGGTCCGGCGGCGGCGACCGGGCCCGGCCGCCAGGTGCGCCCGCGGTCGGTGCTCAGCCGCAGCTGCATCGTCTTGCGCGTGGCCGGGTCCGCCGGGCCGGAGTACACCAGCAGCCAGGGGATCGTCGTCTGCAGCACGCTGCCCTCGACCTTCGGCCCGGACAGCGACGGCTGCACCCGGTACGGCCGCACGAGCGTCTCGCCGCCGTCGGTGCTGTAGCCGTCGACGCGGTGCTCGGCGGCGGAACCCTGGTTGCGGCTGGAGAAGTAGAGGGTGCCGTCGGGCAGTTCGGTCGCCGTCGTCTCGTTCGCGGCGACGACGCCGTCGGTGCGGTCGTCGGTGAAGCCGAGGTGCCAGGTGCGGCCGTCGTCGTCGCTGTACAGGTCGTGGCCGCCGTAGTACTTCGCCTCGGTGCCGGCGTCGGGCGAGCCGGGGGGCGGGGCGCTGGAGTGGTTGGCCGGCACGACGATCCGGCCCGCGTGCGGGCCGTGCTGCAGCAGCGTCGCGTGCCCGGGACCGGTGGCGTACCACCGCCAGGCCGGCAGCTTCGTGTCGGCGGTGATGTCGCGCGCGGCGCTCCAGGTGCGCCCGTCGTCGCGGCTGCGCAGGACGAACACCCGGCGGCTGTCCTGATCGGACACCTGCCCGGTCATGATCTGCTTCTCCGACACCGGTCCGTTGTGGACGGTCAGCAGCACGAGCGACCCGTCCCGTGCGAGGACCGGCGTGGGGTTGCCGGCGGTGGCGTCGCCGTTGCTGTCCACCACCGACAGCGGGCCCCAGGTGCAGCCGCCGTCGCGGGAGGTGCGGGACACGGTCTGGATGGCTCCGGAGTCCCCGGCGGAGTCCCGCCGCCCCTCGGCGAACGCGACGAGCGCCCCGTCGCCGGCGCGGACCACCGCGGGGATGCGGAAGGTGTGGTAGCCGTCGGCGCCCGAGGTGAACGGCACGGAGGAAGCGCAGCCGGGAGTGGCGGCGGTGGCGGCGGGGGTGAACGGCAGCCCGAGCGTGGCGGCGGCCAGGAGAACGGTGCTGAACCTGCGAATCGGGGACACCGGGTTCGACCTCCTCGTCGAGGTAGGACATGGGATGTCTGACGTCCTATGTCTCGACAACCTAAGGAGGCCGCGGCACGCGCGTCAAGGACTACGTTGTGCGGTCGGACGGTGACGGTGCGAGCGCGGGTCAGCGGGTGCAGGGGCCGAAGTACAGGCACTCGACCAGAGCGTGGACGTCGTGGGCGCGGGCCCGCGGCTCCAGCTCGTCCAGCACCGTCGTGAGCGTGACCAGGTCCACCCGGCCCGCTTCGGTGAGCGGGAACCGGCGCTCGCGCGTGTCGTGCACCGGGCAGCCGCTGCCGCGGAGGTTGCCCGCCGGGACGACCGCGAAGACCACGTCGCCCTCGTCGCCGAAGGTGAAGTAGCAGTGCAGGAGCACGGGGGTGGCGTCGGCGACCGTGTTGGTGCGCGCGCCGCCGAAGCTGGCCGGGTAGGACCAGCCCGCCGTGGCGTCGTCGAGGAACCCGGCGTCGCCGGGACCGGTGTCCCCGTCGAGCCGCCAGCCGCGCGCCAGCACGTGGTCGTGGACCTCCAGCTGGCGGGCGATGAGCAGCTCGGTCGGCGTCGCGGTCATGGTCCCAGTGTGGCCCAGCCGGTCTGTCACGATTGGGTGACCTCCCGACGGCGCCGTGTTGCCTTGACGCGGACGTCGATGTCTAGCGTCGCCCGCGTGGAATTCGGAATCAGCTACAGCACGCCCCATTTCGGCGTGCACCCTGACACGCTCATGCGCTTCGCGCGGGACGCCGAAGACCTCGGCTTCGAGTCGCTGTACCTGCCGGAGCACGTCGCGCTGTACCCCGGGGCGAAGATCGGGGCGATGGAGCTGGACCCGGCGCTGCCCTACGGCGACCCGCTCGACTGCCTGAGCTTCGTCGCCGCCGGGACGCGGCGGCTGCTGCTCGGCACCGGCGTCCTGCTGCTGCCGTACCACCACCCGGTGCTGCTCGCCAAGCGGCTCGCGACGGTCGACCTGCTCTCCGGCGGGCGCCTGCGGCTGCTGACCGTCGGCGTCGGGGCGCTGCCCGGCGAGGCCGCGGCGGCCGGGGTCGCCTTCGGCAGCCGGGGCAGGCGGGCCGACGAGGCGATCGACGTCCTGCGGCTGCTCTTTGCCGGCGGCGCGGACGGCGTGAGCCACGCTGGGGAGTTCTTCGCCTTCGACGACGTGTGCAGCTTCCCGAAGCCCTCCGGCCGGCTGCCGATCCACGTCGGCGGGGCGAGCCCGGCCGCGGCGCGCCGGGCCGGGCGGCGCGGGGACGGCTATTTCCCCGGCGGCCTGCTGACCCCGGACGAGCGCCGACGGCAGCTCGACCTCGCCCGGACGGCCGCGAGTGAAGCGGGCCGGGACCCGGAAGCCCTGCAGTACACCCGGTGGGGCTCGATCGCGATGTCCGAAGCGGACGCCGGACGCCTCGCGGCGGAGGGCGTGGACCGGGTCGTGGTCAGCCCGTCGAGCGCGGACCCGGCGGCCCGGCGCGACGAGCTGGCGGCCTTCGCGGACCGGTTCGGCCTGACCCGCCGCGCCGGAGCGGCCGGATGATCGCGAAGACCCGGCCGGAAGTGCGCGGAAACCGCAAACGGGCGAGCCGGGACCGGCCGTCCTGCGTTACGTGGGGTCGTGGCGCGTCACGCGCCCGTCGCTCCACCGCAGCGCCTCGTGCCAGGCCTGGATGAGCGCCTCGTCGTCGGCGTAGGTGGGGCACGACCCGACCGGCACCCAGGTCCGGTCGACGGGTTCCCCGTCCTCCACGCGCTCGACCGTCACGCCGGCGTACTCGAGTATCTCGTGGCCGTGCCCGGCGGGGACCGAGACCGCACGGGTGCCCAGCTGCAGCCGCACCTGCCGTTCGCCCGTCATCGACCCCGCTTTCCGTGGCTACGTTCCACAGTGGTGTCGCGCGCCGGAGGCAATGTGTAACAACACCGGCGGCCGATCTGCGGGGACTACCCGGCCAGTGGCAGCCGGGATGCGTCCATTCGTGCTACTGCGGGTGTGATCACGGCCCCGGTTGGGAAATCCTGTTCCCGGGCCGTCCGGGGGAGGTACCGAAGGTGACGCGGGGAAGTTTCGAGTTCGACGCCGAGCCGGCGCAGGTGGGGCTCGTGCGGTCGTGGGTGCGCGAGCGGCTGGCCGGCGGCGACGTCCCGGCCGAGGTCGTCGCGGACGTCGTGCTGATCGCGGGCGAGCTGGCGGCCAACGCGGTCCGGCACGCGGCCGGGCCGCTGCGGGCGCTGCTGGTCCGCGCCGACGCGGCGGTGTGGATCGGGGTGGAGGACTCCGGTGGGTCGGCGTGGTTCGACCCGGTCGCCCCCGACGTCGCGCCGACCGGGACCGGGCTCACGCTGGTGGCGGCGTGCGCCGGCCGGCGCGGGCACTTCCACCGGCCCGACGGCGGCAAGACGGTGTGGGCGGAGGTCCCGTTCGCCTCGTGACGCGCCGGCTCACCGCGTTCCGGGCGGGTCACCGTCGGCGTCGGCGAGGTCCCGGTACTCCCGCAGGCCGGCGCTGAGCGCGGCCCGGCCGGCCGGGCTCATCTTCGCCAGCAGCGTCTGGACGCGTTCCCGGCGCCGGGCCCGCAGGTCACGCAGGTAGGCGCGGCCGCGGTCGGACAGGCGCAGCGTGAGCTCCCGCCGGCTGCGCGCGCTGGGCAGGCGCTCGAGGAACCCCACGGCCTCCAGCCGGTCGCAGAGCCGGCTGACCAGCGGCGGCGTCGAGTCGAGCTGCTCGGCGAGTTCCCGCAGGTTGACCCCGTCGTGGCGGTCGAGCGCGACCACGGCCCGCAGCTGCGACACCGAAAGCGGCCGCGGTGACACGTCCCGCACGCTTTCGAGCACGGCCTCGAACAGCTCGGCGAGGCTCGCCACGGCCGCCGCCCCGTCGGGGGCGGGCTGCTCGCGGGATCGATCCACGGGCTCCACTGTGGCATCCCCCTGCCCGGCCGGCAGCACGGCTCGCGCGACTCGCCGGGACCGGGCGGGCGTGCGCGCGGTCGACGGTGGCCAGGTGGCGCGCGCCGGCCGGTCCGCGCGCCGGGCGGCCTTCGGCGGCCAAGGCGGCAGGCCCAGCCCGGTCATCCGCTGAGCCGGGGGACTGGGGCGCCTAGCTCGGGTCTCGCGCGTGTGGCGCGGTCAGCCTGTCCGCGAGGTCTCGACCGGCCTGGTCATCCGCTGAGCCGGGCGACCTCGGCGCCCAGGCCGGGGCCCGCGGGTCTCGATCGGCCTGGTCATCCGCTGAGCCGAGGGGACCTCGGCGCCGAGCTCGGCGGTCTCCCGCGTGTGCCGCGGTCAGCACGTCCGCAGGGCTTCGACCGGCCCGGGTCATCCGCTGAGCCGGGCGACCTCGGCGCGCAGCTCGGCGATCTCCGCGTGCGCCGCGGTCAGCTCGTCCTCCAGGCCGATGATCCGCGCGGCGGCGGCGAGCGTGTGGCCGTGGTCCAGGTGCTCGCGCACGCGCACCACCAGGCCGAGCTGGCGGCGGGTGTAGCGGCGGTGGCCGCCGCCGGAGCGGTGCGGGGAGACCAGGCCCGCCGTGTCGAGGCTGCGCAGGAACGCTTCCTGGACGCCGAGCACGGCCGCGACCTGGCCGGTGGTGTAAGTGGGGTAGTCGTCGTCGTCCAGTTTGCTCATGTCCGCCACGGCTTCACATTATGTCGGACAGGCACTTGAAACAACCTGCAGCCGGTGCTATAGAAATAGTGAAGCGCAGGACATGACCTGGTGACATCGCGAGACGATCCGGGGAGTGATCGACGATGACCGTCCGTTCGGCGAACGACGGGTTCGCGGAGCTGGTGCTGGCCGACCCCGCGTGGGTCCGGGCGGAGTTCGACGCGATCGTGGCCGCGAACTTCGAGCCGCCGCTCCGGCCGTCGCCGGTCCCGCGCACCCCGGACGCGCCCCACCCGGCCGCCGGCCGCGACCCGGCGCCGTGGCGTGTCCTGACGCTGCCGGTGCGATGCCCACGGCGGGAGCGCTCTCCTCCGGAACCGCGGTTCGTGACCGGCGGCGAACGAGGAAAGAGGTGATGCGGTGACGGCACCGGGCAGCCGAGAGCTGTCGGCGTGCGCTGCCTGCCCTGTCCACGGCCGGTGAGACGAGACGTCCCGGCCCCGCGCCTCCCGGCGTACCTCCGCGGCAGCCCGCACCCGGTGCCGTCGCACGACACAGTGCCCACCCCGATGCCGACCACGGTTTTCCGGCCACGCGAGGAGGAGTCCCGTGCTCGACGAGTTCAAGCCCGCCAACGACGTGGCGGACCAGCAGCGCCCGGCGCGTCCCGGACGTGACGACGTCCTCGAGCCGGACATCGCCGAAGCTCCCGCCGACGCCGATCCCGCCGACGTCGCCGACCAGCGCCGCGAAGCCCCGGTGCTCGGCGACGACGAACCCTGGCCCTGAGCGTCGGGTCAGCCGGTCTGCTCGCGGATCCACCCCGCCACGACGTCGATCCTGGCGATCGTCTCCGGGCCCGGCTGCGGGCACGGCGGCCCGGTGTTGACGATCGCGACGAGCGTGGCCGTGCGGTCGTCGGCCGAGACGAAGAACGGGCCGCCCGAGTCCTCCGGGCACGGGCCGTTGTCCACCGTGCGCGTGCCGACCGGCAGTGCCTCCAAAGTGGACTCCCCGATGCCCGAGACCCGGAACCGCCCGCGCTTGAGGTGATCCGACGGCCCGAGCACTGTCGCCGAGTGCGAACCCCAGCCCGCGAACTGCAGCTGCTCGCCGACCGACGGCGGCGCCGAGGACAGCGTCACCGGCGTGACGCCGTCCACCGGCGCGCTGAGCTTCACGACCGCCAGGTCGTTGACCGGTGACTGGCGGACGTCCACGACCGCGGCCGTGTGCCCGCCGGGATCGCTGTCCTTGAGCTTCCCGACCGTCACGGTCATCGTGTACCGCGGCCGGCCGCCGACGCGGGCGTCCTGGAGGTCGTGGAAGCAGTGCCCGGCCGTGACGACCCACTGCGGCGCGACCAGCGCGCCGCTGCAGGCGCCGGCGCGGACGCCGCCGCCCGGCACGGGAATGTCCCGCGAGGTCAGCTTCGCGTTGAACGGCAGGATCGGGGCCGGGGCCGGCGGTGGCGGCGCCGGGCTGCGGCCCAGCGCGCTCGTGTCGGGCAGGCGGTGCCCGGGGGACAGGGCCGGCGCGGGCCCGGCGGCCGGCGCGCCGAGCGTCGTGTGGGCGAACGCGCCACCGGCCCCCACCAGCACCGCGACCGTCAGCGCCCGCGCGCGGAACCGCCGCCGTCGATCCGAAGTCGTCCTCACATCACTGAAGCACGGATGAGCGCGCCGGTTGGTTGCGCGAACGTGATCAATCCCGCGCGGCGATCGCCGGCCACAGCACCGAAACGACCGCTTCGGGAATCTCGTCCCGGTTCTCCCCGCGGTAGAAGGCGGCGAAATAGCTGCCGAAGCACATCGTCGCGATGGTGTGGCGGTCGATGCCGTCCCGCACTGCGCCGCTGTCCTGCAGTTGTGCCAGCACGTTCTCGACCAGCGTGACGCGCGGCTCGACGGCGTGCGCGCGCAGGATCCCGAGCAGCTCCGGCGTGCGGATCGCCTCGCCGGCGAAGTTGCCCATGAGCACCATGGCGTCCGGGTTGAAGTACGCGGGATCCAGCCGGCGCACCGCTTCGGTGAACGCTTCGCGCGGCGCCATGCTGCTCAGGTCCACGGTGTAGGAGTCCCGCTGCCTGCGGAACCCGTAGTCCAGCGCGTCGACGACGAGGTCGAACTTCGTGCGCCACCGCCGGTACAGCGTCGGGCGGCTGACCTTGGCGTCGGCCGCGATGTCGCCGATGGTCATGAGCGAGTAGCCGTCGCGGACGAGCCGCTCGCGCGTGGCCAGGATGATCGCCTCGTCGAGGGCGGCGTCCCGCGGACGGCCACCGGGGCGCGACCCGGACTCCTCGTTCGGCGGCGGCATGGGGCAGAGCCTAGCCGATACGTTACGACGCAGCATCGTTAAGTTACAATAGTTGACTGTAACGTAACTGCGGCTTACGTTCGAGCCACGCACGGAAGGAGCCCACGATGACCACCGCCCAGGACCTGATCGACCGCAGCATCCCGTTCCTCGAAGACGTCAAGAACCGGACCGCTGGCGGCGAGCTGGAGACCTGGCTCAACGAAAACCACGGGCCCGGCAGCCCCCTGTACGACGACCTGGCGCGCATGATCACCGAGGGAGTCCGCGCGGGCTGGGCGGCCAACGTCGAGGTCGACGGGCCGAAGTACCGCCGCAGCCGCATCGCCGAGCCCCGTGACGTGCTCAACTACTTCAGCATCACCGCCGTCTGGATGGACAGCGTCGAGCCGTACCGCGGGCAGTACCACCAGCACCCGTACGGCGAGCTGAACCTCGTGGTGCCGCTGGACCCGGGCGCGAAGCTGATGGGCCCGCGCGGCTGGAGGGGGGCGGGCTGGACCGCGCCCGGGCCGGGCAGCCACCACTACCCGGAGGTCAAGGGCGGTGCGCTGATCGCGCTGTTCTACCTGCCCGCCGGCCGCATCTCCTACGACATCACCCCGCCGGCCGAGTGAGCACCACCGTCGAGGAGGCGCTGCTGACCCGCCGCAGCTGCCGCGCCTTCCGGCCCGACCCGGTGCGTCGCGCGCAGGTCGAACGGCTGCTGGCCCTCGCGGCGCGCTCGGCCAGCAACTCCGACTGCCGGCCGTGGCAGGTGCACGTGCTGACCGGCGCGGCGAAGCGGGCGCTGAGCGCCGACCTGCTGTGCGCGCACGACGAAGGCCGCCGCGCGGCGGCCGAGTTCGCCTACCAGCCCGGCGCGCGGGAGTGGCCGGAGCCGTTCCGCTCGCGCCGGCGCCGGTTCGGCGAAGGGCTCTACCGGGACGCGCTCGGCATCGACCCGGACGACACGACGGCCGCCTCGGCCACCACCGCCGCAACTACGGCTTCTTCGGCGTGCCGGTCGGCATGATCCTCACGGTCAGCCGGCTTCCGCTGCAGGGCGCGCTGGTGGACGCGGGCCTGTTCCTCCAGGGCCTGATGCTGGCGGCGCGCGGCGCCGGGCTGCACACGTGCGCGCAGTCGTCGCTGATCGACTACCACCCGATCCTGCGCCGCCACGTGCCGGTGCCGGCCGACCACGTGATCGTCTGCGGGATCGCGCTCGGCCACGCCGACGAAACCCACCGGCTGAGCGAGCACCGCACGACCCGCGAGCCGGTGTCGTCGTTCGCGACCTTCCACGACGACGTGGCCTGCCGGAACCCGGCGTGAGCCCGGGCGTCAGGGCCGCTGCCCGGCCTGGTCCACGAAGGTCTTCACCGTGATGGCGCTGCCCGTCCGTGCCGACGAACAGGACGGCAGTCCTCCGGAGTGCCCTCCGGCCGGGGATCGTCGGCGCCGCCGATCGGGGCCTTGCCGTCGACCGAGAACCAGACCTCACCTCGCGCGCGGACGCGGTGGCGGGCGCGGTTGAGCCGCGACTTGACCGTGCCGACCGGGATGGGCAGTGCCTCGGCGACCTCTTGGTAGGCCAGTCCTTCGACGGCGACAAGCAGCAGGACGTCCCGCTCGCGCGGGCGCAGCGCGGCCAGCGCCAGGTCGAGGTCCGCGCCCAGGGCTTGGGCCCCCGTGCCTCCACCCCCGCCGGTGCCGCGAGACGAGGTTCGTCGCGATGCCGTGGAGCCATGGCCGCGCGCCGCGGAGTGGGCTTCCGGAACACCACCGATGGTGATGCAGGTCACCCGCGGGCGGCGTACTCGGCCAGCCCGGTCGCCATGCCCTGCATGAAGCGGCGCAGGTACCGCTGCAGGAACCAGCGCATCCCCCAGCGCGCGGAAAACGTGCCGTGCCACCGGATCCGGGTGCCCCCACCCGGGAGCGCATGCAGCTCGACCGCCGCCCGGTAGTCGGTGAGCTGCGGGTTTTCCGCGCCTTCGTAGGCGAACCGGCGCTCGGGTTCCAGCGCCGTGATCCGCTCCTTGGTGACGACCTTCCCGGTGCGGAACGCGCGGACCGCGCCCACGCCGTCCCGGCCGTCGGGGGACAGGCCGGCCGACTGCCCGGCCTCCAGCGCGTCGACCGGGGACCAGGCCGGCCAGGTCCGCGCGTCGAGCAGCAGCGCCCACACGGTCGAAGGTGCGGCGGTCGTCTCGGCGGTGACGTCGTAGGACTGCATTGCCGCAACGCTAGGGCGGACGCCGAGCCGGGCCCAGGCGCGCGATTGCGGTGTGCCGGTCAGGAATTGCGGTAGGCCGAAGGGCGGATGCCGGTGTGGCGGACGAACGCGGCCGAAAGGGCACCCGGGCCGGCGAAGCCGCAGCGGGGCGCGATCCGCTCCAGCGACAGGTCCGTGTCACGCAGCAGCCGTTTCGCCTGCTCGATCCGCAGCCGGGTGAGGAACCGGTGCGGTGTCTCGCCGGTCGCGGCCCGGAACACCCGGACGAGGTGGTAGACCGACAGGTGCACCTCGCCGGCGAGTTCCGCCAGCGTGACCGGCTCGGCCAGCCGCTCGCGCATGCTCGCGACGACCGCGCGCACGCGGGCGTCTTCCCGCTCCGGCGTCCGGCCGCCGCGCAGCCGCCCGTGCCGCACGAGCAGGTGCGTCGCCAGGAACGCGGCGGCGGATTCGGCGTAGAGGTCGTCGGCCGCGCCGGGGAAGCCCACCGCGCGCACGGTCTCCTCGAGCAGCGGGTCGCCGCCCGCCGCCACGGACGCCGTCATGGCCTCGAAGTCCACGGCCCCGCCGCCCAGCCGCGCCGCGACCGAGTCGACGGTGCCGCGCGGGATGTGCACCTGGACGCTGCGCATCGACGTGTCGCCGCGATAGCGCTTCACCGACGGCCGGTCCGGGATGCCCAGCTGCAGCCGGCCCGGGATCCAGGCGGAGCGGACCGGGCGGCCGCCGTCGCGGGTCTCCAGCTCCGCCCGTCCGGCGACCGGCAGCACCAGGTGCAGGTCCGCGGCCGACGGCAGCGCCAGGTCCTCGGCCACCGGGACGTGCTCGAACCGCTGGACCAGCAACGACCGCCAGCCGGCGTTCTCCCAGCTGCAGAACGTCCGCCGGACGTAGGTGTCCATGGCGAAACCGGTGTACGGCCGCAGATCGAACCGGGCGGAGTCGAACACCATGCGCCCGAGGCTACCGGTGTGCGCTGTTAGGGTCGGTGGGTGTCGGAGGCGCTGACGTTCGATCCGGGGCCTGCCGCCCGCGTGCGGCTGTGCAGCCGCCGGGACAACGGCTGGTCCGCGCTGCTCGTGCGCCTGCTGGACAACGCCGAAGAAGCCGAGCTCGACCTGCCGCCGCTGGCCGAGCAGACCGTCGTGCTGGTGAGCCGGGGGACCACGACCATGGAGTCGCGGCACGGCACGCGCTGGTGGCGCGCGGACTACCGGCCGGGGTCGATCGGGCTGACCGCGCCCGGCCGCCCGGCGCGGCTCCGCTGGCACGGCCCGGAACGCACCTTGACGACGCACGTGCACCTGCCCGGCGCCCTGATCGACCGCACGGCGCTCGACCTGTGGGGCCGGGACGCGGACGGGCTCGGCCGTCCGGACGTCCTTTCCGTCGAGGATCCCGTGGTCGCGTCGGTGGCCGGCGCCCTCGGCGCGGCGGCCCTCGCCGGGGCCGACGAGCTGTACGCCGAGTCGGCGGCCACGTTCCTCGCGGTGCACCTGCTGACCCGGCACGCCGAGGCACCGCCGCCGCGGGTGCCCGGCCGCGACGAGCTGCGCACCCGCCGGGCCGTGCAGTTCATCCGGGACAACCACCACCTCCCGCTGTCACTGGCCGACATGGCGGCCGCGGCCGACCTGAGCTCCTTCCACTTCCTGCGCGTGTTCAAGGCGGCGACCGGCCAGACGCCGTATCGCTTCCTCACCCGCATCCGGGTGGAACGCGCGTGCCGCCACCTCGAACGCGGCGAGCTTTCGGTCACCGAGATCGCGCAGGCCTGCGGGTTCGCCACGCCGTCACGGTTCGCGTCGGCGTTCCGGGCGCAGCTCGGCCTCTCACCTTCGGCCTACCGGGCCGCGGTGCGGCCCCAGCAATAAAACGGCGTCCCGGCAGCAATCACGGGAAGGCGCCCGCACCCGCGCGGGAGCTAGCGTCGCCGGTGTGTCCACTTCGGAAAACATCGTCGAAGCCACCGTCAACGGACGGCCCGTCCGGCTCGCGCTCGACCCGCGGGAGTCGCTGCTCGACGTGCTGCGCGAGCGGCTCGGCCTGACCGGCACCAAGAAGGGCTGCGACCAGGGCCACTGCGGCGCCTGCACGGTGCACCTCGCCGGGCGGCGCGTGGTGTCCTGCCTGACGCCCGCCGTGCAGGCCGCGGGCCAGGACGTCACCACCATCGAGGGCGTCGCCGGCCCGGACGGCTCACTGCACCCGTTGCAGCGGGCGTTCGTCGACCACGACGCCCTGCAGTGCGGCTACTGCACGCCGGGCCAGATCATGTCCGGCCTCGCCTGCATCGCCGAAGGCCACACCGGCAGCGACGACGAGATCCGCGAGTACCTCAGCGGCAACCTCTGCCGCTGCGGTGCCTACGCCGGGATCGTCGCCGCCGTCCGGCAGGCCGCGGGAAGGGAAGCCTGATGCGGCCGTTCGCCTACGTCGCGCCCGACAGCCTCGCCGCCGCGATCGACGCCCTGCGCGACGCCGTCCCCGGCACGAAGGTCCTCGCCGGCGGCACGACGCTCTACGACCTGATGAAACTCGGCGTCGAGACGCCACCCGCCGTCATCGACGTGCACCGGCTGCCCGAGCTGAACACCATCGAAGCCGGGCCGGACGAACTGGTCTTCGGGGCCGGCGCCCGGATGGCCGACCTCGCCGCCCACCCGGTCGTCCGCGACCAGTACCCCGCACTGGCCGAGTCACTGTGGCGGGCCGCGTCGCAGCAGCTGCGCAACATGGCCACCGTCGGCGGCAACCTGCTGCAGCGCACCCGCTGCGGCTACTTCCGCGGCGGCCCGGAATTCCCGTGCAACAAGCGCGAACCCGGCAGCGGGTGCGCCGCGCTCGGCGGCCACGACCGGACCCACGCGCTGCTGGGCACCAGCGGCACCTGCATCGCGACCTACCCGGGCGACTGGGCGGTCGCACTGCTCGCGTTCGACGCCGTGGTCGACGTCGCCGGGCCGCGCGGCGAACGCACCGTGCCCCTGGACGAACTCCACGTCGAGCCGGGCGACGACCCCACGCGCGAGCACACCCTGGCCGCCGACGAGCTGATCGTGCGCATCCGCGTGCCGGTGACCCCCGCCGGCCGCGGGTCGGTGTACCTGAAGATCCGCGACCGCGAGTCCTACGCCTTCGCGCTCGCGTCGGCCGCGGCCGCGGTGACGCTGGCCGACGGCGTGGTCGGGGACTGCCGGATCGCGCTCGGCGGCGTCGCCACGCGGCCGTGGCGCGCCGGAGCCGCCGAACGTGCGCTGCGCGGCGCACCCCTGACCCCCGAGAACGCCCGCCACGCCGGTGAAATCGCCTTCGCCGGCGCGCGCCCGGGCACCCACAACGGATTCCGGGTCGAGTTGGGCATCCGCACGGTCGCCGACGCCGTGCGGATGGCCGGGGAGAGAGCCACCCGATGACCGCCGACCCCCGCCGGGTGGACGCCTACGAGAAGGTCACCGGCCAGGCCCGCTACGGCACCGACCGCGTTCCCGACGGCCTCGCCTACGCGACCCTCGCCCTCGCCAGGACCGGCCGCGGCCGGGTGTCGCGAGTGGACACCGCCGCCGCGGAAGCCGTGCCGGGCGTCCTGCTCGTCGTGACCCGCTTCGACGCCGCCGAGCTGCGCGGGCCCGGGTTCATCATGGGCGGCGGGTTCTCCTTCCAGAGCCTGCAGCCGCTGCTCGACGACCACATCGCCTACCGCGGTCAGCCGATCGCCCTGGTCGTGGCGGACACCCTGGTCGCCGCGACGGAAGCGGCGGAGCTGGTCACCGCGGAGTACGCGCCCGAGCCGTTCGCCGTGCACCTGGACGCCGAGGGCGCGGCCACGCTGGTCCAGGAAGAGGCGATCCCGCTGCCCTTCCTCGCGGACATCAAGGTCGGTGACGCCGACGCGGTGATCGACGCGAGCCCGGTGCGGATCGAGCGCACCTACGAGCACGCCGCGCAGCACGCGGTGCCGATGGAGCTGAACGGCGGCGTCGTCGAGTGGCGGGACGGCACGCTCATCGTGCACGAGGGCACCCAGAACGCGGCCGCCGTCCGCCACGGGCTCGCCCAGCAGCTCGGCCTCGACGCCGCGGACATCGAGGTCCGCTCGCCCTACGTCGGCGGCGGCTTCGGGCAGAAGAACTCGCTCCAGCCGCACCTGGCGCCGCTGGCGCTGGTTTCGCGACGGCTCGGGCGGCCGGTCAAGCTCGTGCTGGCCCGGGCACAGACCTTCCACAACGGGAGCTTCCGCCCGGCCACCCGTCACCGCGTCCGCCTCGGCGCGGACGAGTCCGGCCGGATCCGCGCCGCCGTCCACGAGGTCGACCAGCAGACCTCCCGCCACGACCTGTTCCCGGCGATGCACACCGAGGTCACGTCGCGGCTGTACGGCTTCGAAGCCTTCCGCGGCCGGCACCGCCTGGTGCGGACCGACGTGCAGACGCCCGGGTACATGCGGGCGCCGTTCGAGAGCTCGGCGATGTTCGCGTTCGAGTCGGCGGTCGATGAGCTGGCGTACGCCACCGGCCAGGACCCGGTCGCGCTGCGGCTGGCCAACGACACGATGACCGACCCGGTGACCGGGCGGCCGTTCTCGACGCGGTTCCTCGCCGAATGCCTCCGCCGCGGCGCGGAGCGGTTCGGGTGGGCCGGCCGGCACCCGCAGCCCGGCTCGATGCGCGCCGCCGACGGCTCGCTGATCGGCTGGGGCGTCGCCGCGGGCAACTA
This sequence comes from Amycolatopsis australiensis, assembly GCF_900119165.1. Taxonomy (NCBI): domain Bacteria; kingdom Bacillati; phylum Actinomycetota; class Actinomycetes; order Pseudonocardiales; family Pseudonocardiaceae; genus Amycolatopsis; species Amycolatopsis australiensis. The sequence goes on along the minus strand of NZ_FPJG01000006.1, from coordinate 6,128,823 downwards.
CCCCGGCCACGCCGCGCCCGCCGTCGCACACCTGACCGCCACCGCGAACGGCCGCGTGACCGTCGGCGTCGACGGTCACGAGATGGGCCAGGGCATCCGCAGCGCGATCGCCCTGCTCGTCGCGAACGACCTCGGCATCCAGGTGGGCGACGTCGAGGTCCGCGTCGGCGACACGCGGTTCGCGCCGCAGCACCTGACGGCGGGCTCGTGGGGCACGGCGACCGCGCTGCCCGCCGTCCACGCCGGCCTGCGGGAGCTGCGCAAGCACCTGAACGCCGCGGACACCGGTGACGTCGACGTGGCCGCGGCCGTCGAACGCGCCGGGCACCCGGTGGAGGCCGAGGTCGCCACGGTCGGCGCCGGGCAGGCGCCCGAGACGGTCGACCGGTCGAAAGCCGGGCACCTGGCCATCGCCGGCCCGGTGTACCCCGCATTCAGCACCTTCAGCTGGGCCGCCCACTTCGTCGAGGTCCGCGTCGAGCCGACGACGTGCCGCATCCGCGTGCCGCGCGTGGTGAGCGTCGTCGACTGCGGCCGGGTGGCCAGCCCGGTCACCGCGGCGAGCCAGGTGCGCGGCGGCGTGGTGTGGGGCATCGGCGGGGCGTTGCGCGAGGAAAGCCTGGCCGACGCCCGGTTCGGCGGCTTCCTCAACGCGACGCTCGAGGAGTACCCGATCATGGTCAACGCCGACGTCCACCGCATCGACGTCGGCTTCGTGGACGAACCCGACCTGAAGCTGAACCCGGTCGGGGTGAAGGGGCTCGGCGAGGTCGCGATGGTCGGGGTCGCGGCGGCGGTGGCCAACGCCGTCCACCACGCCACCGGACGGCGCCACCACCGGCTGCCGATCCGCCTCGATGATCTCCTCTAGGCCGCGGCCGGACGACCGCCCGGCGGCGGCCCAGCCCCGGCGCGGCCTGCTCGGCCTGGTGTTCGTGCTGCCGGTGACCGCGCTGCTCGCGGCGGGCGCGGGCGGCCCGGCGCGCACGCTGGAGGTGCTCGGGCCGCCGGTGACGTTCACGCTGCCGCTCGTCGCGATGATCGCGTTCTGGTGGGACGACTGGCCGGGCACGCTGTTGCGCGGCGCCTGGTCCGGCCTGGCGGACACCGCGCTCGTGGCGGCGGGCGGAGCCGGGCTGACGCTGCTGGGCCGGACCTTGACCGGCACGGCGTCGGTGCCGCTGGCCGCGGGCATCTTCACGCTGCTGCTGCAGGTGACCCTGGTCGGCGAGGGGTGGCCGGTGCGGGGCCGCGGCACGCGCTGGCCGGGTGCGGCCGCCGTGGCGCTGTGCTGGGTCGTGGGGTGGGCGCTGTACGCGGGCCTGGTCGGGACGGGCGCGGTGCCGGCCGAGGACTACGGTGCCTGGTTCGCGGTGCTGGGTGCCTGGCAGCTGGTCTGGTTCGTGGCCCTGCGCGGCCGGCCGTTCGCGCGGATCCGGCGTCGCGGGGTCCGCCTGGTGACGGCGCACGCCGCAGTCCTCGCCTGCGCCGCGGCCACGTCCGGGCTGCTGCCGCCGGACCGGCTCGCGCCGGTCGCGGGCGCGGTCATCGCGTCGGTGCTGGTGGTGGCGATGCTGTTCGAAGCGTGGCCGGCGACCCGGCTCGACCCGCTGCCGGGCCGCGGCCTGGTCCTGGTGCTGGTGGCGCTGCTGACGACGGCACTGTCGTGGGCGTTGCCGCGGGTGGCGCGCTGGGCGGCGGTGCCGGACCGGCTGGTGACCGGGTGGGCGACGCACACGACGTTGAACGCGCTCAGCCTGGCGGTGATCCTGCACGTCGCGGTCTGGCGCCGCTGGCCGGCGTCAGCGCCGTGAGGCCGCGGTCGCCAGCTGCTCGCTGATCTGCTCCAGCAGCTCCGTGGCCGCGTCGCCGAGGGCGGCCAGATCGGCCAGCGTCGTTTCTCCGGTGTTCACGGGCACAGTTCGTCCTCGAGGGCTTCGTGGCGGGCGATGACGGCTTCGGCGAACGCGGCGTGCACGCGCAGGTACTCGTCGAGCGCGACCGCGGTGTCCGCCCATTCGTGCCAGCGGACGTGCGCTTCGGCGACGTCGATCTTCGCGGCGGCGGCCACGGCCGCGGGGCCGGCACCGGCCAGGATCGCGTGGTGCATGAGCGAGGGCGAGGAGCTCTTGGCGAGCTCCGCCAGCGCGGCGAGGCGGGCGAGCTCGGCGAGGGCGTCGTGGGCGACCGGACGGCGCCGCGGCCGGGGGACCGGGCGGGAGTTCTCGAGGCCGTCGGTCAGGACGCTGGTCATCAAACGACTCCTGGCGGAAGCAGCTGAAAGCAACCTGAACGGCGGACGTTTACCCGCACCCGAACAGGGTAAACGCCGCTTGCCGTGATCTCCGTCTCACCGGGTCGAGTGACGGGCTGCCTTCCGCGCCGGCGGCGGTGCCCGAGTACCGCCGCCGGGACCACCGGGTTCAGCTGTAGCGGACCCTCCCGAAGCACTGCGGGATCCGCTCCGGCCGCACGCTTTCCAGTGTCGGCTTCACCGGCTCGATCGTGCCGTCGCGGCGGAAGGTCAGCTTGTCGATCGTCGTCTCGCGGTGGGTGCCGTCGCCGCCCGGGATGCCGAAGCGGTGGTAGGCCAGGTACCAGTCGTCCGTGCCCGGGACCTGCAGCATCGAGCTGTGCCCGGTGCCGAGGACGCCCAGGTGCGCGTCCTTGCTCAGGAGCAGGCCGCGGTTGGTGAACGGCCCGGCGGGGCCGGGCGCCGTCGCGTAGCCGACGCGGTAGTCCTCGCTGCGGGTGTCGTCGATCGACCAGCTCAGGTAGTAGGTGCCAGCCCGTTCCACCATGAACAGGCCTTCGCGGAAGCCGTCCAGCCCGGTCAGGCGGGTGATCTTCACCGGGTCGAAGGAGACCATGTCGTCGTTCAGCGGGACCACGTAGGCGTTTCCGTTGCCCCAGTACAGGTACGGCTGCCCGGTGTGGTCGACGAACACCGCCGGGTCGATCGCCTGGCCGCCGTCGGGGTTCTTCGCGATCAGCGGCTTGCCGGAGTCGGCGAACGGGCCGGTCGGCGAGTCGCTCACGGCGACGCCGATCTTCGCTTCGGCGCAGAAGTAGAAGTAGTACCTGCCGTTGCGCTCGGCGATCGTCGGCGCCCAGGCGTTCTTGTCCGCCCAGCCGACGTCCGGCCCGAGGTCGAGGATGACGCCGCGGTTCGTCCAGTGCACGAGGTCCTCGGACGACCACGCCGAGAACTTCGTGCCGCTCCAGCCGTCGAACCCGTCCGTGGTCGGGTACAGGTAGTACGTGTCACCGAACGCGACGATGTTCGGGTCGGCGTTGTAGCCCGGCAGGACCGGGCTGCGCAGCTCGTGCGCCTCGACCGTCCACACGCGACGCTCGCCGCCCGCCCCGGTGACCGTGAACCGCCGCGGCCGGGTCAGGTCCACCGCCGGGGCGTCCGGCTTGATCGTCGCGCCCGGCGCCAGCCCGAACTCCGGCGACAGCCGGTGCAGGTCGGTGCCCGGCCGGACCGGCAGCACGACCGTCCCGGCCCCCGGGTCGATGACGGCGGGCGCCTTGAGCGACGCCAGCTCCACCGACCGGATCATGGTGCCGTTCGGTGGCAGGGCCGCGACTTCGGGCCCGGCCAGGGCCCGGTCGTACAGCCGGACGTCCTTCATCCTGCCGCGGAAGAACCGGTCGCCCGCGTACACCGACCGGCCGAGGTAGTTCGCCGCCGTGACGCCGCCGCCGAGGTCCGCCGGCTTGATCGTGGCGTTCGCGTTCCGGCCGACCTCGACGCCGTCGAGGTAGAGCACTTCGACGCCGTTGCCGACCGTCAGCGTCACGTTCTTCCAGACCCCGCGCGGGAGCCCGCCGGCTCCGGCCGCCTGTTCGGTGGTCCAGTTGCCGGTGGCGATGGCGCCCCGGAACCCGCCGCTCGTGGTGCCGCCGGTGGTGAACAGGTAGCCGTCGCCGGTCCCGTCCCGCGCGGTGTTGCCGAGGCCCCACAGGAAGTACGGCGTCTGCTGGCCCGGATCGACGAGGACGTCGGCGGACACGGTCGCCGCGGCCGCGCCGGTCAGCAGGTTGCCCGGCAGCTGGACGTGCCCGTTGCTGCCGCCGAAGGTCAGTGAGCCGTCGGCCCAGGAGACGTCGCCGGCGAGGGCGCCGTCGTAGCCGTGACCGGTGGTGTCGGCCGCGACCCGGCCGGACTTCGCGTCCAGCGGCCAGTGGGCGACGAGACCGTTTTCGTCCGCCCGCACGGGTGCCGGTGGCGCGCTCAGCCGGTCCATCTCCGCCTGAGTCACCGGCAGGACCGTGCCGTGGCGGGGCGACGCGGGCAGGTGCGCCCCGGCCGACATCGTCCACTTGCCGGAGTCCAGGTCGGTGGTTTCGAACGGCACGTAACCGCGGCCGCCGAACTCGTCGATGAACAGGTACCACTTGTTCTCGGTGTTGGACTTGAACCCGGTCGGCCCTTCGCCGGCGGAGAGGCCCGGGCCGGTCGCCGTCGCCTTGCCGATGCAGTCGGCGACGAAGGCGTAGTGCGGGTCGAGCAGGTCGGTGGCCTTCTCCTCGGTGACGAACTTGCTGCACGGCGTCGAGGAGGTGTTGTTCCGCTCGTCCTTCGTGAAGCGGTAGAACGTGTCCTGGTTCTTGATGACCGTGGAGTCGATCACCGAGTAGCCGGGGTCGATCCAGACCTGCGGCGCGCTGAAGGTGACGAAGTCGCGCGTGGTCGCGTACAGCATGCGGTTGTAGCTGTCGCCGGTGTGGCCGGGATCGCTCTCGGCGTAGAGCTTCGACGCCCAGTACACGACGTAGGTGCCGCGCTTGGCGTCCCAGAAGGCCTCCGGCGCCCAGGTGTTGCCCGCGGCCGGCGGTGCCACCTGGACGCTGCGCTGCCGTGACCAGTGCGCCAGGTCGGCCGACTCCCAGACCATGATCGACCGGCTGCCGGTGCGCTGCTCGGCGTCCCAGCCGCGGCCGCCGTGGATGCGCAGGTCGGTGGCGAGCAGGTAGAACTTGTCGCCGTCGGGCGAGCGCAGGATGAACGGGTCGCGCACGCCCAGCTCGCCGAGGCTGGACTTGAGCACCGGGCGCCCCTGGTTGAGCTCGGTCCAGTTCAGCGGGTCGTTGCCCTTGCTCAGCGCCGAGTAGATCTGCTCGCCGTCGGAGCTGCCTTCGCCGGTGAAGTAGAAGAAGCTGTAGCCGGCGAGTGGTTGCTGGACGGGCTTCGGGACGACGGTGGCGGTGAACCGCCGCGTGGTGCTTTCGCGGCCGAGGCTCACCTTCGCGGTCAGGACGACTTCGGCCGGCTGCGCGCCGGCCGGCGGCCGGGTCACCTCGCCGGTCGGCGTGAGCACGGCGGGAGCGGACGACGTCCAGCTGACGCGCGTGCCGCCGGGGCCGTCGGCGGGGAGGGTGAGGTTGCCGCGGACGTCGTCGACGTTCGGCACGGACAGCGCGCTCGCGGCGGCCCGGACGGTGCCGGACGGCGGCGCGGCCCCGGCACCGGCGGTGCCGAGGGGGACGAGTGCGGCCGCGACGGCCAGCACGACGCCGAAACGGCGCGGGGAGAACAACTTCATCGTTGCCGGTTCCTTCGGGGCGCGTCGGGACCACGGGTGATGTTAGCGTTAACATCAAGTGGAGCACGCTGACCTTAAAGTCCGCTGTGTCCGTGGGTCAAGAGGCTGCCCGGGTTCCGGTGCGCGCCGGCGAGGCCGCGCCTGCCGGCAAAAGACTCTGCCGCGGCGTCCCGGCCGGGGCACCGCGGCAGAAGTGTCCGAAGTGGACGGATCGAGGGTCAGCGGGGTGTGGCGGCGGTGGCGCCTGCCGGGGTGCGGGCGGCGCGCTGCGCCCGCTTCCGCTGGATGGCTTCCTGTTCGCGCTGCAGTTTCGCGTGCCATGCTCCTGAGTCGTTGGTCATGGTGCTCTCCGGTGGACGGGAAATGTGCGTGGCTGTGCCGTGGCCGCGGGCGAGCCCGGTCACGGGCGGAGGATGCGGCCCGGCGAAGGGGACCCGGGTCCGGGGTGCCGTGCCGCTTTCCTGATGTACCCACCCCAGCCGGCGTTCAACCACGTTTTTGTGGTCCGACCTGCGGATCTTCACTGTGGCGGCGGGGTTCACTCGTTCAGCGCAAGCATTGCGCCGGCCGGGCGAACGCGGCGTGATCACCCCGCGAGCGCGAGCTGCCGGGCGATCTCTTCGGCGGGGTAGGGCGTCTTCCGGCTTCGGGTGTGGAGGGCGCGGTAGAAGTCGTTGACGACATCGGCCAGCCCGGCGTAGCGGGCGCGGTGGGCCGGGGCGTCGATGTGGTGCCGGGCGATCCCGTTGACCAGACGGGTCAGCACGTAGGCCCGGTCGTGCGCGGCGTGCCGGGCCAGGAACTCCGCTTCGGCGTCGGAAAGCGCGAAGCCCGGGAACGCGGCGAGCCCGAAGTCGGTGAGGTAGAGCTGTTCGCCGTCGGTGAGGATATTGGCGAAGTGCGCGTCGAAGTGCTGGATACCTTGCGCCGCCAGGAACTCCGTGATCCGGCGCAGGTCCCGGTGGGCCAGGTCGATGCTGTCCGGTCGCTCGCCGAGCCACTGCTCGACCGTGCGTGGGAGGTGCTCCAGGAACAGCACCAGATCGGTGACCGAGCCGTCGAGAGCTTCGAGGCGTCGTCGCACGCCCGGGTCGCCGTGCCAGAACGCGACGTCCCGCTCCAGCTCGGCGCGGGGACGGGGCAGCCCGGGCACGACGCGCCAGTGGTGCAGCAGCGGGAAGTTCCCGCATTGGCCGGTCCGGACCCACTCGCCGGCGGCGCGCTGGGCGGCCAGCTCACGCCACGCTCCGGCGCCGACGGAACCGACGCCGTAGTGGAACCAGGGCGGCAGCCCGTACAGGTCGGCGGTCGAGCCCTCGTGGCGCAGCTCGACCTCGGTGAGGGCAACCCGTTTGACGAAGACGGGCTCGCCGGCGACGTGGAGCAGCCAGGTCGACCCGCCGATCCCGGCACCGAGCGGGCGCGCCGAGGCGAGCAGGTCATCGGGTGCCCCGGCGAGCGCGCCGGCGATCTTTTCGTGGCGGCCGAGTCGGGTCACCCCTCGACCGTACTCACGGCCGCACGACCGTGAGGGCGAACCGCCGGTTGCTCGCCGCGTGGTCGAGCGCGCTCGCGATGTCGTCGAGCGGGAACTCCGTGACCGCGAACTGGTCCAACTCCAGCAGCCCCGCGCGGGCCAGCGCGATCAGGCTCGCGTTCGCCGTCCGGGGGCACAGCCACTGGCCGCGCAGGGTGATGTTGTTGCGCATGATCCACGGGTACGGCAGCGCGAGGTCGTCGCCGCCGAGCATGCCCACGCCGCCCATCAGCACCACCCGGCCGTACTCGCGGACCGTCATCGCCGCCGTGCGCACCGGGGCCGGGCCCGCCGACGGCGGCAGCAGGTCCAGGACCACGTCGATCGGGCCCGGTGCCGCGGCGCGCAGCCGGGCCGTGTCGTCGTCGCCGGTCAGGCGCACCGGCCGGACGCGCGCGCCGAACCGGCGCTCCAGGTCCGCGAGCACCGCCTCGTTCCGGCCCGGTGCCACCACGCACCCCGCGCCCATCGCGAGCGCGACCGCGACGCCCGCACTGCCGAAAGTCCCGGTCGCGCCGCTGACCAGCACGGTCTCACCCGGCCGCAGATCCGCCGCCAGCAGGCCGCCGTACGGCACGAGACACAGGCTCAACGCCGTCCACCGCCCGGCTTCGGCGGGATCGATCCGTCCCAGCGGGATCGCGTTCTCGGTCGGCACGAGCACCTGCTCGGCGTACGAGCCGTGGCCGAAGTGACGCTGCAGCAGCAGCCCGCCTTCGCCGCGCGCACTCAGCCCCTGCAGCGTGATGTCCGGGGTGAGCGCGTCGTCGCGGGCGCGGATCGTCGGGTCGCACAGCACCCAGTCGCCGGCCGCGAGGCGGGTCGCGTCCGGCCCGGTCGCGCGCACCCGGCCGACCGCGCCGGCGCCGGGCACGACCGGCAGCGTCAGCTGGTAGTTCCGCTCGCCGCGGAACACCTCCGCCGCGTACGGCAGCACCGGCGCCGCGACGACGTCGACCAGCACCTCGCCGGTGCCGAGCACCGGCGCGGGCACTTCGCGCAGGGACAGCGGGACGCCGAATTCTTCGAGGACAGCAGCTCTCATGTCCTGATCGTCGGAGAACCGGGGATGCGCATCCAGGCCTGGTATCATCCTGGGATTGCCGAGTGCCACGGAGGTCTCATGCCGGACGCGGCCCGCGTGGGGCTGGGGGAGTTCCTGCGGTCCCGGCGCGAGCGGCTGAGCCCGGCGGCGCTCGGGCTGCCCGACCGGCGCCGCCGCCGGACGCCGGGGCTGCGCCGCGAGGAGGTCGCCGAGCTGGCCGGCATCGGCGTCGACTGGTACATCCGGCTCGAGCAGGGCCGCACGGTCAGCCCGTCGCCCGCGACCGTCGAGGCCCTCGCCCGCGCCCTGCGCCTCGACGACGCCGAACGCGCCCACCTGCGGGCCCTCGCCAGGAACCCGGCCCGGACCCCGTTCACCCGCGAGAAGGTCCCCGAGGCCACCCGGCGGCTCGTCGAAAGCCTGGCCGAGCCCGCCTACGTCACCGGCCGCCGCTGGGACGTGCTGGTGTGGAACCGGGCCGCGGCCGAGCTGCTGGCCGATTTCGGCGCGGTACCGGAGGAGGACCGGAACGTGCTGGTCCAGATCCTGCTCGGCGAGCGGGCGCGGCGGCTGTTCGGCGACGGCTGGGCGGCGCAGGCCCGGCACGCGGTCGCGCAGTTCCGCGCCGCGCACGACCTGTGGGCCGGCGACCCGGCGTTCACCGGCCTGGCGGCGCGCCTGCGGGCGGGCTGCCCGGAGTTCGCGACGTGGTGGGAGCGCCACGACGTCGTCCACAGCGGACCGGGCCGGAAGACGCTGTACCGGCCGGAGCCGCAAAGCTTCGACTACGCGACGTTCCAGGTGAACGAAGACCCTGCGCTGCGGCTGACGATCTACGCGCCCACCAGCGGCAGGTAGACCTCGTCGACGATCTCGGTCAGCACGGCGTCGTCCACTGTGGTCAAACCGCGGGTGAAGTATTCGTTGCGCAGCAGCACGAGCGCCACGGTCGCGACGCGGGGACGCAGAGCCGTGGCCCGCGCCTGGCCGCGCTCGACCGCCCGGCCCAGGAGCGCGAGCCACGTGTTTGCGGCGCCTTCCGCGGCTTGTCCGTGCAGCTGTGCCCGCAGCTCCGGTTCGTCCCCGACACTCGTGAGCAGGCCGCGCAGGATGCGGGCGGCGGGGGAGGTCTGGCGGCAGTTGATCGCGCGCAGCAGGGCCAGGACGTCTTCACGCAGATCGCCGGTGTCAGGGGTTGCGACACTGTCCGCCGCGACGTGCCGGTACGCGGCGACGCCGAGCGCGGCGCGGTTCGGCCAGCGCCGGTAGATCGCGTTCTTGTTGGTGCCCGCCCGCTGCGCGACCCGTTCCATGGTCAGCCCGGCGTAGCCGGACTCGGCGAGCTCCGCCGCGGCGGCGCGCAGGATCGCGGCTTCCAGCTCGGCGCCGAGGCGCCGGGTCTTCGGTGCGGCCATGCCCGGCACTCTACCGGACTAGGGTACGGTACGGACCGTACCCTGGTGGGAGTCAGCATGCGAGCCAAGGGCGTCGGCTACGACACCGGCTTCGAGCGTGGCGGCCGGTTCAACCGCCCGTTCGGCCCCGGCCTCGTCCGCCGCGAGCTGACGATCATCCGCGACGACCTGCACTGCACGGCCGTCCGGCTGATCGGCACCGACCTGGACCGGATCGAGTCCGCCGCGCGCACGGCGGCCGGGCTGGGACTGGAGGTGTGGTTTTCGCCGTTCCCCTGGGACCGCACCCCGGACGAGATCCTCGAGCTCCTGGCCGACGGCGCCGCGCGCGCCGAACGCCTCCGCGCGGCGGGCGCCGAGGTCGTGTTCGTCACCGGGGCCGAGCTGAGCCTGTTCAACCACGGCTTCCTGCCCGGCGCCGACCTCGCCGAGCGGACCGCCGGCCTGCTGGAGTCGCGCGATCTCACAGCCACGCTTCCGGCTCGGGTCAACGCTTTTCTGGCCCGGGCGGCCGCCACGGTCCGGGAGCGGTTCGGCGGGCGCGTCACGTACGGGTCGGTGCCGCTGGAACGCGTCGACTGGACGCCGTTCGACATCGTCTCGGTGGACGCGCACCGGTCGAAGGAGGTCGCGCACCTGTACCGGGAGGGCATCCGCTCGCTGGTGGCGGCGGGCAAGCCGGTGGCGATCACGGAGTTCGGCGTGACGCCCTACCGCGGCGCGGCGGACCTCGGCGCCCGCAGCGGCGAAATCCTGGAGTACGACGACGGCGTCCCGGTCCGGCTGACCGGCGACTACGTCCGGGACGAACAGGAGCAGGCGAGGTACTTCCGCGAGCTGCTGGAGATCTTCACGTCCGAAGGTGTCGACGCGGCGTTCGCCTGCACGTTCGTCTGTTACGGGCTGGTGCACCGCGCCGACCCGCGGACGGATCTCGACATGGCGAGCTGGGGGGTGGTGAAGGTGCTGGAGGACGGCACCGGGCAGACCTGCGACGGCGTGCCGTGGGAGCCGAAGGCGGCGTTCGCCGCCCTGGCCGAGTGCTACGCCTGAGCCAGGAACTCCACCATGGCCGTCGTCAGTTCCGGGCTCGTCATCGCCGAGTAGTGGTTGCCGGGCACCCGCGCGAACCGGCCACCTTCGATCAGGGCCGTCAGCGCCCGGTGGTAGACGCCGGTCCGCGACGTCGCCCGCCGGACGGCGTCGAGTCCCTGCCCGGCGACGACGGCGCGGGCCGGGCGGGCGCCGCGGGCCAGCAGGCGCAACACGACGCGGCCGTGAATCTTCGACGGAACGCCCGTCGATCTTGCCAACGTTCGCTACGGAGCGCTAACTTCGACCCGTCGGACATCGGATGTCCAGCTCTCGGGCCCTCCGCCGGCCGATGTGCACCCCTGCCGAACTCGTCGCCAGGAAGGACACACCGACGATGCCGGAATTCCCGCGCCGAACGGCCTTGGCCGTCGCCGCCCTCACCGTGCCGATCCTGCTCGGCGCCCCGCTGCCCGCCCAGGCGGCCACGCTGTGGCACCCGGACCCCGCCACCGACGGCCTGAAGGCGTTCGAGGGCGTCGAAGCCGACCGCGGCAACCACCACCCGACCGCGAGTACGTCGTCGTCGAAGGCGACCACTACCGCTTCGACATCTGGAAGGACGACCGCGACACGACCGGCGGCGGCGACCGCCAGCGCACCGAATCGAAGGGCATGGTGCAGAACGGCACCACGCTCGAGATGCACGACGCCGAGACGTGGACGCTCTCGTACGAGATGTACGTGCCGTCCTCGCTGCACGGCACCAGCAAGTTCACGCACATCTTCCCGACCAAGACGCCGTCGGCCAACGACGGCCCATGGGTGACGCTCGACCGCGCCCGCGGCGGCGGCAAGGAGACGCTCGCCGCCCGCGCGTACGCCGATTCCGGCTCGCCGAACATCGCCGCCACCGATCTGGCAGCCCTGCGCGACAGGTGGATCACGATCGCATGGACGTTCACGCCGGGCGCGAAAGGCAAGGCGTCGTGCGTCATCCGCGCCGGCACCGGGCCCGGCGCACCGGTCGCCGCGCAGGGCAGCATGAGCGGCGTGAAGATCCCCGGCGAAGGCGGCTACGTCCGCCCGAAGTGGGGGATCTACCGCTCGGTCGAGAGCGCGCCGTCGGGCATCCTCGACACGTACCTGCTGCTCCGGAACTACACGGCGGCACGCAAGTAGGGTGCGCGCACCCCGGGACCGGGGTGACACTGGCGCCATGAAGGTCGTCGACGGGCAGTACGGCACGCGCCGCCCGTCGACGACCGCGCGCGCCGCCGCCCCGCCGCCGCCCCGCCGCGGTCCGCTGCTCGTCACGGCCGCTTTCGCCGCGCTCGGCGGTTCCCTCGTCCCGGCCGCCGCGGTGCCCGCGCTCTGGCGGATCTGGCAGTTCTACGCGATGCTGTTCGGCCTCTTCGCCGCGGTCGAGCTGGTCGCCGTCGTCGTGGTGCTCGGGTGGCCGACCCGCCGGACCGCACGGGCCGGCGCGCTCACCGCCGCCGCGAGCCTCGCCCTCTGGGTGGCCGCCCGGCCGCTCGGGCTGCTGACGCGGTTCGATCCCTGGCAGCCGGCGGACACGGTCGCCGGCTTCACCGACTACGTCGCCGCAGCGCTGCAGGTCGTCGCCGTCTTCGGCTTCCTCGTCGTGGCGCGGCGAAGGGCGCGCCCGCGGCCGTCCGCGCTGCGCCGCGTGTCGGCGTGGATCGTGCTCTTCCCCGTGCTGCTGCTGGTGCTCGCGACCGGCACGGCCGCCACGGTGGCGGCCGGCGACGGCATCACCGCGCCCGCCGCGTCACCGCTGCTCGACGGCGGCACGGTCGAATACTGCCGCCCGGACGGCATCCCGCTCGAGATGGACATCACCCGGCCCCGCCCGGCCGCGGGTCCCGCGCCGGTGGCGCTGTTCCTGCACGGCGGCGGGTTCGTCACGGGCAACCGCAGGCCGGCCGGGCCGGGCGCACTGCTCGCCGGGGCACGGCTGGTCCCGCTGCGCGACGCGCTGACGGCCCGCGGGTTCGCGGTCGCCTCGATCGACTACCGGCTGGCACCGGCCGCGCGGTGGCCGGCACCGCTCACCGACGCCCGCTGCGCCGTCCGGTTCCTCGAGGCCAACGCGGCCACGCTGCACCTCGACCCGGCGCGCGTCACGGTCCTGGGCACCGGAACGGGCGGCACGCTGGCGTCGCTGCTCGGCGTGGCCCGGGAAGCGGGCAGCACGATCCGCGCCGTGGCCGCGCTGAACGCCCCGGCCGCCTTCGACCTCGCGGGCGAGGACCCGCTCACCCGTGCGTCGATCCTCCTGGCGCTGGGCCGCGCTCCGGCAACGCTGCGCTCGGCGAGCCCGCTCGCGTACCCGGCCGCGGGCGCACCGCCGTTCCTGATCGGCCAGGGCGGCCGAGAGTCGGCGGACTTCGCGGCCCACCTGCGCGAAGCGGGCGTCCCGGTGACGACCGGCGACGGCGATCCGGCCGCGGTGGCGGACTTCCTCGCCGCGGCGGCAGGCTGACGCTCCACGCCGCCACCACCTGACCGGGCGCCGGGACTTGCCCTGGAGCGCGCTCCAGGTCCTACCGTTGGCGGCACGCGAACGCACGTCAGGAGAACGCTTCATGGAGCTCGGTTTCCATCTGCCCATCTTCGACATCGACGGCGGGACCACCGCCATCGCCGGCGAGCTCGCCCGGGTGGGCGCCGCCGCGGAGGAGGCCGGGGCGACCTGGCTGTCCTTCATGGACCACTACTTCCAGATCGAGCCGACCGGGCTGCCCGCCGAGTCCAACATGCTCGAGGGCTACACCACGCTCGGCTACCTCGCCGCGCACACGTCCCGGGTCGACCTCGGCCTGCTCGTCACCGGCGTGACCTACCGGCACCCCGGGCTGCTCGCGAAGATCGTCACCACGCTCGACGTCCTCTCGGGCGGCCGGGCCGTGCTCGGCATCGGGGCCGCGTGGTTCGAGCGCGAGCACCGGGGGATGGGCGTGCCGTTCCCGCCGATCGCCGAGCGGTTCGAGCGGCTGGAGGAGACGCTGCGCATCTGCGCGCAGATGTGGGACCCGGAGGACAACGGCCCGTTCGACGGCCGGTACTACCAGCTTGCGGAGACGCTCTGCTCGCCCCAGCCGATCAGCCGCCCGAAGGTGCTCATCGGCGGTGGCGGGGAGCGCAAGACCCTGCGGCTCGTCGCCCGGCACGGCGACGCCTGCAACCTGTTCGGCTCGTCGCCGGAGGACGTCGCGCACAAGCTGGACGTCCTGCGCCGCCACTGCGACGACGCAGGCCGCGACTACGACACGATCCGCAAGACGATCGTGGCCAACAACCCGCGGCCGACGCCGGAGACCCGCGACGAGTTCGTCCGCGCCATGGCGGACTACGCGAAGCTGGGGGTGCAGACAGTGATCGTCACGCCGACGACGGGCTCGCCGGCGGCGTGGATCGAGGGCATGGCGCCGGCCGTGCCGCAGCTGGCCGACCTGGGCTGACGTCCGCGCCGGTCTGTCTACTGTAGACCGCCGGGCTGCCCGAGTGACGCGTTCGGCAGCCCGGCGTCTCTTCGGCGGGGGAACTCCGGGCCGCCCGCGATCGTTGGACCGGGGGAGCGCAGTAACCTGGAACGCGCACCCGACCGACGACAGCACGAGGCTTCAGTGACCACCGACCCGGCGGCCGAGGACCTGCGGGAGGCGGCCGACGAGCTCGCCGTCGCCGGACAGCTCCCGCGGTTCCTCCTGATGTACAAGTTCGCCATCGAAGAGCTGATGACGAAGCTGCGGATCCTCAGCGAGGAGTTCGACTTCGTCCACCGGCACGACCCGATCGAGCACATCACCAGCCGGGTGAAGCGGCCGGAAGCCATCAAGGAGAAGGTGCGCCGGCGCGGGCTGGGCGAAGACTGGATCGCCGTCGCGCACGTCCTCGACGACATCGCCGGCATCCGGGTGGTCTGCCCGTTCGTCTCCGACGTCTACGAGGTCGCCCGGATGCTCACCGCGCAGGACGACGTCGAGCTCCTGCGCACCAAGGACTACATCGCCCGCCCGAAGCCCAACGGCTACCGCAGTCTTCACCTGATCGTGCGAATCCCGGTGTTCCTGTCCGACCGGGTGGAGAAGGTGAAGGTCGAGGTGCAGCTGCGCACCATCGCCATGGACTTCTGGGCCGCGGTCGAGCACAAGCTGTCCTACAAGTACGCCGACAGCGTCCCCCCGGACTTCGCGGGCGAGCTGGCCGCGGCCGCCAAGACCGCGGCCGACCTCGACGCCCGGATGGCCGCGCTGCACGAACGCATCCGCTAGGGCCTGTTCTCAAAGTGGGTGAGTGCGACCTGGCTTGATCTTGGGTTCGTGGGGTGCGGGCATGGCCTGGCTGATGAGCAGTGATCAGCGGGATGGTGTTCAAGGCCAAGACCGGTTCCGCCGGGCGATCCGGCCGGGCAGGGTTCCGGTGACAGGAGCTACTCGAGCCGAGCCGTCCGGGCCTGCCTGCGTCGACGGCGCCTCCCGGTGACCATCCCCCGAACACCGGGACCAACGAGCCAGCCGGCTGCGCCGCGGCCAGGCCGGTGGACGCACCGTCGTCGAACGCTGCTTCGACCGGCTCGAGCAGTTCCGCGCCATACCCACCTGATTCGACAAGACCGCCAGGTCCGACCGAGGCATGATCGATCTGCGCACACCGCTCGTCTGGCTTCGAGGACAGGATCTAGCCCGCGGCGAGCGCGTCGAGCAGGATCCGCAGCCCGAACTCGAACTCCGCCTCGTGGTCGCAGACCGCGAGGAACGGCGCCGCCGCGGACACCGCGGGCAGGCCCGCCTCCTCGAGCGTCTCCAGCCGGCGGCGGACGCCCTCGGGATCGGTGCCGCTGAACGTCGGCGCGGCCTCGACCTCCCGCATCAGCGTGCCGATCAGGAACGCCAGCACCGCCCGCAGCGCGTGCACCGCGCGGTCCGGCGGGAAGCCCGCCGCGAGCAGCGGGCCGAGCACCGCCTCCACCGGCGCGAGCGCCGTCATCGACGCGAGCTGGCGGGTGAGCACGAGCGGTGCCGCGCGCGGATGGCCGAGCATCGCGGCCCGGAAGCCGTGCGCCAGCGCGGACATCGTCTCCCGCAGCCCCGCTCCCGGCGGTGGCGGGGGAATCGCGGCCAGCAGGACCTCGGCGATCCCGTCCAGCAACGCGTCCTTGCCGTCGACGTGGTTGTACAGGCTCATCGGGTCGACGCCGAGCCGGCGCGCGAGCTTGCGCATGCTGACCGCCGCCAGGCCGTCCTCGTCGACGAGCGCGAGCGCCTCCCGCAGGATCCGGTCCCGCGACAGGACGTCCTTCGGCGGACGGCCGCGCCGGCCGGTCACGCGGCGAGCACCGCGGGCAGGGTTTCGTAGCCGCGCAGGATCCGCGTCTCGCGGCGACGGCCACCGGGCAGCACGCGCAGGCCGGGGAACCGCTCGAAGATCGTGCGCAACCCGATTTCGCCCTCCATCCGCGCGAGGGAGGCGCCCAGGCAGTGGTGGCGGCCGGCGCCGAACGACACGTGGTCGCGGGCGCCCTCGCGCGTGACGTCGAAGGTGCCCGGGTCGGTGAACACCGCGGGGTCGCGGTTCGCGCCGGCCAGCACGGTGGTCACCAGCGCCCCGCGCGGCAGCCGGACCCCGGCCACCTCCGTCGCGCGCGTCGCGAGCCGGCCGGTCAGCAGGACCGGCGGGTCGTACCGCAGGACCTCCTCGACGGCGTTGGCCCACAGCTGCGGCCGCTCGCGCAGCACGGCGAGCTGCCCGGGAGCGCCGGCCAGGAGGGCGATCCCGCTGCCGAGCAGATTGACGGTCGTCTCGAAACCGGCCGCCAGCACCAGGCCCGCGGTGGACTTCAGCTCCGTCTCGGTGAGGCCGACGCCGCCGTCGCGGGCCGCGACGAGCTTGCTGAACAGGTCGTCGCCGGGGTGCCGGCGCAGGTGCTCGAGGTGCTCGCCGAGCCAGGCGTCGAACTCGGCCAGCGCCGACTCGACGTGGCGGAACGTGCGCCAGCCCAGCCCCAGGTCGAGGCTCGGCGCGGCGGCCGCGCCCAGCGACAGCACCTTGCCGAGGTCGGACGGCGGCACGCCGAGGATTTCGCTGATCACGGTCACCGGCAGCAGGCCGCAGTAGGTCTCGACGAGGTCGACCGGGCGTCCGGGGTCCAGCGCGTCGAGCAGGCCGTCCGCGATCTCCTGCACCCGGCCGCGCAGCTGCTCGACGGCGCGCACGGTGAACACGCCGGTGACCAGCTTGCGGTAGCGGGTGTGCTCGGGCGGGTTGACGGCCAGCAGCGACGGCGGCCGTACCGGGTGCAGGTGCTCGCCGGCCGACCACGCGGCCAGCCTGCCGAGGGCCGAGCCGTCGGAACCGAGGACGCCGACGCGGAAGTCTTCACTGGACAGCACTTCCCGGACCGCGGCGTGCGTGGTCGTCATCCAGCCGAACCGGGTGCGGGCGAGCGGCCCGGCGGCGCGGATCTCCTCGAACAGGCCGGTCAGGTCGTGCCCGCCGGCCGCGGCGACGACCATCCGGCCCTGCAGGTCGCCGCGCCGGGCCTCGCGGCGCAGCACGGTCCGCGGGATCGCGTGGCCGAGACCCCACCTGATCACCGGTTTCGCGCGGTCGAGCACCGTCACGGCCGGGCCCCTTCCCTCGGTGTCTCTACAGTGTAGGTTATCGCCGGTCACCTGCACCGTGGATCCGGAGGGCCCGATGACCGAGTTCGACATCCCCGCGCCCGAGGTCCTCGCGGCCCGGCAGAAGCTCGTGCTCGACCACTTCCGCGACGAAGTGGCCCAGGACTGGGACGCCACGCTCGCGACCTTCCCCCACCCGCACTACGAGGTGGTCGCGACCATGACGGTCCACGACGGCGACCACGCCGTGCGCGGCTACTACCACGAAACCCGCACCGCGTTCCCCGACCAGCGCCACGAGCTGATCGCGCTGCGGCACAGCGCGGACGCGGTGATCGTCGAGTTCTGGCTGCTGGGCACCCACCTCGGCCCGCTCGGCCCGATCCCGCCGACGGGCTCGCGCTTCCGGGTCCGGATGACGGCCTACTTCGTCTTCGACGCCGACGAAAACCTCGTGTGCGAGCGCATCTACTTCGACACGCTGTCGATGCTCAAACAGCTGATCGGCGGGCTGGACAAGAAGAAGCCGAAGAACTGGCCGCTGCTGGCCCGCGTCGCCCGCGGCTTCCTGGCGATGTCCGGCGGGCGCCCCGACCCGCGGCTGACCGAGACGACGGAACCGGTCCTGCGGGCGGTCTGACCGTCCGGCGCTCCTCGGCGGACCGGGCCGGAACCGGTGCCGTGAGCACCGCCAAGGCCACCAGCTCCGTCAGCGCCATGCCGCGTTCCACCAGGCCGAGCGGGATGAGCGTCCACCAGCGCCCGTCCTCCGCCGCGGCGACCACGACCGCTCCGGCGATGACCGCGAACCAGCCCAGCGCCGCGATCGCCGTGGCACGGGCGAGCCACCGCCGGCCCGGCGAACCGGGAAACGCCCGGCGTGCCGCCACGAGCACCGCCAGCGGCAGCGCGACGAACGCCACCACGCTCGCGATCCGGTGCAGCGTGCCGCCGAAGTCCGCGCGGGACACCGTGGCCCAGTCCGGCTTCGGGAAGGCCACGATGACGAGCAGCCCGACCGTCCACAATGTACCCAGGACGGCCGCGGCCACCGGCAGCCGCCGCTGGTGCCGCAGGGCCGCGAGGCCGGCGGCCGAGCCGAGCGCGACCAGGACCACGGCCAGGTCGAAGACCTGCTTGTGGTCCGAGAGCCCGTATTCGCTGATCGTGCGGCGGGTCGCGCTGATCTCGTCGGTCGGCGGGATGACCTGCAGCAGCAGCACCAGCCCGGCGCCGAGCACCAGCGCGGCGATGCCGCTCAGCGAGACCGCGACCGACACCCGTTGCGCAGGGACCGTGACCATGGACCGACCGTAACCGACCGGCGGTTGAACCCCGGTGAAACCGGCCTTCCGGGCGGCGGGCTGTACGACTTACGGCGGTTACCGCAGCCGGATTTCCTCCATTATGGTCAGCCGCTACCGGTACGTCCGACGTGCCGGCCCTCGGTCAAGGAGGTCCTTTCCTGTGGGGAATTCACCAAGACGCCTGGTGCTGCTGGCTTCGGCCGTGGCACTGGCCGGAGCGTTCGTCGCGCTGCCGTCCGGCACCGCGGGCGCGGCTCAGAACATCCTGCGTGCCGACAAGTCGGTACCGCGCTCGTGCTTCGCGAACGTGCTGCCCAAGGGCACCGCGGGCAGCGACAGCCGCGAGCTGACGTCCACTGTGGACGGTCTGGTCCAGGCCCGGCTCAAGCCGGCTGCGGGCGTCGAAGGCGACTGGGACATCGCCGTGTTCGACAAGGCGACGGGCGCGGTGGTTGCCGCTTCCGCGGCGTTGCGCACCCACGAACTCGCCGAAAGCTTCGTGAAGAAGGGACAGCAGCTCGTCGTCCAGGGCTGCCGCTACGGCGGCCCGGCCGGGACGGCGCAGCTCGGCGTCGACTTCCTGGCGCTGACGCCGCAGGGCACGCCGACGACCGCGCAAACGGCGCAGCTGGTCCGGGTCCAGACCCCGACCCGCGCCGACAAGAGCAAGCTCACCGCCCTCGGCCTCGACGTCACCGAGAAGGGCGACGCGACCGGTGTCGAGGTCGTGCTGGCCGACGACGCCGACCGCCGGACGCTCGCCAAGAGCGGCCTCAAGTCGACCGTCGTCCAGGCCGACCTCTCGGCCAAGTCCGTCGCCGACGCGAAGGCCGACCGCGAATACGCGGCCAAGACCGCCAGGTCCGTCCTGCCCTCGGGCCGCACCGGCTACCGCCACCTCTACGACTACGAGTTCGAGATGAAGGAGCTGGCCCGCCGGAACCCGGGCCTGGTCTCGGCGTTCACCATGCCGGAGCCGACCTGGGAAGGCCGCGACGTCATCGGGCTGGAGATCGCCACCGACGTCAAAAACGTCACCGACGGCAAACCGATCGACTTCACCATGGGCGTGCACCACGCGCGCGAATGGCCCGCCGGCGAGCACGCCATGGAATGGGCGTACGAGCTGGTCAACGGCTACGCGCACGACAACGGCATCCGGGGGCTGGTCGGCAAGACCCGCAACATCATCGTGCCGATCGTCAACCCGGACGGCTTCGACATTTCCCGCGAAGCCGAGCCCAAGGGCGACTTCACGCGCTTCGACTATGAAATGAAAAGAAAGAATTGCGACGTAAAGGATTCTCCGCCACAATACGCCACTGGTGTCTGCAAGGCCAACCCGGCCGGGCGCGTCCGCGGCACCGACCCGAACCGCAACTACGCCGGGTTCTGGGGCGGCAGCGGCGCCGAAATCGCCTGGAGCGGCGACACCTTCCGCGGGTCCGCGCCGTTCTCCGAGCCGGAGACGCGCAACATCCGCTCGGTCATCTCGAACCGGCAGGTCACCAACCTCATCACGTGGCACACGAACGCGGCACTGGTCCTGCGCCCGCCGGGCGTCGCCGACGTCCGGCCGCCGCTGGAGGAGCCGGCGTACAAGGCCCTCGGTGACCAGCTGGCCTCGCGCAACGGGTACGTCAGCGAGCCGAGCTGGGCGCTGTACGACACGACCGGCACGACCGAGGACTGGTCGTACTGGGCGACCGGTGGCTGGGGCTTCACGATCGAGGTCGGCGGCGCCGGCTTCCACGAGGCCTACGAGACCGCGGTCGTCGCCGAGTACGCCGGGCTCGCCCCGACGACCGGCGCGGGCAAGGGCGGCAACCGGGCGGCCCTGCTGGACATGCTCGCCAACACCGCCGACCCGCAGGCGCACTCGACGCTGATCGGCTCGGCGCCGAAGGGCTACCAGCTCAAGCTGCACAAGACGTTCCAGACGCCGACGTCGCCGGTGATCCAGCCGGACGGCTCCACCAAGCCGCCGATCTACGTCACCGACGACCTGAACTCGACGTTCACCACCACCGGTGGCCGCTTCGCGTGGTCGGTCAACCCGTCGACCCGGCCGTACGTGGCCGGCCGCTACGGGCGTGACCCGCAGGGCCCGGCGCAGCAGGGCTTCGCGGTGACCAACCCGGCCGGGGTGCCGCCGATCAACCAGAACTACCCGGCCGACCCGACCGGCGACACGTTCACCTTCCACGTCGACGGCCTGCCCAAGGTCGACAACGGGAAGTTCAGCGTCAACATCAACTGGAAGAGCAGCGCGACCGACTGGGACCTGTTCGTCTACGACTCGGCGGGCAACCTGGTCAGCTCGTCGGCGAACGGCGGCACGACGTCCGAGCACGCCGTGCTGTTCGACCCGCCGGCCGGCGACTACAAGGCCGTGGTGGTCAACTACGACCAGGCCGACCCGAACGCCGTGGACGACTGGACCGGCGACGTCTCGTTCGCGTCGCCGATCCCGCCGACGTACGGGCCGAAGGAGGCCTACCAGCTGACGTGCTCGACGCCGAACGGCAAGCTCGTCGGCGTGGCGGACGTCTTCGCCGACCGCGGCCAGACGGTCGACGTGGGCGAGGTCTGCACCCGCTCGGCGCACGCGCAGAAGCAGCGCGCTTCGGGCGGCGCCCGGTAGGTTCGCTTGTTCCGTGGAGGCCGCCTCGTTCGCCGGGGCGGCCTTCACGGAGTTACGGCGAGGGTGACGCCGAGGACGACGAGAATCGTGCCGACCGAGCGGTTGAGAGCCGGCTTCGCGTGGGTGTACCAGCGTCGGGTGGCGGGGGAGGAGAACAGCAGCGCGACGGAGAGATGCCAGCCGGCGGAGGCGGCGACGATCAGCGCGACCGCGGCGGCCTTGACCGCGGTGGGTTCGCCGGGCGGGAGTGTCGCGGTCAGCACGCTGCCGAAGAAGGCGGCCGCCTTGGGGTTGGTGAGGTTGCTGACCACGCCCCGGCGGAAAAGCGTGCCGGCCTGGTGCGTCGCCGCGTTGTGCCGGTTTTCGCTCTCCTGCGCGTCCGGAGCCGGGGCGTGGGCGTGCCACCACAGCCGCACCCCGAGCCAGGCGAGGTACCCGCCGCAGACGACACGCAGCGCCGTGGCGAGCCACGGTTCCCGGGCGAGCACGCCGCCGAGCCCGAAGACGGCGACCGCGGCGAGCAGCCCGCCGGCCGCGACCACCCCGAGCGCGACCGCGACGGCGGCCCGCCTGCTCCCGGCCGCGGCGGTGTGCGCGATGAGGACGAAGTTCGGCCCGGGCGAGACCGCGGCGGGGAGGTAGGCGAGCAGCACGGTGCCCAGCGTGGCGGCGGGGCTCATGCGGCTCGGCGGGTTTCGCTGGTCGTGGTGGGGTTCCTGGTGTCGGAGGGCGTCGCGTGGCGGCACTCTTCGAGCGTGGCGGCGGGGCTCATGCGGCTCGGCGGGTTCCGCTGGTCGTGGTGGGGTTCCTGCTGCCGGAGCGCTTCCCGTGCCGGCCATCCTCGAGCGTGGCAGTGGTGTTCACGCCGCCCGGCCGCCCCCGCCGACGACCTGGTCGCGGATGGCCCGCAGCGTCTCGTGGTCCACTGTGGACGGATCGGCGGCGAGCCATTCGCCGATCTCGTGCAGGAAGTCCTCCGGCGTCATCGGCGCGACGGGCAGGTCGCCGGGGTCGGCCGTGGTCAGCTCGCCGCTGCGGCTCGGGTACACGATCATCACCCCGCGCAGCGCGACCCCCGGCAGCAGCTCGCGGTAGGCGGCCAGGCTCTCCGCGAGCCGGCTGCCGCCGCCGCGGAACGGCCTTCCGTTGCGCAGCAGCCTGCCGTCCTCGGCCGTCTCGTAGTGCCCCGGCAGCCACAGCTTCGATTCGATGAGCACCAGCCGCTTCCCGCACAGCACCGCGTGGTCGACGTCGGCGAACACCGAGCCGGGCCAGGCGAGGCCGTGGAAGATCCGCGCGCCGGGCAGCCGAGTCAGGTAGCTCTCGAGCAGGTCGGCGGTCAGCCGCTCGGCCAGCTCGTCGCGTTCGGTGCCGGGCGTGCCGAACACGGTGCGGCCGCCGAACTCCTCGGCGTACGCCTCGCGGGCCTTGCTCGCGCGCAGGTAGCTGCGGGCCAGCCGCTGGACCAGCAGCGCCGTGCCGGCGGTCAGCAGCAGCCACACGATGAGCACCGGCGGCGAGAACCCGACCCCGCTGACCAGCGGCAGCAGCACGAGCACCATCCCGGCGACGGCGGCGACCACCGGCGCGTGGCCAGGCCCGCGGCGGCGGCCGTGACGCATCCGGGTGTCCTGCCCGGCGAAGTGCCACCAGCTCAGGTCCTCGGCCTCCAGCTCGGGCAGGTCCGGGACGAACCCGGGCTCGTCCCCGAACCGCCGCCGGGGCCGCGGCCGGACCGGGACGGGCACGACGGTGGCGCCGCCCGAGTCGTAGCGGGCGCGGGCCACGGGGTCGCCCAGGACGTCGTAGGCCTCGCGGAGCAGGCGGAACGTGCCGACCGTGCCACCGCCGTCCGGGTGCATGGTCTTCGCCAGCCGGCGGTAGGCCGTCTTGACGTCGGCCGCCGTGGCGTCCCGGCGGATGCCGAGCACCTCGTAGTAGTCGACCTCGGGCACGCGAAGACTTTATGGGGTCGGTCCGGCGGTTGCTCCACCGGCTCCGCGGCGTGTCGGGTGATGGTCGGCCGGCTGCCGGCGCGCGCCCGTCCGGTTTCCGCGGTGTGCCGAGGTGTTTGCGGTGGTCGGTAACTGTCCACTCAGGACTGTTTGTCGCTCGGAAGTGTGATGGCTGGCCGATTTCATGTCTTTGCGTGACCTTCCGCGGCCGGGAATCACCTGAAGAGACGCGAACAGATGTTCGAATCCGCGGCTACGCTGGAGGCATGTCCCCGGCACCCCACGAACGTGACGGGCCCACCGCCACCCCACCTCGGCAGCGGGCCCGTCACCCTCGTCACTGCTCGCGCAGCAGGAAGCGCTGGAGCTTCCCGCTCGCGTTGCGCGGCAGCGCGTCGATGAACCGCACCCGGCGCGGATACTTGTACGGCGCGGCAACGGCTTTGGCGTGCTCCTGCAGGGCGTGCACGACGTCCGGGCCGGGCGTGACACCGGGCCGGAGCACGACGAAGGCGGTGACGACCGAGCCCCGGTCCGGATCGGGCGTGCCGACGACCGCGCACTCGTCGACGTCCGGGTGGGTCAGCAGCACCTCCTCGACTTCGGGAGCCGCGATGTTGTAACCGGAAGAGACGATCATGTCGTCGCTGCGCGCCACGAACCGGAAGTAGCCGTCGGGTTCGCGCACGTAGGTGTCGCCGGTGATGTTCCAGCCGTCGCGCACGTAGTCGGTCTGCCGCGGGTCCTCGAGGTACCGGCAGCCGGTGGGGCCCTGCACCGCGAGCAGGCCGGGCGTCCCGTCGGGCACCGGCGTGCCGTCGACGTCCAGGACGGCGGCGCGGAAGCCGGGCACGACGGTGCCGGTGGTGCCCGGGCGGGCGGCTTCGTCGGCCGCGGAGATGAAGACGTGCAACATCTCCGTGCTGCCGATGCCGTCGATGAGCGGGCGGCCGACGACCTCGCGGTACCGCTCGGCCACGGCGGCGGGCAGGGCTTCGCCGGCGGAGACGGCGCGGCGCACGCCGGCGAGGAGCTTGCCGTCGCCGGAGCCGAGGATCGCGCGGTAGGCGGTCGGTGCCGTGAACAGGACGGTCACGCCTTGCTCGGCGACGATCGCGGCCAGCTCCTTGGGGGTGGCGCGTTCGAGCAGGAGCACGGACGCGCCGGCGTGCAGCGGGAAGACGAGCAGGCCGCCCAAGCCGAACGTGAACGCCAGCGGGGGAGTGCCGGAGAAGAGGTCCTCGGCCGTGGGGCGCACGACGTGCCGGGAGAACGTGTCGGCGATGGCGAGCAGGTCGCGGTGGAAGTGCATAGTCGCCTTGGGCGAGCCGGTGGTGCCGGAGGTGAAGGCGAGCAGGGCGACGTCGTCGGCGGCCGTCGGCACGTCGGCGAAGGTCACCGGGTGCCGGGCGCTGCGCTCGCCGAGTTCGCCGCCGGACGGCCCGCCGCCGTAGGAGACCACGGGCAGCCCGGGCGGCAGTTCGTCGAGCAGGCGCTCGTCGCACAGGGCGACGCTCGGCCGCGCGCGGCCGGCGATCTTGTCCAGCTCGTGGCGGCGCAGCATCGGCATCGTGGACACGGCGACCGCGCCGGCCTTGAGGACGGCCAGCCAGCACGCCGCCAGCCACGGCGTGTTGGTGCCGCGGAGCAGCACGCGGTTGCCGGGCACGACCCCGAGTTCGGCGGTGAGAACGTGCGCGATCCGGTTGGCGCGCGCCAGGACCTCGCCGTAGGTCCACGTGCCGGTGAGCGAGCGCAGGCACGGCCGGTCCGGGCCGAGGCGCTCGACGGTGCCGTCGAGCAGGGCCGTGGCGGCGTTGAGCCGGTCCGGGTAGTGCAGCTCGGGCAGGTCGAACACGAGCCGCGGCCACTGCTCGGCCGGGGGCAGCCGGTCGCGGCAGAACGAGTCCGTGTGCGCGCTGGGAGAAAGCCTCATCGCAACCCCCTCGGGTCGACCTGCACCACGAGGAACGTAACACTCGTTGCGACCGTCGAGAAGACGCAATGTCGTATCGATGACGGTGGCGACAGAGAGGCGATGAGGGTCAGCTCCGGGTGTCCGCGGGGACTTCGTCGCGGACGGCCGTCCGCGACGCCGTGGGTCCGGCGCGGGCGAGCGGGATGGCGCAGCCGAGCGCGAGCGTCGCGGTCGAAGCCCAGAACAGGGCGGCGACCCAGGCGCCGCGCGCGGTGGTGACGCTCAGCGCGGGCGAGATCGAGGCGCTCGCGATCGCCCACGCGGGCAGGGGCACCAGCGCGAACACGCCGAGGACGATCCGCCGCCAGCGCACGTGCCCGGCGATGGCGTAGCCGCCCGCCATGCCGAACAGGGGCAGGGCGAGCGCGCCGCCGCCGAGGCCGTCGCTGAACGGGACCCGGCCCGCCGCGATCGCCGTGACCGTGTCGGGCGAGACGATCACGGCGATCGGGAACACCAGGGGTGCTGCGACCAGCCAGCGCCGTCGGCGCGTGTGCCACGCCCAGCCGAACAGCGCACCGGTGACCACGCCGGGCAGCAGGATCTGGACGAAGGTGCCGTACCAGTGCACGGCGGATTCGCGCCCGGCGACCTCGACCATGAGCCCGCGCAGGCCGGCGGCCCAGGCGAGGCCCGCCGCGCCCCCGGCGGCGAGCGGGCCGGCGGCGCGGGTCATGGCGCCAGCGCGCGTTGCCGCGCACCGCTGACGAGCAGCCCGAGGCCGACGATCGACAAGACGATCATGACGGCGGCGAGCAGCCGTTCCCAGGCCGAGGCCGGGACGAAGAAGGCGGGGGCGGCCAGCATCGCGGACAGCACCCGCGAGCCGACGACGGTGACCTGGCCGGCCCGGTGGCCCCGCCAGGCGGGAACGGCCCCGGCCAGCGTGACGAGCCCGAACAGCCCGCCGAGCAGGACGACGACGGTGGGCGGCGGATCGTCCATGGCGAGCCCGGCCAAGCCGGCGACATCGGCCAGCCCCAGCACGACGCAGATGACGTAGCCGGTGGTGAAGACAGGAGTGCGGGTCATGGTGTCCTCCGGAAGTTCTCGAACCGGCCTCAAGCCTCGCCCGGAGAACCACCCCGAACCACGACGCGCACCCACCGAGCACTAACCGTTGCCCGGACAAGCCCGGCACCGGGAGACGAACGGGCGAGCGGCTGTGAGATGACGGCGGTGTGGGTGGCTCGGGTGCGGGGCTGTGCCTGCGGCCGCCGGGTTGTGAGATGGCGGCCGCACGGGCGGCCCGGGTGCGGGGCTGTGCCTGCGGCCGCCGGGTTGTGAGATGGCGGCGGTGTGGGCGGCCCGGGTGCGGGGCGGCGCCGGCGGCCATCGGGCTGCGAGGCCGATGCGACCGGCGGTCCCGGACCAGCCCAAGCCAGAGCCTGCGCGCCGCGCGGGTCTTCGGGCCTCGGGCGAAACCCGCTACCCCTCCCGCGCCACCCCCGCCACTGCGGCCAAGACCTCCCGGAAGCCGGGCGGGTTCATCGGCGGCAACCGGGCGTCCAGGCGGTCCAGCAGCTCCTCCCGCTCCCCGCACAACTCCGCCGCCCCCGCAGCGTCGCCGTCCGCCAGGGCGATCGCCGCCAAGCCCTCCAGGCACCACGACAAATACATCGGGTTGCCGATCCGTGCGAACAGCTCCCGGCTCTCCGTGAACAGCTCGTGGGCTCGCTCCACCCGTCCGTCCGCCAGCTCGACGTGTCCCAGCTGGGTGGTCGACATCGCCGTTGCCCACAGGTCGTCGTGGTGGCGGGCCGATTCCAAGGCCGCGACGCCCTTCTCGCGGGCTTCGGCCAGGTCGCCGGTGAGCATGGCCACGTGCGCCAGGTGCGCCAGGAGCTGGTCCGCCGTGCGGTCGTCGCCGCGCTCGCGGTTGAGGCGCTCGCACTCCCGCAGTGCCTCCGCCGCCTCCTCGTGGCTGCCCATCAGCTGGGCGTTCGTGCCCAGGATCCGCAGCCCCTCCGCCACCCGGCTGCGGTCGCCGATCGACCGGGCCGACGCGACGCCTTCGGTTCCCAGCTCCCGCGCGCGCTCGTGCCGGCCCGCGTGCATCGCCTGCCACGCCAGCACGATCAGCGCGTCCGCGATCTCCCGCCTCGAACCCGCCGCGCGCGTCTCGGCCAGGCCCCGCTCGGCCAGCTCGATCGCCCGGCCCGTTTCCCCGGTGAACAACAGCGTGTAGGCCAGGCCGACCAGTGCGGCCGCGTGGCCCGCCCGGTCCCCGGTCGCTTCGGCGAGCGCCAGCGCCCGCTCGTGGTCCGCGACGGACTCCGCGTAGCGGTCGAGCTGCCGCGCCAGCACGCCACGCGTGTTCAGCGCCGTGACGAGTTCGCGTCCGCGCGCGCGGACGACCAGCTCTTCGCACCACGCCGACGCGTCCTCGAACGCGGAGATCTCGGTCGCCATCCGCGCCGCGCCGGCCAGTGCCGTGAGCCGGTCCGGTGCGTCGCCGGGCAGGGCCAGCGCGGCCTTCGCGGCGCGGACCCCCTCCTGCAGGAGGCCGTGGTCGGTCCAGAATCCCGACAGCGCGACCCACAGCCGCAACGCGTGGGCGGCATCCCCGCGGTCCAGGGCCCGGTCCAGCGCGGCCCGCACGTTGTCCTTTTCGGGCTCCACCGCCTCGGGCGGCAGGTCGGCGAAGTATTCGATGTGCCGCGCGACGGCCGTGGCCTCCTCGCCGGCTTCGCGCAGCCGTTCCAGCCCGTACTCGCGGATCGTCTCCAGCATGCCGAGGCGGCCGTCCGGGCCGGTGGTGACGAGGCTGGCGTCGACGAGCTCGGTCAGCGTGTCGAGGTCGTCGACCGCCGCCAGCGGGCAGCCGCCCACGAACACCGACAACGTCCGGAACAACGCCTGCGCCGGCGGCGACAGCAGCTGGTGGCTCCAGCCGATCGCGTCACGCATCGTGCGCTGCCGGTCGGGCAGGTCGCGTGGCCCGCCGACCAGCATCGGCAGCCGCTGCCCGAGCCGTTCGAGCAGGACGGCAGGCGGCAGCACGCGGGTCCGCGCCGCGGCGAGCTCGATCGCCAGCGGCAGGCCCTCGAGCCGGCGGCAGATCCGCGCGACCGTTTCGTCCGCTTCGAGGGACACGCCCGCGGCGGTGGCGCGTTCGGTGAACAGCCGCACGGCCGGCGCGTCCGGCGCGCCGGACTCCAGCGGCGCGATCCGGTACTCGCGCTCGGCGCGCACGCGCAGCGGCACCCGGCTGGTGACCAGCACCGTCACCCCCGGGCACGCGCCGAGCAGCGCCAGCACGCCGGCACCGGCCTCGACGAGGTGCTCGAAGTTGTCGAGCAGCAGCAGCACCCGCTTGCCGCGGAACGCCGCGGCCAGCCGGTCGGCGACCGGGGCCGGCCCGCGTTCGTCGAGCCCGGTTTCGTGCGCGATCGCGGCGACGACCTGGTCAGGCGCGCGCAGCGGCGCGAGGTCGACGAAGAACGCGCCCTCCGGGAAGCGCGGCCGGACCGTTTCGAAGACCTCCAGCGCGAGCCGGGTCTTGCCCACGCCGCCGGGGCCGGTGAGCGTCAGCAGCCGCGTCTCGCCGCGTTCCAGCAGCTCGACCAGCGCGGCGGCCACCCCGTCGCGGCCGATCAGCGGCGGCAGCAGCCGCGGTGGCCCGGACACGGGCGGCGGCGGCGACCCCGCCGGGCGCGCCGCCGCCAGCAGCGCGGCGCGGTCCGGCTCGGCCAGCGCCAGTGCGTCGGCGAGCAGCCGGACCGTGTCCAGCCGCGGGGCCCGGCGCGGATCGCGTTCGAGGTCGCTGACCGCGCGCGGGCTCACCCCGGCGCGCTCGGCGAGCGCCTCCTGGGTCAGGCCCGCGGCCAGGCGCAGCCGCTTGAGCAGGGCGGAGAAGGTCACGGCTGTGAATCGTCGCGGGCCGGGCGAATGTGTCAAGCCGACGGTGAGCGAACGTCGTGGTCCCGTCCGCGCCCGGGCGCGAGGCTGGGCCGCATGACACCCGACGAATTCCGGGCGCGGGCCCGCCGAATCACCGAAGAGCTGTTCAACCAGGGCGACCTCGCGGTCCTCGACGAGCTCGTCGACCCCGCGTACGTCCAGTACCTCGCCGCCGAGGACCGCACGACCGGCGTCACGGAGCTGGCGCAGTTCGTCACCGAAATGCGGCGCGCGTTCCCCGACCTGCGGGCGCACACCGAACAGCAGGTGGTCGAAGGCGACACGCTCGCCCAGCGGCTCACCGTCACCGGCACGCACAGCGGCGCGGCGTTCGCCGGGCTGCCCGCGGCCACCGGCGCGCGGCTGCGGGTGAACCTGGTCGACATCTACCGCGTCGGCCCGGCCGGCCGGTTCACCCAGCGGTGGACGCTCTGGGACGAGCACACCCTCCGCGTCCAGCTCGGGCTCGCGTCATGAGGACGCTCCTGCGCGTGGCGAACCGGCTCGCCGTGGCGCTGTACCGCCGGGGCGTCGCCCGGTCGGCGAAACGGCTGCCCGTCCTGCTCCTCACGGTCGACGGCCGCCGGACCGGCAACCCGCACACGGTCCCGGTCGCCTACTTCACCCACGAGGGTGGCTACCTGGTGGCCGCGTCGGCGGGCGGCGCGAAGCGGGAGCCGCAGTGGTTCCGCAACGTCCGCGTGGCCCGGCAGGCGCGGGTGCAGGTCGGCGACCGGGCGCGCGACGTCGCCGTGCGCGTCCCGGATCCGGCCGAGCGCGATCGGCTGTGGCGCGACGTCGTCCTCCGCGAGGCGCCGTTCTTCACCGGCTACGAGCGCAAAGCCGGGCGCGTCATCCCGGTGTGCGTGCTGACGCCGTGCGGGGTTTCGTGAGCCGCCGGCTTCCCCCGGTGACCGGAACGCCCGTGGCCCGCGGCTCAGTCCGCGACCAGCGCGTCCGGCTGGTTCGCGCGCCGCAGGGACTCCGCGACGAATCCGTTCGCCTTCAGCTCCGCCACCAGCTCACCCAGGAACGCCACCGTCCCGGGGCGGCGGTCCGGGGTCGTGGCGACCGCCTGGCGGATCCGCATGAACCGCTCCTCGAGCACGCGGGTTCCCGGGTGCTCGGCCGCGTAGGCGGTCATCGGCTGCCGGATTCCCGCGGCGACCTCCAGCCCCTGCTCTTCGAACGCGACGACACCGTCCGGGCCGCGCACCACCGTCGCGTGCGCGAGCGTCCGCGTCAGGTACAGGTCGTACGCCGAACCCTGCTTGACGCCGATCCGGACACCCGGGCGGTCGACGTCGGCCGGCGAGCGGAACGGCGAGCGGTCCGGGACGACGTACACGCCTTCGATCACCACGTACGGCTCGGTGAAGGCGACCTCGGCCGCGCGGGCCGGCTCGATCGCCAGGAACGCCAGGTCGGCCGCGCCGGAGGTGAGTGCCTCGAACGACTTGCGGGCCGCGTCGAAGCACCGCAGCTGCACCGGCACGCCCAGCCGGGCGCCCACCGCACGCGCGAGGTCGACCGTCACCCCGCCGGGCTCGGCCGGCGTCCCGTGCGCCAGCACGGGGTTGCCGAGGTTGACGGCGGCACGCAGCACACCGGTGGGCGCGAGGTCGGCGGCGAGGTCTTCCATGACCGGCGAGGGTAACGGCGAAGGCGGCCGTCCGTGGCGCAACTGTCGCTCACGCCACCGGCGGCCGGTCGGCCGTGGCCAGCTCGAAGGCCGTCTCCTGGTGGTAGACCTCGCCCGGCCGCAGCACCGTGCCCGGGAAGTCCGGCCGGTTCGGCGAATCGGGGAAGTGCTGGGCCTCCAACGCGAACCCCGCGCCGCGGTGGTACGGGCGGCCGTCCGCGCCGAGGTAGTTGCCCGAGTAGAACTGCAGGCCCGGCTCGGTCGTCCACATCGTCAGCTGCCGCCCGGAGGCCGGGTCCCAGGCGCGCGCGGCGAAGGGCGCGCCGTCGTCGAGCACCCAGTTGTGGTCGTAGCCGCGGCCGATCGCCAGCTGGGGGTCGGGGTCGGCGAGCCGGGCGCCGATCCGCGCCGGGCGCCGGAAGTCGAACGGCGTGCCCTCGACCGGGGCCGGGTCGCCGTCCGGGATCTGGTTCGCGTCGGTGGGGCAGTAGCGGCTCGCCGCGATGGCCAGCCAGTGCCCGTGGACGTCCCCGGTGCCGGCGAGGTTCCAGTACGTGTGGTTGGTCAGGTTGACCACCGTCGGCGCGTCGGTCCACGCGCGGTAGGCGATGGTCAGCCGGTCGTCGAGGCGGTAGGTGACCTCGGTGGTGAGCCGGCCGGGGTAGCCCTGGTCGCCGTCCGGGCTGACCAGCGTCAGCCGGAGGCCGCCGGGCACCTCCGCCGCGGACCACACCCGCGTGTCGAACCCGGCGGGGCCGCCGTGCAGGCTGTTCTTCCCGTCGTTGACCGGAAGCCGGTGCAGCACGCCGTCGAGGGCGAACGTCCCGCCGGCGATCCGGTTCGCGAACCGGCCGATCACCGCGCCGAGGAACACCCGCGGGGCGTCCGGGCGGTTGTTGGCGACGTAGCCGTCGAGATCGGGGTAGCCGAGGACGACGTTGCCCGGGCGTCCTTCGCGGTCCGGCGCTTCGAGTGACTGGATGACCCCGCCGTAGTCGAGGACGCGCACGGTGAGCCCGCCGGCCCGGGCCAGGGTGTAGCGGTGGACGTCGGTGCCGCCGACGCGGCCGAAGAACTCCCGCGTGAGCTCGGATCGGGTCATCGGTGAGGTCCTCCAACAGTGTTAGCGCTAACAGCTTGGTGGAGGACCGGCCAAGCGGTCAAGGCCCGTTCGGCGGCTTGGCGTACTCGGGCACCGCTGGATCTCCTCGAGGATTCGCCGCTCCGCCGGCAGCGAGCACCACAGCCGCCGCGCCCCGGCCGGTGTCCCGCGGGACCGTCGCGTGCGTGATCGTCCGAGTCATCGTCACCCCTTCCGGCGCCGGCGCGCTACCCCGGACGCGGGTTCTGTCACGCGGAGACCAATGGTCACGCGCCTTTTTGGCATACGTCCGACAAACGGCGAAACACTCACCGCGGCAAGGGTTTTCCGAATTGGATTTGTGTCGCCGGACGGTATCTTCGCGCCCCGATTCATTGTTAGCGTGATCAACCATGCGCGCGGGGAGAACGGGATGACGACCGTCGTTTCGTGGTGCTTCCGGCACGCGGTGGTGGTGGTCGCGCTGTGGCTGGCCGCGCTGGCCGGACTCGGCTTCGCCGCGCTGCACACCGGCGGGGCCTTCCGTGACACGGTCGTCCTGCCCGGCGCGGACAGCACCGCCGCCACACGCCTGCTGCGCGGTGCCGGGACCGAGGAGCACGTGGTCGTCCGCGCACCGGACGGTCCGGTCGACGCCGGCACCGGCCGCGCCCGGCTCGACGCGCTCGCCGCCCGGCTGGCGGCCCTCCCGCGCGTGGTGGCCGTGAGCCCGCCGCCCGGCCGGGTGTCGGCCGACCGGCGGATCGCGGTGCTCACCGTGCGGTTCGACGCGCCGGCCGCGGACCTGGGCCGGGGCACGGCGGAGGCGTTCGCCGGGGTCGTCCGGAACGCCGGCGGGCTGACCGCCGGGGCGGCGGGCGAGCTCGCCGCGATGACGGCCGCCGCGCCGGATCTGGGCAACGCCGGGATCGGCCTGCTCGCCGCGGCGCTCGTGCTGCTGGTGACGTTCCGGTCGGCGTGCTGCGTGCTGCTCCCGGTGCTCACCGCGGCCGTGTCGGTCGGCTGCGCGCTCGCCGTCGTCACGCTCGTGTCGCACGTCCTGACCGTGCCCGGGATCAGCACCGAGATCGCCGCGCTGCTGGGTCTCGGCGTCGGCGTCGACTACGCGCTGTTCGTGCTCACCCGCTTCCGGCAGGGCCGCCGGGACGGCGCGGAACCCGCGGCGGCGTTGGCGGCCGCGGCGGCGACGTCCGGCCGCAGCGTGGTCTTCGCCGGCGTGACCGTGTGCGTTTCGCTCGCCGGCATGCTGACCGTCGGCCTGCCGTTCCTCGACGGGATCGCCGCGGCGGCGGCGGTTTCCGTGCTGCTCACCGCTTCGGCCACGCTGACGCTGCTGCCGGCGTTGCTGCGCCCGGTGGCCGGGCGGATGCGGGTTCCCGCAGCGGGCGGCGGTGGCCGCTGGGCCCGGCTCGCGGCCTCGGTGACCCGGCGGCCGGGACCGTACACGCTCGCGGCGCTGCTCGTCGTCGCCGTGCTCGCGCTGCCGGTGACCGGCCTGCGCCTCGGCGTCCCGGACGCCACCCTCGACCCGCCCGGCAGCGTCACCAAGACCGCCGCCGAGCTGCTGGAGCAGGGCTTCGGCCCCGGCGCCGGCGCCGATCTGCTCGTGGTGGGCACCGGCGACCCCTCGATGGGGACACTCCGGGAAGCGCTGCTCGCCCGCGCCGCCGTGGGGACGCCGGTCACGCTGCCGAGCGGCGGCTGGCTGCTCGCGGTCACCCCGCGGACCGCCCCGGACGACCCGGCCACCGGCGAGCTGCTGACCTGGACGCGGACGATGGCCACGACCATCGGCGGGCCGGACACGCACGTCGGCGGGCTCGTCGCGGCCCGCGCCGACTTCTCCGCGGCCGTCACCGCGCGGCTGCCGCTGTTCCTCGGCAGCGTCGTCGGCATCTCGGTGCTGCTGCTGGCCTGGGTGTTCCGCAGCGTCGTGATCCCGCTGACGGCGGCGGCGATGAACCTGCTCACCGCCGCCGCGACGACGGGCGCGGTCGTGACCGTCTTCGGCGGCCCGATCGAGCCGTACCTGCCGGTGTTCCTGTTCGCCGGGCTCTTCGGGCTCTCGATGGACTACGAAGTCTTCCTCATCGCGCGGATCCAGGAGGCGTGGCGGCGCCACGGCGACACCCGGGCCGCGGTGGTCGGCGGCGTCGCGGCGACCGGGCGGACCATCACCGCGGCCGCCCTGATCATGGCGCTGGTGTTCGTGGCGTTCGCGTTCGTGGACGCCCGCGTCGTGCGGGAGGCGGGCGTCGGCCTGACCGTGGCCGTCCTTCTCGACGCCGTCGTCGTGCGGTGCGTGCTGGTCCCGGCGGTGATGACGTGGTCCGGCGAGGCCAACTGGTGGTTCCCGCGGGTCCCGGCGGGCCGCGAGCCGGTGCGGAGCCGCCGATGACGGGCCGGACCCTGGTGATCATCGCGCTCGGCGCGTTCGTCACGACCCTGGACAACACGATCGTCGCCGCGGGCGCGCCGTCGATCGCCGCCGATTTCGGCCTCGGCCTCGGCGCGCTGCAGTGGGTCGCGCTCGGCTACATGCTCCCGTTCGCCGGGCTCCTCCCGGTGGCGGGCCGCCTGGTCGACCGCTGGGGCCGGCGCCCGACGCTGTCGGCCGGGCTGCTCGCGTTCGGGGCCGGCGCGGCGGCCGGGGGCGTGGCCGGGTCGGCCGGGCTGCTCGTCGCGGCACGGGTGCTGCAGGGGACGGCCGCGGCGTTCCTGGTGCCCGGCCTGCTGAGCCTGCTGCGATCGAACCTCGGCACGCGCGGCCGGACGCTCGGCGCGGCCGTGTGGACCGCGTCCCTGGCCGCCGCGCTGGCCCTCGGCCCGGCCCTCGGCGGCCTGCTGAGCGAATACCTGGGCTGGGGCTGGATCTTCTTCGCCAACCTGCCGTTCGTCGCGGTGATGCTCGTGCTGCTGCCGTCGACCGTGCCGCGTGTCCGGGACCCGGACGGGCCGCGTCCGCCGGTCGCGTCGATGGCCGTGGTGACGGCGAGCCTGGTCCTGCTCACCGCGGCGCTTGCCGAGCTGGGCGACCACCTCCGGGCCGGGATCGCGCTGCTCGCGGCGGGTTCGGCGCTCGGCGGGTGGTTCGTGCTCCGGGAGCGGCGGGCGCCCGCGCGGCTGGTCCCGGCGGCGCTGACCGGCAACCGCGTGTTCACCGGCTCGCTCGCCGTGCAGGTGCTGTGGGGCCTGGGAATCTCCGGCATCGTCTTCTTCACGCCCTTGCTGCACCAGGAGTTCCTCGGCCTCGGCCCGGTCCGGGCCGGGTTGCCGCTGGCCGCGGTCGCCGTCGCGGTGGCGGCCGCGGCCCCGCTGGTCCCGCGGGCGGTGACGGCGTTCGGTCCGCATCGGACGGTCGCCGCCGGGCTCGCGGTGGTCGCGGCCGGGCTGGGCGCGCTCGCCGTCGTGAACCACGTCCCGGCGCTCGGGCCGCGCCTGCCCGCGCTGGTGCTGATCGGCGCCGGCTCGGCCTTCACGACGCCGTCGACGTCGCACGCGCTGGACGTCGTGGCGCAGCGGCATTCCGGCACGGCGTCCGGGCTGCTCACCGCGTCCCGTGAGCTGGCGAGCGCGCTGGGCGTCGCGCTGATCGGCGCCGTGCTGACCGCGGTGCGGGCGGTGCGGCTCGGCTCGGGCGCACCGGCCGGGGAAGCGCTCGCCGACGGCTACACCGCCGGGCTGCTCGCCGCGGCCGCGGCGACGCTCGCCGGCGCGCTGCTCGCCCTGCGCGTTTCGCGGGTGATTCCACCCCGATCTCGTCGCCGCGTGACAAACACGCGGTGCCGTAATTCGTTTGCCCGTGAGCACGCGGAATCGCCCGATTGACAACCCGCCGCGAGCGGCTATTCACTGCGCCCGCCAACGCTATCTGCGAGGAGCCATGGAAACCCTTTCCCACCCGGTTCCCGTCACCGGGAAACCGGCCGAGGACCGCGAATCGTTCGCGACACTGCTCGGCCGGTGGGCGCGCGTCCTCGGTGACGAGACCGCTCTCACCTGCCTCGACCACCGCGGCGCCGCGGACGGCCGGGCGGTCACGCTCACCTGGCGTGAGCTCGACCGGCGGGTCAGCGCGGTCGCGGCGCGGCTGAGCGCGCTCGCCGCGCCGGGCGAACGGGCCGCGGTGCTGGCCGGGCAGTCCGCCGGCTACGTCGTCGCGTTCCTCGGGGCGATCCGGGCGGGCCTGGTCGCCGTGCCGCTGTTCGCGCCCGGCCTGCCCGGGCACGCGGGCCGGCTGGCCGTGGCCCTCGCCGACTGCACCCCGCAGGTGGTGCTCACCACCACCGGCGAGTGCGACGCCGTGCGCGCGTTCGTCCCCGGAGTGGCGGTCGTCGCCGTCGACGCGGTACCGCCGGCGGAGGAGCGCGAATGGCCGGCGCCGGATCCGGACGCTCCGGCGTACCTGCAGTACACGTCCGGCTCCACGCGCTCGCCGGCCGGGGTCGTGCTGACCCACCGCAACGTGCTGGCCAACGCGCGCCAGGCGTGCACGGCCTACGGTGCCGAAACCCGGACCACCTCGGCGGTCAGCTGGCTCCCGCTGTTCCACGACATGGGCCTGATCCTCGGCGTCGGCGCCCCGATGGCCGGCGGCCTGGCGTCGGTGCTGATGGACCCGCCGGCGTTCCTCGAACGGCCGTCCCGCTGGCTGCGCGCGCTCTCGGCGAGCCCGGGCGCGATCAGCGCGGCACCCAACTTCGCCTACGCCTACTGCGCTGCCCGCGTGTCCGCGGCCGAGAAGTCCTTCGTGGACCTGAGCCGGGTCGTCGCGCTGATCAACGGCAGCGAACCGGTGCTGCCGGCCACGATCGCGAAATTCCACGACGCCTTCGCCGAGTGCGGGCTGCGGCCGGAGGTCCACCGGTCGTCCTACGGCCTGGCCGAGGCGACGGTGCTGGTGTCCGTGACCGACGCGGGGAAACCGGCCCGGCAGGTCACGTTCGACCGCGACCGGCTCGCCGCCGGCTCCGCGGTGCCCGCCGCGTCCGGCACGACCCTGGTTTCCTGCGGCCGCCCGGTGGGCCAGCGCGTGCGCATCGCCGACCCCGCGACCGGCGAGCCGGCCGGGCCGGGCGAGGTCGGGGAGATCCGGGTCAGCGGGCCGAATGTCGGCCGCGGCTACTGGGGTCGCGATTCGGCGGCCACCTTCGGCCTGCCGCCGCTCGACCCGCAGACCGGCGAAGGCTGGCTGGCGACCGGCGACCTCGGCGTGGTCTTCGACGGCGAGCTGTTCGTCACCGGGCGGCTCAAGGACCTGGTCGTCGTCGACGGCCGCAACCACTACCCGCAGGACATCGAGCAGACGGTGGAGGAGCACCCGGCCGTCCGGCCGCATTCGGCGGCGGTCTTCGCGATCGGCACCGGCGACGGCGAAGCCGCGGTCGTGGTGCTGGAACGCGCCAAGGGCTCGGACGCCGGCGTCGCCGAGGTGGCGTCCGCGCTGCGGGCGGCGGTGTCGGCCGGGCACGGCCTCCGGCTGCACGACGT
The DNA here is from genome assembly GCF_900119165.1 of Amycolatopsis australiensis. Taxonomy (NCBI): domain Bacteria; kingdom Bacillati; phylum Actinomycetota; class Actinomycetes; order Pseudonocardiales; family Pseudonocardiaceae; genus Amycolatopsis; species Amycolatopsis australiensis. The sequence continues at coordinate 6,091,574 of NZ_FPJG01000006.1, read as the reverse complement.
CGTCGTGCTGGCGCCGGGGCAGGTCCCGCGAACCTCCAGCGGCAAGATCAGCCGGGCCCGCTGCCGGGAGTCCTACCTGGACGGCTCGCTGACCGACCGGCGGCTCGGGTGAAGGGGCCGGCGGAGATCCGCGCGTGGCTGCTCGACCGGCTCGGCGCGGTGGATCCCGACCGTCCGCTGGCCGAGACCGGACTGTCCTCACGGGACGCGACGGTGCTGGCCGCCGACCTGGGTGAGTTCGTCGGCCGTCCGCTGGAGGCGACACTGGTCTGGCAGTACCCGACGGTGAACGCGCTCGCCGATCGCTTGTCCACAGTGGAGTCATCGGCGCCCGATCCTCCCAAGTGGATGGACGACGAACCGATCGCGATCGTCGGCCTCGGGTGCCGGTTCCCGGGCGGGATCGACTCGCCCGCGGCCTTCTGGCGGTTCCTCGACTCCGGCGGCGACGCGATCGGGGACGTCCCGGAAGGCCGCTGGGAGACGTTCGCCGAGGACTTCGCGAGGCTGCCGGTGCGGGGCGGGTTCCTCGACGACGTCGCCGGGTTCGACGCGACGTTCTTCGGCATCACGCCGCGCGAGGCCGAGGCGATGGACCCGCAGCAGCGGATCCTGCTGGAGGTCGCGTGGGCGGCGCTCGAGCACGCCGGCATCCCGCCGTCCGGGCTGCGCGGCAGCCGGACCGGGGTGTTCGTCGGGTTGTCGGCCACCGAGTACGGGTCGCTGACGATGACCGACGTCGCGGCCGCCGACGTCTGGTCGGGCACCGGGGCCGCGGCGAGCATCGCGGCCAACCGGCTTTCGTACCTGCTCGACCTGCGCGGGCCGAGCCTGACGGTGGACACGGCGTGCTCGTCGTCGCTGGTGGCGGTGCACCAGGCGGTGCAGAGCCTGCGTCGCGGCGAGAGCGAGGTCGCGCTGGCGGCCGGGGTGAACGTGCTGCTGTCGCCTGCCGTCACGGCGAGTTTCCAGCGCGCGGGGGTGCTGGCCGCGGACGGCCGCTGCAAGCCGTTCGACGCCGGGGCCGACGGGATCGCCCGCGGCGAGGGCTGCGGGGTGGCGGTGCTCAAGCCGTTGCGCGCGGCCCGGCGCGCGGGCGACCGGGTACTGGCGGTGATCCGCGGCAGCGCGGTGAACTCCGACGGCCGTTCCAACGGCCTGACGGCCCCGAACCCCGCGGCGCAGAAGGCGTTGCTGCACGAGGCGTACGCCGCGGCGGGCGTCGATCCGTCCTCCGTGGACTACGTGGAGGCGCACGGGACCGGCACGCCGCTGGGCGACCCGCTGGAGGCGGGGGCGCTGCGGGCGGTGCTGGGACGCGAGCCGGAACGTCCGCTGCTGCTGGGTTCGGTGAAGAGCAACCTGGGCCACCTCGAAGGGGCGGCGGGGATGGCGGGGCTGCTGAAGGTGGTGCTGGCGATGACCCACCGGCGGCTGCCGCCGAGCCTGCACTTCCGGGCGCCGAACCCGCACATCGACTTCACCGGGCTGCGGGTGGTGACGGAGGCGACGGAGTGGCCACGCTACGCGGGCGTGGCGCGCGCGGGAGTGTCGGCATTCGGCTTCGGGGGGACGAACGCGCACGTGGTGGTGGAGGAATGGCCCGCGGCGGGGTTCCCGCCGCGGGCGGCCGGGGGGCCACAGGTGTTCGCGTTGTCGGGGCGGTCGGAGGAGGTGCTGCGCGCGCGGGCGGGCGAGCTGGCTGACTGGCTGGCGGTTTCGGACGTGCCGCTCGGCGCGGTGGCTTCGACGCTGGCCCATGGACGCGACCATTCGCGGGTCCGGGGTGCGGTGGTGGGGGACGGCCGGGAGGAAGTGGTCGCGGGCTTGCGGGAGCTGGCCGCGGGGCACGGCTTGGTCGGCGAGGCCGGGGAAGAGACGGCCGGTCGCGGGCTTCGGGGCGCGGGTGCTGCTCTCGGCCGGGCCGCGGATGGTGGCTCGCCCGGCGGCCGGGAAACCGTGGTTGCCGCGGAAGGCCGCGCGTCTGCCGATCCCGGCGTTGTCTTCGTCTTCTCCGGCTACGGCTCCCCATGGCCCGGCATGGGCCGCCGCCTGCTCGAGTCCGAACCGGCCTTCCGGGCCGCCGTCGAGGCGCTCGATCCGGTCTTCCACGCCGAGACCGGCGTCCCGCTCAGCGAACTCCGCGAGCCCGCCGACCTGGCCGCCGCCCAGCTCGCCCTCTTCGGGATGCAGCTCGCGCTGGCCGGGCTCTGGCGCGCCAACGGTGTCACCCCCGCCGCCGTTCTCGGGCACTCCATGGGCGAGGTCGCCGCCGCCGTCGTCGCCGGGGCGCTCGATGTCGCCGATGGCCTGCGCGTCATGGCCACCCGGGCGCGGCTGCTCGCCGAACTCGATCGGGACGGGGCCGGGGCCATGGCCGTCGTCGAGCTGCCCGCCGCCGAGGTCGCGCGGTTCCCCGGCGTCAGCGTTGCCGTTCACGCGTCACCCACCCAGTGCACCGTCAGCGGCACCGCGGACCGCGTCGACGCCCTCGTCGAGCACGCCGAAAGCCTGGGGAGGCTGGCCCGGCGGCTGCCCGTCGGCGGGGCCGGGCACTCCGCCGCCGTCGACGCCGTCCTCGGCCGGTTCCGCGAGGCCGTCGCCGGCATCCGGCCGCGGACGCCGGAAATCCCCTGCTACACCAGCGTTCTCGCCGATCCTCGCCAGACCCCGGCCTTCGACGTCGAGTACTGGGCGGCGAACCTGCGCCGTCCGGTGCGGTTCAGCCAGGCACTCGAAGCCGCCGCGGGCGACGGGCACACCGCATTCGTCGAAATCGCGCCGCATCCCGTCGCCCTCGCCGCCATCGAGCAGACCACGGGCGTGCCGGCCCTGCCGTCGGCGAGCCGCCGGATCGACGAGCGGACGGCCTTCCTGACCAGCCTCGCCCGGTTGCACGTCGAGGGCGTACCCGGCGTGCTCGCCGCCCGCCCGAGGACGACGGCGGTCGACCTGCCGGGCCCGGTCTGGCAGCACCGCACGTTCTGGCCGCGCCGGGCCCGCCGCACCGGCGGGGGCCATCCGCTGCTGGGTGTCCACATCGAACACCCGCAGGGCCACGTCTGGCGCGGCGACGTGGGCACGGCGGCACAGCCGTGGCTCGCCGATCACACCGTCGCGGGCCGGCCGGTGTTCCCGGCCACCGGTTTCCTCGAACTGGCACTGGCGGCCGGGCGCACCGGCCGGATCCGCGACCTCGAGCTGCGCGAGGTCTTGCCGCTCGACGAGCACACGGAGGTGACGGCCGCCCTCACCGGCGCCGAGTTCAGCGTGGCGGCGAAGCGCGGCGGCTGGGTCCGCCACGCCACGGCCCGGATCGAGACGGGCGGGACGCCGTCGGCGCCGTTCGGCGAGACCGGCGGCGCGCCGACCGACGTCTACGGCGTCCTGGCCGAGCTGGGCCAGGACTACGGCCCGGCCTTCCGCGGCCTGCGCCGGGTAGTCGCGGCGGACGGTCGTGCCTCGGCGTCGATCGCGCCGCCGGAAGCCGACCACCCCGCCTACGTGCTGCACCCCGCGCTCGCCGACGCCTGCCTGCACGCGCTGGCCGCGGCGGTCGGCCAGGCGGACGCCCTGTACCTGCCGTTCACGATCGGCGAGGTCGTCGTCGCCGGGGATCCGCGCCGTGGCGTGCGCGTGGACGCCGTGCTCACGTCCACCGACCCCGGCGGCGGCGGTCTCCTCGGGAGTGTCCAGCTGGTCGACGCCGATGATGCCGTCCTGGTCGAATTCCGTGACGTCTATTGCCGGCGGCTGCGCGACGCCGCCCTGGATCGGCTCCTGTTCGAGGCGGCATGGCAGCGCGCCGACGTGCCGAGCGGGCGTGGCCGGACGTCGATCACGCTGTCCGAAAAGGACGAGCCGGGCGCGGTCCGCCTCGGCGACCGGGACGCGCTCGCGAACCTGCTGCGCTCGCAACGTCCGGACGCGGTGGTGGCGCTGCTGAGCGGCGAACCGGTGCCGGACCCGGCGCGGGCCGCGCGACGCGTCGCGGCTCTCGCCGGGGTCGTCGCCGAGCTGGCCGAGCTGACGTCGCCGCCGCGGTTGTGGCTGGTCACGGCCGGGGCGCAGAGTGTCGAGCCTGGCGAGCCGGGGCACCCCGACCTGGCTGCGTTGCGCGGGCTGGTCCGCGTGCTCGCCTTCGAGCATCCTGAACTGCGCGTGAGCACGGTGGACTTCGACGGTCCGGCCGGGTCGTGGCCGGGCAGGCTGCGCGAGGAGGTCGCGGCGGACGGCCCGGACGACGAGATCGCCTGGCGCGCGGGCGTCCGCCACGTGCGGAGGCTGGCCCGCCCGAGGCTGGGCGACGCGGTACGGAAGCCGGTCCGCGACGGTGCCTACATCATCACCGGCGGTCTGGGCGGCCTCGGTTCGGCAGCGGCGAGATGGCTGGCCGAGCACGGCGCGACGCGGATCGTGCTGAACGGCCGCCGCGGCGCGAAGCCTGACACGGCCGAGTACGCCGCGGCGCAGACCGTGCCGAGCGATCGCCGCGCGGAGCCTGGTGAACCGGGCATCGCCGAGCCGGGCACGGCCGAAGCCCCGGCCGAGCACAGCCACCAAGACACCAATCCGGGTCCCGGCATCCGGGTCGTGGCCGGCGACATCGCCCAGCCGGGTACCGCCGAAGCCCTGGTCGCGGCGGCCGTCGAAGGGGGCGTGCCGCTGCGCGGGGTGCTGCACGCCGCCGGTGTCCTCGCCGACGGCGCCGCGATCAGCCTCGACGCCGAGACGCTCGACGCCGTCTGGCGGCCGAAGGCGCTGGGCGCCTGGCGGCTCCACGAGGCGACCGCCGGGCACGATCTCGATTGGTGGCTCGTCTACTCGTCGTCGGCGGCGTTGTTCGGCTCGCCCGGCCAGGCCGCGTACGCGACGGCGAACGCGTGGACCGACGCGTTCGCCGCCTGGCGACGGGCCCAGGGCCTCCCCGCGGCTGGCCGAACGGCCGTTCTTCGGGCTGTTCGCCCCCCGGACCGAACCGTCCACTTGGGATGGTCTCGACACACTGCGCGCGACGCCACCGCGAGCAGCACGCGCGGCGATCGCCGACCACCTGGCGGACCTCGTGGCGGCTGTACTCGGCCACACCGACATCGACCGGCACGTCCCGCTGACCCGGCTCGGCCTCGACTCGCTGTCGGCGATGCGCGCGAGAGGCGCGGTGGAGCGCGACTTCGGGCTGCCGTTGCCGATCCCGTTGCTCCTGCGCGGCGCCAGCCTCGACGACCTCGCCGCGCACCTCGCCGAGCAGGCCGGCTTCGGGACCCCGCGTCCGGCCGAGACGCCCACCGTCGCACCGCGGGACCCCGCCGAACGGTGGGTCGCCCGCCACTGGCAGGCCGAACTGGGCGGCCCGGAACCCGGCGTCCACGACGACTTCTTCACCGTCGGCGGCGACCGGGAAAGCGCCCAGCGGCTGCAGGCCGCCTTCGCCGGACAGCTCGACGCCGTACCGCCCCTCGAGCGGCTGTTCGCCACGCCGACCATCGCCGCCATAGCCGACCTCCTGCGCGCCGAACTGGAAGGTCACGGCGGTGGCCCCGTCCGGCTGCTGCGCGACGGCGTCGACGAGCCGGTCTTCCTCTTCCACCCCGCCGGTGGCCCGACCAGCGTCTACCGCGAGCTGGTCCGGCTGCTGCCGGAAAGCCTGCCCGTCTACGGGTTCGAACGGCTCGACGACGAAGACACCGTCGAAGGCAAGGCCGCCCGCTACGCCGAGCTGATCCGTGAAATCCAGCCGGGCGGCCGGTACCGGCTGGGCGGCTGGTCGTTCGGCGGCTGCCTGGCCTACGAGACGGCCCGGTGGCTGCCGGGACCGGTCGACCTCGTCTTCCTGATCGACTCCATCCTGCCGCTGCCGGCGCCCGGCACCTCGGCCGGCGACCTGCTGCTGGACCGCTTCGACCGGTTCGCCGAGCACGTGTCGCGCACCTACGGCGTCCCGTTCGAGATCCCGCGTGACGACCTCGCCGGCCTCGGCGAAGACGCGCAGATCCGCCGGGTGCTGCAGCGGCTGACCGAGCGTGTCCCGGACCTCGGTGCGGGCGTCCTGCGCCACCAGTACGAGTCCTATGTGGACTCACGAGTCGCCGAGCGGTACACCCCGGCCCGCTACGACGGCCGGGTCCTGCTGCTGCGCGCCGCGGACCCGCACCCGCTCACCACCTCGCTCGACCCGCGCTACCTGCGCACCGACGACACGCTCGGCTGGGACGAGTTCTGCGGCGCCCTCGAAGTGGTCCGGGTGCCCGGCGACCACGTCTCGATGATCGATCCGCCGCACGTGACGACGCTGGCCACCGCCCTCGCCGGACGCCTCGCCGTGGGGGTGCGGTGATGGACGAGCTGACGCCGACCACCGCGTTCCGCATCGCCGACCTCGCCGCCCGGCAGGACGAAGCCGTCCGGATCGCCGAGAAGAAGGCCGTCGACCGGCAGCACGCCAAGGGCAAGCTCACCGCCCGCGAACGGATCGGCCTGCTGCTCGACCCCGGCTCCTTCGTCGAGCTAGACCAGTTCGCCCGGCACCGGTGCAGCGAATTCGGCATGGCCGCCACCCGGCCCTACGGCGACGGCGTCGTCACCGGGCACGGCACCGTCGACGGCCGCCCGGTCTGCGTCTTCTCCCAGGACTTCACCGTCTTCGGCGGCAGCATGGGCGAGGTCTCCGGCGAGAAGGTCCTCAAAGTGATGGACCTGGCCATGAACCTCGGCTGCCCGGTCGTCGGGATCAACGACTCCGGCGGCGCCCGGATCCAGGAGGGTGTCGTCTCGCTGGCCTACTACGCGGAACTGGGCCGGCGCACCGCCCACGCCTCCGGGGTCATCCCGCAGATCTCGATGATCATGGGCCCGTGCGCCGGCGGCGCCGTCTACGCGCCGGCCATCACCGACTTCACCGTGATGGTCGACGGCACCTCGCACATGTTCGTCACGGGCCCGGACGTCGTGCACGCGGTCACCGGCGAGCGCGTCACCGCGCAGGAGCTCGGCGGCGCGGCCGTGCACAGCGAGGTCGCCGGCAACGCTCACCACCGGGCCGCCGGCGAGCACGACGCCATCGCCTGGGTGCAGACCCTGCTCGGCTACCTGCCCGCGAACAACCTGGACCCGGCCCCGGAGTACGCCGACGACACCAGTCCCGTCCTCACCCCGGCCGACCTCGAGCTCGACCGGCTGGTGCCCGACGCGCCGAACCGGACCTACGACATGACGGAGCTGATCGCCCGCCTGGTCGACGACGGCGAGTTCACCGAAGTGCACAGCGCCTTCGCGGCCAACATGATCTGCGCGTTCGGCCGCGTCCAGGGCCGCACCGTGGGGGTCGTGGCGAACCAGCCGCGCCACCAGGCCGGCGTGCTCGACATCGACGCGTCGGAGAAGGCCGCGCGGTTCGTGCGCTTCTGCGACGCCTTCTCGATCCCGCTGCTCACGCTGGCCGACGTCCCCGGGTACCTGCCGGGCACCGGCCAGGAACGCGGCGGCATCATCCGCCGCGGCGCCAAGCTGATCTACGCCTATTCCGAAGCCACGGTGCCGAAGGTGACCGTCGTGGTCCGCAAGGCCTACGGCGGCGGCTACGCGGTGATGGGATCCAAGCACCTCGGCGCCGACGTCACGCTGGCCTGGCCCACCGCAGAGATCGCGGTGATGGGCGCCGAAGGCGCGGTCGAGGTGCTGCACCGGCGGAAGCTGGCCGCGCTCCCGCCCGAGCGCCGGGCGGCCGCGCGGCGGCGGCTCACCGACGAGTACCGCGAGCGCCACACCGGCCCGTACCTGGCCGCCGAACGCGGCTACATCGACCAGGTCGTCACGCCGTCGCAGACCCGGCTGCACGTCGCGCGCGCCCTGCGGACGCTGCGCACCAAGCGCCAGACCCTGCCGGCCAGGAAGCACGGAAACATCCCGCTGTGAAGGAGACGTCGATGCGTGCCACCCTGCTGATGCTGGCCGTCGTGGTCCTGGCCGCCAGTGGCGTCACCGCCGCACAGGCGAGCGCCGCCGTGGCCGACGACGGCGCGAAGGTCGTCGAGGAGACGTGGCTGGACGCCCGGACCGCCGACCTGAAGATCGATTCGCCGGCACTGGGCACGACCGGCATGGTCCGGCTGATCGTGCCGTCCGGCTGGTCCGCGCAGCCGGGCCGGACCTGGCCGGTGCTGCTCCTGCTGCATGGCTGCTGCGAACCCGTCGACTACCGCTCGTGGGACCAGTTCACCGACGTCAAGGCGTTCACCGCGGGCAAGGACGCGCTCGTCGTGATGCCGACGGACGGACCGGCCGGGATGTACACGAAATGGTGGAACTTCGGGCTGAAGAACACGCCCGACTGGGACACGTTCCACACCGCCGAGGTCCGGCAGATCGTCGAACGCGGCTACCGCGGCGGCACGCGGCGGGCGGTCGCCGGGCTGTCGATCGGCGGGTACGGCGCGCTCGCCTACGCGTTCCAGCACCCGGGCATGTTCGGCGCGGCGGCGTCCTACAGCGGCGTGCCGAACACGCTGTACCCCGGGATCCCGGTGTGGATCATCGGCATTCTCGCCCGCGCCGGGATCTTCGACTACCTCACGCTCTGGGGTGATTCCTTCGGGATGCGGCCGATCTGGTCCGCGCACAACCCGTACGACCACGTCGACGCGCTGCGCGGCACGGCGCTCTACATCTCCTGCGGCAACGGGCAGACCGGTCCGCTCGACCCGCCCGGCCAGTCCGACGTGCTGGAACCGTCGGCCCTGCTGTCGTCGCGGAGCTTCACCGACCGGCTGCGGCAGGCCGGCATCCCGGCGACCGTCGACTTCTACGGGCCGGGCACGCACAGCTGGCCGTACTGGCAGCGGGCGCTGCACAACTCGTGGCCGGTCCTGGCCGGCGCGCTCGGCCTCCCGGCCTGAGCGGATCCCGTTCCCTGTAGGAGGTTGTGGTGAAGCCTGTCCACTGGCGACGCATGCTGCCCGCGCTGCTGGCCGTCTCCTTGACGGCGCTGGGTGTGGTGGCCGCGAGCCCGCCGGCCGGCGCGGCGGCGGCGCCGATCCTGCCCGGGCCGTTCGACGACTCGTTCTACACGCCGCCGTCGCCGCTGCCCGCCGGGAAGCCCGGCGACGTGCTGCGCTGGCGGCCGTCGGTGCCGTTGCTGAACGTCGCCAACGCCGACGCCTGGCAGGTCATGTACCTGTCGACCGACGCGCAGGGCCACCCGGACGCGGTGACCGGGACGATCCTGGTGCCGAAAGGCGCAGACCCGGCCGCGGCGCCGATCGTCGGGTACGCCGTCGGCACGCAGGGGCCGGCGTTCAAGTGCACGGCGTCCAAGGCGATGGAACGCGGCACCCTCTACGACCAGCCGGCCATCAACGACTCGCTGTCCAGCGGGTATGCCGTCGCGGTGACCGACTACGAGGGCTATTCGCCGGCGACCGTGCCGACGTACATCACCGGCCAGTCCGAAGGCCCCGCCGTCATCGACTCGGTGCGCGCGGCGCAGAACCTGCCCGCCGCGCGGCTGGCCAAGACCGCGAAGGTGATCTTCCAGGGCTACTCGCAGGGCGGCGGCGCCTCGATGTGGGCGGGGGAGAAGCAGCCGGCTTACGCGCCGGAGCTGAACGTCGTGGGCGTCGTCGCGGGTGGCGTCCCGGCCGATCTGACCGAGGTCGCGAAGGGCCTGGACGGTTATGTCGGTTTCGGGTTCCTGGCGTTCGCCGCGGTCGGGCTCGACGCCGCCTATCCGGATCTGAAACTCGATTCCTTCCTCAACGACACCGGGCGGCAGCAATTGGCGGACGCGAAGAAGAACGCCTGTGTCGCGGAACTGCTGCTGAATTATTCGTTCAAGAGGATCAGCGACTACACGACGGCCAGCCCGCTGGACACCCCGCAGTGGCGGGCGCGGCTGGCGGAGAACAAGCTGGGCGCGCACCCGCCGCGGGTGCCGGTGTTCCAGTACCACGCGAGCATCGACGAGATCGTCAACACCCCGCAGGCGGAGGCGCTGCACCGGACCTACTGCGCGGCCGGGGTCCGTGAGCAGTGGCAGACCTACGTCGCCGATCACGCCACGGGCATCCTCGCCGGCAACGCCGACGCCCACCAGTGGATCGTCAAACGCTTCGCCGGCGACCCGGCCCCCGCCAACTGCTGACGTTCAGAACTGGCTTGCCGCGAAGCCCGCCGCGTCGGCGGCGTCGGCGCCGTAGCTGAGGTGGGCGAGAATGTCGAGGCCGCCCGGTTGGCAGATCGGGTCGCCTGACGCGCAGTAGTCCTCGGTGCGGCTCTGGTAGGTCCCGGTGACCTGGCGGCCGATCGCGCGGATCGGGTTGCCGAACAGGAGTACGGCGGCGATCCGCGGGGCCAGCTCGTCCGGGATCGTGGCGACGATCGGGCCGCCGACGACGGCGCCGGCGCTGCTGATGCCGATCGAGTTGTCGACCACGTTGGCGCCCTGCGAGTAACCGACCAGCACGAACCGCTGCTGCGGGCAGGCCGCCGCCTGCGTCTTCACGTGGTTGACGAGGTCGGTGTTGCCTTTCTGCACCGACGCGGGCTCGCCGAGGTCGGCCGGGTAGCCGACCCGGTAGCTGCTCGTCGACCGTGGCCGCAGCCGGTTCTGCACGGCCTGGTAGACCGGGTCGCCGACGATGACGCCGAGCGTGCCGGGTTCGCCCGTGCCGCGCGCGACCGGGACGTCGACGTCGGCGCACGGCGCGGCGGACGCCGGCGGCGCGGTGGCGACGGCGAGGCCGAGCGCGGCGAGGCCGACGGTGGTGGCGGCGGAGAGCAGGCGGTTCCCGGGGACGCGACTCATGGCTGATCACACCTCTGGTGGCGGCGAACAGGATTTCCGGCAAGCGCTTTCCGGAATCGGATTCCTGCGGGTTGACCGCAGCGTCGCAGCGATTCACTTCCGGGGCAAGAGGGCCTTTTCCCCGTGCTGGAGAATTGTCGCGCCCGTGCTAATCGGTCCGCTGTGGACGCTCAGCGGGCGCACTGCCCGGCGTCGACGTGGTCCAGCAGGGCGGGGTCCAGGCCGCGCAGGGCGGCCATCACGAACCCGGTCGCCAGCTCGCCCGCGGCGATCGGGTCGGCGCCGGGCGAATGGGAGACGTGCATCGCGGCCCGGCCGACGAGTCCCACCATCATCGCGGCGAGCAGGTCCGCGCCGGCGCCGGGCGTGCGGCCGTGGGCGAGCAGGTGCTCGCGGACCCGGTCGGCGACGTGCGCGGTGATCGTGTCGGCCAGCGCGCGCCGCTCGTTCGACATCTCGTCGACGGCCGAGTCGAACAGCATCCGGAAGCTGTCCGGATGCGCGCCGGCGTAGCCGAACATGGCCATCACCGACAGCCGGACGCGCTCCTCCAACGGCCGCCCGCTCGCCGTCTCGTAGGCGGAGAGCACCCAGGCCCGCAGCGCGGCGACCTCGCGGGTCACCGTGGCGCGGAAGAGGGCCGCCTTGTCGCCGAAGTGGGCGTAGAGGGTCGGCTTGGTGGAGTCGGCGCGCTCGGCGATGAGCCCCATGGTCGCCTGGGCGTAGCCGCGCTCGGCGAACACGGCGCGGGCGGCGTCGAGCAGTTCGTCGTCGGTGGGCCGGGCGGCCGGGCTGCGGCGCGTGCTGGATCGATCAGGGGAACTCGGCCGGCTCATGGAGGTGTACTGTACGGTCCCCCTGCTTTACTGTCTGGTAAAGCATGCTCGGTCCCTCTTCCCGGTGGAGGAAACCTGGTGCCCGGCGACAGTGCACGGCAACCCGTTCCGATGCCGCCGGAGGCGTTCGGACGCGCGGACCTGGCCGCGCTGATGCGTCCGGCGGTACCCGCGTTGGTGGACTGGATCGTCCGGGAGGTGTGGCGGGCGGTCCCGGTGTACGCCCGGCCAGGCTCCTACGGGCGCGTCACCCGCCACGGCGTCGAGTGCGCCGTGGCGCTGTTCGTGGACCTGGTCGAGGACCCGCTGGCGCCGCGGGACCGGCTGTACGAGACGTGCCGGCGCCTCGGTGCCGGCGAAGCCCGCGAAGGCCGGACCCTGGACGACCTGCAGGCGGCCTACCGCGCCGGCACCCGCGCGGGCTGGCGCTGGATCATGCGGCTGGGCCGGCGGCACCGGCTGTCGTCGGCGGTGATGGCGCGGCTGGCGGAAATGCTGTTCGGCTACGCCGACGAGCTGGCCCGGATGTCGATCCGCGGGTACCGGGAGGCACAGGCGGAGCCGGACGGCGCCCGGCCGGCCCTGCGCCGCCGGTTGCTGCGGCTGATGACGGGCCCGGTGGCGGTGACGGACAGCGTCCTGGCCGAACTGGCGGCGGCGGCCGGCTGGGTGGTCCCGCGCGAGGTGGCGGCGGTGGCCCTCGAGCCACCGGTGACTCCGGCGTGGGGCCCGGAGGTGCTGGCCGACGTGGAACCGCCACACCCGTACCTGCTGGTACCGGCGCCGGTGGAAGCGGGGACGCACTTCGGCGGCCGGGCGGCGGTCGGCCCACCGGTCCCCCCGGCCGCGGCGGCGCATTCCCTGCGCTGGGCGCGGACGAGCCTGCGGCTGGTGGCGCAGGGCGTGCTGCCGGACGTCCCGGTGACGTGGTGCGCGGAGCACCTGACGACGTTGTGGCTGCTCTGCGACGTGCCGCTGGCCGACCAGGTGGCCCGCCACGAGCTGGCCCCGCTGGCCCAGTTCCCGGACCGCACCCGGCGGAGGCTGGGGGAGACGTTGCTGTCGTGGCTGGAGAACGGCGGCAATTCGGAGAAGATCGCGGTGGATCTGTCGGTGCACCCGCAGACGGTCCGCTACCGCGTGCGGCAGCTGAAGCAGGCGTTCGGGGAGCGGCTGGAGAATCCGGAGGCGCGGTTCGCGATGCAGGCGGCGCTGCGCGCTTCGGCGCTGCGGTCTCGGGGCGCGTGAGGGGGGTGGGCGCGGCGGCCGGTCGGCCTGCGCGGTGGTGCAGGTTGGTCGGCGGCGCTTCGCGGCCGCGGTGGGTGAGCGCGATCGGGGCGAGCGGTCGGCCTCGACTGGGCGGCGCTGCACGGCGGGCACTTCGCCCGCGGCTGAGCGGCGCTGCCAGGCCCGGCACTTCGGTCGCGCTGCACCACAGTCCACCGCTCCATGCGAACAGGTTCTCGCGCCACACTCGGCCACCAACCCAACAACCTTGCCCAAAGCGAGAACGTGTTCTAGTTTTGTGACGTGAAGACCGATCTGGGCCTCGACGGCGCCGTCGTGCTGGTCACCGGGGGTGTCCGTGGCGTGGGCCGGGGCATCACCTCCGTCTTCCTCGCCCACGGTGCCCACGTCGTCACCTGCGCTCGGCGCGCCGTTCCCACCGAAGCCGAGTTCGCCGCCTGCGACGTGCGGGACGAGGCCCAGGTCGCCGCGCTCGTCGAAGGGATCGTCGCGCGCCACGGACGTCTGGACGTCGTCGTCAACAACGCCGGCGGGGCGCCCTACGCCCCCGCGGCCGACGCCTCGCCGCGGTTGCACGAGAAGGTCGTCCAGCTCAACCTGCTCGCCCCGCTGCTGGTCGCGCAACATGCCAACGCCGTCATGCAACGCCAGGACGGCGGTGGCTCGATCGTGATGATCTCCAGCGTGAGCGGCACGCGCGCGTCCCCGGGGACGGCCGCCTACGGCGCGGCGAAGGCCGGGCTCGACAACCTGACCGCCAGCCTCGCCGTCGAGTGGGCGCCGAAGGTGCGGGTCAACGCGCTCGACGTCGGGATGGTGCGCACCGAGCAGTCCCACCTGCACTACGGCAGTGAGGCCGCCGTCGAGGCGGTCGGCAGGACCGTGCCGCTGGGACGGCCGGCCGAGCCCGAAGAAGTCGGGCACTGCGCCGCCTTCCTGGCCTCGGGCCTGGCTTCCTACGTCTCCGGCGCGACCTTGCGCGTGCACGGCGGGGGAGAGGTGCCGGCGTTCCTGGCGGCGGCGGACGTCAACCATCGGGAGGATTCGTGAGCGGGTTGTGCCAGGACCGGGTGGTCGTGGTGACGGGCGCCGGCCGCGGCATCGGGCGCGCGCACGCGCTCGCGTTCGCCGCCGAAGGCGCGCCGGTCGTGGTCAACGACGTGGACGCGGACACCACCGCGCAGGTCGTCGCGGAGATCGAGGACCGAGGCGGGAAAGCGGCCGCGCACACCGGCGACATCGCCGACTGGGCCGGAGCCGAGGCCCTGATCGGCACGGCGCTGGAGCACTTCGGCCGCTTGGACGTCCTGGTCAACAACGCCGGTTTCGTCCGCGACCGGATGCTGGTCAACCTCGGCGAGGACGAGTGGGACGCGGTGATCCGCGTGCACCTCAAAGGCCACTTCGCGCCGCTGCGGCACGCGGCGCAGCATTGGCGGTCCGAGGCGAAGGCCGGGCGGGCGCCGGACGCGCGCGTGATCAACACCAGTTCGGGCGCGGGCCTGCTCGGCAGCGTCGGGCAGGGCAACTACTCGGCGGCGAAGGCGGGGATCGCGGGGTTGACCGTCGTGGCGGCCGCCGAGCTGGCCCGCTACGGCGTCACCGTGAACGCCATCGCGCCGGCCGCGCGGACCCGGATGACCGAAGGCGTGTTCGCCGAAACCATGGCCCGGCCGGACGACGGGTTCGACGCGATGGCACCGGAGAACGTCTCGCCGCTGGTCGTCTGGCTGGGCAGTGCGGAGTCCGCGCACGTCACCGGCCGCGTCTTCGAGGTCGAGGGCGGCAAGGTGGCCCTGGCGCAGGGCTGGCGGCACGGCCCGGCCGTGGACAAGAAAAACCGCTGGGAGCCGGCCGAGCTCGGCCCGGTCGTGGCCGGCCTGCTCGAACGCGCCCCGGAACCCGAACCCGTCTACGGAGCGAGCTGATGGCGATTCTCCCGAAGCGCGACGGTCACGTCGAGGTCGTCACCGTCGACTTCCCGCCGGTCAACGCGCTGCCCGTGCAGGGCTGGTTCGACCTCGCCGACGCGATCACGCGAGCGGGCCGTGACCCGGACGTCCACGTCGTGGTCCTCCGCGCGGAAGGGCGCGGCTTCAACGCGGGTGTGGACATCAAGGAAATCCAGCGCAGCGCAGGATATGACGCGCTCGTCGGCGCGAACCGCGGCTGTCACGCGGCGTTCGGCGCGGTTTACGACTGCGCGGTGCCGGTGGTCGCGGCGGTGCACGGGTTCTGCCTCGGCGGCGGGATCGGCCTGGCCGGCAACGCCGACGTGATCATCGCCGCCGACGACGCGACGTTCGGCGTGCCGGAAGTCGAACGCGGGGCACTGGGCGCGGCGACCCACCTCGCCCGGCTGGTGCCGCAGCACCTCATGCGCACGCTGTACTTCACCGCCCGGACCATCACCGCCGCCGAGCTGCACGCGCACGGTTCCGTCTACCAGGTCGTGCCGCGCGCGGAGCTGGACGACGCGGCGATGGCCGTCGCCCGCGACATCGCGAAGAAGGACCCGCGGGTCATCCGGGCGGCGAAAGAGGCGCTGAACGGCATCGACACCCAGCAGGTGCACCGCAGCTACCGGTTCGAGCAGGGGTTCACCTTCGAGCTGAACTTGCTCGGCGCGTCCGACGAAGCCCGCGAGGAGTTCTTGAATGGCCGATAAGCGCACCACCGCCGACGAGGTGGCGGCCGAGCTGACGGACGGCATGACCATCGGGATCGGCGGCTGGGGTTCACGGCGCAAGCCGATGGCGCTGGTCCGCGCGATCCTCCGCACCCCGGTGAAAGACCTGACCGTCGTCTCGTACGGCGGCCCGGACGTCGGTCTGCTCTGCGCCGCCGGCAAGGTCAAGCGGGTCGTGTTCGGGTTCGTGACGCTCGACTCGATCCCGTTCGACCCGTGGTTCGGCCGGGCCCGCGAAACGGGCAGCATCGCGGTCACGGAGTACGACGAGGGCATGTTCGCCGCGGCGCTTTCCGCGGCGGCGCAACGGCTTCCGTTCCTGCCGCTGCGCGCCGGGCTCGGCTCGGAAGTCATGCGCGTCAACCCGGACCTGCGGACCGTCCGCTCGCCGTACGCCGACAACGAAGAACTGGTCGCGGTGCCCGCGCAGCACCTCGACGTCGCGCTCGTGCACCTGAATCGCGCCGACGCGCGCGGCAACGCGCAGTACCTCGGCCCGGACCCGTACTTCGACGACCTGTTCTGCCTGGCGGCCGGGAAGCGGTTCGTGTCGGTGGAAAAAGTCGTGGACACGGCGGAGCTGACGGCGGGCGGGCCGGTGCAGTCGCTGCTGCTCAACCGGGGCAGCGTGGACGGCGTGGTCGAGGCGCCGCGCGGCGCGCACTTCACCACGGCGGTGCCGGACTACGGCCGGGACGAGCGGTTCCAGCGGCACTACGCGTCGTGCGCCAAGGACCCGGCGGCGTGGCCGGGGTTCGTGGACCGGTTCCTGTCCGGCGACGAGCGCACCTATCTGTCCGAAGTGGACAAGTTCACCGCGGAGGCGGCATGAGCGCGACCCGGGCCGAGATCGCCGTCGTGGCGGTGGCCGAGCTGTTCCGCGGTGACGGCGAGATCGTCGCGAGCCCGATGGGCCTGATCCCGCAGCTGGGCGCGAAACTCGCCCGGCTGACGTTCGAGCCGGACCTGCTGATGTCCGACGGCGAGGCGTACCTCGTCACCACCGGCGGCGTCGTGGAAGGCTGGCAGCCGTTCCGGAAGATGCTGGACACGATCGTGCCGCACGGACGGCGGCACGTCGTGATGGGCGCGAACCAGATCGACCGGTACGGCAACCAGAACATCTCGGCCATCGGCGACCACGCGCACCCGAAGAAGCAGCTCCTCGGCGTGCGCGGCGCGCCGGGCAACACGGTCAACCACCGCACCAGCTACTGGGTGCCGCGCCACTCCACGCGGGTGTTCGTGGACACCGTGGACGTCGTGTCCGGTGTCGGCTACGACAACGCCGCCAAGGCCGGGCCGTCGGCCGGGAAGTACCACGACGTCCACCGCGTGGTGACCGACCTCGGCGTGTTCGACTTCGGCGGTCCCGGCCACGCGATGCGGGCGCTGTCGCTGCACCCCGGCGTCACCCGCGACGAGGTGGCGGCCGCGACGACGTTCGAACTCGACTTCACCGGTACCGGGACCAGCCGGGAGCCCACCGACGAGGAACTGCGGCTCATCCGTGCAGTACTCGACCCCCGGGGTTCGCGCGACAAGGAAGTTCCCGCGTGAAGACGGCGCTGACCCGGCTCACCGGCGTCGAGCACCCGGTCGTGCAGACCGGGATGGGCTGGGTCGCCGGCCCGCGGCTCGTCTCGGCGACCGCCGAAGCGGGCGGTCTCGGCATCCTGGCCTCGGCGACCATGACGTTCGGCGAGCTGGAAGCGGCGATCGCCGAGGTGAAGCAGCGGACCGCCAAGCCGTTCGGGGTGAACCTCCGCGCCGACGCGGGCGACGCCGGCGACCGCGTCGACCTGCTGATCCGCGAGGGCGTCAAGGTGGCGTCCTTCGCGCTCGCGCCGCGCAAGGAGATGATCGCGAAGCTGCGCGACCACGGGGTCGTCGTGATCCCGTCGGTCGGTGCCGCGCGGCACGCCGAGAAGGTCGCGGCCTGGGGCGCGGACGCCGTCATCGTCCAAGGCGGCGAAGGCGGCGGGCACACCGGGGGCGTGGCGACCACGCTGCTGCTGCCCTCGGTGCTGGACGCCGTCGGCATCCCGGTCGTCGCCGCCGGCGGGTTCTTCGACGGCCGCGGGCTCGCCGCCGCCCTCGCCTACGGCGCGGCGGGGGTCGCGATGGGCACCCGGTTCCTGCTCAGCAAGGAGAGCACGGTCCCCGCCGACGTCAAGCGCCTCTACCTCGAGCAGGGCCTCACCGGGACCGTCGTCACCCGGCGCGTCGACGGCCTGCCGCACCGGGTCCTGCGCACCGACCTCGTCGAGAAGCTCGAACGGACCGGCCGGGTCCGCGGTCTCGCGCAGGCCGCCCGCAACGCGCTGCGCTTCCGGAATATCACCGGGCTGTCCCCGGTTGCGATGGTCAAGGAAGGCCTCGCGATGAAGCACGGCAATGCCCTGACGTGGAGCCAGGTGGTCATGGCGGCCAACACCCCGATGCTGTTGCGCGCCGGGCTGGTCGACGGCCGCACGGACGCGGGAGTGCTAGCGTCGGGGCAGGTGGTGGGCATGATCCACGACCTGCCCACGGTGGCCGAGATCGTCGCGGGCACGGTGGCCGAGGCGGGTGAGATCCTGCGCCGCCTCGGCCGGGAAACGGGAGGATGAGCGAGGGTGGCGCTGAAGGTCGGTTACAAGGCGTCCGCGGAGCAGTTCGGGCCGCGGGAGCTGGTGGAGTACGCCGTGCGCGCCGAAGAGGTGGGTCTCGACTCGGTGTGGGTGTCCGACCACTTCCTGCCCTGGCGGCACGAGGGCGGGCACGCGCCGTTCGCGCTGGCCTGGATGCCGGCGGTGGCCGAGCGCACGAAGCGGGTGCAGATCGGCACGAGCGTGCTGACCCCGACGTTCCGGTACAACCCGGCGGTGATCGCGCAGGCGTTCGCGACGATGTCGCTGCTGTCGAACGGCCGAGTGATCCTGGGGGTGGGTACCGGCGAGGCGCTCAACGAGATCGCGGTGTCGGGGCGGGAGTGGCCGGAGTTCAAGGAGCGCTTCGCCCGGCTGCGTGAGTCGATCAAGCTGATGCGCGAACTGTGGACCAGCGACGACGTCAACTTCGATGGCGACTACTACAAGCTGGTCAACGCGAAGATCTACGACCGGCCGGAGCAGCCGGTGCCGGTGTACGTCGCGGCGGGTGGCCCGGTGGTCGCGAAGTACGCGGGCCGCTCGGGCGACGGGTTCATCTGCACCTCGGGCAAGGGCATGGACCTCTACACCGAGAAGCTGATCCCGGCGGTGAAGGAAGGCGCGGAGGCGGCGTCGCGGGACGCCGAGGGCATCGACCGGACGATCGAGATCAAGATGTCCTACGACCGCGACCCGGAGCAGGCGCTGGAAAACACCCGGTTCTGGGCGCCGCTGTCGCTGTCGGCGGAGCAGAAGCACAGCGTCTCCTCGGCCGAGGAGATGGAGCGGCTGGCCGACGAGCTGCCGATCGAGCAGGTCGCCAAGCGCTGGATCGTGGCGTCCGACCCCGACGAGGCGGTGGCGCAGATCAAGCCGTACCTGGACGCGGGCCTCAACCACCTCGTCTTCCACGGCCCGGGCCACGACCAGGAACGCTTCCTGACCCAGTTCTCCGAGGACGTGCTGCCGAAGCTGCGCGCCCTGGCGTGAGCTACAGCCGCTCGATGATGGTGACGTTGGCGGTGCCGCCGCCTTCGCACATCGTCTGCAGGCCGTAGCGGCCCTCGCGGCGCTCCAGCTCGTGCAGGAGCGTCGCGAGGAGCTTCGTCCCGGTCGCCCCGATCGGGTGGCCGAGCGCGATCCCGCCGCCGTTGACGTTGACGCGCTCGGGGTCCGCGCCCGTCTCGTCCAGCCACGCCAGCACCACGCTCGCGAACGCCTCGTTGACTTCGAACAGGTCGATGTCCGTCACGGTGAGCCCGGCTTTCCGCAGCGCGTGGGCCGTGGCGGGGATCGGCCCGGTCAGCATCCACACCGGATCCGCCGCCCGGACCGAAAGGTGGTGCACGCGGGCCCGCGGGGTCAGGCCGTGTTCCTCGACGAACGACGAAGACGCCACCAGCGCCGCGCTCGCGCCGTCGGAGATCTGGCTGGCCACCGCCGCCGTCAGGCGTGAACCCTCGCTCAGCGGCTTCAGGCCGCGCATGCGCTCCAGGCTCGTGTCCCGGCGCGGGCCTTCGTCGTGCCGGAAGCCGTCGACCGGCACGATCTCCGCGTCGAACCGGCCTTCGTCGATGGCCGCGACGGCTCGTCGGTGGCTGCGCAGCGCGTACTCCTCCATCGCCTCCCGGCTGATGGCCCAGTGTTCGGCGATCATCTCCGCACTGCGGAACTGTGACACCTCGACGCTGCCGTAGCGCTCCTGCCAGCCCTTCGACCCGGAGAACGGGTCGGCGAAGCCGTACTCGCGCCCGGCCAGCATCGCCGCGCTGATCGGGATGCGGCTCATGTTCTGCACCCCGCCGGCCAGCACCAGGTCCTGCGTGCCGGACAGGACCGCCTGGGCGGCGAAGTGCACGGCCTGCTGGCTCGACCCGCACTGCCGGTCGACGGTCACGCCGGGCACGTGGTCGCCGAACCCGGCCGCCAGCCACGCGGTGCGCGCGATGTTGCCGGACTGGGGGCCGAGCGTGTCGGTGCAGCCGAGGATGACGTCGTCGACGAGGTCCGGGTCGACCCCGGCGCGCTCGACGACCGCCTTGATGACGTGCGCGCCGAGGTCGGCGGAATGCCACCCGGACAGGGCGCCGCCGCGCCGGCCGGCGGGCGTGCGGACGGCGTCGAGGATGAAGGCTTCGGACACGACCCGCTCCTAGGGGTGCTGGCTGCTGACGGAGACGACTTCGCCGGTCAGGTAGGAGGCGTAGTCGCTGGCGAGGAAAACCATGACGTTGGCGACTTCCCACGGCTCGGCGGCGCGGCCGAAGGCTTCCCGCTTGGTCAGGTCGGCCAGGAGTTCGCCGCTGGTGACCTTGGCGAGGAACGGGTGCATGGCCAGGCTCGGGGCGACGGCGTTGATCCGGACGCCATGTTCGGCCGCGTCGAGGGCCGAGCAGCGGGTCAGGGCCATGACTCCGGCTTTGGCGGCGGCGTAGTGGGCCTGCCCCGCTTGGGCGCGCCAGCCGATCACGGAGGCGTTGTTGACGATCGTGCCGCCGCCGCCCTGGGCGACGAACTGGCGCAGGGCCGCGCGGGTGCAGCGGAAGGTGCCGGTGAGGGTGATGTCGAGGACGCGCGACCAGTCGTCGTCGGTCATGTCGAGCACGGACTTGGTGCCGCCGAGCCCGGCGTTGTTGACCATGACGTCGATCCGGCCGAAATGGCCGGCCGCGCCGTCGATCAGCGCCTGGACCTGGTCTTCCTGCGTGACGTCGCACGGGATGGCGTGGACCTTGCCCAGGTCGCCCAGTTCGGCCGCCTTCTCGCTCAAGCGGCGTTCGTGCCAGTCGCTGATCACGACGCCGGCGCCCTCTTCGAGACACCGGCGGGCGACGGCGGAGCCGATGCCGGTGCCGGCGGCGGCGGTGACCACGACGACCTTGCCGTGGAGGAGGTCGTGGCCGGGCGGGTACTGCGGGATCACGGTCGGGCCTCCCGGGGCAGGCCGAGCACGCGCTCGGCGATGATGTTCCGTTCGATCTCGTCGGAGCCGCCGTAGATCGTGTCGGCGCGGGTGAACAGGTAGAGCCGCTGCGCGTCGTCCGGTTCGGCGCCCCCGGCGACGAGCGAGCGGGCGCCGCGGGCGCGCACGGCCAGCTCACCGAGCCCGCGGTGCCACTGCGCCCACAGCAGCTTGCCGACGGCCACCTCCGGCCCGGCGGGTTTCCCGAGCGTCCGCAACGCGTGAGCCCGCAGGACGCGCAGGCCGATCCGGGCGCGGATGAGGTCGTGGCGCAGTAGCGGATCGTCGTAGGTGCCGAAGCGTTTGGCGTCGGCGACGATGGCGTCGAGTTCGCGGCGGAAGCCGATCTGCTGGCCGAGGGTGGAGACGCCGCGTTCGAAGCCGAGCGTGGCCATGGCGATCTGCCAGCCCTCACCGGGCTCGCCGACGACCAGGCTCGCGTCCGTGCGGGCGTCGTCGAAGAAGACCTCGTTGAACTCCGACGTCCCGGTCAGCTGCCGGATCGGCCGGACCGTGACCCCGTCCTGGCGCAGGGGGACGAGCAGGTAGGAGAGCCCGTGGTGGCGCCGGGACCCCGGTTCGGTGCGGGCGACGACGAAACACCAGTCGGCCATGTGCGCCAGCGAGGTCCAGATCTTCTGGCCGTCGACGATCCACTCGCCGTCACGGAGGACCGCCGAGGTCGAGACGGCGGCGAGGTCGGAGCCGGCACCGGGCTCGGAGTAGCCCTGGCACCACAGTTCTTCGACCTCGACGATCTTGGGCAGGAACCGTTTTTGCTGCTCGGGCGTGCCGAAGGCGATGAGCGTCGGGCCGAGCAGCTGCTCACCGATGTGGTTCACCCGCGCGGGGGCGCCGGAGGCGGCGTACTCCTCGTGGAAGGCGACCTGCTCGGCCAAGGACAGGCCACGCCCGCCGAACTCGACGGGCCAGCCGACGCAGGTCCAGCCCGCCGCGGCCAGGTGCCGCTCCCAGGCGAGGCGCAGGTCGAACTCCTCGTGCTCGCGGCCCGGCCCGCCCAGGCCGCGCAGCCGCGCGAACTCGCCGGTCAGGTTGTCCGCGAGCCAGCCCGCGACCTCGCGGCGGAATCGCGTCGGTTCCACGCACGCCTCCTTGCTGCCGGGCCGGTCCGGCACCTAGGGTAATGAGAACACGTTCTAGTTTGCTGGTCCAGAGGAGGGTGCGGTGGGACAGCGCACGATCCCGGCCGTCGTCCGGGACGCCGCCGCGAAGTTCGGCTCCGCGGAGGCGCTCGTCGACGGCGGCCTCCGGCTCGGTTTCGACGACCTTCTGGAACGTGTTCAGGCGGTCGCCCGTGCCTTCGCGGCCCGCGGTGTCGAGCTGGGCGACCGCGTCGCGATCAACCTGCCCAACACCCACCACTGGGTCCTGGCGGCGCTGGGCGCGCTCTACGCGGGTGCGACGCTGGTGCCGGTCAACACGCGGTTCACCGCCGCCGAGACGGTCGACCTGCTCGCCCGCAGCCGCGCCAAGGCGCTCGTCGTCGCCGCGGACTTCCTCGGCACCGACCGCCACGCGGCCATCCTCGCGACCGGCGCCGAGCTGCCGGGCCTGCGCACCGTCGTCCGGGTGCCGCTGGAACAGCCGCACCGGCCGGTCGCCGGCACTCTCGGCTGGGAAGAGTTCCTCGCGCTGTCCGAGCAGGTCACGGCGGTGGAAGCGGAGGCGCGCGCCGACGCCGTCGCACCGGACGACGTCAGCGACATCCTGTTCACCTCCGGCACCAGCGGCCGCGCCAAGGGCGTGCTGTCGGCCCACCGCCAGGCGGTCGGCGTCGCGGCCGCGTGGGCGGACTGCGGCCGGGTCACCGCCGGCGACCGGTACCTGGTGATCAACCCGTTCTTCCACAGCTTCGGCTACAAGGCCGGCATCCTCGTGGGGCTGCTGACCGGGGCGACGATCGTGCCGCAGGCGGTGTTCGACACCGGCGCGGCCCTCGACCTGATCGAGCGCGAACGCATCTCGATCTTGCCCGGCGCCCCGACGATCTTCCAGTCCCTGCTGCGCGAGCGCCGCGGCGACCTGTCGTCCCTGCGGCTGGCGGTCACCGGGGCGGCGACGGTGCCCGCTTCGCTGGTCCGCCGGATGCGCTCCGAGCTGGGGTTCGAGACGGTTCTCACGGCCTACGGCCTGACCGAAGCCGTGGTGGTGACGATGTGCCGCCCGGGCGACGACGCCGAGCTCGTCGCGAGGACCTCCGGCCGCGCGACCGCGGAGTTCGAGGTCGCGATCCAGGGGTCGCCGGGCGAGATCGTGGTCCGCGGCCCGAACGTGATGCTCGGCTACCTCGACGACCCGGAGGCGACCGCGCGGGCCGTCGACGAGGACGGCTGGCTGCACACCGGCGACGTCGGCGAGCTGGACCCCGGCGGGAACCTGACGATCACCGGACGGCTCAAGGACATGTACATCTGCGGCGGCTTCAACGTCTACCCGGCCGAGGTCGAGCACGCGCTCACCGAACTGGCCGGGGTCCGCGACGTCGCCGTGGTCGGCGTCCCGGACGAGCGGCTGGGCGAAGTCGGCAAGGCCTTCGTCGTCGGCAGCGGGCTGACCGCGGACGCGGTCGTCGCGTTCTGCCGCGAGCGGCTCGCCAACTACAAGACCCCGCGGTTCGTCGAGTTCCGGGACGAGCTGCCCCGCAACGCTTCCGGCAAGGTGCTGAAGCGGCTGCTGACCGAGGAGAGCGCATGAGTGAACCGGTGGTCCGCTACGAGCGGCGCGGCCCGGTCGCGGTGGTGACGATGAACCGGCCGGACTACCGCAACGCCCAGAACTCGGCCATGACCTACGCCCTCGACGACGCCTTCACGACCGCGGTGAACGACGCGGAGGTGAAGGTGATCGTGCTGGCGGGCGCGGGAAAGCACTTCTCCGCCGGCCACGACATCGGCAGCCCGGGCCGGGACGCGGACGTCAGTTTCGACCGGCGGGCGGTGCTGTGGTGGGACCACACCGACCGCGCCGGGGGTGACCGGCGGTTCGCCCGCGAGTCGGAGGTGTACCTCGGCATGTGCCGCCGCTGGCGGGAGATCCCGAAGCCGATGATCGCGAGTGTGCAGGGGGCGTGCATCGCCGGCGGGCTGATGCTGGCGTGGGTGTGTGACCTGATCGTGGCGTCGGACGACGCGTTTTTCGCGGATCCGGTGGTGCGGATGGGGATTCCGGGGGTCGAGTACTTCGCGCACCCGTGGGTGCTCGGGCCGCGGGCGGCCAAGGAAGTTCTGTTCACCGGCGAGCGGTTCACCGTCCAGCAGGCGAAGGAGTGGGGCATGGTGACGCGGATCGTGCCGCGCGCCGAGCTGGAGCAGCGCACCCTGGAGCTGGCCGAGAAGATCGGCGGGATGCCGCAGTTCGGGCTGGCGCTGGCGAAGAAGGCGGTCAACCAGGCCGAGGACCTCATGGGGCTGCGGTCCGGAATGGACTCGGTGTTCGGGTTGCACCACTTCGCGCACGCGCACAACGCGGAGACTTCGGAGGACTCGCTGGGTGGGCAGTCGGCGCGGTCGATGCGGGACGCGGGCAAGGGGGCGTGATGGATCTCGACATCGACGAGGCGTCGGCCGCGTTCCGGGACGAGGCGCGGGCGTGGCTGGCCGAGCACGTGCGGGTGTTGCCGTCGATGGACACCGCCGCAGGCTTCGCGGCGCACCGCGAGTGGGAGGCGGAGCTGGCGGAGGCGCGGTGGTCGGTGGTGTCGTGGCCGCGGGAGTACCACGGGCGGGACGCGTCGATGCTGCAGTGGCTGCTGTTCGAGGAGGAGTACTACGCGGCGGGGGCTCCGGGCCGGGTGTCGCAGAACGGGATCTTCATGCTGGCGCCGACGTTGTTCGCGCACGGCACGCCGGAGCAGTGTGACCGGATCCTGCCCGCGATGGCCACTGGTGCGCAGGTGTGGGCGCAGGCGTGGTCGGAACCCGAGGCGGGCAGCGACATCGCGGCGTTGCGCAGCACGGCGGTGCGTACCGCCGGGGGCTGGTTGCTGTCGGGGCAGAAGACGTGGAGTTCGCGGGCGGCGTTCGCCGATCGCGCGTTCGGGCTGTTCCGCACCGACCCGGACGCGCAGCGGCATCACGGCTTGACCTATTTCATGGCCGACCTGCGCGCCGACGGCGTGACGGTCCGGCCGATCCCGCAGCTGGACGGTGAGCCGGGGTTCGCGGAGATCTTCTTCGACGAGGTGTTCGTGCCCGACGAGGACGTGATCGGGGAGGTGGGGCAGGGCTGGCGGGTGGCGATGACGACGGCGAACAACGAACGCGGGCTCTCGCTGCGCAGCCCCGGCCGGTTCCTCGCGGCCGCCGGCCGCCTCGTCTCGCTGTGGCGTGACCACGGCCGCCCGGAGTCCACAAGGGACAGGGTGGCCGATGCGTGGATCGGGGCACGGGCGTACCAGCTCTACACGTTCGGCACCGTGAGCCGCCTCGAGGACGGCGGTCGGCTGGGGCCCGAGTCGAGCGTGAACAAGCTGTTCTGGTCGCACCTGGACGTCGAACTCCACGAGACCGCGCTCGACGTGCTCGGCCCGCTCGCGGAGACCGAGCAGGCCTGGGTGGACGGTTACCTGTTCTCCCTCGCCGGCCCGATCTACGGCGGCACCGACCAGATCCAGCGGAACACGATCGCCGAACGGCTGCTGAAGCTCCCGAGGGAGGCACGCCGATGAGGTTCCAGCTCTCGCCGGAGCAACGGCAGTTCGCCGCGACGCTGCACGAGCTGCTGGGCGGGGCGGACACCGCGGCCGCCGCCCGGGCCTGGGCGGCGGGGGAGCACGACCGCGGCCTCAAGCTCTGGCGCGCCCTCGCCGATCTCGGCGTCCCGGCGCTGCTCGTGCCCGAGGAGCACGGCGGGCTCGGCGCGTCGCCGGTCGACCTGGTGGTCGCCTTCGAAGCGCTCGGCTACCACGCCGTGCCGGGGCCGCTCGCCGAGTCGGCGGCGGTCGCCCCGGCGCTGCTGACCGGCGAGCGGCTCACGGCCCTCGCCGAGGGCGACCTG
The DNA here is from genome assembly GCF_900119165.1 of Amycolatopsis australiensis. Lineage (NCBI taxonomy): Bacteria > Bacillati > Actinomycetota > Actinomycetes > Pseudonocardiales > Pseudonocardiaceae > Amycolatopsis > Amycolatopsis australiensis. Next base: position 6,065,389 of record NZ_FPJG01000006.1, on the reverse strand, counting down.
CTGGTCACGGTCGTCGCGCCACCGGAAGTCCCCTTGGCGCTGGACGCCGACGTCGCCGGCGTGGTGCTGGACCTCACCGGTGCCGAGGTCGCCGGCGCGGACCGTGAGGTCGTCCGCTCGATCGACCCGGCCCGGCGGCTGTTCCGGGTCACCGGCGCGGCGACGGCGACGGCGGCACGCCCGTTCGACCTCGGCGTCCTCGCCGTTGCCGCCCAGCTGCTCGGCGCGGGGCAATGGCTGCTCGACGCCTCCGTCGCCTACGCCAGGCAACGCAGCCAGTACGGCCGGGCCATCGGCGAGTACCAGGCGATCAAGCACCTGCTCGCCGACGTCGTCACGCGGCTCGAGCTGGCCCGCCCGCTGCTCCACGGCGCGGCCGTCGCCCGGGACACCTTCACCCGCGACGTCTCGGCGGCGAAGGTCATGGCCGGTGACGCGGCGTACCTCGCCGCGCGGACGGCGCTGCAGGTCCACGGCGCCATCGGCTACACCGCCGAACACGACCTGGGGCTGCGGCTGACGAAGGTGCGGGCCCTGGCCGGCGCCTGGGGCACCGGGGCGTACCACCGCGCGCGGGTCCTGCGATGACCGATCCGCTGGAAACCGGGGAAGCCGCCGCGCTGCGGGACGCCGTCCGGGCTCTGCTGACCCGGCGGTCGGGGCCGGCGGCGGTGCGGGCCGCGATGGAGTCGCCGCTCGGCTACGACGACAAGCTCTGGTCGACGCTGTGCGAGCAGATCGGTGTCGCCGCGCTCGCGATCCCGGAGCACTACGGCGGTGCGGGCGCGGGACTCGCCGAGGCGTGCGTCGTCCTGCAGGAACTCGGCCGGACGCTGACGCCCGCGCCGATGCTGGGCTCGGCGGTGCTCTGCGGCGAAGCCCTGCTGCGCACGGGCAACGACGAAGCCTGCGAGCGGCTGCTGCCCGGCATCGCCGCGGGCACGACACTCGCCGCACTGGCCTGGTCCGACGCCGACTTCTCGCCCGGTCTGACCGCGTCGCCCGCCGGGCTCGACGGCCGCGCCCACTACGTGCTCGACGGCGACCTGGCGGACGTCCTCCTCGCCGTGGCCCGCACGGCCGACGGCGCCGGCCTGTTCGAGGTGCCGCTCGACGGCGTCCGGCGCGAACGCGTCACGACGCTCGACCCGACCCGGCGGCTCGCCGTCGTGGACTTCGCCGCCACGCCGGCCCGGCGGCTCGACACCGGCGGCTTCGCCTTGCAGCTGCGGCGGCTGCTCGACACGGCGGTGGTCGCCGTGGCCGCCGAGCAGGTCGGCGCGGCCGCCCGCGCGCTGGAACTGACGGTGGGGTACACGAAACAGCGCCGCCAGTTCGGCCGCCCGATCGGGTCGTTCCAGGCGCTCAAGCACCGGATGGCCGACGTGCACGTCCACGTCGAGGCCGCCAGGTCGGCGCTGTATGCGGCCATTGTGGACGGTGACCCCGAAGCGGTCATGACCGCGAAAGTCGTGTGCGGCGAAGCGTTTTCGCACGCGGCGGCGGAGATGATCCAGCTGCACGGCGGCATCGCCATCACCTGGGAACACGACGCCCACCTGTACTTCAAGCGCGCGCACGGGACCGCCCTGCTGTTCGGCGATCCCGGGCGCGCGCTCGGATGCTAGGCGAGGTGGTGCACCTCCTGCAGCCCGTACACCGGCGTCGGGATGCCTTCCGCCCGGGCCTTCAGCTGCAGGGCCAGGTAGAGCGAGTAGTGCCGCGACTGGTGCAGGTTGCCGCCGTGGAACCAGAGGCCCTCCTGCCGGGTGGGCTTCCACATGTTCCGCTGCTCGCCCTCCCACGGGCCCGGGTCCTTGGTCGTGCCCGAGCCCAGGCCCCACACCTTGCCGACCTTGTCGGCGACCTCCTGGCTGATCAGGTCGGCCGCCCAGCCGTTCATCGAGCCGTAGCCGGTCGCGTAGACGACGAGGTCGGCTTCGAGCTCGGTGCCGTCCTCCAGGATCACGGAGTGCTCGGTCAGCTCGGTGACCTGGCCGTGCGCCAGCTTGACGTCGCCGTTGGCCACCAGGTCCGCCGCGCCGACGTCGATGTAGTAGCCGGAGCCGCGGCGCAGGTACTTCATGAACAGCCCGGAGTCGTCGTCACCCCAGTCGTGCCGGAAGCCCGCGGCTTCGAGCCGGTCGTAGAACTCCCGGTCGCGTTCCCGGATCGCCGCGTACACCGGCTGCTGGAACGTGTGCATGATCCGGTAGGGGAGCGAGGCGAAGGTCAGGTCGGCCTTCTGGGTCGTCATCCCGGCGGCCAGCGCGCGCTCGGAGTACAGGTCACCGAGACCCAGGTCCATCAGCGAGTCGGACTTCACGATGTGCGTCGAGCTGCGCTGCACCATCGTGACGTCGGCGCCCACCTCCCACAGCGCGCCGCAGATGTCGAACGCCGAGTTGTTCGACCCGATGACGACCGCCTTCTTGCCGCGGTAGGCGTCCGGCCCGGGGTGCTGCGAGCTGTGGTGCTGCTCGCCGCGGAAGCGGTCCTGGCCCGGCAGCACCGGGACGTTCGGCTTGCCCGACATGCCCGTCGCCAGCACCAGCTGCTTCGGCCGGAGGACGACCTCTTCGCCGTCGCGGTCGAGGACGACGGTCCATTCCTTGGTGTCTTCGTCGTAGGAAGCGCGCCGGCACGTCGTCGACGACCAGTAGTTCACCTCCATGACCTTCGTGTACATCTCCAGCCAGTCGGCGATCTTGTCCTTCGGCGCGAAGACCGGCCAGTTGCGCGGGAAGTCGAGGTAGGGCAGGTGGTCGTACCAGACGGGGTCGTGCAGGCACAGCGACTTGTAGCGGCCGCGCCACTGGTCGCCGGGCCGCGCGTGCCGGTCGACGACCACGTGCGGTACGCCGAGCTGCCGCAGCCGGGCCCCGAGCGCGATCCCGCCCTGGCCGCCGCCGATGACGACGACGTACGGCTGCCGCGTGGTGCCCAGCTCCGCCAGCTCCGCCTGCCGGGCCTCGGCCCAGGTGACGCGCTCGCGGTTGATGCCGTGCTCGGCGCCCATCGGCCGCCGCGTGCCCTGTGGCTCCTCGTGGCCCTTCAGCTCGTACAGCGTGGTGAGCAGCGTGAACGCGCCTTCGTCGGTGAGGCGCAGGTGACCGCGGGCGCGGCCGACCGCCGTCTCGAAGCCGATCCACGCCTCGACGACGCCGTCGTTCTCGGTCGGCTCCTCGGTGGTGTGGAAGCCGGACGCGTCGGTGCGGTCCATGGTGGCCAGCAGGAGGTCCTTGACGCCGTCGCGGTTTTCGACGGTCTTGAGGTTCCAGGTGAACGCGACGAGGTCCCGCCAGAACGACGTCGTCGCGAACAGCGCCGCGGCCCGGTCGGCGTCACGGGCCGCCAGCGCGGCCTCGAAGTCGGCGAGCCAGCCGTCGACGCGCTGCCGGGCATCGAGGGCCGCGGCCGGTTCGAGGGTCTGGGTCATGAGCGGACCTCCCCGTCTCGGGCACCGTCGTCGTCGGCGGCGCGTTGAGCGCAGCAAACAACAGCGGCCCGGCAGCGGGTAAGGGTTGCCCTAAGGTTGCATCAGCACGACCTCGACGCCGGGCGCGATCCGGTACGGGCGGCCCAGCAGCAGCCCGCCGACGAGCTTGCGCAGCCGCGAGAGCTCCGCGCGCACGGTGACCAGGTGCGTGCGGTCGCCGTAGAGGGTCTCCGACAGCTGCGCGGCCGGTACCCCGGCCGGTCCGGCGGCCGCGATCAGCCGCAGCAGCTCCGCCTGCCGGCGGCCGAGCGGGTGCGTCCACCGGGCGGAGCCTTCGACGATCGCGCGCGGCGGGTCCAGGTCGAGGGTCAGCCTCAGGGTCTCGCGGTGGCTGGGCCGCAGCAGCCAGCCGCCGGGCACCGGTTCCGGTTCGCACGCCCCGATGCCGCGGACCGCGACGGGGACGCCGTGCCGGGGCGCGGCGACGCGGTCGATCCCGCAGACCCCGCTCTGGGCGGCGACCCAGCCGTGGTCGTCGACGACGAGCCCGGCCCCGCCGACGCCGGCGAGCAGCGAGCCGGAGAGCTGCCGGAGGGCTTCGAGCCGGGCTTCGTGGCGCTGGCGCAGGACGGTCTCGGCGAGCCGCACGGCCGTGCCGACCAGGGCGACGGTCATCGGGTGGACGGTCTCGGCCGGGCCGCTGACGTCGACGATGCCGAGCAGGTCGCCGGTCCGCGGGTCGTGCACGGGGTAGGCGGTGCACGTCCAGGTGTGGTGCGAGCGCACGAAGTGCTCGGCGGCGAACATCTGGACGGGAGCGGCCTCGGCCAGCGCCGTGCCGATCGCGTTGCTGCCGATGGCCGGCTCCGACCAGATGGCGCCCTCGGTGAACCCGAGCGAGTCGGCGCGGTGCCGCACGCGGCGCGCCCCTTCCCGCCAGAGGACGACGCCGTCGGCATCGGTGACGACCATGAGGTGGTGCGCGTCCTCGGCGACGGAGGTCAGCGCGCCCCGGAGTTCGGGCAGGACTTCGTGGAGCCGGCAGGTGGTCCGCCGCCGTTCGACCTCGGCGGCACCGACGGGATCGGGCGCGGGCGGCCGATCGGGATCGACGCCCTGCGCGGCAACCCGCCGCCAGGAGCGTTCGACGAGCCGGCGCGGAGCAACGCGTGGCGGCCGCCCGGCGAGAACGGCGTCGTGGACGCCGGCGAGCAGCCGGGCATGCCCGGCGACGTCGATGCCGGGCCGGACCGCGCAGACTCCTTCGTCCACCGCCACCTCCTGGGCCGGGTCAACGGTAACCCGCGGGACCGGGGGCTCGGCAACCTCAGCGCAACCCCGGGGGAGGCCGGCGCCGGGCTAGGCGGCGAAGACCTGCGAGTCGTCGGCGAAGGCCTTGAACTCCAGGGCGTTCCCGGCCGGATCGAGCAGGAACATCGTCCACTGCTCCCCGGGCTCGCCGGCGAAGCGGACGTACGGCTCGATGACGAACTTCGTGCCCGCGGCCCGCAGCCGGTCGGCGAGCTCGTGGAACTGCTCGATCGTGAGGATGAGGCCGAAGTGGGGGACCGGCACGTCGTGGCCGTCGACGGGGTTGTGGACCTGCCGCGGCCCGGCCGGCGCCAGGTGCGTCACGAACTGGTGGCCGTGCAGGTTCCAGTCGACCCACGTGTCGGCGCTGCGGCCCTGGTCGAGGCCCAGCACCTCGCCGTAGAACCGGCGGGCGGCGGCCAGGTCGTCGACCGGCATGGCGAGGTGGAAGCGGGGGAGCGTCATGTCCGGATGTTAACATTGAGACATGAGCGGGCAAGTGAGGCCGGCGCGGCGCCGCGGGCTGGCGGACGAAGTCGCCGACCGCATCCGCGACGCCGTCTTCGACGGGGTCTACCCGCCCGGCAGCCAGCTGCGCGAGCTGGAGCTGGCCGAGGCACTGGGGGTCAGCCGCGGGCCGGTGCGGGAGGCGCTGCTGAAGCTGGAACGCGAGGGCCTGGTGCGGGGCGAGTGGCACCGGGGCACCACGGTCACCGCACTGTCCGAAGTGGACGTCGCCGAGCTGGACAGCCTGCGGGCCGCGCTCGAACGGCTGGCCGTCGAGCTGGTGATCGGCCGGGCGCCCGATCTGGCGGCCGTCGACGCGGCGGTGGGGCGCATGGAGCGCGCGGCCGACGCGCACGAGATGGTCCGCGCCGACCTCGAATTCCACGACGCGGTCTACGCGGCGGCCGGCCACCGGCGGCTGCGGGAGGTGTGGGAAGCGATCCGTTCGCAGGTACACCTGTTCCTCCTGACCCGCATCGGCGTCGAAACCGAGGGCTACCTGGCGGGCATCCCGGCCGAGCACCGGCAGCTGGCCGACGCGCTGCGGGCCGGCGACCGCGACGCGGCCCTGGAGCTGTTCGCGACGCACCGACGGCTCGCGTCCGACGTCCTCACGGGTCGTCCTGGACTCGACCAGCCGGCCGGGTAGGCGGCATCCGACGCGCCCGGCCGGCGTGGCAGGAAGCGCCCCAAGGCGGCCTTCGGTGCGTCAGACGCACCGAAGGCCGCCTTGGGTGCGTCAGACGCAACCAAGGCCGCATTGGGGCGCTGGGGGCCTCGTCGGCCGCGGGTGCTCGGCCTGCGGCCCGGCACGTGGTGGCGGTCCGGCCGCCCGGCCGGGCCGGATTCCGCGTGCGGATGCGAGCATGCAGCCATGTCTTCCACCATGCGGGCCTTCGTGCTCACCGGACCGCGGGAGTGTTCCGTGCGGGAGGTCCCGGCGCCGCGGGCGGCGGTGGGGGAGGTCGTCGTCGATGTCGAACGCGCCGGGGTCTGCGGGACCGACGTCGAGTTCTTCACCGGCGAGATGGCCTACCTGCACCAAGGGCACTCCGCCTACCCGATGCGGCTCGGGCACGAGTGGGCGGGCACCGTCTCCGCCGTCGGGGCCGGCGTGGACCCCGCCTGGCTCGGTCGCCGCGTCATGGGCGACACCATGCTCGGGGACCGGACCTGCCGCCGCTGCCGGAAAGGCCACCAGCACACCTGCGAGAACCGGCAGGAGGTCGGCATCCGCGGCGGGCGGCCCGGCGCGCTGGCCGAGCAGCTCGCCGTTCCCGCGTGGTCGCTGCACGCGCTGCCCGCCGAGGTGGACGCGGTGCTCGGCGCCCTCGTGGAGCCGGGCGGCAACGCCCTGCGCGCGGCGCGGGCCACCGGTGCCGGACCGGGTGACCGGGCCCTCGTCCTCGGCCCCGGGACGATCGGGTTGCTGACCGCGATGTTCCTGCGCGCCGCGGGCGCCGAAGTCCACCTCATGGGCGTCGGCGACGGCAGCTTCGCCCGCAGCCTCGGCTTCGAGCACGTGTGGACCCGCGAGACGCTCCCGGACCTGCCGTTCGACGCCGTCGTCGACGCCACCGGCGCCGCCGAGGCTCCCGCGCTGGCCGTGGACCTCGTCGAGCCGGCCGGGCGGGTCGTCGGCATCGGGCTCGCCGGCCGTCCCAGCCTGCTCGACACGCGCGCGCTGGTGCTGAAGGACGTCACCGCGGTCGGCGTGCTGTCGGCGTCCCCGGGGCTGGCCGACACGATCGCCGCCTACGGCAGCGGGGCCGTCGACCCCCGGCCGCTGGTCGCGGCGACGGTCGGGCTCGACGAGGTCGGCGCCGTGCTCGCCGGGCAGTACCGCGCCGGGCCGGGGCCGAAGATCCACATCGACCCGCGGAAGCCGTAGCCGCCGGTCACGCGCCGCCCGCCGGGCGGGGGACCGCCAGGGTCGTCGGGCGGCTGCGGCCGCGCAGCGTCACGTCCTCGGTGGCCTTCCACTGTTCCGCTTCCGCGGCCGACGCGGCCTCGACGGCCGTCCAGGAGGCCAGGAGCCTGCCGGGTGCGGTCTTGGCCAGCTCGGTCAGCCGGGCGGCTTCGTTGACCGGGTCGCCGATCACCGTGTACTCGAACCGGCGCGGGTCGCCGACGTTGCCCGCGACCGCGTCGCCGGTCGCGACCCCGAGGCCCGCCGGGCCGTCGGGCACCTCGGCGGCCAGCCGCCGGGTGATCGCGCGGGCGGCGGCCAGCGCGCACGTCGCGTGGTCCGCCAGCGGCGCCGGGGCGCCGAAGACGGCCAGCGCGGCGTCGCCGACGAACTTGTTGACCAGCCCGTGGTGCCGGCCGACCTCGTCGACGACCACCGCGAAGAACCGGTTGAGCAGGCCGACGACCTCCTCGGGCGGACGGCTCGCGGCCAGCGCCGTCGACCCGACGAGGTCGACGAACAGCACCGACACCGTGCGCACCGAGCCACCCAGCTCGGTCGCCGTCCGCATGGCCTCGATCGCGACCTCGTGGCCGACGTGCCTGCCGAACAGGTCGCGCAGCCGTTCCCGTTCGGCCAGCCCGGCCGCCATGTCGTTGAACCCGGCCTGCAGCAGGCCCAGCTCGGTGCCGTCGTAGACCGGGATCGTGACGGCGAAGTCGCCGGCCCGCACGCGGCCCAGCGCGTCCCGGACCGAGGAGATCGGGTTGACCACCGCGCGCGCGGTGAACACCGTGACCAGCAGGCCGAAGCACAGCACGACCAGGCCGAGCGCGATGACCGACACGGCGAGCTTGGTGGTGGAGACGTCGCCGCGCACCCACGCCAGCACCGCCGTGACCACGAGCCCGGCCACCGGGACACCGGTGCCGAGGCACCAGAACAGCAGCATCCGCAGGTTGACACCGCCGTTGGGCGGACGCGGCGGGGCGGTGCCGGCGAGCGCCCGGGCCGCGTACGGCCGCAGCGAGAACTCGCCGAACAGGTACGCGATGGCGCAGACGACGACCGCCGCGAACGCGACGACGAGCAGCTCGGTGAGCACGACGGCGGGTTGCACGAGCGCGGCCAGCCCGCCGAACAGCAGCGTCGCGACACCCCACAGCACGGCCTGCACGAGGGTGAGCCGCAGCGGCACGCGCAGGCTGGCGGCCCGCTCGGCGTCGGTCGGCCGGCGGCCGTCGGCGGCCCAGCGCAGCGTCCGGAGCGCGCCGCGCGTGCCCCACAGCGTCCCGACGACGACCGCGGAGACGACGTAGGCGGGCACCGCGATCGCGGTGACGCGCACGAGGTCGCCCGACATCCCGGGGGCGGGCATGAGCAGCGCGGCCAGCCCCACGACGACGAGCGCGCCGATGACGTTGGTGGCGATCAGGGCGGCGGTCAGCAGCCGCTGGACGCGCCGCCGCAACGCGGCGGCGTCCTGGTCCAGCGGGCCGAGCAGCCCGGAGCCGAACGGCCCTGCCGTCGTGCGCACCGAGTTCACCAGCTGAGTGTACGGATGTTCACTGAGTTGCCGGAAGACGGGTCGCGGAGTATGTGTTACGGTTGGTAACAGTGAACTCGGGTAACACCTGAAAAGGAGGTCGGCGATGACCAGCGTCAGCGAACGTGAAGCGGCGGCTGTGGGGTCTTCGGACCGCGAGACCACGGCGCGCCGGCTGCTGGACTCGTCGGAGCAGCTCTCGTACGACCCCGTCAAGGAGGTCGACTGGGAGACGCCGCTGGACACGGGCTTCCACGGCGCCAGCCCCGAGTGGAGCACGCTCTACGGCACGTCCTACTGGGCCGAGATGACGCCGGAGCAGCAGCGCGAGCTGACCCGCCAGGAGGCGGCGTCGGTGGCCAGCACCGGGATCTGGTTCGAGATGATCCTGCAGCAGATGGTGCTGCGCGACTTCTACGCCAAGGACCCGACCGACCCGGCCTTCCAGTGGGCGCTGACGGAGATCGCCGACGAGTGCCGTCACTCGATCATGTTCGCCCGCGGCGCCGCCAAGCTGCGCGCGCCCGCCTACCGGCCGCGCCGGTTCGTCGTCGAGCTGGGCCGGATCTTCAAGGCCACCGCGACCGGGGAGGCCGCCTACGCGGCGATCCTCGTCGCCGAAGAGGTCCTCGACGTCATGCAGCGCGACTGGATGCGCGACGAGCGGGTCGTCCCGTTCGTGCGCACCATCAACAACATCCACGTCGTCGAAGAGTCGCGGCACATGAAGTTCGCCCGCGAAGAGACCCGCGAGCGGCTCGAAGGCGCCGGGTGGCTGCGCCGCCAGATCAACGGCCTGGTCGTCGCGATCGCGTCGTACTTCATCGTGACCAGCATGGTGAACGCCAAGGTCTACGAGAACGCCGGGCTCGACGGCAAGCGCGCGCGGCGCGAGGCGAAGGCCAACGAGCACCACAAGTCGATGCTGCGCTCGAGCTGCTCCGGGCTGATGGAGTTCCTGCACTCCGCCGGGCTGCTGACCAAGCCGGCGCTGTGGTTCTACAAGCGCGCCGACCTCATCTGACGCCATGGCCTTCGCGATCACCCAGACCTGCTGCGCCGACGCGTCGTGCGTGTCGGTCTGCCCGGTCAACTGCATCCACCCGACGCCGGACGAGCCGGACTTCGGGCGCACGGAAATGCTCTACATCGACCCGGGCACCTGCATCGACTGCGGCGCCTGCGCCGACGCGTGCCCGGTCGACGCGATCTTCCCGGCCGGCGACCTGACCGGGCCGCTGCGCGCCTACGAGGAGATCAACGCGCAGTACTACGCGGACCGGGACGTCCTCACCGAGGCGGCCGTGGCCCCCAACTTCCACCGGTGGGCGCCGCCGGAGTTCAAGCGGGTCCTGCCGAGCGACTTCGCGCCGCTGGACGTCGCGGTCGTCGGGACGGGTCCGGCGGGCATGTACGCCGTCGAAGACCTGCTGCTGCACACGAACGCCCGCGTCACGCTGATCGACCGGCTGCCGGTGCCCGGCGGCCTGATCCGCTACGGCGTCGCGCCCGACCACCCGTCGACGAAGAAGATCGGCGAGACGTTCGCGCGGTTCCACGACCACCCGCGGCTGCGGCTGCGGCTCGGCGTTGCGGCCGGGCCCGAACTGGCCGGCCGGCACGACGCGGTGATCTACGCGGTCGGGGCGACGGAGGCCCGGCGGCTCGGCGTGCCGGGGGAGGACCTCCCCGGCAGCCTCCCGGCGGCTTCGGTCGTGGGCTGGTACAACGGCCACCCGGACATCGCACCGGACGCCGTCGACCTCTCGGCCGAGCGGGTGGTCGTGGTGGGAACCGGGAACGTGGCCCTCGACATCGCGCGGATCCTGACCGCCGAGCCGGACGCCTTGGCCGGCACACCGATCGCGCCCGCCGCCCTGGCCCGGCTGCGGTCGGGCGAGGTGCGCGAGGTCGTGCTGCTGGCCCGCCGCGGCCCGTCGGAAGCGGCGTACACGCGTCCCGAACTGCTCGCACTGGCCGCCCGCGGCAACGTCGTCGTGGACGCGCACGACCCCAGGGTCGCCGCGGCCATCGACGCCGCCTCGCCCGAGGACAAGGCCGCGCTGCTGCGGGGAATTCCGCGGGAGACCGTGGACTGGTCGGCGCCGCCGCCGGACGGCGTGCGCCGGATCGTGCTGCGGTTCCACTCGGCCCCGGTCGCCTTCACCGGCGACACCGAGGTCCGCGGCGTCCGGGTGACCGGCCCGGACGGCGAGGTGGAGATCGGCGCCGGCCGGGTCGTGCGCGCGGCGGGCTTCCGCGGCGCGCCGGTGCCGGGCCTGCCGTTCGACGAGGCGACCGGGACCGTGCCGAACGTGGCCGGCCGCGTCGAGGCGGGAACCTACGTGGCGGGCTGGATCAAGCGCGGCCCGTCGGGTGGGATCGGGGCGAACAAGGCGTGCGCCCGCGAAACGGTCGGCGCGCTGCTGGCGGACGCCGTGGCCGGCCGGCTGCGGACCCGCGGGCCGCGGCGGAGGCCGGCGAAGCTGCTCCGCCGCGGCTGACGGGCGGCGCCGCGGCTCGTCTAGGCTCCCGGGCATGCCCGACACGCAGTACGAAGACCTGCTCCGCCACGTTCTCGGCACCGGCGCCCGCAAGGCGGACCGCACCGGCACGGGCACGCGGTCGGTCTTCGGGCACCAGCTGCGCTACCGGCTGGCCGACGGCTTCCCGCTGATCACCACGAAGAAGGTCCACTTCCGCTCGATCGCCTACGAGCTGCTGTGGTTCCTGCGCGGCGACTCGAACGTGCGGTGGCTGCAGGACCACGGCGTGACGATCTGGGACGAGTGGGCCGGCCCGGACGGCGACCTCGGCCCGGTCTACGGCGTCCAGTGGCGCTCGTGGCCGACCCCGGACGGCGGGCACGTCGACCAGATCGCCGAGGTGCTGCGCACGCTGCGGGAAAACCCGGACTCGCGGCGGATCGTCGTGTCGGCGTGGAACGTCGCGGACATCCCGCGGATGGCGCTGCCGCCGTGCCACGCGTTCTTCCAGTTCTACGTCGCCGGCGGGGAGCTGTCCTGCCAGCTGTACCAGCGCAGCGCCGACCTGTTCCTGGGCGTGCCGTTCAACATCGCCAGCTACGCGCTGCTGACGCACATGATCGCCGAGCAGGCCGGCCTCGGCGTGGGCGACTTCGTCTGGACCGGCGGCGACTGCCACATCTACGACAACCACGTCGACCAGGTCCGCACCCAGCTCGCCCGCGACGCACGGCCTTTCCCGACGCTGAGCCTGAAGCCGGCGGACAGCCTGTTCGACTACACCTACGAGCACATCGCGCTGGACGGCTACGACCCGCATCCCGGCATCAAGGCCCCGGTGGCGGTGTGATCGGGCTGGTCTGGGCCCAGTCGGCGAACGGCGTCATCGGCCGCGACGGCACGCTCCCGTGGCACCTGCCGGAGGACCTGAAGCACTTCCGCACGCTGACCGCGGGCGCGACGGTCCTGATGGGCCGCCGCACGTGGGAGTCGCTGCCGCCGCGGTTCCGCCCGCTGCCGGGCCGGCGCAACATCGTGCTGTCGCGGACGCCGCAGGACGGCGTGGCGACGTTTGCGGAGCTGCCGCGGGCGCTCGCGGAGGTTTCGGGCGACGGCTGGGTGATCGGCGGCGCGGCGGTCTACCGGGCGGCGCTGCCTTTCGCGGACCGGATCGTGGTGACCGAGATCCGCGAGACGTTCGAGGGCGACACGCGGGCGCCGGAGATCGGCCGCGAGCCGGACGCCGTGGGGGCGTGGCAGGAGTCGTCGACCGGGCTGCATTACCGGTTCCTGACGTGGGGGCCCGCCTGACGCACCGCCGTCCGCCGGCGCGTCCTCAGCGCGGCCACGCGGTGGCCGGCACCCCGGGTACCCGGCGGCCGCGGTGGCCTGCCGTCTCGCGGCCGGCCGCCAGCGCGTTGAGCACCGCTTCCTCGACCACCTGCACCACCGCTTCGAAGAACGGGTCGATCCGGCCCCACGGCACGAACCGCAGGCTCTCGTACTCCGCCTCGGCCGTGCGCGGGAACGTGCTGGTGAGCGCGCCCGGGTTCGCCGTGCTGAAGGCCAGGAACAGGTCGCCGGAAAAATGCGAGCCGGTCGTGCCGGTGCGGGCCAGGCCCAGCGGGACGCGGCGGGCGAGCGCCGTGCACTGGCCCGGCAGCAGCGGCGCGTCCGTCCCGACCACGACGATCACCGAGCCGGCGCCGGACGGCGCCGCCGCCCAGTCCTCCATCGGGTTGTCGGCCGTCAGCGAGAGCCCCACCGGCGAGCCGGCGATCGTGAGCTCGCGGCGGCTGCCGAAGTTGGCCTGCACCAGCGCGCCGACGGTGTACTCGTCCGCGCCGTGGGCGACCAGCCGGGACGCCGTGCCGGTGCCGCCTTTGAAGCCGTAGCAGGTCATGCCCGTGCCGCCGCCGACCGAGCCCTCCGCGACCGGGCCGCCGCGCGCGGCGTCGAGCGCCGCGATCGCGTGTCCACTGTGGATGGTGGGGGCGTTGATGTCGTTGAGGTAGCCGTCCCAGGTCTCGGCGACCACCGGCAGCAGCCACTCCGCCGCGACGTCGGGCCGTTCGCGCACCACCCAGTCGATCACGCCGCGGTGGCACGGCCCGACGGCGTGGGTGTTGGTGATCAGCACCGGCAGGCTCAGCGACCCGGTTTCGGCCAGCCACGCGGTCCCGGTCATCTCGCCGTTGCCGTTGAGCGAAAAGGTCCCCGCGGCGCACGGCACGGCGAAATCCGCGCGGCCGCGGGGCAGGATCGCGGTGACGCCGGTGCGCACCGACTCGCCCTCGGCCAGCGTCGTGTAGCCGACTTCGACGCCGGGGACGTCGGTGAGCGCGTTGTGCGTGCCGGGCCGGCCGGGCAGCGGGACACCCAGGTCGCGGGCGCGGGTCATGACGGATCCTCCAGTGCGCAGGCGGTGGCGGTGCGGGCGTAGGACAGCAGCATCGCTTCGGCGGTGGCGCGGTCTAGCGTCGGCACGGCCTGGGTGAGGTGCAGGCCGTAGCCGTCTTCGAGCGCGACGAGGTTGCGCGCGATCGCCACGGCGTCGGCGGTGAGGGCGAACTCGCCGGTGGCGGCGCCGGCTTCGAGGATTCCGGTGTAGACGCGCACCTGCCGCTCGTACAGCGCGATGTGCCGGGCGGCGTACGCGGGGTCGCGCCGGGCGATCGTGCCGAGCTCGTAGAGCAGCACGCACAGTTCGTCGCCGGGGCCGGTGGGCAGGCCGCTGCGGATCGTGGCGACCAGCCGCTGCGCCGGATCCCCGTGCCGCGCCGCCTGTTCGCGCTGGGTGCAGAACCGCTCGACGGCCTCCTGCTGCACCTCCTGCAGCAGGTCGGTGAGAGTGGGGAAGTAGTAGAGCACCGAGCCCGAAGACAGGCCCGCGCCGTCGGCGATGTCGCGCAGCCGCAGGTTGAGCACCCCGCGCTCGACGACGGCCCGGCGCGCCACCGCGATCAGCTCGGCCCGCCGCTCGGGAGCCCTGCTCGGTCGTGCCATGGCCTCATTGTTCAAACGATCTTCGAAAAACGCAAGGGCTTGACTTCGCTGTTCACACGGCCTTTGATGCGTGCTCACCTTGGTTATTCGAAGCAGCTTCAGAGAACTGGAGGCCCGCTCGTGACCACCCCGCCGCTGCGCCGCGGTCTACGCACCCTCGGCACCCTGCTCATCACGCTCTCGGCCATCAGCCCCGCGTCGTCGGTGTTCATCATCGCGCCGGGCGTGCTCACCGGCGCCGGGACCGGCGCGTTCTACAGCTTCGCGGCCGCCGCGGTCGTCGGCGTGTTCATGGCGTTCGTGTACGCGGAGCTCGCTTCGGCGTTCCCGCTGGCGGGCGGCGAATACGCGATCGTGACCCGCACGCTGGGCCGGCTGCCCGGCTTCGCCGTGCTGGGCCTGATGATCATCACGCAGGTGCTCATCGTCGCGGTGATCGCGCTCGGCGTCGGCACCTACCTGGGCGTGCTGTGGCCCGGCCTGCCCGGGCCGTCGGTCGCGGCCGCGACGTGCGTGCTGGCCGCCGTGGTCGGCGTGTTCGACATCAAGCTCAACGCGTGGGTCACCGGCGTCTTCCTCGCCATCGAGATCCTCGCGCTGGTGGTGGTCGGCGCGCTCGGGCTGGTGCACCCGGCCCGGCCGGTCACCGACCTGCTCGCCCACCCGGTGGCGGCCGGGGGCGGCCCGGCGACGGTCGGCGCCATCGCGATCGCGACGTCGGTGGCGATGTTCGCCTACAACGGCTACGGCTCCGCGGTGTACTTCGGCGAGGAGACCCAGGACGCGCCGCGCGGCATCGCCCGCGCGATCCTCATGGCGCTCGCCATCACCGTGGTCGCCGAACTGGTCCCGGTGACGGCGGTGCTGGTGGGCGCGCCCGATCTCGGGCAGCTGTTCGGCGCGGAGAACATGCTGTCGGCGTTCATCTCCGCCCGCGGCGGCGGCACGCTCGACACGGTGCTCAGCCTCGCCGTCGCGCTCGCGATCATGAACGCGGTGCTGGCGATCGTGCTGATCAGCTCGCGGCTGGTGTTCAGCAGCGGCCGCGACCGCGCGTGGCCCGGCGCGGTCAGCCGGGCGCTCGCCGCGGTGCACCCGCGCTTCGGCACGCCGTGGGTGGCCACGGCCGGGACGGGGGTGGTGGCGGCGCTGCTGTGCTACGTCGACCCGCAGCTGCTGCTGGTGGTGACGAGCACGTCGATCGTGGCGGTGTACGCGGCCCTGTGCCTGGGCGCGATCATCGGCCGCCGCACGGGCTCGACCGCGCACGCGCGGTACCGGATGCCGTGGTTCCCGGTGGCGCCGGTGCTGGCGCTGGCGGTGCTGGTGTTCGTGGTCTACCAGAACCTGCTGGACCCGGCGGTGGGCCGGCCGAGCCTGCTCGTCACCGCGGCGATCGTGGTGCTGGCGGCGGTGTACTACGGGGTGGTGCTGCGCCGGCGCGGGGGCTGGCAGCTCGCCGAGGACGTCGTGGCGGAAGAACCACCGGAGCGCGCCGGCGACCCGGGGGCCACCGGCGCGCGGACCGATCAGAAGCCGTAGATCGTTTCGTGGACCCGCCGCTGGTCCGTCGCCACGAGGCCGTTGGCCCACAGCGAGTTCACCCGGGCGCGCTCGGTCGCGTTCGGGAAGGCGTTGGTGCACGACGGGCCGGGGCCGCCGCCCGACATCAGCTCCGAGCACGGGCCCGAGTAGTGGTCGGGCAGCCCGAGGGCGTGGCCGGTCTCGTGGGCCGCGATGCGGGTCGGGTTGTACTGGCGGGCCTGGGTGTAGTCGATGAAGATGGTGCCGCTGCCGTGCCCGTTGGTCGAAGCGTAGGAGCCGCGGGGGTCGTTGCCCTCGGTGTAGCGCAGGCTGGCGCCGGAGTTGCGCTCGACCAGCCGGACGTTGGTGACGCTGTTGTTCCAGTTGGCGGCGCCGGCGTTGATCACCGAGCGGAACGTCGGCGCGTTCGCGGTGCTGTAGTAGACCGTGGTGACCGCGGCTTGCTGCTCGGTGGCGGCCGACGCGGTCCCGGCGGCGAGCGGGGTCATGGTCAGGGCGAGCGCGACGGCGCCGGCCAGGGCGAACTTTTTCGACATCGGAAGACTCCTCGTGGGGACGGGGATTTGCCGGATTTGCGCGCGCTGTCGAGAAGCTACCGCGTTGCCCGGCCGTCCCGGAGCCGACTTACGTAGGGCGGCGAAAGTGGTGATTTACCAACACTATCCGCGGGTTGACAAACCGGAGCGCTCCGGCGCGGCCGCCAGTTCCTCGGCGAGGATGAGATCGACGCGCACGGCGGCGTGCCCGAGAGCCCGCCGCGCGGCGGCGAGCGCGGTCAGGGCCACGAGGACGATCGTGCCGGCCAGCAGCCCGCCGACGGTGTCCCCGGGGATCACGGCGGCCACGGAGCCGGCCAGCAGGACGGGCGGCCACCAACGGGCGGGCAGGGCGTGCCGCGGGCGCCGGATCCCCGGCCGGGTCTGCTGCCGATGCGCGCCCATTGTCGCCTCCGATCCGCCGCCGGGTGGGGTCCTGCATCATGACTGACCGGATCGTCCGGATCGGCGGATCTTCACCCGGCTGTACCCGATTGCGGGCGATACCCGCCAAACGGCCTAAACCTGCCTGCTTTCGGTGCCTGCCATCGGCCCGGACGTCACCGCATCGGGGCTCGCAGTCCGGCCGATCAAGTGTTAAGAGGAAAGCGCCTAGGATGGGGGACGGAGGTGGACATGACGGCGGAGGAGCTGATCGTCGAGTTCGCCTTGACCCGGCTGGACCACCCGGACCTGGACCTCGAGGAACTGGCGGCACTGGTGGTCCGCCGAGGCGGCCCGGAGCGCGTGCTGGAGTTCGCGGCGGCGAACCTGGCGGAGCGCGGCGAGCTGCGAGGAGCCCCGTTCCCGACGGCGGTGGAGCACGTGCTGCGCGTGGTGCTGACGCTGCGGGGCCCATCGGACTGAGCCCCGGCGGCCGAGGCGACGGCGCGCGGCTCGGCGGCTGAGGTCGCGGCTCGCGTGATGCGGGCGGCGGCGGGTGAAGTTCCCGGTTCGCGTGCGCTGGGCGGCGGGGGTGTGTGGCGGCTCGGCGGCTGAGGTCGCGGCTCGCGTGATGCGGGCGGTGGCGGGTCGGCGGCGAAGTTCCCGGCTCGCGTGCGCTGGGCCGCGGGGGTGTGGCGGCTCCGCGCGGAAATCCGCAGCTCCCGTCCGCCAGGCCGCAGCCTGCGTCCGGTGCCCGACAGCCCGCGAGCTACCCCTCTCCCGCCGCTCGCGGGAGGCCCCGGCGGTCGAACACCAGGTCCCGCGCCGTCTCCAACGCCGTCGCGATGGCGCCCGCCAGTACCGCGTCCTCGCCCAGCTGACCCGCCACGATCTCCGGCACCGATGGCACCGTCGCCGCCAGGGCCCGCCGCATCGGGGGGACCAGCAGGTCCGCGTTGCCGCCGATCCCGCCCGCCAACACGATCAGCTGCGGGTCCAGGACCGCCGTCACCGCCGACGCCACGTACGCCAGCTTCTCCGCTTCCTCCGCCACCACCCGCAGCGCCCGGTCGTCGCCCGCGCGGGCCAGCCGGAAGACGTCCTTTGCCGTACGCGCCTTCGCCAGCCCCAGTGCGTGGGCGGCCGCCACCACCGCCTGGCCCGCCGCCGCCGTCTCCATCGGGCCCGGCCGGCGTGCCGGTGCCGCCGCCGGGAGGGGGCCGTACGGCAGGTCCGCGATCTCGCCCGCCGCGCCGTGGGCGCCGCGGAACAGGCGGCCGTTCACCAGCAGGCCCATCCCGATCCCCGTCCCGACCGTCAGGCACACCACGACGTCCACGCCCAGCGCCGCCCCGAGCGCGTGCTCGCCCACCGCGCACAGGTTCGCGTCGTTCTCCACCACCACGTCCGCGCCCGACCCGGCCAGCGCCGCGACGAGCTCGTGCAGCAGCCCGCGGCGCTCCCAGCCGGGCAGGTTCGGCGCGCGGTGGACCGTGCCGGTCGCCGGGTCCGGCACGCCCGGTGTGCCCACCACCGTCGCGACGACGTCGTGCGCGGCCAAGCCCGCCGAAGCCACCGCGCGGCCGACGGATTCGCTTACCGTGCGCACCAGTGCGCTCGCGGAGCGGCACCGGTTGGGCTCGTCGAGCCGCGCGACGATGCTGCCGTCCAGGTCGGCGACGGCGATCCGGATGGCGCGCCGTCCGATGTCGACGCCCACGACGTGTCCCGCGTCCGGCGCCGCGCGGTAGACCACCGCGGCACGCCCGGCCCCGGCCAGGCTGCGGCCCGTGGTCCGGACCAATCCATGCTGCTCGAGGTCGAGGAGCGCCTGGCCCACCGTGGGCTTCGACAACCCCGTGCCCGCCGCGATCTGCGGCCGCGTGGCCTCGCCGTGTGCGCGCAACCGGTCGAGCACCAGACGCTGGTTGAGCGCCCGCATGTTCGCCGGAGTTCCGACCTGCGGCCCGTTTTGCCCCACTGGCCCTCCTGCGTTGCCGCATGGTTATCGCCGGAACCCTTCCGGCTCCGGCCGTTCTATGTTAAGAAACTTTACTAACTACCGGACGGAGGCACGTCGTGAGTTCACCCACTCGTTCAGGGGACCCCGGAGCCGCGGTTCCCGCGCAACCGGCCCTTGAACGCAAGATCGGCCCGCTGCAGGCCACCGCGATCAACATGACCCAGATGTGCGGTATCGGCCCGTTCGTCACGATTCCCGCGATGGTCGCCACCATGGGTGGCCCGCAGGCGATGTTCGGCTGGATCATCGGGGCGATCGTCGCGCTGGCCGACGGGCTCATCTGGGCCGAGCTCGGTGCCGCCATGCCGGGCGCCGGCGGCACCTACCTCTACCTGCGCGAGGCGTTCCAGTACCGCACCGGGCGGCTGATGCCGTTCCTGTTCGTGTGGAGCGCGGTGCTCTTCATCCCGCTGATCATGTCCACCGGCATCATCGGCCTCGTCCAGTACCTCGGCTACCTGATCCCCGGCGTCACCGACGACGCGGGCACGACACCGCTGGGCAAGATCATCGGTGTCGGCATCACGCTCGTGATCATCCTCGCGCTGTTCCGGAAGATCGGCCAGATCTCCAAGCTCACCACGGTCCTGTTCGTGGTCATGCTGGCCGCCGTGCTCGCGACGATCGTCGCGGCGTTCTCGCACTTCAGCGCCACGCAGGCGTTCGCCTTCACCCCCGGTGCGTTCAGCTCCGCCGGCGACGGCACGTTCTGGGGCGGCCTCGGCGCCGGCCTGATCATCGCCATCTACGACTACCTGGGCTACAACACGACGGCCTACCTCGGCGGCGAGGTCCGCAGCCCGGGCCGGACGCTGCCGCGGTCGATCATCTTCTCCATCCTCGGCATCATGGGCCTGTACTTCCTGCTGCAGGTCGGCGTGCTCGGCTCGATCCCGCTGGAGCAGCTGAAGGAAGCGAAGTCGGTTGCTTCGTCGGTGCTCGAGCAGGTGTGGGGCACCGGCGCCGCCAAGGCGATCACCGTCCTCATCGTCATCGCCGCGATCGGCTCGGTGTTCGCCGGCCTGCTCGGCGGCTCGCGCGTGCCGTTCGAAGCCGCGCGCGACAAGGTGTTCCTGCCGATGTTCGGCAACCTGCACCCGAAGCTGCACCTGCCCACCGCGGGCGTGCTCACCATGGGCGCCATCACGATCCTCGGCTCGCTGTTCACCCTCACCACGGTGATCAACGCGGCCGTCGCGACGCTGGTCATCATCCAGTCGCTGGCGCAGGTCGCCGCGATCGTGGTGCTGCGCCGCCGCCAGCCCGGCCTCAAGCGGCCGTACCGGCAGCGGTTCTACCCGGTCCCGACGCTCATCGCGCTCGTCGGCTGGGTCTACATCTACTTCTCGGCCGACTGGCTTTCGAAGGCGCTCTCGGTGGGCTGGATCATCCTCGGCGTCGTGGCGTACCTGCTCTACGCCAGCGCCGAGCGCACGTGGCCGTTCGGGCCCAAGGAGATCAAGGAAGCCTTCACCGAAGGGACGGCGGCATGAGCCGGAAACTCGCGTTGCTCGCGGCACTGCTGCTGGTGCCCGGGGTCGTCGGCGTGGCCGGACCCGCCGCCGCGCAGGACGTCCGGGCCGAAACGGCGAGCCCGCACGGCCTCAGCACGATCGGCCAGTCCGGGTGGCAGGTCCTTACCACCGCGAACGTCAAGGACGGCGGTGACAAGGTCTCGACGCCGGGTTACGCCACCGGCGGCTGGCTGCGCGTCAAGCCGGACGACGCCGGCGCGCCCGGCACCGAGATCACCGCGCTGCTGCAGAACGGCAAGTGCCCGGACGTGTTCGTCTCCGACCGGATGCGCCAGTGCTTCGGCTACGTCGACAAGCTCGGCCCGGTCGTCACCAAGCCGTTCTCGGACCCGTGGTGGTACCGCACCGACTTCACCCCCGACATCCGGCCCGGCCAGTACGCGAAGCTGACCATCCCGGGCATCGTCGGCGAAGGCGATGTCTGGGTGAACGGCAAGCTCGTCGCCACCCGCGACGTCGTCAGCGGTGCCTTCGCCGGGCACACCTTCGACGTCAGCGACCTCGTGAAGCCGGGCCGCAACACGCTCGCCATCAAGGTGTACCCGAACGACCCGACGAAGATGTACACGCTCGACCAGGTCGACTGGAGCCAGATCCCGCCGGACAACAACACCGGCATCCAGTTCGCCCCGACGCTGCAGGTCTCGGACGCGCTGACCGGCGAGAACGCGCATGTCGTGCAGGACAACGCGCCCGACCTGTCCAGCTCTTCGCTCACGGTGAAGGTCGACGTCACCAACAACGCGGCCAGCCGGCAGACCGGCGACGTCGCCGCGACGATCACCCCGCCTGCCGGGGCGCCGATCGTCGTGCAGCAGCGCGTGACGATCCCGGCCGGCACCAAGCGGACGGTGACCTTCGCGCCGGTGAAGATCGCGCACCCGCAGCTGTGGTGGCCGTACTCGATGGGCGGCCAGCCGCTGTACACGCTGACCACCGCGGTCTCGCAGCACGGCGTGCTGTCGACGTCGTCGAAGAGCACCTTCGGCATCCGCACGGTGACCTCGCGCCTGGTCGGGAAGTCGGCGGCGCTGCCGGCGGGCGCCCGGCAGTTCACGATCAACGGCCGGGACTTCGTGTTCCGCGGCGGCGGCTTCGCGCCGGACCTGTTCCTGCGCTACGACTCCGCCGACACCGCCCACCAGCTCGCGCTGATCAAGAACCTGGGCCTGTCCGGCGTCCGGCTCGAAGGTCACGACATGCCGCAGGACTTCTACGAGCAGGCCGACCGCGCCGGCCTGCTGGTGATCGGCGGGTTCCTGTGCTGCGACGCCTGGCAGCCGGACACCGCCGGGCAGCTGGGCGAGCGGGACCTGCGGATCATCCACGACTCGTCGGTGAGCATCGCGCAGCGCGAACGCAACCACCCCAGCGTGTTCAACTACGGCTGGAGCGACAACGAGCCGTTCCCGAACCAGGAGCACGCCGTGCTCTCCGCGTTCGCGCAGGAGGACTTCCAGGTCCCGGTGATCGCCTCGGCGGAGTACAAGAGCACGCCCACGCTGGGCAACTCGGGGGAGAAGGAAGGCCCGTACGACTGGGTGCCGCCGTCGTACTGGTACGACCGCTCGCACTTCGACGCCTCCGACGACAGCCGGACCAACGCGGGCGGCGCGTGGGGCTTCGCGAGCGAGCAGAGCGCCGGGCACACCGTGCCGACGCTCGACTCGATCAAGCGGTTCCTGTCCCCGGCCGAGCAGGCGAAGCTGTGGCAGGACCCGGCGTACAACCAGTACCACGCGAACTTCGAGCCAGGGCACGGCGGCTACGCGTTCGGCACGCTGTACACGCTCGACCAGTCCATCCAGCAGCGGTACGGGAAGTGGAACTCGCTGGAGTCCTATGTGGACCTCGCGAACATCGCGAACTACGAGAACACCCGCTCGCAGTTCGAGGCGTTCCTCGACCACTCGACGGACCGGGCCAACCCGTCGACCGGCGTCGTCTACTGGCAGCTCAACAAGGGCTGGCCGACGCTGCTGTGGTCGCTCTACAACGACGACGGCGACCAGCCGGGCGCCTATTTCGGCGCGCAGAAGGCGAACAAGCCGCTGCACGCGATCTACGGCTACGACGACGGCACGGTCACGCTGGACAACCTCGGCGCGGCGACGCAGTCCGGGCTCTCGGTGCAGGCCCGCGTCATCGACACCGCGGGCAACGTCCTGGACGACCGGACGGCGTCCGGCATCAGCCTGGGCAGCCAGGGCGTCAAGACCGGCGTCCTGAAGCCGAAGGTGCCCGCCGAGACGAAGGCGCCGGCGCCCGCGCAGGTCTACTTCGTCGAGCTGCAGGTGAAGCAGGACGGGAAGGTCGTCGACCGGAACGTCTACTGGCTCTCCACGCAGAAGGACGTCGTCGACTGGGCCAAGACGCTCGGCAACCCGCAGGCGACGCTCTCGCAGTACGCCAACCTGCAGGCGCTGCAGAACCTGCCGAAGTCGCAGGTCGGCGCGGTCGCCACGACGAAGCCGGGACCCGGCGGCACGCTCGTCACCACGGTGACGGTCACGAACACCGCGAAGACGCCGGGCGCGGCGTTCTTCCTCCGGGCCGACGTGCGGCGCGGCACGCCGGACGGGCGGGAAGCGCCGGGCGACAACCAGCTCGCGAACGCGACCTGGGACGACAACGACATCACGCTGTGGCCGGGCCAGTCGCAGACGCTCACCGCCACCTACCGGCCGTCCGATCTGCGGGGCGCGTCGCCGGTGGTCAGCGTCGACGGGTTCACCACGGGACGGATCGTGGTGCGGGGGACCGGAGGGTATTCGGAGTGAGCGGGGAACGGATTCTCGGGATCGACTTCGGCGGCACGAAGGTGGCGCTGGGGCTCGCCGGCCGCGACGGGAACCTGCTGGCCACGCGCCGGCTGGACACCGACGCGCAGGCGGGGGCCGAGCAGGTGGTGGTGCGGGCGCTGGCCGGGGCGCGGGCGCTCCTGGCCGACGCCGGCGTCACCCCCACCGCGATCGGCGTCGTCAGCCCGGGGATCGTGCTGCCGGACCGGATCCTCCTCGCGCCGAACGTGCCGGGCTGGGAGGAGCTGCACCTGGCGGAGCTGGTCGCCGCCGAGTTCCCGGACGTGCCGATCTCCGTGGGCACGGACGCGAAGGCGGCGGCGCTGGCGGAATGGCGGTGGGGCGCGCTGGACGGGGCCGACCCGGCGGTGTTCCTGTCGCTGGGCACCGGCATCGCGGCGGCGGTGCTGATCGGCGGCCGGTTGCTGACCGGCGCCAACGGAGCTGCGGGCGAGATCGGGTACAACCTGCGCTCGCCGCAGGACACCGAGGGTTTCGCGAGCGGAGCGGCGCCGCTCGAGGAAGCCGTCGGTGGGCGTGGGCTGGGCGGCCGGGCGAGCGAACTGCTCGGCCGCCCGGTCACCGCCGGCGAGCTGTTCGCCCTGGCCAAGGAGAACGTCGAGGCCAAGGAGCTGGTGACGGCGGCACTGGACGAGCTGTCGATGCACGTGGCCAACCTGGCGATCGCGCTGGACCCGCAGCGCATCGCCGTGGGCGGCGGCCTGGTGCGTTCGGCCGACGTGCTGCTGCCGGCGCTGGCGGACCGGCTGGCCCACGCGGTCCCGTTCCCGCCGGAGCTGGTGTCGGCCCGCTTCGACCAGGACGCGGCGCTGCTGGGTGCGGTGGCGCTGGCGCTGGGCGGTTAGGCGTCCGGGTGGCGCGCCGGTGCCCCGACCCGGCGCGCCACCCGGCATCAGACCTGCTGGGCTTCCGCCGTTGCCAGCTCGGCGCGGCGGAAGGCCGCGGGGGAGAGGGTCCGCCACACGAGCACCGCGCTCACCGCCTGGACCGCCGCGGCCACCACCCACACCGCGCGCAGCCCCCAGTGCGCCGCGACCAGTCCGCCGGTCAGCGCGCCCAGCGGGGTCAGGCCCCAGGCGAGCGCCCGGTGGCTGGTCAGCACCCGGCCGAGCAGCGGCGCCGGGGTGAAGCGCTGGCGGCTCGACTGCGAGCAGACGTTCCACAGCAGCACGGTCGCGGTCAGCGAAACCAGCACGACCGCGATCACCGGCGGCCACGGCGGCAGGACGGCGATCAGCAGCTGCGCCACCACGCCGAAGCTCTGCCCGATCCGCATCGACCACGAGTAGCCGATGCGGTCCACGACCTTCTGCACGACGAACGACGAGGCGATCCAGCCGAAGGCGAGACAGGCGAGCAGCAGGCCGTAGCCGACCGAGCCGACGTGCAGCACCTGGGTCGCGTAGAGGACGAACATCGAGTTGCCCGCGCTCGCCGCGAACGAGCCGAGCGCGACGTTGGCCGTGATCGAGCGCAGCAGCGGGGTCCGGACCAGGTGCCGGAGGCCGGCGGAGAGGTCCCGCAGCGGGTGGGTCCGCGCGGCGACGACCGACTCCGACCGGATCCGCCGCACCAGCACCAGCGCGAGGAGCGCGAACACCGCGGCGAGCCACGCGGGCGCCCCGGCGCTGACCGCGACCAGGAAGCCGGTCAGCGGCGGCACCACGAACTGCACGACACCGCGGTCGATGACCTGCAGCCGCGCGTTGGCGTGCGCCAGCCGGGCCGGCTCGACGAGTTCGGGGACGAGCGCGCCGCTGGCACCGTCGCCGAGCACCTGCGCCGAGGTGACGACGAACGCGACCACGAGCAGCGCGGGCAGGCTGAGCAGCCCGGCGGAGGCGAGGACGGCGAGCGCGACGGCGGCCGCGGCCTGCACGGCGTAGGCCCAGGCGAGCACGGCGGTCCGCCGCACGCGGTCGATGAGCACCCCGGCGAAGAGCGACAGCAGCAGCCACGGCGCCTGGCCCGCCACATCGACCAGTGAGACCTCGCGCGGATCGGTGGTGACGGAGACGGCCAGCAGCGGCAGCGCCGCGAGCATCAGGCCTTCCGCCGACGAACCGGACACCGCCACGGCCTGCAGCCGCACCCACCTGTTCGTCACGCCCACAGCCCCCATGATCGCCAGTCTGCCGAAAAGCCGCGCGCGGCCCAACCGGTTTAGCGGCGGACGCGGGTCGACTCGCGGACGACCAGCTCCGGGGTGAAGACCACGGCCTGGCGCTCGGCCGCCGTGTCGCCGGTTTCGGCCAGCAGCAGCTCCGCCGCCGTGCGGCCGAGGCGCTGGGCCGGCTGGCGCACCGAGGTCAGCGGGACCGCCGCGGCGCCGGCGAACTCGATGTCGTCGTACCCGACGATCGCCATCTCGTCCGGGACGCGCACGCCCGCGCCGACCATGGCCTGCAGCACCCCCAGGGCCAGGAGGTCGTTCGCACAGAACACCGCCGTCGGGCGGGGGATCGTGCCGAGCAGGCGCGCGCCGGCGTCGCGGCCGGAGGCGACGTCGAGGCCGATCGCCTCCAGCACCGTCAGCTCCACCGCCGAGCCTGCCAGTGCCGTGCGCAGGCCCTGTTCGCGGTCGCGGCACTGGGCGAGGATCGCCGGGCCGTTGACGAACGCGATGTGCCGGTGGCCGGTTTCGAGGAGGTGCCGGGCCGCGAGGGCGCCGCCCGCGACGTCGTCCACCGCGACCGAGCTCGCCTCGGACGTGGGTGCCTTGCGGTCGACGAAGACGTACGGCGTCCCGCTGCGGCGGAAGGCGCGCAGGGCCTCGCCGGACGTCGACACCGGGCTCAGCAGCACGCCGCGGACCCGCTGTTCGGCGAACATCGCCAGGTAGGAGGCCTCGAGGTCGGAGCGCTGCCCGCTGTTGCAGGTGATGATGTTGAGGCCCTCGGCGTGCGCGGCCTGCTCGGCGCCGCGGGCGACGTCGACGAAGAACGGGTTGCCGAGGTCGAGCACCAGCAGGCCCATGATCCGGCTGCGGCCGGCCCGCAGCTGCCGCGCCGACTCGTCGCGGACGTAGCCGAGCTCTTCGATCACCGACAGCACCCGGTTCCGGGTGGCCGCCGCGACGACGTGCGGCCGGTTGACCACATTGGACACCGTGCCGATCGAGACGCCCGCCCGCTTCGCGACGTCCTTGATGCCGACCACCGCACCCCCTCGCTGAGAAGGGGGTGAGCCTACCACGGGTATGAAACGTTTCAGTGCGGGGGCTTGCGCGGGCGTGGTGCCGATGCGCCGCATCCGGTGACCGTCATGATCCGGCGCGGCGGGAACGCGGTCAGCGCCGCTCCTTGCTCCGCGGTGGGAGCGGCGTCGTCGACCGCGCCCGGCGCCGGCGGACGCCGGGCTGGCGGGCCGCCGCCAGGCCGGCGTCGTCGATCGGGGCGACCGGCGTCAGCTCCGGCCGCGCCACCGCCGGGTTCCGCCCGGCCGGCCGCGAGCCGCTGTGGCGGCCGTGGGTCGCGAGCAGGTTCGGCCGGAGTGCCCCGTGCCGAGACGGAAGCCCCGGATTCCCGCCGTTCGTCGGATGATCGCGGCACTAGGCTTCGCGGCAGTGTGCCTGCCGCTGGGAGGAGTCCGGGTGCGGATCTTCACGCTCGTCGTGTCGCTGGTGCTGGCGTGGCTGCTCTCCGGGGCGGTGGCCGCGGCCGATCCCGTGCTCGAACACGACACCGACGACCCGGTGACCGCCGCGCCGGCGGTGACCCGGCCGGACACCCCGCACTGCAGCGTCACGCTGGCCGACGCCTTCCGCTCGAACGCGCCCGACGGCACACCGCGGTTCTACGAGGGCACGCTGGCGCCGCCGGAGGCCTGCCCGGGCCCGTGGGCGAAGGTCGTCATGGACCAGACCGTGACGGTGGGCGGCCGCCAGTACGACCGGATCGGCGACCTGCGCATCGGCGGCACCGAGGTCTGGTGGGGCACCACCGAGGAGCCCAGCGGCGAGGGCACGCGCCCGATCACCTACCACTTCGACAAGGACCTCACCCCCTACACCGCGTTGCTGCGCACGCCGCAGCCGTTCCACGGCGGCATCGAGAACTACAACTCGCCGGTCTACACCGGCGTCTACACCCAGACCGTGACGCTGACCTACTACCAGGCCGACCGGCGGCACCCGGCGCCCGAAACCGCCGGCCACGTCGCCGGCTTCGGGCACGCCGACGCGACCCCGGCGGCGCCCACGGTGCACTTCACCGCGAAAGACCTGCCGCGCAACATCACCCGCGCCTACCTCGAGGTCACCCTCGAAGGCCACGCCTGCGACGAGCAGTGGTTCGACGACGTGCCCGACGAGGTCTCGGCGAAGTACCCGGCGGCCGGGCTGTGCGGCAAGGGCCCTTACCGCGAAGCGAACTTCGCCATCGACGGGACACCCGCGGGCAGCGCGTTCACCTTCCCGCACATCTACTCCGGCGGGATCGTGCCGCAGCTGTGGCGGCCGGTCGTCGCGATCGGCACGTTCAGCCTGCAGGCCGAAACCTACGACGTCACGCCGTTCGCGGGCCGGCTCGTGGACGGCGGCGCGCACGACATTTCCTTCTCCTTCCCGGACATCGGCGGCGAGTTCACCGTCGTGCCGACCCTGCTGCTGCACACCGACGAAAACGCGGCCCGCACGTCCGGCGCCCTGACCCAGGACGACGTCGCCGCGGCGCCGGCGCGGCAGACGACGGTGAAGGACATCGAGGGCGGCGTGAACGTCACTGTCACGGCGAAGCGCGACGACGTCACGGCAGGCTACGTCGACACGTCGGCCGGCCGCGTCTTCACGCGCGTCGAGCGGACCCGCGACTACCGCAACAGCGACGACGTCATCGGCGGCGGCTTCACCCAGCACGTGGTCCAAGGCGACGCGGGACAGCAGACATCGGTGTCCACTGTGGAGGGAAGGGTCCGGACGGCCGCCCGGCACACGTGGTCCTACCCGCTGACGACCGACGCCACCGCGAACATCACCGACGACCAGAACCTGCGCATCTCGGGCGCGGTGGAGATGACGCGGATCCTCGGCGACCTGACCGGCGACGGCCGGAACTGGCGCCCGGCCCGCGCGTCGCGGGAGTGGCTGACGTCGTCGGGCGTGCTGGCCCGGACGAACGGGATCAACACGGAAGCCGACGGCAGCTCGCGCACGTCGTTCGCCGGCCCGGACGACCTGGGCCGGCCGTACTTCCACTACGTCGCGACCGAGCACGGGCGGATCACGGAGAACCGGGAGTTCCCGCCGCGGAGGTGACGCGCCGGAACACCGCGGCCCGCGGCAGCGCTCGGCGGTGGGGGCGAGCCGGGTTCCCGCGGGATCGCGGCCTTCCTCGCCCTCGCTCCGAGCCGGACGCATGGGCGCCCGTCGTCCTCGACGACCGTCGGGTGTCCGACGACCCACGCCACTTTTCGTCGCGCAGACCCGGCGAGGTGAGTCCGGTCTCGGGTGCCTCACCCGATCGGGCTAGTGCGGTAGTGTCGGACGCATGGGGAGTCTCCGCTCACGGGTCCTGGGCTGGGTCGGCCGCCGGTATCTCGCGCGGCAGTCGAAAAAGGGCTTCGACCTCGAGAAGATGTCGTCGATCCTGCCGGAATCGGCGCTGCTGCCGCTGAAGCGGGACGGTCTCGACCCCGTGCCGGAGATGGCCGCGCGCCGGGCCGAGGCGCCGATCGGCAAGCTCGATCTGCCGTTCGGGATGAACGCGTGGCTGGTCACCGGGTACGACGAGGCGAAGGCCGTGCTGGGCCGGGCGAGCGGGTTTTCCAGCGACTTCGGCAACCTGGTGGGCAACGCGGGCGTGACGGCCGACCAGAACCCGGGCGGCCTCGGCTTCGCGGACCCGCCGGTGCACACCCGGCTGCGCAAGCTGCTGACGCCGGAGTTCACGATGCGCCGGCTGAGCAGGCTGACGCCGCGCATCGAGGAGATCGTCACCGAGCAGCTGGACGCGATGGCGAAGACGGAGGGGCCGGTCGACCTGTGGCAGGCGTTCGCGCTGCCGATCCCGTCGCTGACGATCTGCGAGCTGCTGGGGGTCTCGTACGAGGACCGCGCGGACTTCCAGCGGCTGAGCACGGCGAGGTTCGACCTGTTCGGCGGCGCGGGCGCGTCGCTCGGGGCGATGTCGGAGTCGCTGACGTACCTGCTGGACATCGTCAAGAAGCAGCGCGAGCAGCCGGGCGACGGCCTGCTGGGCATGCTGATCAAGGAGCACGGCGACGAGATCGACGACCGTGAGCTGGCGGGCCTGGCGGACGGCGTGCTGACGGGAGGCCTGGAGACGACGGCGAGCATGCTGGCGCTGGGAGCGCTGGTGCTGCTGCGCGACGAGAAGGCGATGGAGGCGGTCCGCGGCGACGCGGAATCGGTGCACCGCTTCGTCGAGGAGCTGCTGCGGTACCTGACGGTGGTGCAGATGGCGTTCCCGCGGTTCGCCAAGGAGGACATGGAGATAGGCGGAGTACACATAGCGGAGGGCGACATCGTCCTGGTGTCGCTGTCGGCAGCGGACCGCGACCCCAAGCTGGGCAGGGAGATGGACAAGTTCGACGCAACGCGCGAGCCGACATCCCACCTGGCGTTCAGCTACGGAATCCACCGCTGCATCGGCGCAGAGCTGGCAAGAATGGAGCTGCGCACGGCCTACCCGGCACTGGTGAGCCGCTTCCCGAACCTGCGCCTGGCGGTACCCCCGGAGAAGCTGTCATTCCGCAAGGTGTCCATCGTGTACGGCCTGGACGAACTCCCGGTCCTGGTGAACTGACCGAGCGGCTCCCGCGCTTGACCTCCGGGACCGGCACCCACCCCCGATATCCCATCCCGCATTCCCCCGGGGCCCCGGATCGATCAGTTCACCCCACGAGGCCGGAACTGAACACTGATCCGAGGTCCGACCGCCTTGGCAGTCTTGGGAACCGAGTGCTCCCAAGTCCGCTGACAGCTACCACCCATGACGAGCAGATCACCATGCCCCAAGGGCCGGGCAAGGGTCTTCCCGCCACCCCGGGGACGCAACGCCAGCGTCCGAGCCGCCCCCACGGACAGAATCGCGACCATGGTGTCTTCACGAGCCCCACGCCCGATCCGATCACCATGCCAAGCCACGCTGTCCCGGCCGTCGCGGTAGTAGCACAATCCGGCCGTCCGGAACGGTTCCCGCAGCTCCCGCAAGTAGTGCTTGCTCAGCGCATCCCGGGCCGCGGCCAGCACGGGATGGGGGAGCGGCACGTTCTCGCGGTAGTAGCTCAGCAGCCGTGGCACGGCGACGACGCGGTCGTACATCTTCCGCTTCTCCGCCTGCCACGGCACGCCTTCGGCCAGCGTCGCGAACAGCTCGTCGGCGCCCTCGAGCCAGCCGGGCTGGATGTCGACCCACGCGCCCGAGCCCAGGTCGGTGCGCTCGGGCGCGAGCGGCCGCAGCGCGATCGAGCCCTGAGTGCCGAACAGCGAAGACTGGAGACCCGGGTTCATGGGGCCCAGTCTACACCAAGATCGAACACCTGTTCTAGTGAATCACGTCGTAGACGAGCTTCTGGATGCCGTTGGAGTACGTCTCGCTCTCGACGACCTTCAGCAGCTGCTTGTCCTTGTCCGCGTCGCTGAACAGCCGCTTGCCCGCGCCGAGCAGGACCGGGAAGACGAGCAGGTGGTAGCGGTCGATCAGGCCGGCGTCGGCCAGTGCGCGGTTCAGGGTGGCGCTGCCGTGGACGATGATCGGGCCGCCGTCGGTCTCCTTGAGCGCGGCGACGTCGTCGAGGGACCGCAGGACGGTGATTTCGCCCCAGTCGGTCACGAGGTCCCCCTCGGCCAGCGTCGTCGACACGACGTACTTCGGCATGGCGTTGTAGCCGGCGAACTCCTCGGTCATCCCCGGCCACACCGGCGCGAACACCTCGTAGCTGACCCGGCCCATCAGCATCGCCGCGGATTCCTGCTGCTCACGGCCCTTGATCTCGTACGCGGCGGGATCGAACTCGATGTCCTTGAACGTCCAGCCGGCGTTGCGGTAGCCCGGTTCCCCGCCGGGGGCTTCGACGACGCCGTCCAGCGAGACGAAGGCGGTGGCGATCAGGGTGCGCATGGGGTGCTCCTCCGTGGTTGCTGCGTGCTTACACGAATCTGTCGAACGGCGAGGCCCCGATCAGACAGCTCCCGGGAAATTTTGCGGCGCACTTGTCCGTAGCCGCCCGGACTCGTACAGTCATCCCCACGCCGGACAGAGGTCTGGACCTTCCGGTCACCGCCGCCTCGAGGAGTACAGGAGGTTGGACGGTGCGCAGACTTCGCGGTGCGGGCGTGCTCGCGGCGGTCGCGACGGGGCTCGCGGTGCTCACCCCGGTCGCCGAAGCCCAGGTCGGGAGCGGTCCGTGGATCCCGGACTCGCCGGGCTACAAGACGCAGCAGAAGGGGTGCGGTCAGGTCTCCGGCCTCACCTTCCGGCTCACGTGCTCGTCGTCGAGCGGGGAGCAACGGGCCGAACGCCGGTACGACACCTACACCGGCGGCACCCACCAGTTCGAGGGCTCGTTCAAGATCACCAGCATGGGTGGCAGCCGGATCAGCCTGAAGCAGACGTTCCGGGACGGCTCGGACGCGGGGCCGTTCTTCCTGCTGGCGGTCGAGAAGGGCGGCCGGCTCTACGCGGTGCACGGCGGCGAGACGATCGCGACCGGCGCGACCGTGGGCACGAGCGTGCGGGTGAACACGATCAACCAGGTCGGCGGCACGCACAGGGTGTACATCAACGGCTCGCTGAAGGACTCGGTCGCCAGCCCGGGCGGCAGCTACTACGACAAGTTCGGCAGCTACCGCACCGCGAGCGGCGCGGGGCCGATCACGGTGGAGTGGAGCGGCATCGAGTTCTGGCACAAGTGACGCGCGCGGCGTCCCCGGGGTCACGCCGGGGACGCCGCCCACGCCACGGGGTCGTCCCAGGCGGCCAGCCGCAGCCCGCTGGTGAACCGGCGGTGGGTCCCGGTGACCGGGTCGTCGAACTCGAGGACCTTGGCCAGCAGCTGCAACGGCTTCGTGAAGTCGCCGAGCGGCTTCTCCCGCAGCTCGGGGTAGAAGTCGTCGCCGAGGATGGGGATGCCGAGGCCGCTGAGGTGCACGCGCAGCTGGTGCGTCCGGCCGGTCGCGGGCACCAGCCGGTACCGGCCCAGCCCGGCGCGGTGTTCGAGCAGCTCGACGCGGGTTTCGGCGTTCGGCTCGCCCGGGACCTCGCGGGCGGCCAGCACACCGCGTTCCTTGACGATCCGGCTGCGCAAAGTCCGCGGCAGGTCGAGCGCCGGGTCGTACGGCGCGATCGCCTCGTACTCCTTGTGCACCCGCCGGTCGCGGAACAGCGTCTGGTACTTGCCGCGCAGCTCCGGGGTGATCACGAACATCACCAGCCCGGCGGTGACCCGGTCCAGCCGGTGCGCGGGGGACAGGTGCGGCAGGCCGAGCTCGCGCCGCAGCCGGACGAGCGCCGTCTCCAGGATGTGCTGCCCGCGGGGGATGGTCGCGAGGAAGTGCGGCTTGTCGGCGACCAGCAGGTGCTCGTCGCGGTGCACGACCCGGATCGCGAACGGCACCGGGACCTCGTCCGGCAGGTCGCGGTGGAACCAGATGAACGAGCCGGGTGCGTAGGGCGTGTCGACGCCGAGCGGGCCGTCGGTGCCGTGGATGCGCTCCTCGCGCAGCATCTGCTCGATGCGGCCGGGCGTCACCCGCGGCAACCGGTCGACGAGGTGCGCCAGCAGGGTCGGCCACTCGCCGTCGGGCAGTTTCAGCCGGGCGGGCTCCAGCCCGTGGCGAGGCGGGATCGGTGGCCGGAGCTTGCGTCTCATCGTCTCCCGACTGTAGCTAATCGCCGGTCCGGTAGCGCGCGAGGTAGCGGGCGGTGACCTCGGCGTTCTTCGCCTCGGCCGCCGCCGCCCGGATGCGGCGCCCGGTGTTGTGCGGGAAGCCCTGGCGGCCGAGCCGGTGTTCGACGCTCTCTTCCATGTACGCGCAGGAGTAGAAGTACGCGACGAGCGCCGCCATGAGGACCAGCGACAGGCGCAGCCAGATCGAGCCGGGCAGCAGCAGCCACACGGCGCACAGCGGCACGATGCCGACCGACCGCTGGAGCACGTACCGGGCGCGCCAGTGCTTCGACGTCGCGTCGTGCAGCGCCCAGTCCGCGTAGCGGCTCGGCAGCTTCACGCCGACGGCATAGCCGAACCAGCGCAGGAGACCGGGGCGTTCCATGCGTCCTCCTTCACTCGAGATTCGAGATTACACTAATGATTAGGACACTAATCTTTAGTGTTAGGATCGCGACATGATCGACCTCGGCGAGGACCCGCTGAAGCTGGACCGGCAGGTGTGCTTCGCGCTTTCGGTGGCTTCGCGCAGCGTCATCGGCATCTACCGGCCGCTGCTGGAGCCGCACGGGCTCACCCACCCGCAGTACCTGGTGATGCTGGCGCTGTGGGAGAAGTCGCCCCGGTCGGTGAAGGACCTCGGCACGACGTTGCGGCACGAGCCGGCGACGCTTTCCCCGCTGCTCAAGCGGCTCGAGGCGCTCGGGTACGTCACGCGCACGCGCAGCCGGTCGGACGAGCGCCGGCTGACGGTCGAGCTGACGGAGAAGGGCCGCGCGCTGCGGGCCGAGGCCGAGAAGATCCCGTACCGCGTGGTGCAGACGCTCGGGATGGACGTCGCCGAGCTGGAGGCGCTGCACGCCGTGCTGACCCGGGTCATCGACGCGACCGCCTGAGGAATGCCGCCGCGCCCGGCGCGTTGTGGTCGGAGGGGGACCGACTCGCAAGGGGGCCACTGTGCTGAAGATCAGGCTGGGCGTCGCGCCGGCGACGGGGACCGGGCCGGCGGGGTTCGCCGGGCTGGCGGAACGGCTCGAGGAAGCCGGTGTCGACTCGCTGTGGCTGTCCGAGCTGGTCTACTCGCCGGAGGTCGACCCGATGATCGGCATGGCGCACGCGCTGGCGAGGACGGCGAAGCTCAAGGTCGGCACGGGCGTCGCGATCCTGCCCGGCCGTCACCCGGTGCTGGTGGCCAAGCAGCTGCTGACGCTGGCCGGCCTGGCACCGAAGCGGGTGCTGCCGGTGTTCGGCCTCCGCCCGGCCCGCCAGGCGGAGCACGACCTGTTCCCGGTCCCGCCGGGCCGCCGCGCGGCGGTCTTCGACGAGTCACTGGCGTTGCTGCGCCGTCTGCTGGAGGAGGACTCGGTGTCGTTCGACGGCGAGTTCTTCCAGGTGTCGGACGTGTCGCTGGGACCGCGCCCGGCGAAGCGCCTGGACGTCTGGCTGGGCGGGTCGGCCCCGGCGGCGTTGCGCCGGACGGGCCGCCTGGCGGACGGCTGGCTGGGCAGCTTCCACACCCCGTCCCAGGCCCGGCAGGCACGCATCGCCATCCAGCGGGCGGCAGCGGAGGCGGGCCGGGAGATCGAGGAGGACCACTTCGGGTTGAGCCTGCTGGTGGCGGACAAGGGAATCCCGCCCGAGCTGGCGGAGACGGCGGCCCGCAGGCGGCCGGGGGTGCCGCTGGCGGACCTGGTGGCGACGAGCTGGCCGGAGGCGCGGAGGCTGGTGGAGCAGCACATCGAGGCGGGCCTGTCGAAGTTCGTCATCCGGCCGGGGCACGGTGACTTCGACGCGTTCCTGGAGAAGTTCCAGGCCGAGCTGGTGCCGCTGCAGAACTGAGTTCGCTGCCGCAGCGTGGCCGTCCGGCTCCTGGCGCCGGGCAGTACGGCCACGCGAGCCTAGAACTCCAGCTGCTCGGTCTTCCGCGGCATGAGCAGCAGGGCAACCACCGACACAGCCGCCACGACGAGCAGCCCGACGAACACGTAATGCGTCGCCTCCGCCAGTGCGCTCCGGACGAACGCCGCCACCGGGGAGTTGTCCGGGTGACCGTCCAGCACCAGGCTCGTCGCGTCCACCGAGGGCGGCAGCTTGCCCGCCACCTCCGCCGGCGGGCTCGCGAAGCGCGAGGCCAGCGTCGCGTTGGCGATCGCGCCGAAGACCGCCGCGCCCACCGCGCTGCCCAGTGACCTGCTGAACAGGTTCGTCGCCGTCACCACGCCACGGCGGTCCCAGCCCACCACCGACTGGACCGCCACCAGCGTCGGGCTCGACGTCAGGCCCAGCCCGACCCCCAGGACGAACGCCGCGGCCGCCGCCGCCCAGATCGTCGACGTCGCGCCCAGCATCGCCACCAGCGCGCCGCCCGCGATGACGAACACGCTGCCGATCAGCGCCGTGTCGCGGAAGCCGATGCGCAGGTAGATCTTGCCGGCCAGGGACGCCGCGATCGGCCAGCCGACCGTCAGCGCCGCCACCGCGAACCCGGCCACCAGCGCGCCCGCGCCGAGGACACCCTGCGCGTACGTCGGCAGGTACGACGTCAGCCCCATCAGGACCGCGCCGACCACCACCGCCAGCAGGTTGCCGCCGACCAGGATCCGGCGGGTGAACACCCACAGCGGCAGCACCGGCTCGGCGGCGCGCTTCTCCGCCAGCACGAACGCCACCAGCAGCACCGCGCCGGCCGCGAAGATCGCCACGCTCGGCAGCGAGCCCCACGCCCACGCGACGCCGCCTTCGAGCAGGCCGAGGATCACCAGCGAGCAGCCGACCGTCAGCAGCGCCGCGCCCGTGTAGTCGACCTTGTGGACCTTGCGTTCCACCTTTTCGGCGAAGTTCCGGTGCAGCATCAGCGCGGCGATCGCGCCGAGCGGCAGGTTGATGAAGAAGATCCACCGCCAGTCCAGGTACTCGGCGAACACGCCGCCGAGCGTCGGGCCGACCACCGAGGCCATGCCCCACACGCTCGCGACGTAGCCCTGCACGCGCGCGCGTTCCTCCACCGTGTACAGGTCGCCGATCACCGTCATCGACATCGGCTGGATCGCGCCCGCACCGATGCCCTGCACCGCCCGCGCCGCGATCAGCACCGGCATGCTCCACGCGGCGCCGCACAGCACCGAGCCGACGAGGAAGGCCGCGATCCCGAAGAACATCACCGGACGGCGGCCGAGCACGTCGGCGAACTTGCCGTAGAGCGGGACGGTGACCGCCTGCGTCAGCAGGTAGATCGAGAACAGCCACGGGAACTGCGAGAACCCGCCGAGGTCGCGCACCACCGACGGGACGGCGGTCGCGATGATCGTGCTGTCCAGCGCGACGAGCGCGGTGCTGAGCATAACCGCGATCAGCACCGGTCCGCGGTCCGATCGGAAGCCGACCCCTTTCACGCTGGTGGCGGCGGTGGTCGTCATCGGCGGCGTGCTCCTCGGGGCGGTCATGACCGGGGTCAACTACTTTGCTGCCCTAAGCATTCCATCCGGGCCCGCCGCACCCCAGCGAATTTCCGTCACAGCGGTCATCCCGCAAGATGGGCAGGATGAGCGACTGGATCCGGCCGATCGGGCGGGGCTGGGTGGTCCGCGACGCGGTGCCCGGCCCCGACGTCGACGAATTCGCCGAACCCGACCGCGTGGTGGCCGCGCTGGCCGCGCCCGGTGCCGCCGACAGCCTCCTGGCCGTGCAGCACCCGGCCCGCACGCCCGCGGCGCTGGCGCGCGGGCTCGACCTGGCGTCGGCGGTCCCGGCCGCCCGGGCGGTGCTCGACCGGCTCCGCAGGCGGTTCTACCGGCCGGTGCGCGAGATCGTCGCGCCGTACCGGATCGAGGGCCCGGACGGTGTGGCGCTGGGCCTGCTGTGCCTGGTCGACCCGGCGGCGGTGACCGACGACGGCGCCGCGCGGGTCCGGCACACCGAGGACGTCTACGCCGACGTCGTGGCCGAGCGCGCCGCGGTGCTGGCCGGGCTGGGCTGCGCGACGAGCGCGGCGATGCTCGTCCCGGCCACCGGCGGCGACCTGCTGACCGAGCAGGTCGAACGGGCCTGCGCCGGCCTCGGCCTGCCCGATCTGTCCACTTCGGACGCGGCCGGGCGGCGGCACGAGCTGTGGGTGGTGCCCGCCGGCCCGCTGCAGAACCGGCTGCTGGCCGCGGTCGCGGCCGCGGACCTGCTGGTCGCCGACGGCAACCACCGGGTGGCCGCGGCCGCGGCGGCGGGGCACGGCGCGCTGCTGGCGCTGGTGACGGCGGGCCCGCAGCTGCGGATCGGCGCGATCCACCGGGTGCTGACGGGCACCGGCCTCGGCCCGGAGGACCTCGTGTCGCGCTGGTGCGCGGCGGGGCTGGACGTCCGGTACGACGAGCACGCGGTCCCGGTGACGGGAGAGGCGGTGGTCCGCGCGGGCCCGGCGGTGCTGCGGGTCCGGCTGCCGAAGCCGCGCGGGACGGAACCGGTGATCGACCACGAAATCGTCGAGCGGATCCTGTTCGACGACGCGCTGGGCGTGAACCCGGACGGCCCGTGCGTGCGGCCGCTCCCGGCGGGCCGCCCGGTGCCGCCGGACGCGGACGCGGTGGTGCTGCTGGCCCCGGTGCGGTACGCGGACGTGCTGGCGGTGCACGCGGCCGGGCGGCGGATGCCGCGGAAGGCCACGTATTTCACGCCGAAGCCGCGCAGCGGGCTGGTGCTGGCGGAGCTGGAGCGCGGCCGGTGACGTTCGCGGCACGCCGGTGCTCGCGGGCGGGCGTCAGCGCGCGTCCCACCAGTCCAGCACCCGCGCGGCGAACAGCGTCAGCCACTTGGACGGCTGCCCGGCCGGGACGTCGACCTCGAACCACACCCGGCCGCGTTCGGTGCGCGCCTGCAGCCAGGTGCCGTCCGGCTGCCGCGCCGCGCGGATCAGGGCCACCGCCTCCGCCATCCGCTCGTCCGGCCGGTCCGCGTCGCGGAAGTACGAGGCCGCGTTGAGCACGTCGTAGCGCCAGCGGAACGGGTAGCCGAACTCCGTCACCCACGGCGCGATCGGCTCGCCCGTCGACCGCCGCCGGAACAGGCCGCGCTCCAGCAGGTACTCCTCGCCGGCGAGCCGGGCCGCGCGTGCAGACGGCGTCCCACCCGTCGCCGTCTCGAAGGCGAGCAGGCCCTTCACCGCGTTGAGCGTCGAGTGGACCGACGAACGCGCCGACCCCGACACCCACTCGCAGTTCCAGCCGCCGTCCGGCAGGCGGTGCTCGGCGAACCACGACGCGATCCCGGCGACGTCCGCGCCCAGCCACACGCCGTTGGCCAGGGTCCAGGCGTTGATGCAGCAGTCGACCTCGCCGCCCCAGTACGGCAGGTTCCCGTACTCCCAGCGGCTGTTCTGCGCCAGCAGCTCCGCGGTCCCGCTCAGGGCGCCGGCGTCCAGGCCCCATTCGCGCAGCGTGTTCAACGTCCACGTCGTCGCCGTCCAGGGCTGGGGCTCGCCGCCGCGGAAGCCGGCCGGGAAGAACGCGCCGCCCGCCCACTGGCCGTCCGGGTCCTGCAGCGCCAGCAGCCGCGCGCCGAACCCTTCCGACGCGATCCGCGCCCGCGTCGCTTCCCAGACCGCCGGCGGTTCGCCCGCCAGGTCGCGCTCCACCTGCCAGCGCAGGGCCGGATCGGAGTCGCGCAACCAGGCGAGCAGGTCCATCAGGCTCCCGTGACGCCGTCGATGGCCTCGCGCAGGAAGTCGGCGTGGCCGTTGTGCCGGGCGTACTCGTGGATCATGTGCAGCATCACCAGCCGCAGCGAGACGTCCTCGCCCCAGCGCGCCTGGTGGCCGACGACGTCCAGGGACTCGGCCGCCTCCTCGATCTTGCGCGACTGCTCCACTTCGGCATGCCACGCCGCGAACGCCTCCGCGCGGGTCGACGAGCTCGCGTCGTACGCCGCCTGGAAATCGCCTTCGGCCGACCACACCAGCGGGATGTCCTCGGCGTTGATCACCCGCCGGAACCAGGTGCGCTCCACCTCGGCCATGTGCCGGACGAGGCCGAGCAGGGAGAGCGTGGACGGCGGGCTCGACGCCCGGCGGAGGTCCTCGTCGGACAGTCCGTCGCACTTCATGGCGAGCGTGGCGCGGTGGAAGTCGAGGAACGTGCGCAGCATCTCGCGCTCGCCCCCGACCAGGGGCGGTTCGGGTCGTTCTGTGGTCACCGGACAGTGTCTATCACGCCCGGAACTGTCGTACCCGTGTTTTAAGCTCGCGCGGTGGACTTGCCCGTCATGCCGCCGGTGCGGCCGATGCTCGCCAAGGCCGTGCACGCCGTCCCGCACGAGCCGGGGCTGCTGTACGAGCCCAAGTGGGACGGCTTCCGCTGCGTCGTGTTCCGCGACGGCGACGACATCGAGCTGGGTTCGCGCAACGACCGGCCGCTGACCCGCTACTTCCCGGAGCTGGTCGAGCTGCTGGCCGCCGCGCTGCCGCCCCGCTGCGTCGTCGACGGCGAGATCGTGCTGGCCACGCCCGCGGGCCTGGACTTCGAGGCGCTCCAGCTGCGGCTGCACCCGGCCGCGTCGCGGGTGCGCAAGCTCGCGGAGGAGACGCCGGCGAGCTTCGTCGCCTTCGACCTGCTCGCGCTCGGCGACACCGACCTCACCGGCGAGCCGTTCCGCGAGCGGCGCAAGCAGCTCGAGGCCATCCTGCGCACCGACGCCCACGGCCTGCAGCGCGTGCACCTGACCCCGCTGAGCGACGACCCGGCCCAGGCCGAGGACTGGTTCACCCGGTTCGAGGGCGCGGGCTTCGACGGCGTCATGGCCAAACCCGCCGACCTGCCGTACGAGCAGGACAAGCGGGTCATGTGGAAGGTCAAGCACGAGCGCACGGCCGACTGCGTCGTCGCCGGGTTCCGCCGGCACAAGGACGGCGAGGGCATCGGCTCGCTGCTGCTGGGCCTGTACGACGACGAGGGCGTGCTGCACCACGTCGGCGTGGCCAGCAGTTTCACCAAGAAGCGCCGTGCCGAGCTGGTCGAGGAGCTGGCGCCGCTGCGCGAGAACGCGCTCGAGGGCCACCCGTGGCGTACCTGGGCCGAGTACGAGCCCGACCCGGGCCGCAAGCCGGGCGCGATGAGCCGGTGGGCGCCGCAGAAGGACCTGGCCTGGGAGCCGCTGCGCATCGAACGGGTGGCGGAGGTCCGCTACGAGCACCTGCAGGGCGGCCGGTTCCGGCACGGCGGGCGGCTGGTGCGGTTCCGGCCCGACCGCACGCCGGAGTCGTGCACGTACGCCCAGCTCGACGAGGCACCGCCCGCCGAGCTGGCGAAACTGTTCGGGGAGGCTCGATGAGCGAGCCGGTCCTGCTCGACGTCGACGGCGTCGAGGTCAAGATCACCAGCCCGGCCAAGGTGTACTTCCCCGAGCGCGGCGAGACGAAGCTGGACCTCGTCGAGTACTACCGGGCGGTGTCCGGGCCGTTGCTGGCCCGGCTCGGCGGGCGCCCGCTGCTGCTGGAGCGCTACCCGGACGGCGCGGGCGGCAAGAGCTGGTTCCAGAAGCGCGTGCCGAAGGGCGCGCCGCCGTGGCTGGCCACCACGGTCGTCTCGACGCCGAACGGCACGACGAGCGACGCGCTGGTGGCGAAGGACCTGGCGCACATCCTGTGGGCGGTGAACCTCGGCTGTCTCGGCTTCCACGTCTGGCCGTACCGGGCCGACGCGCCGGAGGTCACCGACGAGCTGCGGGTCGACCTCGACCCGTCGCCCGGGGTGCGCTTCGACCAGCTGCGCGAGGCGGCGCTGCTGACCCGGGAGTTCCTGGCGGGGCACGGGATCGAGGGGCACGTGAAGACGTCGGGCTCGCGAGGGCTGCACCTGTACGTGCTGCTGGAACCGCGCTGGGACAGCTTCCAGGTGCGCGCGGCGGCGGTCGCGCTGGCGCGGGCGCTGGAGCGGCGGCACCCGGCGAAGATCACGGCGCAGTGGTGGAAGGAGGAACGCGGCTCGCGCGTGTTCGTCGACTTCAACCAGAACGCGCCGCACAAGACGGTGTTCGGGGCGTGGTGCGTGCGCCCCAGGGTGGGCGGCCAGGTGTCGACGCCGATCGCCTGGGACGAGCTGGACACGGTGGAGCCGGACACGTTCACGTTGAGCACGGTGCCGTCGAGAGTCGCCGAGCGGGGCGACCCGTGGGCCGGGGCGGGGGAGCGGCCGCAGTCGATCGAGCCGCTGCTGGAGATGTCCGAGGTCGACATGGCGAATGGGCTGATGGACGCGCCTTGGCCGCCGGTGTACCCGAAGATGCCGAACGAGCCGCCGCGGGTGGCGCCCAGCCGGGCGAAGAAGGGCTGATCGCCCACCGGGGGAGGGCCGGGTCCGGTTCGGCCGGGCCAGGTCCGCTTGGCCAGGGCCGGATCGGCCGGGCCAGCCGGGGCACCACGGCGCGCGAGCCGGTGTGGCGGGGGCTTGCCGTCAGATCCCCAGGTCCAACGCGAGCTGGCCCCGATCCGCCTCGGCCGGGGCCGATCGGGCACCCGCCGGTGGCGTGGGCAGCGTCGCCACGCAGGCCGGGCACGGCGCGATCTCCGAGGTCGTCAGGTCCACCGGTTTCCAGCTGCGGGACTCGCGCTCGCCGCAGGCCGACCGCCGGTAGCGCAGGTCGCCCGCGCGGGTCATCAGATGCGCCAGTGGCACCTCTTCCGGCAGCACGCCGACCAGGTACCAGCGTGGTGCGCTCACCGCCGTGGTCGTCATGGCCGTCAGTGTCCGTCGGCTCCGCGGTCAACCCGCGCCTTTGCCGATCTTCGGCGTGGCGGGCCGCGGCCTTATGCCTCCTCCGGCAGGTAGCGGAGGATGTGCAGCAGCCCGCGCTCGTCGACCGCCGACGGGTCGGGGGCCACGCATGCCTGCAGCTCCGCCAGGACCGTGCCCGTGTCGATGCCCGCGCCGATCAGGACCAGCTCCGTCCGCAGTCCGGCCCCCGCCGGCCACGCCGAACGCTCGAGCTGCACAAACCCGCCGACCGTGTGCAGGTGGAAGCGTGAACCCGCGCCGAAGTCCGCCTGGCCTTTCATCCGGTACAGCCCCGCCGGCCGTCGCTCGAGGAACTCCACGAACGCCTTCGGGGCCAGCGGTGTCGCCGCCGTGAACGTCACCGTCTGGTACTCCGCGTGCAGGTGCTCCGCGTGGTCGTCCTCGCGCAGGTCGTCGAACGACAGCTGGCCGACGCGCTCGCCGCGCGGCTCGGGGTCGAAGAACAGCCGCGGGTCGACGCGCCCGTGCGAGGTCACCAGCAGCGGGCGGCCCGGCGCCAGCTCCTCGAGCGTCGCCGTCACCTTCGCCAGCTTCTCCGCCGATACGCGGTCGGCCTTGTTCAGCACCACCACGTCCGCGAGCCGCACGTGGCCGGCCAGCTCCGGGTGACGTTCGCGGGCCGCGTCGAACTCGGCGGCGTCGACCACCTCGGCGAGCCCGCCGTACCGGATGCCGGGGTTCTCACTGGCGATCATCAGCCGGATCAGGTCGCGTGGCTCCGCGATGCCGCTGGCTTCGACGACGATGACGTCGATGCCCGCCTCCGCGGACGACAGCCTGCCGAGCATCGCGTCGAGCCCGCTCGCGTCCACCGCGCAGCAGAGGCAGCCGTTGCCGAGCGAGACCATCGTGTCGACCTGGCCCGCGACGGCGAGCGCGTCGACGTTCACCTGGCCGAAGTCGTTGACGACGACCCCGACCCGGGCGCCCTCGCGATTGGCGAGCAGGTGGTTGAGCAGCGTCGTCTTGCCCGCGCCGAGGAACCCGGCGACGAGGACCACGGGAATCCGGCTCACGAAACGTCCCTCCTCTGCCGATCACCGCGACTCTAACGCCGCGGTGCGCGCCGCCGGTACACGGGTGACCGCGGCCGGGAAAGGCCGCCCGCCGAAAACCCACGAAAAGACGAACCGATCCCGGCGAAAAAAGATCTTCCCCATTCCGGGACCCGCCGTGATCGAATTCCGGGAATTGCGCAGCGCCAAGTCGGGATGACGCTTGGTAGCGGGTTTTTTCCGGGCGTTTCCGCTGGAAGCGGCGAATTCACGGGCGTGCGGGGAAACCGGTGATGCCGGGCAGATTGCGCGGCGCCCGCCGCGGAGTACGCTGCCCGGCCTGGCCGGAGCCGCCAAATTCGCCGTCGACTCCGGCCGGACCTGTCGACGACGATGAGCGGAGGAAACGTGGACCTTCCCGCCGGAACGCCGGGCACGATTTCGGAGAGTGGGGCAAGGCGATGACGGTTACACCCGAGCGGGTGACATCCGCGCAGCCGGTCTGCCGGCGTGTCTCCGGGGAGCGGAGCGTCGATTCCGCGGAGGCGGAGGAATTCCTCGACCGGATGTTCGCCGAAGGCGCCGCCGAAGACGGCGTCTGCTTCGAGACCCGGCTCGCCCGCGTCCGCGCGGAAATCGCCGAAACGGGCACGTACCGGCACACCGCCGCCGAGCTGGCCTACGGCGCGCGCGTCGCGTGGCGCAACTCCGCCCGCTGCATCGGCAGGCTGTACTGGCGCAGCCTGCGGGTCCGCGACCGGCGCCGGGTCACCGGCGCCGACGCGATCGCCGGCGAGTGCGTCGCCCACCTGCGCCAGGCCACGCGCGGCGGGCGGATCCGGCCGACGATCACCGTATTCGCCCCCGGCACCCCCGCCGGTCCCGGGCCGCGCATCCACAACGAGCAGCTGATCCGCTACGCCGGTTACCGCCTCGAAGACGGTTCCGTCCTCGGCGATCCGCGCTACGCCGAGTTCACCGACCACGTGCGAAGACTCGGCTGGCGGCCCCCGGAGCGAAGAGGGTCGTTCGACGTCCTGCCGCTGGTGGTCGAGGCGGCCCCCGGTGATCCGCGGCTGTTCACGCTTCCCGCGGACGCCGTCCTCGAGGTCCCGCTGACCCACCCCGGCCACCGGTGGTTCGCCGGGCTCGGGCTGCGCTGGCACGCCGTGCCCGCGATCAGCGACATGCCGCTGGTCGTCGGCGGCGTCACCTACCCGGCCGCGCCGTTCAACGGCTGGTACCTCGGCACGGAGATCGGCGCCCGCAACCTGGCCGACGAGCAGCGCTACGACCTGCTGCCGGTCGTCGCCGAGC
The DNA here is from genome assembly GCF_900119165.1 of Amycolatopsis australiensis. Taxonomy (NCBI): domain Bacteria; kingdom Bacillati; phylum Actinomycetota; class Actinomycetes; order Pseudonocardiales; family Pseudonocardiaceae; genus Amycolatopsis; species Amycolatopsis australiensis. The sequence continues at coordinate 6,021,405 of NZ_FPJG01000006.1, read as the reverse complement.
TGATGGGCCTGGACACGACCTCCGAGCGCACGCTGTGGCGCGATCGCGCGCTGGTCGAGCTGACGCTCGCGGTGCAGCACTCGTTCGACGCCGCCGGCGTCACGATGGCCGATCACCACACCGAGTCGCGCCGCTTCCTGTCCCATCTGGAACGCGAGGAGCGCGCCGGCCGCCGGTGCCGGGCCGACTGGAGCTGGATCGTGCCGCCGCTGTCCGGCGGCCAGACCGCGGTGTTCCACCGCTACTACGAGCCGCCCGACCCGCGGGAGCGACCGGCGTTCCTGTCACCGGGCTGAGTCGTGCCGGGTGCCCCGGGGACCACGCAGAGCAGCGTGCGAGCGCCCGTTCGGCGGATCGTCGCGGACCCACGGCGCGGCCCGGCGCGGAAAGGCCGACAATGGAACGCATGACCGCAGTCCTCGTCGCCTACGCCGGACGGCACGGCGGAACCCGGCAGATCGCCGAGGTCATCGCCGCCGAGCTCGGCGAAGCCGGGCTGAACGTGGACGTGCGCGACGCCGCCGACGTCGGCGGCGTCGACCACTACGCCGCCGTCGTCGTCGGCAGCGCGCTGTACTACCACCGGTGGCGGCCCGAAGCCGTCCGGTTGCTGGAGCGCAACGCCAAGGCGCTCGCGGAACGTCCGGTGTGGCTGTTCCACAGCGGGCCGTGCGGCCCGGGCGCGGCCACCCACCAGGTCAGCCTGCCGGCGAATGTGGCGTTGCTCGCCGCGCGCATCGACGCGGAGCGCACCGCGACCTTCGGCGGCAGGCTCGACCCGGCGACCGTGCGGGGCCTGATCCCGCGGCTGATGGCGTCGGGGCAGCGCGCGGGCGACTTCCGCGACTGGGACCGGATCAAGGCGTGGGCCCGCGACGTCGGCCGCCGCGTCCGCACGCGCGTGACCCTCTGACCCTTGCCCGTGCCCGGGGGCGGGTGCTAGACCAGCCCTGAGGCCTTCCGGTGAAGAACCGACGGGACGGGGCAAACGTGACGGATCGGCAGGCGGGGCCCGGGACAGGCAAGAAAGCGCTTACATCCGATCAGCGCAACGCGTTCCTCGCGGCGTTGCTCGGCTGGAGCATGGACTCCTTCGACTACTTCCTCGTCGTGTTCGTCCTGGCCGACATCGCCAAGGACAAGTCGTTCGGGGCGAGCGCGACCCAGCTGGCCTTCATCACCACCGCGACCCTGGTGATGCGCCCGGTCGGCGCGCTGCTGTTCGGCCTGTGGGCCGACCGGGTCGGCAGGCGGATCCCGCTGATGGCCGACGTCCTGCTGTACTCGGCGGCCGGCCTGCTGTGCGCGTTCGCGCCGAACTACACGGTGCTGCTGCTCCTGCGGTTCGGCTACGGCATCGGGATGGGCGGGGAGTGGGGCCTCGGCGCCGCGCTGGCCATGGAGAAGATCCCGGCCGGGCGCCGCGGGTTCTTTTCCGGCCTGCTCCAGGTCGGCTACTCCATCGGGTACCTGCTGGCCGCGCTCGCGTACCTGCTGTTCCACTCGGCGCTGGGCCTGCCGTGGCGCTGGATCTTCGTGCTCAGCATCCTCCCGGCGCTGATCACGCTGCTGATCCGGGCGCGGGTGCGCGAGTCGGAGGTCTGGGAGTCGACGCGGGAGAAGCTGCGGGTGACGCGGACGTCGGTCAAGGACGTCCTGCTCGACCCGAAGGTGGTCCGCCGGTTCGGCTACCTGATCCTGCTGATGACCGCGTTCAACTGGATGAGCCACGGCACCCAGGACGTCTACCCGAGCTTCCTCAAGGCCCACGAGAACGGCGGGGCCGGCCTGAGCGCGACGGCGAGCACGTGGATCGCCGTCCTGTACAACGTCGGCGCGATCATCGGCGGCCTGACCTTCGGCACGCTGTCGGAACGGCTGGGCCGCCGCCGCACGATCGTGACCGCGGCCGTGCTCGGCCTGCCGGTGATCCCGATCTTCGCCTTCGACCACGGCGCGGGCATGCTGGCGCTGGGCTCGTTCCTGATGCAGGTCATGGTGCAGGGCGCGTGGGGCGTGATCCCGGCCCACCTGACGGAGATGTCGCCGGACGCGATCCGCGGCTTCTACCCGGGCGTGACCTACCAGCTGGGCAACCTGCTCGCGGCGCTGAACCTGCCGATCCAGCAGGCGATCGCCGAGGCGCACGGCTACCCCTCGGCGCTGCTGTGGACGGTCGTGCCCGGCCTGGTGGCGGTCGCGGTCCTGACGGCGATCGGCAAGGAGGCGAAGGGCATCAGGTTCGGCGAGTCGGCCGTGGCGACGGCACCGGCGGCGAAGTAGCCCGGCGCGTCACCTGGCCGCCTTGAGCCGGCCGAGCAGTTCCAGCCATTCGACGGCCGCGGCCGTCGTCGGGTGGATCGGCAGGGCCGTGTCCAGGCCCAGCGCGTCGACCGCCCGCCGCACGACCGGAGCGCAGCCCGCGATCGCGAACGGGACGCCGGCCGCCTCGGCCTCGCCGGTGGCTTCGAGCAGGACGGCGACGCCGCGGGCGGAGCAGTGGTCCATGCCGGTGAGGTCCAGGACCAGTGCCCGCGGGGCCAGCTCGATCTCCTCGCCGAGCCGGCGCCGCAGCCGCATGGTGCCCGACACGTCGGCCTCGCCGCGCACGGCCAGCACGGTGACCTCGGGCGTGGCCGTGACCGTCATCGTCATCACGCTGTCGGCTTCGTCCCGCAGGCTCGCGTAGTGGCGGGCCATCAGCGCCTCGATGTCCAGGCCGGGCGGGTAGGGCACCGAGTCGATCTCCCGGGCCCACGCACGCAGCGCCGCGAGCACCTCGCGGTGGCGTGCGTCATCCTCGGGCCAGGCCATATCTGAGACATCGCTCCCGGGGCCTGGTTCGCAACAGTGACATCACCCACCTGGCCCAGTGAGGGAACCCGACCGGGGGACGGCGGCTCCGAGCCGGGTCAGCCGCAGTGCTCGAACCCGCTGGTGCAGGACTGGCCGTCGGCCGTGCCGCCCCACTTCACGCACTTGCCCGCCGCGGCCGCGGTGACCGGGCCGGCGAAGTAGGAGAACGAGCCCGAGTCCGTGAGCCGCGACGAGCCCTGGACTTCCAGGAACGCCGAGGCCGCCGTCGCCTTCCCGGCGGAGGCGCTCTTCATCGCGCTGACGCAGTTCCTGCCGGTGGCGGCGTTGTACGACAGGTACGCCGTGCCGGCCGTGCCGAGCGGTGCCGAGTCGATGACGCCGTAACCGCCGCCACAGGCGGGCGCGCCGAGCGCGGCCTCGCTGACGGTGGCGTACCGGATCGTGTCGTTCGCGTGGTACTCCGGCCCCGCCTCGAACAGCACACCGACCGACGACTGCGACAGCTGCACCATGTCGGAGTACGCCGCGTCCTGGCCCCACACGAGCAGGCTGCCCGCGGTGCCGGTCCAGTTCGCGCCCTCGTCGAACGACGAGTGCACCCGCAGCTCCTTGCGCCGGTCGCAAGTGGACGGCGCGGCGAACACGACCCGGTTGTACTTGCCACCCGTGTCGGTGGCGCTCATGCGCGCCGTCGAACCCTGCACGGTCGGCGCGACGAGGTCGCCGGCGAAGGCGAACTTCGAGCTGAAGGTCGCGCCGCCGTCGGAGCTGATCGCGAAGGCGCGGTTGCGCGTGCCGCCGTCCAGGCACTTGTCGCCGTCGTCGGCCTGGTTGCGCGCGGCCGCGTAGACGCGGCCGTCGAGCAGTTCCGTGACGCTGATCTCCTGCGGGTCGATCGCGGTGGACGGCGAGTCGGTCGCGCCGCGGTGCCACGTCGCGCCCCGGTCGTCGCTGTAGACCAGCGCGCCGGTGTTCTGGCCGCTGATCGTCCAGCTCACGCCGGCGACGAGCCGCCCGGCGTGCTGCCCGCGGGTGAGCACGATGCCGTGCGACGGCCCGGTGGCGAGCCAGCCGGGCGCGCTCGCGAACCCGAGTTCGGTGGTCAGCACGCGCGGCGCGCCCCACGTCTTCCCGTTGTCCTCGCTGATGGACACGCGCGGCACGCGGCCGCACGACGGGCTGGTGTAGCACTGCATCGTCGACAGCAGCACGATCCGGCTGCTGCCGGGGACGACGATCGGCACGGGGTTGCCCTTGGTGTCGCCGTTGGCCTTGATGACCGTCTGCAGCGCGCTCCACGTCTTGCCGCCGTCGGTGGACCGCTTCATGACGAGGTCGATTTCGCCGAGGTCGGCGCACGCGCTCGCGCCGCCGTTGCGGCCCTCGGCGAAGGCGAGCAGGTCGCCGTTGTCCGCCCCGACGACGGTCGGGATGCGGTAGCAGTCGTGGCCTTCGGTGTTCTTGCTGAACACCAGCGTGCTGGCGACGTCGGCCTGCGCCGTGGCGGCCGCCGGGACGGCCACGGCCGCGCACCCCAGCAGCCCGGCCAGCAGCCCTCTCGCGATGCGGGTGATCTTCACGGTCATCCTCCGAAGTCGTTCTACGTCCTACGTCTCGGCCGTAGCGTCGACCCGGCTCGTACAAGACCCGTACAACCGTGCGTATAACGTCCTATACCTGGCGCGAAAGCGAATTCAGGTGAACGCGGCCAGGGTGCCGAAGCCGGTCACCACGACGAGAGGCGTGGAGAGGGCGCCCGGAAGCACGGCGCGGCCGCCGCCGCGCAGCAACGAGCCGAGCCGGACGGCGCAGCCGAGGCCGAACAACGCGTCGGCGAGCAGCAGCGTCGATCCGGTTTTCGCGGCGTCGGGCACGACCGCCGGGACGAGGCCGGTGCTGCGGACGGCGACCATCGCCAGGAAGCCCACGACGAACAGCGGCGAGCGGCGCGTGCCCGCCGCGGCGGGTGCGTTCGGCGGCGCCGACGAGGGCGACCACCGGCGCGAGCAGCGCCACGCGGCTCGGCTTCACCACGATCGCGACGGCCACCGCGGCGGCGCCCGCGAGCCCGGCGGCCGCGACGACCTGCGCGACCTCGTGCACCGAGATCCCAGCCCAGGTGCCGGTCCGGGTCGCGTCCAGGCCGAGCGCGCCGGCGAGCAGGGGGAGCAGGCCGAGGCCGAGGGTGCCGAGGAAGGTCGTGGCGACCGTCAGCACCACGGCGGCGAGCGTGCCGGGGCCGAGCGCGAACACCGTCGGGACGGCCGGCTGCAGGCCGAGGAGGACGACACCGGCGCGCAGCAGGCGTTTCGTGATCCGGGCGACGGCCGTCCGGTGCTCTTCGGTGAGCAGCGGGGTGCTGCCGGCGACGATGCCGAGCACCACGGCGACGGTCAGCGCGCCGGCCACGGGCCACGCAGAGTTCTGTGCGTACGCCACCGCGACGCCGAGCGCGGTGATCGCGAAGCCGGAGGTTCTCGCCGACGCGAGTGCCATGGCTCCCAGCGTCGCCCGGTTCGGGGCTCCGCGGTAGCTGCCGGTGCGTGGGGAGGCCATAGACTGCGGCTGTCACCGGACCCGATCTCGACTCCCTGCGGGTGCTGGTGCTCGTCGACGACCTGGGCAGCATCGGCCAGGCGGCGGGCGCGCTCGGCATCGCCCAGCCCGCGGCGAGCAAGCGTCTGTCCACTTTGGAACGACAGCTGGGACTGTCCCTGGTGGACCGGACCCGCCGCGGCTGGGCCCAGACCCCGGACGGCCGCGTGATCGCGGGCTGGGCGCACCGCGCACTGGCCGAAGTGGACGGACTCCGCACGGGCGCGGAGGCCCTGCTCACGCAGCGTGGCGCGCAGCTGCGCGTGGCGGCGAGCATAACGCTGGCCGAGCACTTCGTGCCGGCGTGGACCGGCGAGGTCAAGCGGACCGGACCGGCTCGTGGTGGCGAACTCGGAGCAGGTCGCCGACCTGGTGGCGCGCGGCCGCTGCTGGAGCTGGGGTCGGCGTCGGCGGTGCGGAACGCGGTGATCGCGGGCGCGGGCCCGGCGGTGACCAACGAACTGGACGTGGTGCGCGAGGTGGCGGGCCGCCGTCTGGCGGCGGTGGCGGTGGCGGGAGTGGAGCTGAGCCGGGTGCTGCGAGCGGTCTGGCCGGCGGGACGGCGTTGACGGGCCCGGCGGCGGACTTGCTGACGCTGGCGGTCAAGTCCTCCACGGCGGCTTGCCGGCGATCCAACGGCGATATATCGTCGTAGTGTCGGCGATACGACCAGTGGAGGAGGAAGACGATGGGACATCCGTTCGCGGGGTTCGGAGCCGGGTTCGGCGGCGGACACGGTGCGGGTCATTTCGGGCCCGGGGGTCCGGGTTCCGGGCACGGGCCCGGCGACCACCCGGCCGGTCCGCCTCGGGGGCGGGGCCGCGGTGTGCCGGAGCACGAGCCGGGCCATGATCCCGGTGACCTGCCCGACCACCCGGGGCTGAGTCACCTCGGCGTTCCGGGGCATGTCGCCGGTCATCCGGGTTTTGGCCATGGGCCAGGCCACTTCGGTGAGCACGGCGACTTCCCTGGTCACGAGCCCTGGGAGGGCGTCCCCGACCTGGCCCGCGGGGGCTTTCCGCCGCATCCACCGCATCCGCCGCAGCCGCCTGGGTTTCCCGGGGGGCCCGGCTCCTTCGGCGGGCCCGGTGGGTGGTTCGGCGGCCCCGGTGCCTTCCAGCGGGTGCAGGAGTTCCGCGGGGGCCGCAGCCCGAGCCGTCCGGTGCGGCCCGCCGTGCTCGCGTTGCTCGCGGAGGAGCCGATGCACGGCTACCAGCTCATGCAGGAGATCCGGCGCCGGACCCAGGACCGGTGGCGGCCCAGTCCGGGCTCGGTCTACCCGATCCTGCAGCAGCTGGAGGACGAGGGGCTCGTCCACACGGTCGAGACCGGTGGCCGCCGCGTCGCCGAGCTGACCGAGGCCGGGCGGGAGCACGTCGCCGGGCGGGAAGCCGAATTCGCCGCTCTTTGGGGTGAACCGGAGGACGAGCAGGGCGCCGACCGCTTCGCCGCCCTGTGGCACGCCTTGGGCGAGCTGTCGGGCGCGGCCGCCCAGGTGGGCTACAGCGGAACGGAAGCGCAGATCACGGAGGTGAAGAAAATCCTCGCCGACGCGCGCCGCCGCGTGTACGCGGTACTCGCGGACGCCGGCCTGGAGGACGAGGACTGACCCGCACCCGGCGGCCACGGCTGAGCCGGCCCGGCCGCCGGGTGCGCCTGCCCCGCGAAACCGGATTCGTGCCGAGCTGCAGCCGTCGGGTGTGCGAGGCCGGCGCCGTGGGGCTCGCGGAACCGGAGCCGGGCACGTGCCCGGACCCAATCGTGCCGAGCCGCAGCGGCACGGCCGCCGGGGCGCGGGAGCCGAAGTCGGACCCGCCCGGCCGGATCGTCCACATCGGACTATCCCCGGCGAGTAGGCTCACTCCGCATGAAGGAGTCGGACTTCGCCGCGCACCTCACCGCCACCATGACCGGCAGCGCGCTCACCATGCTGATCGGGATCGGGCACCGCACCGGGCTCTTCCAGGCCGCCGCCCGGGGGCCCGCCACCAGTGCCGGTCTCGCCGAACGGGCCGGGCTGCACGAACGCTACGTCCGCGAATGGCTCGGGGCCATGGTCACCGGCGGCATCTTCACCTATGAAGCCGGCGAGTACACCTTCCCGACCGAGCACGCGAAATTCCTGCTCGGCGACACCGCGTCGAACCTCATGCCCTCGCTGCTGACCCTCTCCGCCTTCACCGCCATCCTGCCCGATCTGGAACGCGCCTTCGCCGAAGGCGGCGGCGTGCCCCGGTCCGCCTACGGCCCCCACCTCGAATCCCTCGGCGCGAAGACCGGCGACAGCTGGAAGCACATCTACCGCGAACACCTCGTCGACGGCTTCTTCGGTGCCGTCCCCGGTCTCACCGAGCGGCTCGCCGCCGGGGTGCGGGTGCTCGATCTCGGCTGCGGTACCGGCCACGCCATTTCAGTCGCCGCGCGCGCCTTTCCCGCCTCGCGGTTCACCGGTATCGACATCGACCGGCGCGTCGTCGACCTGGCCCGGCAGAACGCCGGCGACCTGCCGAACGCCGAGTTCGCCGTCGGGGACGCTGCCGCACTGACCGCCGATCCGCCGTACGACCTCATCACCGCCTTCGACGCCGTCCACGACCAGGACCGGCCCGACGTCGTGCTGCGGCAGGTCCGCCGGGCGCTGGCTCCCGACGGCCTGTTCTTCATGGTGGACACCTTCTTCTCCAGCGACGTGGCCCGAAACGTCGGCAACCCGCTGGCGGCCCTCACCTATTCGATCAGCCTGATGTACTGCACGACGACGTCACTCGCCGAAGGCGGCGCCGCGCTCGGCGCCATGTGGGGCACCGAGAAGGCCACCGAAATGCTGACGGACGCGGGGTTCGGGCACGTGCGCGTGGCCGCCTCCCCGCGTCCGCAGAACTGCATCTACGTCTGCCGTCCGTGACTCACTGCCGGTACGGCGCCGCCGCGGCCTTCGCGGCGGTGACCAGCGCGCCCTTGTTCTTCGGCCAGAACGTGCTGTCGACGCAGGTGTACTTCGGCAGGAAACCGCCGCAGCTGCCGCTCGACGCGCCGACCTCGAACGTCACGCTCGCGACGCCGAGTTCGCCGTAGGTGAAGTCGTCGGTCGTGCCGCTCGTGTCGTAGCCGACCGTCTCCTCGTTCGTGCCGACGAGATAGCCGTTCGACGCCGCGTACTTCGCGCCGAGCCTGCGGTACTGCGCGTCGTTCGGCGACGTGGCCTGGGTGAAGCCCCACGGGATGATGATGTCGTTGCCGTAGCTGTGCAGCGTGATCATCGTGCCCTGGGCGGTCGACGGCGCCGGGTCGTCGTTGCCGGGGCCGCGCTGGTCCGGGAAGATCGCGCGGGCCAGCTTCTCCAGGGCCTGCGTCTCCGGCTCCGACCCGGCGCTCACGCCCTGGTAGGTCTCCGCGCACGGCGAGCTGGAGTCGGCACCCCACTTGAACGTCGAGTTGCGGTTCAGGTCGACGCCGATGTTCGTGCCCGAGCAGCCGCCACGGCTGTTGTCCGCGTTCTTGCGCTGCAGCTTCGGCGAGTTCCCGCCGGAGGCGACGATGTCGACGCCGTCGGGGTTGGCGATCGGCACCACCCACACCTCGGTCGTGTCCAAAATGGACTTCGCCGTGGCGTCGGTGGCGTAGCCGTCGGCGAGGTAGTCGATCCAGCGCCAGGCGAGCTCGCCGGTCGACAGCTCGCGCGCGTGGATCTGGGCCATCAGGAAGAACTTCGGCTTCGGCGACGACGTCGAAAGCGTGCAGTCGCCCGCCTGCTTCTTGGTCAGGCAGATGGCCTGGACGTCGTGCCCGCCCTGGCCCTTCGTCTTCTTCCAGGACTGCCCGATCGTGTACTTCGTGGCCAGGTCGGGGTGCGCGGCGGCGACGGCCGCGAGGTGGTTCTCGTGCGCGGTGACGGTGCGGTATCCGCCGTAGAACGTGTCGGCCGCCAGGGAATCCGTCCGCGCGGGCACGTCCTTGTAGACGGTGTCGAAGAACGACGGCCGGTAGCCGAGCGCGCGCAGTTTCCCCGCCACGGCCTGGCCGCCGACGACGTCGATCGTGCCCGCGCCGCCCTCCTCGACGTCGAACCCGGCCGCCACCAGCGCCTGGGCCTGGGCGGCGGTCGCCGGGACACGCCAGAACACCGGCGTGTCCGCCGGCTGCGCGGCGGCCGTGCCCCCGAGCAGGGTGGTGAGCAGGACCCCGGTCGCCGCGAGGGCGAGCCGGGACAGGGACCTTGACGCCATCGGGGGAGCTCCTCACGTCGCGCGGATGGAGGTCCGGTCGGAACCCGGGGTCACCGTACCGGCACGCACAGTGTGTCGGCGCGGTACAAACCCGGCATACCCCCGAAAGTCGCGAAACCGCCGAGCGCCCCAAGGCGGCCTTGGGTGCGTCTTGCGCACCGAAGGCCACATTGGGGCGCTGTGGGCTCGCTACTTCTTCTGGCCCTGCTCGATGGCCTCGATGATCCGCGGCCGCAGCTCGGCCGCGCTGATGATCGCGTCCACCGAGCCGACCTCGACCGCGCGCTGGATGCTGTGGACGCGGTCGAACTCCGCCGCGACCTCGCTGACCTTCTCCGCGCGGACCGACGACTGGACCTCGGCCAGCTTCGCGCTCAGGGTCGCGCGGTCGGCGCCGCTGGCCGCCGCCACCTGCGTCTGCAGCTCGGTCACCCGCGGGTCGTTCGCCGTGCGCTTGTTCACCTCGCCGGAGAACACCACCGCCGCCGCCGGGGCGCCGCCCAGTACCGAGGCGAACGAGCCCTCCAGCGCCAGCACCGTCATGTTCGGGTTGAGCGCCTTGGAGAACACCACGAACGCGCCGCCGTGGTAGCGCGAGATCACGCAGAACACGATCGGGCCCTCGAAGTTGACGATCGCCCGGCCGATCTCCGCGCCGTACTCCAGCTGCAGCTTGCGCAGCGACTCCGGCGAGCCGTCGAAGCCCGACAGGTTCGCCAGCACGACGAGCGGCCGGTTGCCCGACGCCGCGTTGATCGCCCGCGCGGTCTTCTTCGACGACCGCGGGAACAGCGTGCCCGCGGTGTAGGTGTCCGGCCCGTCGGTGGGCGGGAAGCCGCGGCGGGGGACCGACCGCGACTCGATGCCGACCAGGCAGACCGGGCGCCCGCCGATGTGCACGTCCTGCACCGCCGCGGTGTCCGCGTCGGCCATGCCCGCCCAGCGCTCCAGCACCGGGTGGTCCTGGTCGGACAGCGCGCGCATCACCGTGCGGATGTCGAACGGCTTCTTGCGGTCCGGGTTGTGCTCGGCCGAGAAGATCTCGCCGACGGTCGTGAAGTCGCTGCCCACGATCGCGTGCGGGTATGTCGAGACGTCGCGGTCGACCGGGTCGGTCGTGCCGACCTTCCGCGGCCCGGCTTCGCCCGGCACGACGTACGTGTGGTCGTAGTACGCCATCAGCACCGCGCGCGCGGCCGGCAGGTTCGGCGCCCAGTACTGCGCCTGGCCGTTCGGGCCCATGACGCGGTCGTAGCCGCCGATGCCGAAGTTGTCTTCGGCCGACACGCCACCGGAGAAGTCCAGTGCCTGCTTGCCGGTGAGCACCATCGCCGAGTCCGGCGTCATCACCAGGATGCCCTTGGTGTGCATGAGCATCGTGGCTTCGGCGTTCCAGTACGGCTGGGCGCCGACGTTGATGCCGTTGACCACGATGTTGATCTCGCCGCCGTCCTGGGTGAAGTGGACGATCCGCTTGAGCGCCGCGGCGACCCAGTCCATGTTCTCGGTGCCCGAGGTCATCGAGATCCGCGCGCCGGACGACAGCGCGAACCACTCCAGCGGGACGCGCATCCGCTCGGCGAGGTCGAGCGCCGCGATGACGCGCGAGCACTCCGGCTCCGACAGCGCACCGAGCGACTTCGTCGGGTCGCCCAGCAGCACGACCCGCGTGACGCCTTCGGGGTGCCGCTCGGTCGGCGTCGTGACGACCCCGGCGACGATCGCGGCGGAGTTCTGTCCCTTCGGCCGGTCCACCGGCACCAGCACGCCGCTCTCGTCGAGGTCGTGCTCGACGAACGTGCCCTCGGGGCCGGCGAGCAGGTCGGTCAGCTCGTACGGGTAGACGTTGCCGCGCCGCGCCGCGCGCAGGACCTTGAGGCGGTAGTCGTCGAGCGGCTTGACCGGCTCGGTCGACGGGTGCCCGACGTGCAGCCGGGCGCCGTGGCCGGGGTCGAAGGTGATCCGGACGGCGAGCTCGGCCAGCTTGCCGGCGTCGGTGCGCCGGCGGGCCAGGAACTGGACCTCCTCCAGCCCGGCGCCCACCGACGTCGGCAGGATGCGCTGGACGAGCGTGTTCAGCTCCTCGGTGGTCAGCTCGGTCGGCGGCCAGACGTACATCATGATCCGGTTCGTGTCGAACCGCTTGTTCTCCGGCCGCTGCGCCTGGATGTTGCGGATCGCGTCGAGGCACGCGGTGACCGCGTCCTCCAGCGCGGGCAGCGCGACGAGCCTGCCGTCGGCCTCGCGCAGCGGCGTCAGGTCGCGGACCTGGCCCATCGCGATCAGCCGCTCGTCGGCCGGGTTGGTCTTCGCCACGGCCTTGAACAGGTAGATCTCCTCGTCCGCCGACGGCAGCCGGGTGAGGTCGAACTCGCGCAGCCGCTGCAGCTGCAGCCGCTGGGCGATCTGCGGGTGCAGGCCGCGGATCAGCCGGTCTTCGGTGAAGCCGGCGCCGTCGCGCTCGAAGGTGAAGTGGTGGTGCATCACCGCGCCGCCGGTGCCGGCCACGGTGACCACGACGCGGCGCACGCTCGGCGGCAGCGGGTGCCCGGCCAGCAGCTCGCCGAGCCGCCCGGCGGCCGCGTCGACGTCCGGCTGGTCTTCCCAGCGCAGGTACAGGTCGGCGACCACGCCCTCGGTCGCCACCTCGCCGAGCGCGCGCAGCGCGCCGGGCAGGGCGGCGAAGTCGACGGCGGTGGTGACCAGCGGCAGCACGCCGTCCGGGGTGTTCAGCTCGGCGGTCAGCCACCGCGAGCCGCCGGCCTCGCGCACGGCGACGCCGGAGAGCCTGCGGTTGCCGTAGTAGCGGCGCGTCAGCACTTCCAGCAGCGGCGCGTGATCACGGCCCGGCCGCCCGATCCGCTGCCCGATCAGCCGCACGAGGGGCTGCGATCCGGTGATCATGGCCTGGATCCGGTCGGCGCGGTCCGGCGCGTCGGGGTGCTGGTCGAGGTAGCGCAGCTCGTCGCGCACGGCCGCGTAGACGCGGGCGCGGTTGCGGCGCAGCAGCGGCTGGGCGAACCAGCGGAACACCACGCCGCGGGCCAGGTCGGACACCGCGGGGAAGCGGACCTGCGTGGCCTCGACCAGGTGCTCCAGGGTGAGCCCGGCCCGTTCGCGCAGCGCCTCCACCGGCGGCGGCCCGGTCAGCCACTGCCGCAGCAGCTCGGAGACGACGGCGACGTCGGACGCCATCCGCTGCTGGGTCAGGAAGATCCGGAAGACCGCGGACTCCAGCTCCGGCGTGCGCTCCAGGTCCGTGACGCCGTAGTGCGCCAGCACCCGCGTGAGCCTGGCCTGGAAGCCTTCGCTGACGCCGGCGCGCTCGACGTCGAGGCTCTGCAGGTAGCTGTGGAAGAACTCGCGCGGGCTGTGCACCGCGCCGTTCGGCACGGTGTCGGGCTCGCCGCCCGGGGTGTTGCGGCTCAACTCGGACAGGTCGGCGAAGACGGTCAGCAGGTCCAGCTCGCCTTCGACCGGACGGCCGCCCAGCTCGGCCCGCGCCTCGAGGTACGCGGTGAGGACGCGGCGGCGTTCGTCCGGGTCGACGTCGAAGCCGAGCAGGAGGCTGCGCAGGTCCTGCAGGCCGTGGGCGACGCGGTCGGCCGCCGACACGTCCGCCGGCGCGGGGGGCAGGTCGATCTCGACGGTTTCGGTCTCGGCGGCCGCCTCCTCGGCGGCGTCGTCGCCCAGCGGCTCCAGCCGCATCAGCGGGGCGCCGGTGGCGACCTGGCTGCCGACCGACACCGGGCATTCGCGGACCCGGGCGCGGAACGGCGCGCGCAGCACCGTCTCCATCTTCATGCTTTCCAGCACGAGGATCGGCGCGTTCGCCTCGACCTCGTCGCCGACCGACAGCGGCGTCGCGACCACCAGCGCGGGGGCGGGGGAGCGGACGACGCCGCCTTCGTCGCGGCTGACGCGGTGGGTGACGCCGTCGACCTCGACGAGGTGGATGGGGCCGTGCGTCGCGGAGATCACGCGGAAGCGCTGCCCGTTGACCAGGATCTGGCCGCTATGGGCGTCGAAGCGGTCGATCTCGACGTCGGCGCGGTGGACGTCCGAGCCGCCCGCCGAGATGCCGATCCGGAAGCGCTTCCGGCCGGCGCGCGCCACGCTCACCCGGTAGCCGACACCGCGCAGCTTCAGGTCGAGCGGGCGGCCGCTTTCGTGCCGCACCTGCGGGCGGCCACCGTGCGCGGTGGACAGCAGCCGCTGGACGGAGACCTCTTCCTCGTCCTCGTAGGCCTCGATGGCGGCGGCGGCGAGCGCGACGGCCGAGTGCTTGTGCGTGACCAGCCTGCCCTCGGCGCGGACGCGGTCGATCCAGCCGGTGTCGGCGCTCGCGTCGATCACCTCGGGCTGGTCGAGCAGGTCGAGCACGAAGCTCTTGTTGGTCGCGCCGCCCTCGATGATGACGGTGGTCTCGGCCATCGCGCGGCGCAGCCGGCCGAGGGCCTCGTCGCGGTCGCGGCCGTAGGCGATGATCTTGGCGATCATCGAGTCGAAGTCGGCGGGGATGGTGTCGCCCTCGCTGACGCCGGTGTCGACGCGGATGCCCGGGCCGGCCGGCAGCGCGAGCCGCGTGATGCGGCCGGGGGAGGGCGCGAAGTCGCGGTCGGGGTCTTCGGCGTTCAGGCGCGCCTCGATGGCGTGGCCGTTCTCGGGGGGCTGGGTGCCTTCGAGCTTGCCGCCGCCGGCCACGTGCAGCTGCAGCCGGACCAGGTCGGTCCCGGTGGTGATCTCGGTGATCGGGTGCTCGACCTGCAGGCGGGTGTTGACCTCGAGGAAGGCGAACAGCTTCTCGCCGGGGTGGTAGAGGAACTCGACGGTGCACGCGCCGCGGTAGCCGACGGCGACCGCGAGCCGCTCGGCCGACGCCTTCAGCTCGGCGGCCTGCTCCGGCTCCAGGACGGGGGACGCGGACTCCTCGATGATCTTCTGGTTGCGCCGCTGCACCGAGCAGTCGCGCACGCCGAGCGCCCACGCCGTCGCGCCGTCCGAGATCACCTGGACCTCGACGTGCCGGGCGCCGGTGACCAGGCGCTCCAGGAACACGACGCCGGAGCCGAAGGCACGCAGGGCTTCCTGGCTGGTGCGCTCGTAGGCGTCGGCCAGCTCGTCGGCCGAGGACACCTTGCGGATGCCGCGCCCGCCGCCGCCCGCGGTCGCCTTGAGCATCAGCGGGTAGCCGATCTCGCTCCCGGCGCGTAGCGCGTCCTCGAGGGTGGCGACCTCGCCGCGGCTCCACGGCGCGACCGGCACGCCGACCTCTTCGGCGATCAGCTTCGCGCCGATCTTGTCGCCGAGCTTGCGCATCGCGTCGGCGCTCGGCCCGACGAACGTGACACCGACCTTCTCGCACAGCTCCGCGAAGGCCGGGTCCTCGGCCACGAAGCCCCAGCCGACCCACGCGGCGTCGGCCTTCGTCTCGACGAGCGCCTGCTCGAGCTTGGCGAGGTCGAGGTAGGGGCGCGCCGCGGCCGGGCCGAGGTCGTAGGCGACGTCGGCTTCACGGACGAAGGTGGCGGTGCGGTCGGCGTCGGTGTAGAGGGCGACCGTCTCGATCTTCGTGCCCGTTTCCGCCGACAGGTCCCGGACGGCGTGGATCAGCCGCATCGCGGCCTCTCCGCGGTTGACGATGGCGACACGACTGAACACCGGCTGAGCCTCCCAAGTACGCACGCACAGAAGGCGACGCACCTGTCGTGGGGCGTCGCCTGCACCTGTCTACACCCTGCTGGATTACCGCCGGGTAGACCAATGTCCGCCATGGCGCATGCCGAGGCGGCTGCGTTGTGGGAACCCCACAAAAAGCGACCCGCGCCACACCGCGCGGACCGGCTTTCTCGCGAGGACTGCCACAAAGCACGGTCGGGAGCTTACGGCGCGAACGGTAGGGAAACCCCCGGTGGCGGGAAAGTACGGGTCCCCTGTTTCGCACGGTCCGACTCCGGACAGCGGCGGCCGCCCGAGTCGGGGGCGGCCGGGTGGAGCGGGTTCCCCGGTGGTTCCGGTCCGGCGGGCTGCCGGGTGAAGCGGGTCCGCCAGGCCGGAGGTGGTGGTCCGGGTCGGGGCCGCCGGGTGGAGCGGGTCGCCGGGCGGGTGCGGTGGTTCCGGTCCGGCGTCTGCCGGGTGGAGCGGGTCCACCAGGCCGAATACCGCCGGAGTCCGAGGACCTGCCGGTGGAGCGGGTCCGCTGGCCAGGATGCGGCCGTCCGGTCAGGAGGCGAGCAGGATGTCCGATTCGAGGACCTGGCCCAGTTCGCGGCGTTCGGCGGCCGAGAGCGGCACGGCGGCCACGTCGCACCGGCCGTCCGGGCCCGGGGCGGTCGTGATGGCCAGCACCGGCTTGCCGTCGACTTCGCGCAGCGTCACGCGGCCGCCGCAGGAGAGGTCCACCGTGACGCCGGGGCGCGTGCGATCCCGGCCCAGCCAGCGGCTGACGAAGTCGAAGGTCATCGCGGTCTCCCCTCGGTCACAGGCACGGTCACAAGCACGGCCCCGGGCACAGGTGTCCCTTGTTGATTCCCCGGATACCTCACGTTCACACCCGATCGGGCGGAAAAATCGGCGGCGACCGGCCGGCCGCGTCATCGATCGTGTGGTGGCCGGCGCGCACGGGACCGGGCCGGCACCCCCCGACGCGGTGCCGGCCCGTCCTCCCGCCCTCAGTGCAGCGGCGCCTCCAGCACGTACCGCTTGGCCAGCCCGGCGCCGCAGTCGACCTCGACGGTCCGGCGGATGACCTGGGCGCCGTCGTCCCCGCGCAGGGCGTAGCCGACGGCCGTCGAGTCCGGGATCGTCCGGACCTCCGCGGGCACCCGGCCGCCCGCGGACAGCCGGCGCAGCAGCCGCTGCAGCGGCGCGTCCAGTGCCTCGTCCACAGTGGACGCACGCGCCGTGGCGCGCGAGTCCGCCGGCGCCGCCGGGGCGCTCTCGGCCAGCCGCTCGACCTCGCGGGTGGCGTCGACGATCGTGGTCACCGTGCCCGCGCCGTCGATGGACACCCGGACCTCGCCGAGGCCGGGCGTGACCACCGGGTGCCCGTCGACCAGCTGCGTGAACACCACATGGGTCTCGCGCACCCGCGGATCGGCGACCTCGTCGGCGGTGCCGCCGGCGTGGTACTGGTGACGGACCTTGTCGGCCACGAGGTCGACGCGGTCGGCCAGCCCGAACGTCTCGACGGCGTCCTGCGCGATCCGGACGGCTTCGGCGGCGCTCGGCGCGTCGCGGCCGGTGCCGTCGGGCTCGGCGAAGGTGATCTCGCGGACCCCGCGCGGGTCGACGCTCAGCCGCGGCCCGCCCTGGCCGTCGCCCAGCACGAGGCCGTGCGGGCCCGCCGTGGCCGCCACCGGGCCGTCGAGCCGGACGCCGAAGTGGCCGGCCAGCTCGGTCAGCCGCGCGGACGACAGCCGCTGCGGCGCGAACCGGGCCGTGCGTGGGGTGCCCGGCAGCTCCAGGCGCGGCGTGCTGATGCTCCGGGCGGCGTCGTACCAGGTCCACCACCACCAGTTCTTCGACGCGGCGGCGGGGTCGAAGGTGCCCTCGTTGAACAGCCGGTCCTGCGCCTCGGCCTGCGTCGCCCCGCAGGCGACGACCGAGGGCGCCTGGTGGTGGTCGATGTCCCACGACGCGTCGAGCCACGCCTTGCTGAACTTGTGGCCGTTGCCGTTCCACTTGCCGAAGAAGAACGCACCGTAGTTCGGGCTGTCGACGCTGGTCGTTTCGAAGCCGAAGATCATCCGCAGGCCCAGGTTGGCCGCGTCCCACGTGCGGATCGGGCTGTTGCCGTCGCCGATGCGCAGCGAGAGGCAGGTGGAGAAGAACAGGTAGCGCGCGACCTCGTTGCCCAGCCGCATCTCGGCCGAGCTGGTCCAGGCCGAGCCGCCCCAGGTGCCGCCCATCGGCATCCGGAACACGCCACCGGCGTCCATCGTCCCGTGCCCGGAGTGGTACTCGGCGACGCAGGCGTCGAAGCCGTAGGTGCCCTGCCAGTCGTCGTATTCCTCGCCGTAGATCCAGGACAGCACCCCGCCGTCGCGGTACCAGAAGTTCGGGGCCGTGAACTGGTTGACGTAATTGTAGAAACCGCCGGCGTCCTCGTGGGTGGCGGACAGGTCGGTGATTCCCGGCGGAAAGTCCTCGATCGAGCAGACGCCGTACCGGTTCGCGCCGCGATCGGCACGCAGGCCGGTGGTGCCGAACGGATCTCGCGACGTCAGCGCGCGTGCGGCGGCCGGTGTGCCCGGTGGCGCGGCGACCGCGCCGTTCTTCAGCAATGCCATGGTTTCCTCCCCGGATGTGGCGTCGTCGAACGCCGTGACGCTACCGGCGGAATCGGGCAAAGCAGCCGGATACATCTTTTTGCCACACCTTCAGCGCAATTTTTTCACCGCTGCACCGATTCCGTGGACGTTTCCCGTGTGCGGCGGGCAGGCGGTGGGGACCCACCGGCCACAGTGGACCTCGCGGGGTTCCGCCATGATGTCGGGATGAAACTCGGGCAGCTGGCGGCGACGGCGCGGGATCTGTTCTCCGCGAAACTGGTCTACGGGGAGCCGGTGGAACGCGACGGCGCGGTCGTGATCCCGGCCGCCACGGTGTTCGGCGGCGGAGGCGGCGGCGCGGGCGACACCGAAGCGCTGCCGGTGCGCGAAGGCGCCGGCTTCGGGGTGTTCGCCCGGCCCGCGGGGGCGTTCGTCGTCCGCGACGGCGGCGTGACGTGGGTGCCCGCGGTCGACGTGACGCGGCTCGGGCTGGCCGCCGCCGTCACCGTCGTCGCGCTCGCCGGGATCCTCGCCCGCCGCGTCAGGTCCTGACCGGCACCGGCGGCCGCGCGCCGAAAGTTCACCGGCGGTTCTTGTCCGCGTTCGCGTTCCTCACTTAGCGTCGGGGCGTCTTTCGATGCGGAGGTACGCATGAGTTCTGGGGACTTCAGCCGGCGCACGCTGCTGCGCGCGGGCGGCGTGGCCGCGGCCGGCGCGGCGATGGGGATGCTGCCCGGCGTGGCGTTCGCCGCCCAGCCGGGCGGCACGGGCACGCAGACCAAAACCGTCACCGGCACGCTGAAGCCGGACGTCCCGGACTGGTACTACCTGCCGGTCGACGTCCCGCGCGGGGTCCGGCAGATCGACGTCGTCTACTCCTACGCCAAACCGCCGGTGCCCGCCGGCACCCGCGGCAACGCCTGCGACATCGGCGTGTTCGGGCCGGAAGGCCACGAACTGGGCAACGCCCGCGGCTTCCGCGGCTGGTCGGGCGGCTTCCGGGACCGGTTCTCGATCAACGCCTCCGAAGCGACGCCGGGCTACCTGGCCGGCCCGATCACGCCCGGCCGGTGGCACGTCATCCTCGGCCCCTACACCGTCGCGCCGCAGGGGCTCGACTACAAGGTCGACATCACGCTCACCTTCGGCCCGGACGGCACTCCGTTCGTCCCGGACCCGGCCCCGGAGTCCGCCCCGGCGCGCGACCGGGGCCGCGCCTGGTACCGCGGCGACGGCCACCTGCACACCGTCCACTCCGACGGCCGCCGCACGCCGGAGCAGCTGGTCGCCGACGCGCGCGCCGCCGGGCTGGACTTCATCGTCTCCACCGACCACAACACGTCCAGCTCCCAGCTGGTGTGGGGCCGGTACGCCACCGACGACCTGCTGATCCTCAACGGCGAAGAGGTGACGACGCGGTCCGGGCACTGGCCGGCCATCGGCCTGCCCGCCGGCACGTGGATCGACTGGCGCTACCGCGCGGGCGACCCGCAGGACTTCCGCCGCTTCACCGACCAGGTGCACCGCGCGGGCGGCCTGGTCACCGCCGCGCACCCGTTCGCCGGCTGCTTCGGCTGCACCTACGAGTTCGCCTACGAGCTGGCCGATCTCGTCGAGGTGTGGAACGGCCCGTGGACCCAGGACGACGAGGCGAGCGTCATCCACTGGGACGGCCTGCTGCGCGGCGGCCGGTTCATCCCGGCGATCGGCGACTCCGACGCGCACAACCCGGACCAGCGGGTCGCGCTCCCGCACACCGTCGTGCTGGCCGACCGGCTGCGCCGACAGGAGCTGCTGGCCGGGCTGAAGGCCGGCCGGTCGTGGCTGGCCGAGTCGGCGGCCGTCCAGCTCGACTTCACCGCCTCCGGCGGCGGCCGCACGGCAGGCATCGGCGAACGGCTGCCACTGGGCACCGGAACGCCCGTGACGGTGAAGGCGGTCGTCGGCGGGGTTCCGGGGACGACGGTGACGTTCCTCGACCAGCTCGGCCCGGAACACACCGAGACCGTCGGCGACTCGGGCGCGGCCACGGTGACGTGGACGACGTACCCGCGTTACTCGCGCTGGGTGCGGGTCGAGGTCCGCCGCCCGTCCGGCGGCCCGAACACGACCCAGCCGAACGCCATGGTCGCGATGTCGAACCCGATCTTCCTCGGCACCGGCCACTGAACCCGCGCCCGGCCCGCGGCGTCCTGTCTTTGGCAGACTGGGGCGAACGGGTGAAGGCGAGGCAGGGTGCGGGGTTGTGGCCTGAAGGTGGCGCTCTTCCTGGGGGCGGTCGTCGTGCTGACCGCGGGGATCGTCGTGGCGGTCGTGCTGACGCGCAGCCCGGTCCGGACGCCGGGCTGCACGGTGGCGCTGCCGGGGCAGGGCGCGTACACGTTCACGCCCGAGCAGGCGAACAACGCGGCGACGATCGCGGCCGTCGGGACGAAGCTGGGCCTGCCGCCGCACGCGGCCACGGTCGCGCTGGCCACGGCGCTGCAGGAGTCGAAGCTGCGCAACCTCGAGGGCGGCGACCGCGACTCGGTGGGACTGTTCCAGCAGCGGCCCAGCCAGGGCTGGGGCACGGTGGCCCAGCTGCGTGACCCGGTCTACGCGGCGACGGCGTTCTACGAGAAGCTGGACAAGCTGCCGGGCTGGGAGGCGATGCCGATCACCGAGGCGGCCCAGGCGATCCAGCGCTCCGGCGTCCCGGGTGCGTACGCGCAGTGGGAGCCGCAGTCCCGCGCGCTGGCCGCCGCGTTCACCGGCCAGGTCCCGGCCGCGCTGACCTGCCGGAACCTGACGCTGGCGGCGCCGGCGGACGTGGCCGCGGCGGCGACCGGCGAACTGGGCACGGCCCGGTTGAGCGGCGCGCACCCGGCGGGGGAGGGCTGGACGTACGCGAGCTGGCTGGTCGGCCGGGCCGAAGCGCTGGGCGTGGACAAGGTGAGCTTCGCCGGCCAGACGTGGACGGCGGAGTCCGGAGCCTGGGCCCAGGACTCCGCCGCGGGCGCCGACCTGTCGCTGCACCAGGCTCCGGCTGCCCGGCAGAGCGAGTGACGGACCAGCACTTCGGTGCGTCGGACACACCCCGGGGCCGCCGGAAGACGGCGCAGCAGGGGGACCTGAAGGCCTGACCGGCCGTTCCTCGGCGCGGCTCAGGGGGTCCCGGCCGTCGCCTGTGCCCAGCGGACCGCCGGGCCCATCGCGTACCCCGCCGTCAGGAACAGCGCGCCCAGCAGCAGCCAGCCCGGGGTGCCCCAGCCGATCACCGTCGTGCTCAGCAGCGCCGGGCCCACCGCCCGGGCCACCGACACCCCCGTGCCGAAGAAACCCTGGTACTGCCCCTGCTTCGCGGCCGGGGCGAGGGCGAAGCCGATCTCCCACGTGCCGGCCGACTGCAGCATCTCGCCCAGCACCTGCACCAGCGCGCCCGCCACCAGCACCGTGAACGCGGTCCACGGTGACGTTCCCGACGCCGACAACGCGAACGCCACGCACGACGCCAGCAGCAGCACGCCCGAGTGCCGGACCATGCGGGCCGCCGCGCCGATGCTCGCCAGCCGTCCCGCCACGCGGACCTGCAGCAGCACCACCACGACCGTGTTCAGCACGAACAACGCCGACACGGTCCACCCGGGCGCGGCCGTGCGTTCGGCGATCCACAGCGGGATGGCGACACTGAGCAGCGGCATGCGCAGCAACAGGATCGCGTTGAGCAGCGTCACCAGCGCGTACGGCCGGTCGCGCAGGACCGCCAGCTTCGGCTCGCCCGTGCGCGGCGACGCCGATCGCGGGACCACCGGAAGGCGGCTCAGCAGCACCGCCGTCACCGCGAAACCCGCGGCGTCGAACACGAAGACCGTCAGGTACGCCGAGGCCGTGTCGGCCGAGAGGGCCAGCCCGCCCAGCCCGGCACCGACCGCGAGTCCCGCGTTGCCCGCCGACTGCAGGTGCGCCCGGATGCGCGTCCGGTGCCGCGGGTCCGCCAGCGCCGCCAGCAATGCCTGCCGGACGGCGGCCAGGCCCGTCTGGCAGCTGCCGTAGACGCACGCGGCGACGACGAACGGCACCGGCGTGCGGACGAACAGGAACGCCAGGATCGACGCGCCGGTGGCCAGCGCCAGCAGCACCGCCGATCCCCGGGCGCCGTGCCGGTCGGCGAGGTGGCCCAGCGGCACGCCCGCCACCGAGCCCACCGCCCAGCCCAGGGTCAGGCCGAGCCCGACCTGCGCCGGCGTCAGGCCGGCGATCCGGGTGAAGAACAGCACCGAGCAGGTCAGGAACGCGCCGTCGCCGAGTGAGCCGGCCAGCTGGGCGGCCGCCAGCAGGCGGCCGGGGCGCGCGGGTGCGGGGCGGTCCAGAAGCAGCGTCATACGCTCACGGTAAGGCGGGACTTGGCCCGATCCCAGATCCAATTCTCCCGATTCGAATTGGGCCAATGTAGGCTCGCCGGATGGACTTCCACGTCAGCCTGGCCGGACGCGGTGACCTGTCCGTCCGGATCTACCGCCAGCTGCGCGACGCCGTGCTGGACGGCAGGCTGCGGGCCGGGGAGCGGTTGCCGCCGACGCGGGAGCTGGCGCGACGGCTGGCCGTCTCGCGCAACACCGTCGCGGTGGCCTACGACCGGCTGACGGCCGACGGCTTCCTCACCGGCCGGGTCGGCGCGGGAACCTACGTCAGCACGTCCCTCCCGGCGACGAAACCCCGCCGCGCGCCGTCCGGGCACGGGCCACGGCCGAAGGCGATCTGGCGGTCGCTGCCGCCGCCGGACGCGGCGGCCGCGCAAGCGCCGGTGTACGACTTCCGCGTCGGCATCCCCGACGCCGCCTTGTTCCCCCTCGAGACGTGGCGGCGGCTGCTCGCGCGGGAACTGCGGGACGCCGCCGGGTTCGCGCACTACGGCGACCCTGCCGGACACGCGGGCCTGCGCGCGGCGATCGCCCGGCACGTCGGCGTCTCGCGTTCGGTGCGCGCCGGCGCGGACGACGTGCTCGTCACCCAGGGCGCCCAGCAGGCCCTCGACCTGCTGTGCCGCGTGCTGCTCTCGCCGGGCGACCGCGTCGCCGTCGAGGAGCCGGGCTACCGGCAGGCGAAGCTGCTCTTCGCTTCCCACGGCGCCGAAATCGCCGGGGTGCCGGTCGACGGCGAGGGCCTGGACGTCGCCGCGTTGCCCGCGCGGACGAAGCTGGTGTACGTCACGCCGTCGCACCAGTTCCCGCTGGGGACGCCGATGTCCCTGCCCCGCCGCACGGCGTTGCTGGCGTGGGCCGAGCGCGCGGACGCGGTGATCGTCGAGGACGACTACGACAGCGAGTTCCGCTTCTCCGACCGGCCGCTGGAGCCGTTGCAGAGCCTGGACCGGGCGGGGCGCGTGGCGTACGTCGGCTCGTTCTCGAAGACGCTGCTTCCCATGCTGCGCCTGGGTTTCCTGGTCGCGCCGGCGTCGTTGCGGGACGCCCTGCGCCACGCCCGCCGGCTCACCGACTGGCACGGCGACCTGCCCGCGCAGGCCGCGCTGGCCCGGTTCGTCGACGAAGGGCTCTTCGCCCGCCACATCCGCCGCGCGACGAAGGTGTACGCCGAGCGCCACGAACGTCTCGTGTCTACTGTGGATGAACTCTTCGCCGGGCGCCTGCGCCGGATCCCGTCGGCCGCGGGCCTGCACCTGTGCGCCTTCGGCGAGGACGGCACCGACCTGGAGGCGGTGGCCGCCCGGGCCGCGCGCAACGGCGTGGTGGTGCAGGCGCTTTCCGATCTCTGCGGCGGATTTCCGGCGCCGGGGCTGGTCCTCGGCTACGGCTCGATCCCGGTGGAGCGGATCGGCGACGGCCTCGCGGCTCTCGACCGGGCCTGGCGGTCGTGAGTGAGAAACAGTGTGCTAACCCGGTTTCACGCTCACGACCGCGGCCGGCTGATCCGGGTGGTGGTCCCTTCGCCGTCGTGCCGCGATGAGCACGCCGCCCACGCCGGTCGCCAACGCCGCCGCCAGGACCAGGAGCCAGCCGTGGCGGAAGCCGGTCAGGCCGGGCGCGCCGGCGAAGATCGCCACCAGCACGGCCGTCCCGAGCACCGTGCCGATCTGCCGGGTCGTGTTCACCATCGACGAGCCCGCGCCCCAGCGTGACGGCGGCAGGACCGTGCCCACCACGCCCGACAGGCTCGGCAGGATCAGCCCCACCCCGATGCCGGTCAGCAGCTGGCCGGGCAGCATCGACCCGGCGTAGTCGCGCACCGAGTCCATGCGCAGCAGCCAGA
This sequence comes from Amycolatopsis australiensis, assembly GCF_900119165.1. Classification (NCBI taxonomy): domain Bacteria; kingdom Bacillati; phylum Actinomycetota; class Actinomycetes; order Pseudonocardiales; family Pseudonocardiaceae; genus Amycolatopsis; species Amycolatopsis australiensis. The sequence continues at coordinate 5,997,248 of NZ_FPJG01000006.1, read as the reverse complement.
TCAGCACGCCCGCCCCGAACGACACGCCGCCGAGCGCGACCACCGGGCCCGGGCCGTGGCGGTGCACGAACCGGCCGCCGAGCACCGACACCGGCACCACCATCAGCGGGCCCGGCGCCAGCGACAGGCCGGCCACGAGGATCGAGTCGTGCCAGACCGAGGTCAGGAACAGCACATTGCCGAAGAGCATCGCGGCGAACCCGGCCGCGAACACGCCGGTCGTCACGCACGCCAGCCACAGCGTCGGGACGCGCAGCGCGGGCAGGTCCAGCACCGGCACCGCGTGCCGTGCCGAGCGCAGCGGCACCCAGGCCAGCGCCACCGCCGCGACCGCGAAGGCCACCAGGACGTCGGCGGCGTCCCAGCCGTGCTCGGGCGCCTCGACCAGCGCGTAGGCCAGCGCGCCCACGCCGGCCAGCAGCCCGGCCGCCCCGAGCAGGTCCGGCACGCCCGTCGACGTGTCCCGCGACTCCGGCAGGACCCGCGGGCCGGCCAGCAGCGTGACCGCGCAGATCGGCAGGTTCACCAGGAACACCCAGCGCCAGGACGCCTCGACCAGCAGGCCGCCGACCGGCGGGCCGAGCGCCGCGGCCGCCGCGCCGACCGACGCCCACACGCCGACCGCCATCGGCCGCCGGCGGGCCGGGAACGCCGTCAGCAGCAGCGCCAGCGACGTCGGCATGACCAGCGCGGCTCCGATGGCCTGCACCGCGCGGAACGCGATCAGCAGCGGGATCGACGGCGCGGCCGCGCACGCGGCCGACGCGAGGGTGAACACCGCGACGCCGAGCAGGAACAGCCGCTTGCGGCCGTACCGGTCGGCCAGCCGCCCGGCCGGTGCGAGGCAGGCGGCGAACAGCACCGTGTAGCCGTTGAGCACCCACGACAGCGTGGCGAGGTCGTCGCCGGGAAACGCCGCCCGGATGCCGGGGAAGGCGATCGTGACGATGAAGGTGTCCAGGCCGGCCAGGAACGCGGCCGTCGAGACGACCAGCAGCACGAGGCCGGGCTTGGGAGTGGCGCCGGTCATGGTCCTCCTAGGTTCGAAAACACAACCTAGCTGGAGAACGCGGGTTTCAATAAGAGACTGACGTGGTGGGAGCGGTCACGCCGCGGCCTGCTCCTCGGCCCGGGCCTTCAACGCGGCGAGGGTGTGCTCGATCGACCGGACGTTGTAGCCGGGCCGGTCGGCGCGGCCGGTCACGCGCGGGCCCATGAACTTCCGCACGACCCAGCTCCCGATCCGGTACCAGTTCTCGGTGACCCGGCAGCCGGCCGCGCTCGGCACCAGCACGTACTCCCACCGCGAGACCCGTGACCCGAACGGCGTCCGCACGTCGAAGGCGAACCGGTGCGGCGGCTCGAACCCCACCACGCGCACCCGCGTCCACCAGCTCAGCTCGCCGTTGCGGTTGCGGCCGCGGAACCGCGCCCCCAGTGCCGGGCCGGTGCCGTCCAGCCAGCGGCCGCCGACGTTCTCCGGGCTCAGCTCGCCCATCCGCGGCAGGTCGGTGACCCACGCCCACACGGTCGCCGGCTCGGCGGGGACGTCGATGCTGCGCGAAATCGTCGGCTCCACCCCCCGACGGTGACAGCGCCGCGACGCGCCCGGCAAGGCGTCGCGGCGATCTCCGCAGCAACGGAGAGCCGCCACCGGGGAAACCCCTGGAAAACCCACGTGCGAAACCCGGTTGCCGCCCGGCCGTTCTGGGTATCCCGCGCGCGAGGGTTCCCTACACGGAGGGGCGGTGGTCGGCGTGATCCCGATCGAGGTCGTGGGGATGGCTGTTCCGGTTCCCGGTGAGGCACCGCTGATGCTGCTGCGCGAGCCGGAGGGGGCGCGCCGCTGGCTCGCGATCATGATCGGGTACGGCGAGGCGGAGGCGCTCGTGCGGGCGCGCGAGCAGATCGCCCTACCGCGGCCCGGGACGATCGAGCTGCTCGGTGACGTGCTCGCGGCGTTCGGCCAGGGGGTCGCCGCGGTGGAGCTGACCGACGTGCGGGACGGGATCTTCTACGCCGACCTGGTGCTCGCCTCCGGGACCCGCGTGTCGGCCCGCCCGAGCGACGCGGTCGCGCTCGGCCTGCGCCAGGGCGCGCCGATCACCGTCGCCGAATCGGTGCTCGACGTCGCGTCGGTGCAGCTGGAGGTCGAGCAGGAGGCCGAGGGGCCGGCCGCCGACGTGCTGGACGCCGAGGCCGAGATCGCCCAGTTCCGCGCCGAGCTCGACGACCTGAGTCCCGAGGACTTCGGCGACCTGTAGCGCGGACACGCTCCCGCGGCGATGAATTCCGGCGGCGGCGCCGGTACATTCCGTCGACCGTCTCCGGCCGAACGGGAGAACGATGCAGGACTTCGCGGCCCGCACCGAGCCGCACCGGCGTGAGCTGCTGGTGCACTGCTACCGCATGCTGGGCTCGGTGCACGAGGCCGAGGACCTGGTCCAGGAGACGCTGATCCGGGCCTGGAAGGCGTGGGCGGGCTACGACCCGGCCCGCGCGTCGGTGCGCACGTGGCTCTACCGGATCGCGACCAACGCGTGCCTGACGGCGCTGGAAGGCCGGGCCCGGCGCCCGCTGCCGTCCGGCCTCGGCCGTCCGAGCGAGGACCCGCAGGCGCCGCTGACGCCGTCGTTCGAAATCCCGTGGCTGCACCCGTTCCCGGACGCGCGCCTGGACGACCCCGGCCTGCGGCTGGCCCGCCGGGGCACGCTGCGGCTGGCGCTGCTCGCGGCCATGCAGACGCTGCCGCCGAAGCAGCGCGCGGTGCTGATCCTGCGGGACGTCCTCGAGTTCAGCGCGGCGGAGGTGGCCGGCTTCCTGGACACGACGCCCGCGGCGGTCAACAGCGCCCTGCAGCGCGCCCGCGCGGGTCTCGGCGGCCTGTCGGCGGACGAGGTTCCCGAGCCGGACGACTCGGCGGTCGAAGCGGTCCTGGACCGCTATGTGCGGGCGTTCGAGCGCGCCGACATCGCCGGGCTGGTCGAGCTGCTGACCGACGATGTCGTGATGGAGATGCCGCCGGTGCCGCTGTGGTACCGCGGCCGCGACGGCTACGGCCGGTTCCTGGAACGGCTGTTCGCCATGCGCGGCCCGGACTGGCGCATGACCCGTACGGCGGCCAACGGCCAGCCGGCGCTGGTGGCGTACTGCCGCGACGACACCGGCGGGTACCGGCTGCACACCGTGCAGGTGTTCACGGTCACCGGGGGGCGGGTCGCGCACAACGTGGTGTTCGCCGATCCCGCCGTGCTGGCGCTGTTCGGCCTGCCCGCCACTCAGCCGGCGACGCGAGCCTCCGACGGACGGCCGTAGGCGCCGCCGTCGTTGCTGCGCTGCAGCAGGCCTTCGTCGACGAGGTAGCGGCGCAGCGTCGCGTGGTCGTCGTGGACCATCACGAGCTTCTCGCGGACTTCCCGCTCGGTGTAGAGCCGGCCCGGCTCGAACCGCTCGGCGAGATACGCGAGCAGCAGCTGCCGCCGCTTGCCCGAATGCGGGATCGTGACGAGCCGGCCGCGGCGGAACAGCGCGTCGAGCGGGTCGGCCGGGGCCTTGGCCAGCGCGTCGCGGAACACCTCGGGCGCGGCCCGGCAGCGGTCCTGCCCGAGCGTGACGAGCCCCGCGTCGGCCAGCCGCCGCACGAGCTTGGCCGGGACCTCGTCGTGGGGAAGTCCTTCGGGCGCGGCGCAGATGCGCGCGAACAGCAGCAGACGTGCCGGGTCCGCGAGGGCGGAGACGAGAGCTTCCGGTGCGGCCATGGCCTCCGACCGTACCGGCCGCCGCCCCGGCGGCGAACCGGATATCCGGTGTCCAGTAGGTTGCCTCGCGTGCCCCGTCCGCCGGTGACCGTGCCCGAGGCGGTGCTGCGCGTCTCGATCGTGGAGCGGCTGTTCGCCCGCGCGGACGACGACCGGCCGCTGTTCACCCACCAGGATCACACCCGCGGCGCCGAGCACACGCTGACGTGGGCCCAGTTCGCCGCCCGGGTCCGGGTCGTGGCGGGCGAGCTGCGCCGGACGGCCGAGCCGGGGGAGCGCGTCGCCGTCCTCGCCGGGCAGGAGCTGGCCTACCCGGTCGCCTTCTTCGGCGCGCTGGCCGCCGGACTGGTGGCGGTCCCGCTGATGGCGCCCGCGACCCGGGCCCAGGCCGACCGGCTCGCGGGGGTGCTGGCCGACTGCGGCGCCCGCGTCTGGCTGACGTCGTCGGCCGCGGCGGCGCGGCTGCCCGCGCACGAGCACGTCGTGGTGGTCGACGAGCTGACCGGGCCGGGCGCCGATCCGGTGCCCGTGGCGCCGGAGGATCCGGCCTATCTGCAGTACACGTCCGGTTCGACGCGCGAACCGGCCGGCGCGGTGATCCCGCACCGGGCGATCGTCGCGGCCTGCTGGCAGGGCTCGCGTGCCTACGCCGTGGACGAGGGCACCACCTGCGCCGGCTGGATCCCGTTCTTCCACGACATGGGCCTGATCCAGCTGCTGTGCCTGCCGGTCTTCGCCGGCGCGCGGGCGGTGTTCATGGCGCCGGCGGAGTTCGTCCACCGGCCGCGGCGGTGGCTGCGGCAGCTCGCGGACCACCCCGCCGTGTTCACCGCCGCCCCGAACTTCGCCTACGACCTCGCCGCCGACGCCGGCGCGGACGACGACCTCGATCTTTCGGACGTGCGCGTGGCGCTCAACGGCAGCGAACCCGTGCGGCCCCGGACGATCGAACGCTTCCAGGAAGTCTTCGGCCCGCGCGGGTTCCGGCGGGCGGCACACCGGCCTTCGTACGGACTGGCCGAAGCCACCGTGTACGTCGCGAGCGCGGGCCCGGAAGGCCCGCGCGGCGCCGTGTTCGACCGCGAAGCGCTCGCGCAGGGGCGGGCCGTCGAAACCGCCGGTGGCCAGGAGCTCGTGTCGGTGGGCCGCCCCGTCGGGCAGCTCGTCCGGATCGTCCGCGACGGCCGCGAGCAGCCCGAGGGCGCGGTCGGCGAAATCTGGGTGCGCGGCCCGAACGTCGCCACCGGCTACTGGGGCCGCGGCGACGCGGCCGCGTTCGGCGCCACCCTGGACGGTCTCGGCGGCTGGCTGCGCACCGGCGACCTCGGCGTCGTGCACCGCGGCGACCTCTACGTCACCGGGCGGCTCAAAGACCTGATCGTCATCGACGGCCGCAACTTCCACCCGCAGGACATCGAGGCGGCGGCGGGCGAGGCCCATCCCGCGATCCGCCGCGACCGCGTCGCCGCGTTCGGCGTCACGGACGAGCGAGGTGAAGGCGCGATGGTGGTGGCGGAGTGCGTTCGCGACGCCGGCGCGGACGTCAAGGAAGTCACCCGGGCCGTGCTGCGCGCGGTGTCGCGCGAGCACGATCTCACGCTCCGTGCGGTACATCTGGTCCCTTCCGGCGGACTTCCGCGCACATCGAGCGGCAAGGTCGCCCGGTCGGCCGCCAGGGCACGTTATGGTGGCGCCCGTGGGTGATCACCGCGCCGAGGTCACGAAGGTCGTCAGCGACACCTTCCGGCTCGACCCGGCCCTCGTCGAGCCCGACGCGCCCCTGGAGGAGCTGGGCATCGACTCGAAGGGCCGGATCCGGCTCCTGGCGGCGCTGGAGGTCTACTACGGCGTGACGATCGACCTGGACCTGCTCGATCGGTTCACCGACGTGGGTTCGGTGGCCGCCGTGCTCGCGGAAGCCCTGGGAACTGGCGGATCTACCGGAGAGGCGCGGAAATGAGCGGCGGGGGGTACACCGCGACGACCGAGGCGTTGTCGGCGGCGTCCAAGACCATCGGTGACCTGGCGGAGCACCTGCTCGACGACAACCCGGACCTGCAGACCCCGCAGGTGACGGCGGAGAAGTTCGGCCGCGCGCACGGCGCACACGCGGCGAAGTACACCGCGGGCGCGCAGGCGTTGTGGGCCGCGGTTTCCGGCTACAGCAGCACACTCGGCTCGTTCGGCGCGAACCTCGGTACCGCCGGGTCGAGCTACAGCGCGAACGAAGACTCGCAGTCGGCCGCGATCACGAACGCCGGAGCGCACTGATGGCCGACCGGAAGACGTGGTCCGACGTCAAGGCGGTGCTCGACGACCCGAGCGTCCCCGCCGCGCAGAAGACCGCGCTGATCAGCAGCTGGCTGCGGGAGAACCCGCCACCGCCGCCGTTCCTGGCCGACCAGGAACCCGACGACATCAAGCAGAAGCGGCAGGAAGCCGCCAAGTACGCCGGTGCGTACGACGCGAACCCGTTCTTCGCCGGCCAGTCCGTCGACGAGGCCTACGACAAGGCCAAGCAGAGCGGCGACCGGAACAGCTACAACCAGGACCAGGAAAAGAAGGCCGTCGACGAAGGCAAGGCGAAGCTCGACGGCACCCAGCCGCCGGCTTCGGGTGACGACGGGAGCAGCACGGGGACGAAGACGTCCGACGAGATCTTCGACGCGGCCGCCCCGGCGCTGAAGCTGTTCGAGACGTTCGGGTCGCTGCTGGCCAAGATCCCCGACGACTGCCGCGGCAACACCCGCCCGATCGACCTGGACAAGGACATCCGGGCGCCGTTCGACGAGCAGCGCGGGATCAGCTTCGCGGACTTCGTCGCGGACGCGGCGCACTTCAAGCGCGGCGCGGACACGGTGGACCGGACGCTGCAGGACACCGGCGCCCAGCTGAGCAGCCTGTACCGGACGTGGAGCGGCGCGGGAGCCGACGCGGCGTCGGACACCTACAACGACAAGATCCAGCCGAAGGCGGCCAAGCTGGCGCAGACGCTCGGCAACGCGAGCGAAGCGACCCTGCACACCGCGACCACGGTGTTCCAGCTGTGCAAGGGCAAGGCCGACGCGGTGGTCGGCATGTACACCGATCTGGTCGGCAAAGCGGACTACACGATGGCGCAGAAGGTGGTCGCCGTCGCCAACGGCGAACACGGCAACGAGGAGGACCTCGCCCAGATCGCGGGCTGGATGGACCTCAACTTCGGCACGAACCTCGTCCAGACGCTGAACGACCGGGGCTGCTGCGACGGCGACGAGATCAAGCAGCACGGCCAGGACCTGGCCAAGCAGTGGATCCAGAACCAGTTCAACCCCGACATGTGGGACCGGCTGTACCAAGGGTTCGCGAAGACTTGCAAGGACACGAAGGACCTGGTCGACCAGGCGTACGACGCGCTCGACAAGGTCATGGGCGCGGTGAAGAACGAGTTCGAGCGTGTGTCGCTGCCCGGTGGTTCCGGGGCCGGTGGTTCCGGGGCCGGTGGGCCGGGTGCCGCGGGTGGCTCGGGCGGCGGGGCCGGATCCGGTGCGGGTGTGCCGGATGGCTCGGGCACGGGTGTGCCTGGTGGGGGCTCGGGTGGATCGGGTGCGGGCGTGCCCGGTGGCTCCGGTGGCTCGGGCGCGGGTCTGCCGGATGGCTCGGGCGTGGGCGTGCCTGCCGGTTCGGGTGGCTCGGGTGCAGGTGTGCCCGGTGGCTCCGGTGGATCCGGCGCGGATGTGCCCGGTGGTTCGGGTGCGGGTATGCCTGGCGGTTCAGGTCTACCGGGTGGGTCCGGCGCGGGTGGGCCCAGCGGCTCGGGGGCGGGCGTCTCCGGTGGCTCGGGTTCCGGCGTGCTGGGCGGCTTCGGTGCGGCCGATGGTCCGGGCGGCTCGGGTCCGGATATCCCCGGCGGGGGAGCGGGCTCCGGCGGCGGCTCGGTGCCACCGATCCCCGACGGCGGTTCGGGTTCCGGCGTGCCCGGCGGCGGTGTGGACGTGCCCAGCGGCGCGAGCGGTGGCCCGGGTTCCGGCGGGGGCGGCGGTGGACCGTTGCCGTCGATTCCGGACCTGTCCACACCGTCCGGTGGTTCCGGCTCGGGCAGCGGATCCGGCGGGGGCGGCTCGATCCCGCCGATCCCGGATCTGTCCACACCTTCGGGGGAAAGCGGGGAAGCCACGACCCCGTCATCGGTACCACCCCCCGACGGCCAGGCCGCGGCGGAAGCGGCGAGGAAGCGGGCCGCGGATGCGCTGAGCCAGTTCAGCGGCCCGGGCATCCAGACGGAGTCGGGCAGCGGACCCGCGGGAGACGACGGCACGGCAGCGGACACGCCGAAGGAGTTCGGCGGCGACCCGATCAAGACGGACCCCACCGGCGACGGCGGCAAGCTGGGCGACGGCGAGCCGGACGTCCTGAAGGTCAAGCAGGGCGACAAGACGTTCGAGATGACCGAGCCCGACCACGACGGCAAGATGGACATCAAGGTCGGCGACGGCCCCGGCGACCCGAAGGACTTCAAGCTCGACTGGTCCACCGAGAGTCCACAAGGGACGGACGACGGCACGTACCACCCCGGCGCGGACGGCAAGATCCACATCGAGGACGGCGACGTCAAGATCACGGCCGAGCGTCCGGACGGCCCGGACGGCCCCACGGTGGTCACGGTCGACGACGGCAAGGGCACCCCGACGACCTACACACTGGGCGAGGAAGACAAGCCGTCGGACACACCCGGCGCCGACCTGCCCAGCCACCGCGGCACCCTCGACGACCCCGGCACGCACCACGCGGGCGACACTTCACACGGCGACGGCTCCCACAGCGGCGGCGAGGGCTCGCACTCCGGCGGCCACTCGCAGAGCAGCGGTTCGCACGGCGGTAGCGATTCGGGCAGCGACAACTCGCACAGCAGTGGTTCGCACGCAGGCGAGAACTCCCACGACGGCAGCGGTTCGCCGAGCAGCGACACTTCCCGCTCCAGCGAGTCGCACGGCGGCGGTTCCCACTCGGGTGGCACCTCGCACACCGGCGGCGCCGACAACCCAGCGCCCCATCACGGCGGGGGTGGGCCGTCGGCCGCCGGGTTCGCGGGTGGCTCGCACGGTGGCTTCCCGGCGCACAGCTTCGACGGTGGCGGACTCGGCGAAACACCCACGTCCGGCGGAGCCCACACCGGCACCGCGCAGCCGCAGCCCGTGGCCGCCTTCGCGCCCGCCGCTGCCGTCGGCGGGGCTGCCGGCCAGCCGATGTCCGGGATGCCCGGCGGCATGGGGGCCATGGGCGGTGGTGGTCACGGTGGCGGCGGGGGCGACACCGAACGGCGCTCGCCCGCCTACCGGATCGAAGGCGCCGTCTTCGACAACCTCGGTGAGCCCGGCCGCCGGATCATCGGCTCGCTGAACGACGACGACGACCCGCCGTCCGCCCGGACCTGGTAGGAGGACGCATGACCGACATCGCCGGCATGAAAGCCGAGCTGGACGGACTCGTCCGCGAACAGGCCGAGCGCCGCGCCCTGCGTGAACAGCGCGGCGAAGAGATCAAGGCCCAGTCGCACGAGTACATGACCAAGCAGGTCCAGGCGGCCGAGCGGTACGTGCAGCACCGCCGCGAACTCGCCCAGCGCAAGACGAAGTCCGGCTGGAGCACGGACCGGACGCACGCGGAACCCCCGTCGGCATTCGACGACCCGGTCGAGTTCCCCGCCGCACCGGGAAACCCGCCGATGCCCCCGCGGCCACCGAGGGACGAACCACCCCGCCCGACGCGCCGCCACCGCGCGGCCGAGGAGGACGACGAGGCTTTCGACAACAACCCCTGGTGAGCCGGGGCGATCACGCGCCCGGCGGTGGAGGCCGCCGACGACAACCCCGGGCCCACCACCGCGGGGCGACCCACCGGTCACGGCTCCCACAGATCGACGGCGATCTCCCGCAGCCGCTCGGTGAACACCCCTTCCGGACTCGCCCGGCCGAGCAGCTCCCGCAAATCAGCCTCGAACTCCTCCCGCCGGTCACCGAACAGATGGGGCGTCGAACTCGACAGCGAGAACACCGCCGCCACCACCTCGTCCGCCGAGCGGGTCACCACCGGGCCCGGCACCTCGAACCGCCGCCGGCGGCGGAACCCCGCTGCCCGGTAGATCTCGTCTTCGTCGCCCGGTGATCCGCGGCCCGCCCTCCGGACCCGGCCGAGGTACTCCTTGACCAGCTCCGCGATCTCCGCGTGCGGCACCGTTCCGTCGATGCCTTCGTGGGTCGTCGCGTGCACGTGCGCGCACACCCCGCCCCGGGTGAGCATTCCGTGCACCGTCGTCGCCACGCGAAGCCGGTCCAACCAGTGGAACGACTGGGCGAACGTCACCAGCCGGAACCGGCCGAGCCCGGCCGGCAGCTCCTCCGCACGCCGGTGCACCCACCGGCAGTGGCCGATTCCCGCCCGGCGCGCGAGCCGGTCCGCTTCGGCCAGCATGTCCGCGTCCGCGTCGAGCCCGACCGCCTCCGTGAACGACCCCGCCAGCAACAGCGTCAGCGACCCCGGCCCGCAGCCGACGTCGAGCAGACGCCCCGAGCCGTCCGAATCCAGTTCCGCGGCGAACGCCGTGGCCAGCTCCGCCGGATAGGCCACGCGGCCACGGGCGTAGTGGGCCGCACTGCCGGCGTACCGGGACGGATCCCGTTCCCAAGTCACGTTCTGCAGCCTACGGCCCTGATCGCGATACTCGGGTGTCATGGATTCCGCGAACTGGTGGCGCGACGCCGTCGTCTACGAGGTCTACGTCCGCAGCTTCGCCGACGCGGACGGCGACGGCACCGGAGACCTGGCGGGCCTGCGCTCCCGTCTCGGCTACCTGGCCGGCCTCGGCGTCGACGCGGTGTGGGCCACGCCGTGGTACCGCTCGCCGATGGTCGACGGCGGCTACGACGTCGAAGACCACCGGTCCGTCGACCCGCTGTTCGGCACCGACGCCGACGTCCCCGAGCTGGTCGCGGCGGCACACGAACTCGGGCTGCGGGTGCTCGTCGACGTCGTGCCGAACCACACCTCCGACCGGCACCGGTGGTTCCGCGCCGCGCTGGCCGCCGCGCCCGGCTCGCCCGAACGCGCGCGGTACCACTTCCGGGCCGGCCGTGGCCGGGACGGCGAGCTGCCGCCCACCGACTGGCGCAGCGTCTTCGGCGGCCCCGCCTGGACCCGCGTGCCCGGCGGCGAGTGGTACCTGCACCTGTTCGCCCCCGAGCAGCCCGACCTCAACTGGGACAACGCCGAAGTCCGGGCCGAGTTCGAGGACCTGCTGCGGTTCTGGTTCTCCCGCGGCGTCGACGGTGTCCGCATCGACGTCGCCCACGGCCTGCTCAAGGACCCCGCCTTCCCCGACCTGGGCGCCGACGACGAAGAGATCGTCCGGCCGCCCGGCCGCGGCCGCCACCCGCACTGGGACCTCGACGGCGTGCACGACATCTACCGCTCCTGGCGCAGGATCGCCGGCGAGTTCGAACCCGGCCGCGTGTTCGTCGCCGAAGCGTGGGTCGACCGGCCGGACCGCCTCGCGCGCTACGTCCGCCCGGACGAGCTGCACACCGCGTTCAACTTCGACTTCCTGCGCTGCGACTGGGACGCCGGCGCGCTGCGGGCCGTCATCGACCGGACGCTCGAAGCCCTGCCGCCGGTCGGCGCGCCGGCGACGTGGGTGCTGTCCAACCACGACGTCGTCCGGCACGTGACGCGGTTCGCGCCCGGCGGCGACCTGGCGCGGGGCACGCGGCGGGCCCGGGCGGCGCTGCTGCTGATGCTCGCCCTGCCCGGCGGCGCGTACCTGTACCAGGGCGAGGAACTCGGGCTGGCGGAGGTCGAGGACCTGCCCGAGGCCGTGCTCGCCGACCCGACGTGGGAACGGTCCGGGCACACCCGCCGCGGCCGCGACGGCTGCCGGGTACCGCTGCCGTGGTCGGGGACGGCGCCGCCGTTCGGGTTCGGCCCCGAAGGCGGGTCGCCGTGGCTGCCGCAGCCCGCCCACTGGCGGACGGCGACGGCCGAGGCCCAGGCGGCCGATCCGGCGTCCATGCTGAGCCTGTACCGCGCCGCGCTCGCCACACGCCGCGGCCACCCGGCGCTCGGCGACGGGACGATGACGTGGCTGCCGTCGTCTTCCGGCGTGCTGTCTTTCGCGCGGGAGCCGGGGTTCGCGTGCCTGGTGAACCTGTCGGACGAGGCGTGCGAGCTGCCCGGCGACGCGCGGGTGCTGCTGGCGAGCGTGCCGCCGGAGGACGGCCGGGTGCCGCCGGACGCGGCGGTGTGGCTCGATCGGAGTTGAGCCGGCCCCGCCGGGACGGGTTCGGTTGAGCGTGTGAAACCGGGGGCGACGGGGTATCCGGTCGCGTTCGTTTCGCCGCCGAGCCAGCCGGAGGTCGTCCGATGCCCGTCACCCAGCCCGCCGCCCCGCCCGCCACGGACGTCGTCGGCATGGCCGTGAAAGTCCTTGCCGCGCACGGATTGAGCGGCGCGGCCGCGCGCACCGCGCTCAAGGCGATGGCGCAGGAGCGCGGCCTGACGGTGGCGCGCTGCGCCGCGCTGGTGGTGGCCGCCGTCGACGGGAGGATGGGCTGATGACGGTCGCCGGAGGGTTTCCGCGCAGCGGCGACGAGGACACCGCCGCGGTCGGCGGGAGCGTGCTGCTCGCCGTCGGGCTGGTCGTCGCCTTCTTCACGTGGTGGTCGTGGTGGACGGTCGCCGGGCTCGCGCTGACCGCCGCGGGCGCGCTGTGGCTCACACTGGCGAACCGGCACGAGTAACCGGCCGCGGACGGGGAAAGCCTCCGCTGACCACCGAACGAGGAGGAGGCTTTCCGTGCCGGAGAACGAAGAGGACGTCATCGAGCTGCTGCAGCGGCAGCACCGGGAGATCCGCGAGCTGTTCGCCGGGCTGGAGACCGCGGACGGCGACCGCCGTCAGGAGCTGTTCCACGACCTCGTGCGGCTGCTCGCGGTGCACGAGACGGCGGAGGAAATGGTCGTGCACCCCGAGATCCGCGACCTCGAACCCGCCGCCGAGCCGGTCGTCGCGGCGCGGCTGGGCGAGGAGCACCGCGCCAAGGAACTGCTGAGCACCCTGCAGAAGATGGGGCCGGAGGCCGACGGCTTCGACACGCTCCTCGTGCAGCTGCGCGACGATGTGCTGGCCCACGCCGAGCACGAGGAACGCGAGGAGTTCCCGCTGCTGCGGGCGCACCGGCCGCCGGAGCGGCTGCGCGCGATGGCCGCGACGGCGAAGCTCGCCGAAGCGGTCGGGCCGACCCGGCCGCACCCCGGTGTCGAGAGCGCGACGGCGAACCTGGTCCTGGGCCCGCCCGCCGCGATCATGGACCGGGCGCGTGACCTCATCCGCGGCGCGCTGGGGAAGTGAGCGCGATGACCGAACCGGCCGACGACGACGTCACCGACCCCGAGGCGTTCGCCGAAGAGGCCGGCATCGATCCCACGCCGCAGGAGGTCGACGAGTACCGGGAGCTGGCGGAGAACAACCCGCCCTGGTCGTCGCCGGACTGAGTGGGTACCCCGTCGGCATGGCAGAGCATCCGGCCCGCAAACTGCGGCGTTACCAGCAGATGCGCGACTTCGGCCGCACCGCCGAGCCGGCGGGCGGCGCGGCCGGGCCCGACGGGCACCGGTTCGTGGTGCAGCGGCACCGCGCCCGCCGGCTGCACTACGACTTCCGGCTGGAGCTGGGCGGCGTCCTGGTCAGCTGGGCGGTGCCGAAGGGGCCGACGTTGGACCCGAAGGCGCGCCGGCTGGCCGTGCACGTCGAAGACCACCCGATCGAGTACGCCGACTTCGAAGGCGTGATCCCGCGCGGCGAGTACGGCGGCGGCGACGTCATCGTCTGGGACCGCGGCGTGTGGCAGCCGGTCGAGGACGACGCCGCGAAGGCGATCGAAGCCGGCACGCTGCACTTCGACCTCGACGGCGAAAAGCTGGCCGGCCGGTTCGTCCTGGTCCGCACCCGCCGCGGCGACGGCGGTGAGAAGGACCAGTGGTTCCTGCTGCACAAGCAGGACGAGCACGCCACGGCAGGCTGGGACGCCGAGGACCACCCGCGCTCGGTGAAGAGCGGCCGCACGAACGACGAGGTGGCGGCCGCGCCGGACGCGCTGTGGCACGGCGACCGGCCGGCCGCGGCGGCCGAAGAGCCGGTGGGCTTCCCGGCCGCGACCGACGACGAGCTGGCCGCACTGGACGCGCTCGGCGTCAAGGGCAAGTGGTCGGTCGCGGGCCGCGAGCTGGCGTTGACCAACCTGGACAAGGTGCTGTTCCCCGCCCGCGACGGCGGCAAGCCGGTGACCAAGCGCGACCTCATCCGGTACTACGTCACGGTCGGGCCGGTCATGCTGCCGTACCTGGCCGGGCGGCCGCTCAACACGCACCGGTTCCCGCAGGGCGTCACCGAGCCGGGCTTCTGGCAGAAGGAGGTCCCGCGGCACGCGCCGGAGTGGCTGACGACGTGGCGCAACGAGCGCGCCGACGCGGGCGAGAGCCAGCGGTACGTCGTCGCCGACAGCGTCGCGACGCTGGCCTGGCTGGCGAACTACGGCGCGCTGGAGCTGCACGCCTGGACGTCCCGAGCCGCGGACGTCGACCACCCGACGTGGGTGCTGTTCGACATCGACCCGGGCCCGGAGACGACGTTCGCGGAGGTGCTGGAACTGGCCCGGCTGCACCGGACGGCGCTGGAGCACCTCGGCCTGACCGGGCGGCCGAAGGTCACCGGCCAGCGGGGGATCCAGGTGTGGGTGCCGATCGCGCCGCACTGCACGTACGAGCAGACGCGCGAGTGGGCCGAGACGGTGTCGAAGACGATCGGGCGGGTGCTGCCGGACCTGGTCAGCTGGGCGTGGTCCAAGGACAAGCGCGGCGGCCGCGCCCGGCTCGACTACACGCAGAACGTGCTCAACAAGACGCTGGTCGCGCCGTACAGCGTGCGCCCGCGGCCGGGGGCGCCGGTGTCGGTGCCGCTGGAGTGGGACGAACTGGACGATCCGGAGCTGACGCCGGACCGGTGGACGATCCGGGAGGTGCCGTCCCGCCTGGCCGAGCGGGGCGACCCGTTCGCGGCGCTGGCCGGTGTGGAGCAGAAGCTGCCGGGGCTGTAACGGCCGGCGTTCGGCGGTCTGCCGGCCGCTCAGGCGTCCACCGTCTCCAGCCGCCGGGGGCGTAGCCGGTCCAGTTCCTGCGGGGACAGGTGCGGCCGGCCGCCCGCGTGTTCCGTTGTCGCCGCCGCGGCCGCCACCGCCAGGCAGGCCGCCGTCTCCAAGGGGCGGCGGCGGGTCAGCGCCGCTGTCAGCGTCGCGATCAGCGCGTCGCCCGCGCCGGTCGGGTCCACGACCTGCGTCCGCACGTGGGGCACGAACCACGACCCCTCCGGGCCGGCGAACAGGTTGCCCCGTCCCGCCACCTCCAGCACCACCAGCGACGGGCCGCGCCGCCGCAGGTCCGCGGCCGCTCGGGCCGCACTGGCGATGTCGGCCACCGGACGGCCGGTGAGCAGTTCGGCTTCGTGTCCGTCCGCGCGCAGGACGTCCGCCAGCGCGAGCAGGTCGGTGGTCAGCGTGTCGTCCTGGGGCGCGCCGTCCAGCACCACGCGCGTGCCCGCGGTGTGGGCCAGCCGGGCCGCCAGCAACGCCGGCGCCGCGGGCTGCTGCAGCTGGACGATCAGCGAGCCGGCGGCCGAGATCGGGGCGGACGCGGCGAAGACGTCGGTCTCGGTGACCAGCGTCCCCTCGGGAACGTGCTCGAGGTAGCGGCGGCGGCCGCGGTCGTCGACCACGTCGATGAGCAGTGCCGTCTCGGTCCCGGGCCGGCGGACCACGTGGGACGTGCCGATCCGGTCGGCGCGGGCCTGGGCGCGCAGGGCGTCGCCGGTCCGGTCGGCGCCGACGACGCCGACCAGCGACACCCCCACGCCGAGCTGGCTCAGCGCCACCGCCTGGTTGGCGCCCTTGCCGCCGAGCATCTCCTTGCGGTGCTTCACCGGCGCCGACGAGTCTTCGCCGGGCGCGTCCGGGACCTCGATCACCAGGTCGCGGGCGATCTGCCCGACGACCACGACTTCGCTGAACATCAGCGGTACCGCCGGTCGGTCATGGCGCCTCCTCGGATTCGATGATCGGCTACCCCGGCCGGGGCGGCGGATAAACCGCACGTTCGGGTCGAGCGGCACGCGCGGTGCGGTGATCGTCACAGGGTGAACCGGCGTTGCGCCGGACGGCGGCGCAGGTTGCTCCCGCATCGGATGTGGGCCCGGGCGTGATCGGGTAAATCAGTAGGCGTGACCGAGATGCTGATGAACGCGGCCGACCGGTGGAGACCGCTGACCGAGCTGCTGCACGCCCTGCTCGAGCGCATCGCGGGCGAACTGCCCGGGTGCCTGGGCGCGGGCCTGACCGTCAGCCACGCCGGCCGGGCGCCGGCGGTGCTGGCCACCGCCGGGATCGGGGAGAAGCTGCTCCCGCTCCAGCTGGCGCACGGCGGCCCGGTCGCCGTCGCGGCCGCCGGCGGGGAGCCCGTGCTGACCGACGAGCTGTTCGCCGACGAGCGCTGGCCCGCGTTGAACGGCGACGTCGTCTTCGCCGGCCACCCCGAGCTGGCCGAAGTCCGCGGAGCCGCCGCGCTGCCCGGGAGCTGGGACGACGGCGGCACGTTCGTGCTGTCGGCGACGTTCGACCGGCCGCCCGGCGGCGACGTCCTGGCCGTCCTGCGGCGCTACGAGAAGCTCACCGAGACGATCCTGGTCGTCGCCGAGACGGCCACCGCGGGCGACCCGGACCAGACGCTGGACCTGCTGGCCTCCCGCGCCGCCATCGAGCAGGCGAAAGGCGTGCTCATGGCGGTCCGCCGGTGCTCGCCCGACGAGGCGTGGCAGACGCTGCGGCGCGCCAGCCAGGAGTTCAACGTCAAGGTCCGCGAGCTGGCCGTGGCCCTGGTCGGGCACGTCGGCGGCGGCCCCGCGCCCCAGCCGGCCGGCACCCCGGAGATCCGCCCGGGCGCCCCGGCGCACCGCGCGGCCGAGCGGCTCTGGGCGGCGTTCACCGCGAACTGAGGCGTTTCCGTTCCGGCGGTTTGGGTATCAAGATCCCGTCCTTGATCACCCGCTGCGACGCCGGCCCCGCGCCGGCGCGGAAGGCCTGCCGAACCCGTGTCCCCCATGTCCCCGGTCTCCGCGCGGCCGTCCCCGCTGACCGCGCGCCGGACGCAGTACCGACCTGGCCTCCTGGTACTGACGTTCACCGGCGAGATCGACGCACTGACCCTGCCGATCCTGCAGCGCGAGCTGGCGGCGGCCCCACCGGGCACGACGGTGGTGGACCTCACCCGCGTGGCCTTCCTCGGCCTGGCGGGCGCCCGGGCTCTGGCGGCGGCCGCCCAGCGCGCGGCCGGGGAAGGCAGCCGCTTCGGGGTGGTGGCGACCAGCCGGACGTTGGCCAGGCTGTTCCGGATCACGGGGCTGGCCTCGGTGGTCCCGATGTTCGCGTCGCTGTCGGACGCGCTGCGGGAGCTGCTGGCGGTCCACGACACAGCTTGCTGACCCGGCGGCGACGCGCTCCGGCGGGCGACGAACACCGAACCGGCCGCGGCCGCCTCGCCGGGTCAGCGCTCCAGCCACCTGGCGACCAGCACCCCGGCGTCGTGGTGGAGGTCGCCCCCGCCGTGGGACAGGACCGCCTGGGTCAGGCGGCGGGCCGTCTCCGGGGGCAGCACCTCGTCCGCCAGGTACTCCGCCACCCGGTCGCGGCCGAACGGTGCGCCCGCGCGGTCCGTCGTCTCCGCGAGGCCGCGCGAGTACACCGCCAGGACATCTCCCGGGCGGAGGTGGACTTCCGTGGCGCGCAGGGACTGCTCATCCGCGGCGAACCGGGCCGCGACCGCCCCCGTGCCCGGCAGCGGCGCGCCGTCGCGGACGATCAGCGGTGCCGGGTGGCCCGCGTCCAGCCAGCGCAGCACGCCCGTGCGCAAGTCCAGCTCCGCGACCACCCCGGTGACCGCCGACGCCCGGTCGTCCAGCTCCTTGCCGACCGCGATGTACTGCTCCGCCAGCGAAGCCCCGTCACGGCGGGCGGCGCGGTAGGCGGCCAGGGCGTTCACGACCGCGTAGCTCGACGTGCTCGACCGCGCGCCCGCGTCGAACATCGCCAGCTGCGCCCGCCGCTCCGAAAGCGCGTAGTCGAACACGACGCCACCCAGGTCGTACGCCGGCTGGACGCTGCCGCCGACGACCACGCTCTCCGTCGCTCCGGTGAGCGGCGGCAGGTTCTGCCACAGCAGCTCGGCCGGCGACGCACGGTGACGGCGACGGCGCCGCACGTCGAGACCGTCGCCGTACTGGGTCGTGATCGTCACCAGGTGCCCCAGCAACGCGGACAGCCAGCGGCACTGCTCCCGCAGCACCGGGTCGTCCGGGTCGGCGCCGTCGGTCGGGACGATCTCCAGCACGCCGAGCCGTTCCACGCCGTCGAGCAGCACCGCCCACAGCGTCGGGTCCGGCCCGTCACGGGTCACGGTGGTTCCCGCCCGGCGGAAGACGTCGCCGGCGACGGTCGTCTCGATGTCCAGGCCGACGGCGGATTCCGCGCGCAGCGGCACGAGCGTCCGCTGGTCGTAGTCGGCGAGGTAGATGCCGATCCGCAGGTCGAGCGCGCGGCCGGCTTCGGCGACGATGGCGGGCAGCCGCTCGGGCGGCGCGCGGTGGGCGCCTTCGAGCAGGTCGACGAGCGCCTTCAGCGGGCCGTGCAACGGCTTGGCGTCGCGCACCGAATGGCTGTACGGCGCGCGCGGTGGCCCGGACAGCTCGTCGAGCCGTTCGTTGACGGCGTGGGCGAGCATGTCGCGGTCGAGCCGGGGGAGCGCGGTCAGCCCGTTGAGGTAGGCGTCGAGGTCCAGCAGGCTCAGGCTGCCACCGAGCGCGAAGTACCGCATCCACAGCTGCTCCGGCGTCAGGTGGCTCTGCGCGAAGCAGGCGGCGAGCAGCCGCTGTTGTTCCTCTTCGGGCAAGAAGCGCATCGGCGGGCTCACCTTCCCCGCGGTGCCGGCGCGAGCAGCTCGGCGGCGGCCTCGGCGGGACTGCGGCCGGCGGCGCGGGCCAGCGAAAGGAGGCGGTCGAAGGCGGTCTCCTCGTCCAGGCCGTCCCGGCCCATGAGGAAGCCTTTCGCCATCGTGACCCGGTCCCGGTCGCGGAGGGTGTGCTTGAACTGCTCGCTGAAGCGGCTGGCCCGCTCGTAGGCGCGGGCGTTGGCGACCAGCACGGCGGCGCGGCCGGCGAACGTCGCCAGCGTCCGCTCGTCGGTGCCGCCGAACGCGCCGGGCGTCTTCGCGTAGAGCTTGATCGCGCCGTGGCAGCCGTCTTCGCTGACCAGGGGCGTGGTGAGCACCGACCGGAGCCCGAGGCCGGCGACCGCGGCGCACCAGCGTGGCCAGCGCCGCTCGGTGGCGACGTCGTCGATCCGCATCGGCGAGCGCTCCGCCAGCGCGGCCATGCAGGGCCCCTCGCCGAGTTCGTACTGCAGGTTGTCGGCGTCGCGCACGAGCGGGCCGGACGCGCTCGTCGTGACGGGAGCGCCGTCGCCGTCGTCGACGAGGGTCACCCCGGCGCCCGCCGCGGTGGTGATCGTCGTGCCGGCGAGGGAGACGATCAGCTCCAGCACCGAGTCGACGGTCTCGCGCGAGAGCAGCAGTCCCGACATCCGCGCCGCGACCGCCGCCAGCTCTTCCTCCAGCGGCAGTCCGCCCGCCTTCTCCGACGCCATGGCCGCTGATTACCAAGCGGAGGCCGCCGTCAAACGTGCGGCGGTGACATGGCTCGCCAGGGACTGGGTACCCGGGGGGATTCACGGACGACGCGAGGAGTGGACATGGAACTGCCGGAGCCCGCCGTCACGGCCGCGCCGCTGCTCGACGAGGTCACGGGGGCGCTCGAAGCGCTGACCGCGGTCCTGCGGCAGGAAGACGACCTGCTGATCCTGTTGCGGCACGTGTGCCTGCAGGCACGCCACGCCGTCCCGGGCGTCGCCGAAGCGTCCGTCACGCTGGTCATCGGGGACACGCCGCACACGGCGTCGGCGACCAGCGCGATCGTCGGCGAGCTCGACGCCGGCCAGTACCGCATCGGCGACGGCCCCTGCCTGGAGGCGGTCCGCACCGGCAAGATCGTCCGCACGTCGGTGACCGAGGCGGCCGAGCGCTGGCCGTCGTTCGCGGGCCAGGCCCGGGAAGCCGGCTTCGGCAGCTTCCTCGCCGCGCCGCTGGTGGCCGACGAGGAGTACTCCGGCGCGCTCAACTGCTACGGACGCGAGGACGACGGCTTCGCGGAGACCGAAGCCCAGCTGCTCGAGCTCTACACGGCCGCGGTGGAGGCGATCTTCCGCGTCTACCACCGGTACGTGCGGGCCCGCGAGACGGCCGAGCACCTGCGCACGGCGCTGACCTCCCGGGCGGTCATCGACCAGGCGAAGGGGATGCTGATGGCGATCCGCCGGATCGGCGCCGACGACGCGTTCGCCTTGCTGGTGGAGCAGTCGCAGCGGGAGAACGTGAAGCTGCGCGAGGTCGCGGAGCGGTTCGTCGAGCGGGTCGTTTCGAGTGGTGCCGGGTGAATTCCGCGGGTGCTAGCGTGGCGCCGTGGCGGGGAGCCGGATCACGGTGCGGGTGGGCGAGCGGCAGCTGACGCTGTCCAATCTCGAGAAGGTGCTCTACCCGCGGCACGGTTTCACCAAGGGCGAGGTCCTCGACTACTACACGCGGATCGCGCCGGTGCTGCTGCCGCACATCCGCGACCGGGCGATGACGTTCGTGCGGTTCCCCGACGGCGTCGCCGGTGGCTCCTTCTTCGAAAAGGACGTCTCGCGGCACGCGCCGGAGTGGGTCCGCACCGCGCGGCTGACGGTCGGCGGCCGGGGCAAGGAGCCCGAGATCATCAGCTACCCGCTGATCAACGACCTGCCCGAGCTGGTCTGGGCGGCCAACCTCGCCGCGCTCGAGCTGCACGTCCACCAGTGGACCGTCGGCGACGACGGCGAGCGGAACACGCCCGACCGGCTCGTGTTCGACCTCGATCCCGGCCCGGGCGCCACCGTCGTCGACTGCTGCCGCGTCGCCGAGCGGCTCCACGACGTGCTCACCGGCGACGGTCTCACCCCGGTCGCGAAGACCAGCGGCTCCAAGGGCATGCAGCTCTACGCGGGTGTCGTCACCACGGACGCCGCCGAACCGTCGCAGTACGCGAAGGCGCTGGCCGAGCGGCTGGCCGCGGAAACGCCCGATCTCGTCGTGGCGCGGATGACCAGGACGCTGCGGCCGGGCAAGGTCTTCATCGACTGGAGCCAGAACAACCCGGTCAAGACGACGGTGGCGCCGTACTCGCTGCGCGGACGGGACGAGCCGACCGTGTCGGCCCCGGTGACGTGGGACGAGGTGCGGGCCTGCCGGCACGTGTCGCACCTGCGGTTCACCGCCGATGAGGTCCTGGCGCGCGTCGACGACCTCGGCGACCTCTTCGCCGAGCTGGACCGGACTCGCGCAGCGATTCCGGCAATCGGCTGAATTCCGGAATTCACGAATCCGCCGCGAAACGGCTCCGGTTCCGGAGGTGGCGGCCCGCCGTAATCGCGGAATGTGCGTCTTCGCCGATCTCAGCAGGGGTTTCTTCGTGTCCCATGTGGACGGCTGCACGTGCAGACGGCCGTGTCGGTGCACAGGCCGCGGAACGGGAGGAATCCGTTGTGCGCCAAGCTGGACACGGTGGGTACGGTCTACGCGTGAACCCCCACCCTCCAGCCGTCGGAGGCAGGCCGTGAAGATCCGGAAACCGCCGCGGCTTTCGCGGGCCTTCGGCCGTTCTTCGCCGGGTGCGTTGTGCGATCCGTTCTCCGTCACCACGATGTTCCCGGGTGACCGGTGCGTGCTCCTCGTGGTGGCGGGCGACATCGATCTCGCCACCGTCGCCATTCTTGTCGAATGCGCGGAATCCGCGTTGCGCGGGGCGGGCGCGCTCGTCGTCGACCTCGGCGGCGTGACGTTCTGCTCCGGCGCCGGGCTCCGCGCGCTGCACCGCGTCCAGCGCCGTGCCGACGAGGCGGCCGTCCCGCTCGCCTGGGTGGTGCGGACGGCCGCACTGTGGCGGCTGCTGCGGGAGACCGGCGCCGCCGGCTTCTCCTGCCACCGGGATCGGGCCGCCGCGCTCGCGGCGGTCGGCTGATCCGCTTCGACCGGCCGGGCAGGGCGCGCGGCCGGTCCGGGAAGAAAGGAAACGGGTGTCCGGCCTGATCGACACCGATCTCGAGTTCTGGTTCCAGCGCGGCCTGCGAGCGTACCTCGGCGAGGTGGCCGCGGCGCTCGGCTTCGGCCTCGAGTCCTGCACCGTGGACGTCGACGTCCCGGTGTCGGCCTACGTCGCGGTGGACTGGCGGCTGCGCCGGTTTCCGGAGCGCGACGTCGCGCTGCTGTGGGACGAGGTGCACGGCTGGGCGGTTGCGGTCGAGGCCGCGTGCGGGGAGGAGATGATCGTGCTGGCCTACCTCGGCGGGGCCGACATCCTGCCGCCGCCGCGCGTGATCGTGCGGTTCCTCGCCGCGCTGCGGGCCGGCGACCTCGAGCCGGACGGGCCCGGTTCGCCCGTGCTGCGCCGCGCGGGCCGTCACCAGGAGCTGCTCCCGCTGCTGCCCGCCGGGTGACAGGGTCTGCCTGATCGTCCAGACTGGGGCGAGCTGGGGGAGGTGGCGATGGAGGCGGTGCCGGACGCCGTGGCGCCGATGCTGGCCGTCGACGGTCCGCTGCCGGACGACGACCACCACGGCTACGAGTGGAAGTGGGACGGTTTCCGCGGCTGCGCCCGGGTCGCCGGCAGCGGCGCGGCCCGGATCACCAGCCGCAGCGGCAGCGACCACACCCACCGCTACCCGGAGCTGCAGGACGTCTTCGCGCCCGCGCTCGGCGGTCACGCGGCGGTGCTCGACGGTGAGGTCGTCGCGCTGAACGCGGCCGGGCGCCCGGAGTTCGAGCTGATGCAGCGCCGCGCCATGCACGAGCCGACGGCGAAGCTGCGTGCCGAGGTCCCCGTCGTCTACTTCGCCTTCGACCTGCTGCGGATCGGCACCGAGTCGTTGCTGGACCGGCCGTACGCGCAGCGGCGCGAGCTGCTCGCCGAGCTGGTCCGGCCCGCGGACGGCCGGCTCGTCGTGCCGCCGTGGTACACGCGCGCCGACATCGCGCCGGACCAGCTGCTCGCCACGGCGGCCCAGCACGGCATCGAAGGCGTCGTCGCCAAGCGCCTCGACGCGCCGTACTTGCCCGGCGCCCGCTCGCCCCTGTGGACCAAGCGCGCGCTGACGCAGACGCGCGAAGTGGTGGTCGGCGGCTGGCGGACCGGCACCGGCCGCCGCGCGGGCACGCTCGGCGCGTTGCTGCTCGGCGGGTACGACGACGAAGGCGCGCTGGTGTACCTGGGTGACGTCGGCACCGGCTTCACCGACGGCGCGCTCGACGACCTGCGGGCCGTGCTCGCGCCACTGGCCCGCACGGACAGCCCGTTCGCCACCGACGTGCCGCGCGACCGTGCCCGCGGCGCCCACTGGGTGCGGCCGGAGCTGGTCGGCGAGGTCGTCTTCCGGCGCGTGACCCCGGATCTGCGGCTGCGCCACACGTCGTGGCGTGGCCTGCGGCCCGACCGCGCGCCGGAGGAGGTGCTCGTACCGCGGCTTCCACTGTGACGGTGGTCACCACCGGTCACATCGGTTCCGCCGCGGGGGTCGGGGGAGTACCGGACCCGGAACCCCGGTGTCCCCGAACTCCCGGAGGAGACGCGATGTCCACCGCGTACGTGATCGTCACCCTCGTCGGCGCCGCCATGGCCGGTTTCTCGGCCGTCTCGGTCTTCACCCGCGCGAAGTGGGTCGTCGAACCCATCACCTCGTACGGCGTCCCGCAAACGTGGTGGCCGTGGCTCGGCGCGGCGAAGGCCGCCGGGGCGGCCGGTCTCGTCGTGGGGCTGTTCGTGCCCGCGATCGGTGTCGCCGCCGCGATCGGGCTGGTGCTGTACTTCCTCGGCGCCCTCGTCACCGTGGCCCGCGCGCGATCCTACGCACACCTGCCGTTCCCGGTGCTCTACATGGCTCCAGCGGTCGCTTCGCTGGCGCTGCTGTCCTGAACCGCCAGCCACTTGAGAGCCTCGGCCGCGTGTCGGAGGACGGAGATGTGGCCGTCGCCGGGGGACAGGCGCAGCTCGGCGGCCGGGCAGCGGGCGGCGAGCCACCGGCTGTGCGTCGCGGGGATCATCCGGTCGTCCTCGCCGTGCACCAGCAGGACCGGCGCGGTGATGGCCGCCGGGTCGGCGCCCCACGGCGTGACGTAGGCGAGGTCGTCGTCGATCAGGCCCGGCGCGCCCAGTGCGGGCCGGACGACTTCGTCGAGCCAGGACCACGAGCCGGTCAGCGCGGCGAAGTCGGCGGCGGTGAAGACGTCCGGGTCGAACCCGGCCGCCGCTTCGTGCCTTTCCTTGGCGGCACGGCCTTCTGCGGCGGCACGCAGGGACGCCGCACTGGCGTCGGCCATGCCGTCGAACCAGCCTTCGCCCCCGAAAGGCGCGACGGCGGCGAGGCTCGCGACGGCCCGGACCCGGCCGGGCAGCAGCGCGGCGCAGGCGAGGGCGTGCGAGCTGCCACCGGAGTGCCCCATGACGGCGAACTCGCCGATCCCCAGCGCCTCGGCGACGGCGGCCGCCCACCCGGCCGCGTCGCCGGCCCGGCGGCCGGGCGCGGGCGTGGAGGAGCCGTAGCCGGGCCGGTCGTAGGAGATCCAGCGGATTCCCAGCTCTTCGGCGAGCGGCAGCAGCGGTCCCGGCGGCGCGCCGAGGTTCGGCGTGCCGTGGTGCCACAGGACGGTCAGCCGCGCGGGACCGCCGGTGTCGTAGACGTGCAGGGTTGGGCCGCCGGGCAGCGTCAGGGCGGTCTCGATCACCGGGCCAGCCGTTCCGCCAGCCAGGCCAGCGAAAGCGGGTACCGGTAGTCGATCGCGGCGTGGCCCGCCTCGAACAGCTCGAAGTGCACCCGCTCGCCGGGCAGGCCGGCCTTCGCGATCTCCGCCCGGAACGCCTCCGCGCCGACGTCGAGGAAGTACTCGTCGCTCGTGCCGGCGTCGATCCACACCGCCCGCCACGACCGCACCGCCTCGGCGCGGCCCGCCACCATCCGGACCGGGTCCCAGCCGAGCCAGCGCTGCCACACCCGCGGCCGCACCACACCCGTCGCCGGGTCGAACGGCAGCTGCGGCGTGCCGTCGTCGTCGGCCGAGAAGCACGCGGAGACCCCGAGCAGCTGCAGCAGCGTCGCGTCGTCCGGCTTGCTGAACGCCGGCCGGGCCCGGAAATCCGCCCACCACGCCCGGATGTCCCGGTCGTAGGCGCGCAGCGCGCGGACCGCCTTGCCGAAGTCGGGGACGTAGCACAGCTCGTACAGCGCGTCGCCGGCGTGCGTGGCCAGCGCGCCGAACAGGTCGGGACGCAGCATCGGCGTGATCATTGCGCCGAAGCCGCCCGACGACTTGCCCGCGATCGCGCGGGATTCGCGGTCCGGGATCGTCCGGTACCGGGCGTCCACCCAGGGCACGATCTCGTCGCACAGGTAGGAGTGGTACCGGCCGGTGCCCGGCGAGTCGACGAACTGCGAGCCGCCGTAGGCGGTCCACGCGTCGACGTACACCACCACGCAGCCCGGTGCGCCACCGGCGAAAACGGCGTCGGCCGTCTCCACGAACGGCTGCCGGAACGGCGTCCGGTTGGCCCACATGCTCAGGTGGCCGGTATAGCCCTGGATGACGTACACGGCGGGATAGCGCTCGTCGCCGTCTTCGTAGCCCGGCGGGACGTACACCCACAGCGGCCGTTCGTGCGGGTCACCGAGCGGGTTGTCCCGCAGCAGCGCGGAGCCGACGGTGTGCCGGTCGAGCCGGCCGGCGAGTTCGCCGTCCCAGGGCAGCATGCGGCCAGTCAACCACGATCCGCCGCGGCGCCGGGCCAGGAACGGCCTTCCGGGTAACCGGTCGCCGTGGGACCGGCGGTCTGGCAGCATCGGAACGGTGAGCCCGGTCGAGATCGCCTGCGACGAGTCGGGCTCGGAGGGCGAGAACCTCGTCGGGGGCGAAACCGACGTCTTCGCCCACGCCGGTGTCCGGCTGACCCTCGGCGAGGCTGAGGCCTGCGTCCGGGAGATCCGCGCCCGCATCGGCTCGCCCGCCGAGGAGTACAAGGCCAACCACCTGCTGCGCGCCAAGCACCGCCCGGTGCTCGAATGGCTGCTCGATCCGGCCGGGCCGCTGGCCGGACGCGGGCACGTGCACCTGACCGACAAGACGTTCTTCGCCGTCCGGGCCGCGGTCACGCTGCTGGCCGCCCACGGCACCGAAGAACTGGCGCGCACCCTGCACCGCGCGGGCCCCGCCGCCTTCGGCGCCGATCGCTGGGCCTACTTCCTGGCCGCGTTCACGAGCGTGCTGCGGCTCAAGCCCCGGCGGGGCGTGACGACGTCCCCGCCGGAGTTCTTCGCGCTGGCACGGGAACTCGCCGCCGTTCCCGGTGAGGCCGGCGAGATCATGGGACGGCTGTGCGACGGCGGCGAGCGCGTGGCCGCCTACCGCACCCGGCTGGCGAGCGACCCCGGCCTGGTGCCGGTGCTCGATCCGCTGGTGCCCGCGGTGATCCACACCGTCCGGCACTTCAGCGCCGGCGGCACCCCGGTCGCCCTGGTGCACGACGAGCAGCTCGCCCTGACCGGCGAACGGGTGCTGCAGCTCAAGGCCACCCTCGGCCACCGGCTGGCCGGCGTCCGGTTCGTCGATTCACGGTCGGACGCCCGCGTGCAGGTCGCGGACTTCCTGGCCGGGGTGGCCCGCCGCATCGCCTCCGACGAGCTGAACGGTCACGGCGACGCACGGCTGACCGGCCTGCTGAGGGCGTTCGTGGACACCGGATCGGTCTGGAACCATCCCGGCTGAGGTTTCTCTGACTATAGTCAGGGAATGGACCGTGCCCTGGTCGACGGCGTGCGGCGGTTCAACCGGACCGTCACCCAGCGGATCGGCGCGCTCGAAGACGCGTTCCTCGCGCGCGGCAGGCCGCTGGGCCAGGCGCGCGTGCTGTGGGAGATCGGCGCCGGCGGGCGGGACGTCCGCGAGCTGCGGGAACGGCTCGGCCTCGACTCCGGGTACCTGAGCCGGCTGCTGCGCGGGCTGGAGCGTGACGGCTTGGTGCGCGTCGAGCCGAGCGGCGCCGACGGCCGCGTCCGCACCGCGCGGCTCACCGAGGCCGGGGCGGCCGAGCGGGCGACGCTCGACCGGCTCTCCGACGACGCGGCCGCCGCACTCCTCGCCCGGCTCTCCGACGGGCAGCGCACCCGGCTCGTCGCCGCGATGGCCGAGGTCGAGCGGCTCCTGACGGCGTCGGCGGTCGACGTCGCCCCGTGCCCGCCCGGGCATCCGGCGGCCCGCTTCTGCCTGGGCGCGTACTTCGCCGAGCTGGGCCGCCGGTTCGACGACGGCTTCGACCCGCAGCTCAGCATCTCCGCGGCCGACGACGAGATGACCCCGCCCGCCGGGGTCTTGCTGGTGGCCACGCTGCACGCCGAGCCGGTCGGCTGCGGCGCCCTCAAGTTCCACGGCGACGCACCGGCCGAGATCAAGCGGATGTGGGTGGCGCCCCCGGCGCGCGGGCTCGGGCTGGGCCGGCGGCTGCTGGGCGAACTGGAGGCGTACGCGGCGGCGAAGGGCGTCCGGACGTTGCGGCTGGAGACGAACCGCGCGCTCGGCGAAGCGATCGGCCTGTACCGCGCGGCCGGGTACCGCGAGGTCGCGCCGTTCAACGAAGAGCGCTACGCCCATCACTGGTTCGAGAAGCAGCTGCCGGCCCCACGTACCCTGGCGTAGTGCGGACCCGCCCGACCCTGACGTGGACGTCTCCCGACGCGCCGCTGCCCCGGACTTCGAGCCTCGACGAGCTGACCGGCGTCGTCGCGCGCGGGCGGGTGGCCGTGCTCAGCGGTGCCGGGCTGTCCACCGAGTCCGGGATCCCCGACTACCGCGGGGCAGCCGGCAGCCTGCGCCGGCACACGCCGATGACCTACGACGAGTTCGTCACCAGCCCGGAAGGGCGGCAGCGCTACTGGGCGCGCAGTCACCTCGGCTGGCGCACGATCGCCCGCGCCACCCCGAACGACGGCCACCGCGCGGTCACCGCTCTGCGCGAAGGCGGCTATGTCGGCGGCGTGATCACCCAGAACGTCGACGGCCTGCACCAGGCGGCCGGCACGGCGGACGCGGTCGAGCTGCACGGCAGCCTCGACCGCGTGATCTGCCTCGGCTGCCGCCGCACGAGCCCGCGCGCCGAGCTGGACCGGCGGCTGCGCGCGGCGAACCCGGGTTTCGCGGGCGCGGCCACCCGGATCAACCCCGACGGCGACGTCGAGCTGCCGGACGAGGTGGTCCGCCGGTTCACGACCGTGCCGTGCACGGCGTGCGGCGGTGTGCTCAAGCCCGACGTGGTGTTCTTCGGCGAAAACGTCCCGCGGCCGCGGGTCGAGCAGTGCTACCGGCTGGTCGACGACGCCGACGCGTTGTTGGTGCTGGGCTCGTCCCTGACCGTGATGTCGGGGCTCCGATTCGTCCGGCACGCGGCGGCCGCGGGCAAACCGGTGGCGATCCTCAACCACGGCGAAACCCGCGGCGACCGCTACGCGGCGGTGCGGGTGGACCTCCCGCTCGGCCGGGCGCTGACCGAGCTGGCCACCCGGCTGGGGTGCGGTCTCAGCGAGGATCGCGGCCGAAGCGCGTGAGCACGCGGTCCTGGCGGGTTTCGCCGGGCGTGCCGGGTGGCGGGGCGGCGAAGAACTGCGGCCCCAGGTCGAGTCCCGCGTAGATGGTTTCGTGGTCGTCGTCGAGCCACGCGACCAGGGCGGGGTCGAGGGTGTCGTCGGCGCCCAGGGCGCGGGCCAGGTCCCAGGTGTGCACGACGGTGTCGGCGGTGCGGACGGCCAGCGCGCGCCGTCCGGTCAGCTTGCCGAGCGGGTAGTCGACGACGCGGTCGAGCGCGCCGTCTTCGGCGAAGGCGTCCGCGCAGGCCTGGACCGACTCGGCGAACGCGGTGCGGGGATCGTCGCCGAGCGCGTCGGCCTCGCGTCGGGCCAGGAACTCTTCCCGGGTGGCGCCGTGGAGGAGGCCGACGTAGTTGAGGTTGCCGCGGGTCATGTGGTTGACCAGCTGCCGGACGTTCCACTCGGTGCACGGCGTCGGTGCGTCCCAGCCGTCCGGCGGCACGGCTTCGAGGTGCCGCGCGAAATCCCGGCTGGCCAGGCGGTAGCGATCGAGGAGCATGCCGGCCAGTCTGGCCGCGCGGGGGAGGTCGCGCTCGCGGTTATCGGACGTCACATCGGCTGCAGGCCGTGCCACGACCACCGCGGCATGGCCGGCCCGGCGGGCACGTCACCGGGCGGCCCGGGGTAGGCGAGCACCTCGGCGACGGCCCACTCCATGTAGGACCGCAGCGCGGCACGGAACGCGGGATCGGCGGGCAGGCAGGCATCGTCGGCGGCCCGCACGAAGCACTCGACGAACCGGCGGCCGAGGTCGCTCATGTCACCGTTGCCGGCGTGCATCCGCAGCATGGCGGAGTGGTCGCCGCAGGTTTCCGAGTACCGCGGCGGCCCGCCCATGACTTCGGCCCAGTACTGCGCCAGCCGTTCGACGTGCTGCGGATGCTGCCCGGGATGCGAGAAGGGATGGTTCAGCTCGGGATCGGCCAGGCAACGCTCATGATGCGCGGCGGCGAGCGCCAGAAAGGCGGCATCGCCGCCGGCGAATTCGTAGAGCGTCGGACGCATCCACCGAGCCTGGCACGCGCGGGGGCCGGACGCCAGGAGAGAAGCGGGCCGCGGCTGTGGGCGCGGTGGCTGGCCCCGCGCCTGGTGGGCGGTCGGCCCGCGGGCCCGCCGGTCCGGCGCGCGGATCAGGCGGGCGCTGGTGCCGCGGGTTTGGCCTTTCGGGGGTGTGGCCGCCGGGCCGGCGCCAAGCGGGCGGTCGGGTCCGGCCCGCGCGCCCGCCGGTCTGGCGGGTGCTGGTGCCGCGTGTGGCCGCTGGGCCGGCGACAAGCGGGCAGTCGGGTCCGGTGCGCGCGCCCGCCGGTCCGGCGCGCGGGCGAGGCCCGCGCGGGCGCCGCGGGGTCGGCAATCCGCGGTGCAGCCGCCGGCCTGGCGCCACTCACTCACCGGGCTCCGGCCACCGCGCGTTCCGCCGCCGGGGTGAAGCCACCAAAGCTCTCCACCGCCCGGCGCACGTCCTCGGTCACCAGATCGTGGTTGAGCGCGCCGGCCGCCGCCGCGCCTTGGGCTGCCGCGATGATCACCGTTGCCCTCGCGTCGATCACGTTCCCCGCCGCCCACACGCCCGGGACGCTCGTCTTGCCCGTCGCGTCGACTTCTCCCGCCACGTAGCCGAGCCCGCGCAGCAGCTCGTCGTGCGGCACCGTCCGGGTGCGGAGGAACAACGCCACCCGCGGCACGATCCGGCCGCCCGCCTCGATGCCGGTCAGGTGGCCGTCCTCGCGCCGCAGCGCCGTCACCGTCCCGTCGGCCACCCGGATTCCGCGCGCGTCGAGCCGTTCACGGTCCTCTTCGGACGGTGGTGCCGTGTGCGCGAAGTACACGACGTCCCGCGACCACTGGCGCACCAGCAGCGCGTGCTCGACGCTTCCCGGCTCCGTGCCGAGGACGCCCAGCGGGCGGTCGCGCACCTCGTAACCGTGGCAGTACGGGCACGTCACCGCGTCGGTGCCCCAGCTCTCGCGCAGCCCCGGGATGTCCGGCAGGTCGTCGTGGACGCCGGTCGCGACCAGGACGCGCCGGGCCGTCAGCTCCCGGCCGCGGCCCAGCCGGGCGGTGAAGCCCGGTTCGAGCCGCGTCACCCGGTCTTCGACCACCTCGACGCCGTAGCCGGCCAGCTCCGCCCGGCCGATCTCGAGCAGTTCGGACGGCGGCAGGCCGTCGCGGGACAGGAAACCGTGCATGTGCGACGCCGGGGCGTTGCGCGGCGAGCCGCCGTCGACGACCACGACGCGCCGCCGCGCGCGGCCCAGCATCAGCGCGGCGCTCAGCCCCGCCGCGCCACCACCCACCACCAGGACGTCATAGCTGTTTTCGGTCATGGCGCCACCTTGAACCCGGTTTCGCGAAACCGACAACAAATGTTGCCGTTTCCGGGACAACCGGGTTTCCTGGTCGCATGACGGACGCGATCACCCAGGCACTGGCCGAAGTCGGCCCCCGGCTCAAGCGGGTCCGCACGCAGCGGCGGGTCACGCTCGCCGACCTTTCGGCGGCGACGGGCATCTCGAAGAGCACGCTGTCGCGGCTCGAGTCCGGCCAGCGCAAGCCGAGCCTGGAGCTGCTGCTGCCGATCGCCCAGGCCCACCAGGTGCCACTCGACGAGCTGGTCGGCGCGCCGGAGGTCGGCGACCCCCGGGTGCGGCTGACCGCGCGCCGCATCCCGCGGCACAACGGCACGACCATGACCGTGCTCCCGCTGACCCGCCAGCCCGGCGCGCCGCAGGCGTTCAAGATGATCCTGGAACCCGACCCCGGCGAACCGGAACCACAGGTCCATGAAGGCTACGAGTGGCTGTACGTCCTGTCGGGCCGGCTGCGCCTGATCCTGGCCGACCGGGACATGACGCTCGGCCCGGGCGAGGCGGCGGAGTTCGACACGCGGCTGCCGCACTGGTTCGGCGCGGTCGGCGGGCCGGCGGAGATCCTCAGCCTGTTCGGGAAGCAGGGGGAGCGGCTGCACCTGCGGGCGAAGTCGCGCTGAGTTCCGGCGGCAAGCCGAAGCCCGCGTACATCGCCGGGTCCAGGAAGCCGGTGATCTCGGCGATCCGGTCGCCGCGCAGGGTCAGCACGTTCACGCAGCCGATGCGGAACACGCCGTCCGGGTGACGCTGGTAGCAGGCGAACGCGAGCTGCCCGGCGGCGCGGACCGGCACCAGCCGCCACGGCGTCGCGAACACGTTGCCCGACAGGAAACGCGCGACGTCGTCGCGGCCGTCGAACCACGCGGGCAGCGGCGGCATCGTGAAGCGGGCGTCCGCGGTGAGCAGCTTCAGCAGCGCCGGGACGTCCGCGCGTTCCCACGCCGCGACGAACTCCGCCACCAGGGCGCGTTCCGCGTCTTCGCCGAGACTGCGCAGCGTCGCCTGCTGGCTCTGTGACGGCGCGTGCTGGTCCAGGGTCTTGCGGGCCCGCTGCAGCGCGCTGTTGACCGACGCGACGGACGTGCCGAGCGCGTCGGCGACCTCGGCGGCGGAGAAAGCCAGCACCTCACGCAGGATCAGCACTGCCCGCTGCGTCCCCGGCAGGTGCTGCAGCGCGGCGACGAACGCCAGCTCGACGCTCTCGCGCAGCTCGAACCGGCGCTGCGGGTCCCAGCCGTCCTCGGGGTAGGGCTCGACGAACGCCTCGCCTTCGACCGGGCCTGCGAGCGGTTCGCCGGGTTCGGCCGCCGGGTGGTAGTCGCGCGGCATGAGGCGTTTCGGGCGCTGCTTGATCAGCCGGAGACACGCGTTCGTGGCGATCCGGTACAGCCACGCGCGCACCGAGCCGCGTCCCTCGAACCCGGCCAGCCCGCGCCACGCTCCGAGCAGCGCCTCCTGCAGCGCGTCTTCCGCGTCGTGCAGGGCGCCGAGCATCCGGTAGCAGTGGGCGCGCAGCTCGCTCTGGTAGGGCCGCACGAGCCGGTCGAAGGCGCCCCGGTCCGCGCGCCGCGCCGCGGCGAGCAGGTCCGCCTCCGTCGTCTCCACGGCGGTCAGCCTAGTGCGCGCTGCAGCAGCAGGGTGTCGAGCCAGCGGTCCTGCTTGAATCCGACGCCGCGCAGCACGCCCGCGTCGATGAACCCGGCAGCCCGGTGCAGGTTCCGCGACGCCGGGCTGCCGGAGTCGACGACGACCGCGATCGCCTGCCGGGCGCCCTGGTCGGCACAGCGCTTCAGCAGCTCGTCCAGCAGGCGCCGTCCGTGGCCGCGGCCGGTGGCTTCGGGCGCGAGGTAGATCGTCGTCTCCACCGTGTGCCGGTACGCCGGTTTCGGCCGCCACGGCGTGGCCAGCGCGTAGCCGAGCACCGCGTCCGCCTCGGTCAGGACGAGGAAGGGCAGCCGGCTTTCGCGGATCTTCGCCCGCCATTGCTCCGCTGTCGGCGGGACGGTCTCGAAGGTGACGACCGAGCCGGTGACGTATGGCGCGAAGACGGCCGCGACGCCGTCGGCGTGCGCCTCCGTCGCTTCCTCTATAGTGGACATGATCGGTATTATAGAGGAATGATCGATCCCGCGGATCTCGGCCGCCGCCTGTACGACCTCCGCGCCGGCCGTGGCCTGGCGCTGACCGCGCTGGCGAAGGCGGCCGGGGTCAGCGTCAGCATGCTGTCGGCCATCGAGCGCGGCGAGAAGACACCGACGGTCGTCGTGCTGTCCCGGATCGCCGACGGCCTCGGGCTGTCGCTGTCGCGGCTGCTGGCCGACCTGGAGACGGACCGGGTGATCGTCCGGCGCGCGGCCGAACAGGACCACGTCGCCGAGCCGGGCGGCTGGCACCGCACGGTGCTGACACCGGTCGTCCCGGGCGTCAACTTCGAGTGGATCCGCACGACCCTGCCGCCGCGCTGCGACGCGGGGACGTTCCCGGCGTACGCCCCGGGGTCGCACGAGTTCGTCGCGGTCGAGTCGGGCACGCTGCACCTCGGCGTCGGCGCGGCGGAGTACGTCCTGGAGGCGGGTGATTCGCTCTACTTTCCCGCCGACGTAACGCATTCCTACGCGAACCGGGGTGACGAGCCGTGCGGGTACCACGTCGCCGCGCTGGTGATGCGTCCGCGAGGGGCACGCGCTTGACTCATCCGATCTTTTGCTCTTAGCTGAGAGGGAATTCCCGATCCGCCGTCGGAAGCTCATGGGCTTCCGCCATGGCGAGATGAGGGAGCTGGAGTGGGACGAGCGTTGAGCCGCCGCCGTGTCGTCGCTTGGGGTGCCGCCGGTGCCGCGCTGCCATTGATCGGATCTTCACCGGCCGAGGCCGACGAATTTTCGGGCGCGCAGGGACGCTTCTTCGACGTCACGAAGTTCGGCGCGAAGGGCGACGGGCGCACCATCGACACGGCCGCGATCAACCGCGCGATCGACGCGGCCGCGGCGCGCGGCGGGACCGTGTACTTCCCGGCCGGGACGTACGCGAGCTATTCGATCCACCTCAAGAGCAACATCGCGCTGTACCTGGGAGCGAACGCGACGATCCTCGCCGCCGCCCCGGCCGGCGGGCAGGGCTACGACCCCGCCGAGCCGGGCGCGGGCAACCCGTACCAGGACTTCGGGCACAGCCACTGGCACAACAGCCTGATCTGGGGCGAGAACCTGGAGAACGTCACCATCGAGGGACCGGGCCGGATCGACGGCAAGGGCCTGGTGGCCGGCGGCAGCGCGGAGTCCGCGCCGCTCAACGGCAACAAGGCGATCGCGCTGAAGCTGTGCCGCAACGTCGCGATCCGCGACATCACCATCGTCAACGGCGGCCACTTCGGCATCCTGCCGACCGGCGTGGACAACTTCCGCATCGACGGGCTGGTGATCGACACCAACCGTGACGGCATCAACATCGACTGCTGCAAGAACGTCCGGATCGCCAACACGACGGTGAACTCGCCCAACGACGACGCGATCGTGCTGAAGAGCACGTACGCGCTGAACCAGGTGCGCGACACGGAAAACGTCACGATCGACAACTGTTTCGTCAGCGGCTACGACCTGGGCACGCTGGTCGACGGCACGTTCAAGACGGCGTCGTCGTACGGGCGCACGGGCCGGGTGAAGTTCGGCACCGAGTCCGACGGCGGGTTCCGCAACATCGCGATCTCGAACATCGTGTTCGAGCACTGCCGCGGCCTGGCACTGGAAACGGTGGACGGCGGATGGCTGGAGGACGTGACGATCGGCAACCTGACGATGCGCAGCGTCCAGATGCCGCTGTTCCTGCGCCTGGGCGCCCGGATGCGCGGGCCGTCGGACCTGCCGGTCGGTTTCCTGCGCCGGGTGAGCATCAGCGACGTGACGACCTTCGACGCGGACCCGCGTTACCCGTCGTGTCTCGCGGGCATCCCGGGCCACCCGATCGAGGACGTGAAGCTGAGCAACATCCGCCACCACCTGGCAGGCGGCCTCACGCCGGGCGATGCGGTGCAGAACCCGCCGGAACTGGAGACGGCGTACCCCGAGCCGTCGATGTTCGGCACGTTGCCGGCTTCCGGGTTCTTCATCCGGCACGCGCGCGGAGTGAGTTTGTCCGATGTGGACGTCCATTTCGGAAGGCCGGACACGCGCCCGGCGTTCGTCCTGCGCGACGTGGCGGATGCCGACGTGCATCACTGCCGGGCGGACAAGGTGGCGGGGACACCGACGTTCGTGCTGGACGGCGTGGACGACTTCCGGGTGAGCGACAGCCGCCCGGTGGCCGAGGCGCGGGTGGAGCACGCGGACCACCAGGAGCTGTGAGGAGGCGGTCCCGGATGCGCAAGTCGCCGGTTCCGGGACCGCGCCCCGGCGTTCCGCTGGCTGGAACGCCGCGCTGTTCTCCTCCCGTGCCCGGGTGCGACGGTCGGCGCATGGCTCCCGTGATGGCAGCGATCGTCGGCCCCGGCAACATCGGTACCGATTTGCTGGCGAAGCTGCGACGCAGTGATGTGCTCGAAGTCGGTTACGTCGTCGGGGTGGTCGAGTCCGAAGGGCTCGAGCGGGCCCGCGCGCAGGGGATCGCGGCGTCCGCCGAGGGGGTCGGCTGGCTGCTTCGCCAGGACCCCCTGCCGGACCTCGTGTTCGAGGCCACCTCCGCGAAGGCCCACGCCGCTCACGCTCCGCGCTATGCCGAGGCCGGTGTCCAGGCCGTCGACCTGACGCCCGCGCATCTCGGGCCCATGGTGTGCCCGCCCGTGAACCTCGGTGCGCACCTCGATGCCCCGAACGTCTCGATGATCACCTGCGGTGGCCAGGCGACCATTCCCATGGTGCACGCCGTCTCGCGGGTGACGCCGGTGCCCTACGCCGAGATCGTCGCGTCGGTCGCCTCGCGCGGTGCCGGGCCCGGGACGCGGGCCAACATCGACGAGTTCACCCGCACGACGTCGCAGGCCGTGGCCGAGATCGGCGGGGCAGGACGGGGCAAGGCGATCATCATCCTCAACCCGGTCGAGCCGCCGATGATCATGCGGGACACCGTCTTCTGCGCGATCGGGCCCGACGCCGACCGTGACGCCGTCACCGCGTCGATCCACGAAATGGCCGACGCCGTCCGCCAGTACGTCCCCGGTTACACGCTGCGCGCCGAACCGCAGTTCGACGACGCCCGCGCGGACTGGGACGGCCACGCCCGGGTCGGAATCTTCCTCGAGGTCCGCGGCAACGGCGACTACCTGCCCGAATACGCCGGCAACCTCGACATCATGACCGCCGCCGCAGCGCGCGTCGGTGAGCTCATGGCCCGCGCGAAGCAGGAGGTGCCCGCATGACGCGGCCGCAGCTGCGCCACGACGTCCGGATCGTCGACACGACGCTGCGCGACGGCAGCCACGCGATGGCGCACCGCTTCACCGAACAGCAGGTGCGCGACACCGTCCGCGCGCTGGACCGCGCCGGTGCCGAGGTCATCGAGGTCACCCACGGCGACGGCCTCGGCGGCTCGTCGTTCACCTACGGCTTTTCCGCCGTCGACGAACTGAAGCTGATCGCCGCGGCGCGCGAAGAGGCGACGCAGGCGAAGATCGCCGTCCTGCTCGTACCGGGCATCGGCACCGCGGAGGACCTGCGGCGCGCCTTCGACGCGGGCGCGGAGATGGTGCGCGTGGCGACCCACTGCACCGAGGCCGACGTCTCGCCGCAGCACTTCGGGCTGGCCCGCGAGCTGGGCATGGAGACGGCCGGGTTCCTCATGATGGCGCACCGGACCCCGCCGGAAGACCTGGCGAAACAGGCCCGGATCATGGTCGACGCGGGCTGCCAGGCGCCGTACGTGACGGACTCGGCCGGCGCGCTGCTGATGCACGAAGCCCGGGCGCGGTTCGAGGCGCTGGTCGCCGAGGTCGGCGACGCGGCGTGGGTCGGCTACCACGGCCACCAGAACCTCTCGCTCGGCGTCGCGAACTCCGTCCTGGCGTACGAAGCCGGCGTCCGCTACATCGACGGGTCGCTCTGCGCCCTCGGCGCGGGCGCCGGCAACTCGCCGACGGAGGTCCTCGCGGCGGTGTTCGACCGGATGGACATCGCCACCGGCCTCGACGTCGGCGGCCTGCTCGACGCGGCCGAGGAGGTCGTCCGCCCGTACCTGAACCGGTGGCCGAAGATGGACCGCAACGCCATCGTCCAGGGCTGGGCCGGGGTGTATTCGAGCTTCCTGCTGCACGCGGAACGCGCGGCGCAGCGCTACGGCGTCCCGGCGCAGGCGATCCTCCGGCGCTGCGGCGAACTCGCCCTGGTCGGCGGCCAGGAGGACATGATCATCGACGTAGCGGTGCAGCTGGCCGCGGAAGGGTAGCCGTGGCGTCCCCTCGAAGTCCGCAGGCGGCCAATGTCCGGAACTGACCGGGTCCGCGCACCGTCGGCGGCGGCCAGAATCGGGCTCGTTCCGGACCGCACGATCGAGGGGATTTCAGTACGTCGCGGCGCTCGGCTCGGTCCAGCTGTCCATGACGGCCGGCCAAACCGCGTACGTGTACTCGACACTGCGGGCGAACAACGCGTCGAACACGACGTCGATCGACAACGAGGTGCTCAACACCCTGTTCACGGCGGCGACCGGCAACGGCTGCGTGCTGAAGTTCAACTTCTACGCGAAGACCGACTGGGTGAGCGGGTCGACGGGCGCGGTGCAGATGGCCGCGAGCGGCCTGCCGGACGCGGCCGGCTCGACGTCGACCCACAACGACGCGATGAGCCACGCGTTCGCGGTGGCGTACTGAGGTTCCGGGGCGCGCCGGGCTCCGGCGCGCCCCGCGCGTCAGGCTGGTTCGCCGAACCAGCGGCGCAGCGCCGCGTCGAGGCCGGCCACCGAGCCGTCTTCGCTCGCCCACGCGATGTAGCCGTCCGGCCGGATCAGCACGCCGGTCAGCCCCGGCTCGCTGACGCACTTGACGGTCAGCGTGCCGACGCGGCCCGCCCAGCCGCTCGCCGTTTCGCGCAGTTCGGCGCTTTCGGCGAGGTCGAGCAGGAGCGCGCCGCCGTCGTGCAGGTGGTCGCCGAGGCGGGTGCCGTCGGCGAAGGCGAAGTCGGGCGCGCCGCGGCCGGTGAGGTCGTGCTCGCCGTCGATCGGGTAGCGGTGCAGGACGCCGGAGAGCTTCTTGGCCAGGTGGGTCGCGCCGTCGTCGGTGTGCAGCAGCTCGGCGACGACCCGGCGCAGCGCCTTCGTCCGCACGTCGCTGCGCATCAGCGCGACCTGGGCCCGGGTCCATTCGAGGACCCACTCGCCGATCGGGTGGCGTTCGGTCGTGTAGGTGTCGAGGAGCCCGTCCGGCGCCCAGCCCTGGATGGTCGCGGCCAGCTTCCAGCCGAGGTTGACCGCGTCGCCGATGCCGAGGTTGAGCCCCTGCCCGCCGAACGGGGAGTGGACGTGCGCCGCGTCCCCGGCCAGCAGCACGCGGCCCTGGCGGTAGGTGGCCGCCTGCCGCGCGTTGTCGGTGAACCGGGTCGCGCTGTGGACCTTCGTGACCCGGATGTCCGCGCCGGACACCCGCCGGAAGCTCTCTTCCAGCTCCTGCGCGGTGATCGGGGCGGTACGGTCCTCGGGCGGCCCGTCGAACTCGACGGTGAGCATCCGCCCGGGCGTCGGCCCGTAGACGTAGAGCCCGCCGTTGCCGTGCTGCCACCCGCCGGGCAGCGCTTCCACGCCGGTGAGCTCGGCGAGTGCCTGCCGCCCGGTGATGGCGGGATCGGTGCCGGGGAAGGCGAAGCCGGCGTTCTTGCGGACGAAGCTGCGGCCGCCGTCGCAGCCGACCAGCCAGCCGGCGTGGACGGTGCCGCCGTCGCCGAGCCGGACGGTGACGCCGCCGTCGTCGGCGTCGAACCCGGTCAGTTCCACCCCGCGCCGGATTTCGGCTCCCAGTTCGGCGGCGCGTTCGCCGAGGATCGCCTCGACGGCCTGCTGCTGGATGACGACGAGCCGGGACGCGGGCCCGACGTCGCGGAAGTCGGGGTCGTCGAAGTGGACGCCGGTCGAGGCGACCATGATGCCGGCGAAGTGCCCCACCGGCATCGCGGCCTTCGGGCCGCCTCCGCCGCGGGACTTCAGGAACGCCTTGATCTGTTCGGCGTTCTGCTGGACGACGGCGTCGACCGCGGGCAGCAGGCCGCGGCGGTAGAAGGCCTCGGCCGTGGTCAGGCTGACCGACCCGGCCTTGATCGTCCGGTCCGGCTCAGCGAGCCGCTCGACGACCAGCACGTTCACGTTTCTGAGCCGGAGCTCGCAGGCCAGCATCAGCCCGACCGGCCCGCCCCCGGAGATCACCACATCCGTGTTCATGGGGCCGATCATGCCGCGAAAGTTTTACCGAGTCAAACTTTGTGCCCGGTCTATACTCCGGGCATGGCGGATCCCGGACTGCGCGAGCGCAAGAAGCAGGCGACGCGCCTGCTGATCTCGAACGTGGCCACCGGCCTGTTCATCGAGCGCGGCTTCGAGGAGGTGACGGTGGCCGAGATCGCCGAGGCCGCGGGCGTGTCGAAGATGACGGTCTTCAACTACTTCCCCCGCAAGGAGGACCTGTTCCTGGACCGCCACGCGGAGCGGCTGGCGGAGCTGACCGCCGTGGTCCGGTCCCGGCCCGCCGGCGTGTCACCGGTGGCCGCCCTGCGGGAGCACCAGCACGCGCTGCTGGCGTCCGGGCATCCGCTGTCGGGCGCCATCGCCGGCGGTCCCGGGTTCTGGTGGGTCCTGACGTCGAGCCCGGCGCTGATGGCGCGATGGTACGAGCAGGAGCGCGAGATCGCGGAGGCGTTCACGGAGGTGCTCGTCGCGGAGACGGGCGAGGCGTTCCGCTCCCGGATGGTGGCCGGGCTGCTGACCACGGCGATCACGACGGTGTTCTCGCACGCGATGAGCCGCATCGTGGCGGGGGAGGACGCGGAGGTGGTCCGGCGCGAGCAGCCGGCGGTGATCGATCAGGCGTTTGACCTGGTGGAGCGCGGGGTGGGCGAGTTTCCCGGCCGCTCGCCGTCCGCGCCGGAGTAGCCGCCGGGGGACCCGGGCTGGGCCGATCGGGCGGTGTTGCCGGCGTCCGCTGAAGACCGCTCCGGGGACCGGGAGATCGGAACGGACCGACCGGACCCGGGGGAGACCAGTGAGCATCGAGGCGGCGCTCGTGGGCTTGGGGGCGGCCGCGGGGCCGGAGCGCCATCAAACTAACTGTGGCTTGGGGCGGTCGTGTCTAGCGGAGGGCTTCGTTCGCGCCTTCGGCGACCGCCGCTGCCACTGCCGCCAGGGCCGGGGAGTCCAGTTTCCATTGCTGCCAGTGCAGGGGCACGTCCAATGGCCGGTCCGGGGCCAGGTCCACCAGGGTGTCGCCGCGGGGGGCCGCCTGGATCTCCGGCACCATGCCCAGCCGAGTCCCGCGGCCACCGCGTCCACGAAGGACTCCGACGCCGGGATGTGGTGACGTAAGTGAGGGAAGGTTCGGCGGCGCGTGAGGCTGCGCAGGAACCGGTCCTGGAGATCGTCCTTGCGGTCGAACGCGATCACCGGCGCCGCCGCGAGCGCGGACGGAAGCGGCCCGGAGGCGAGCCGGCGGGCGATGAACGCGGGGGAGGCCATCGCGCGGTAGCGCATCCGGCCCAGGCGGGCCGACGTGCAGCCCTGGACGGGGTGGGGTGCGGCCGTCACCGCCGCCATCACCAGGCCTTCGCGCAGCAGGCTCGCTGTGTGGTCCTGGTCCTCGCGTTGCAGGTCGAAGCAGAGTCCCAGCGACTCCGGGACGCGGGACAGCGCCGGGAGGAACCAGGTGGCGAGTGAGTCCGCGTTCACCGCGATCGAGACGGTCGGGGTGGCCGAGGCGCCGAGTCCCAGTTCGGACAGCGCGTCCTGTTCCAGCTGCGCCAGCGAGCGCGCGAAGCGGACCAGGACCTGGCCGGACGCGGTCAGCCGGACCGGCTTGGTGCGGAGCAGGAGCACCCGCCCGGTGCGTTGCTCCAGGGCCTTCACCCGCTGGCTGACGGCCGACGGCGTCACGTGCAGCACCGCCGCCGCCGCGTCGAAGCTTTGCTCGTCGACGACGGCCAGCAGGGTCTTGACCTGCTCGAGCGGGAGATCGGACATCACGAGCGCTAATGTTACGTAAGAATCTTGAGCTGGAGTAATCCAGCCGCACGGGCCTACCGTGAACGGCGTGCTCGCGTTGCTCGTCGCCGGGTTCGGGACCGGCCTGTCCCTCATCGTCGCCATCGGCTCCCAGAACGCCTTCCTGCTGCAGCAGGGGCTGCGCGGGGGCGCCGTGGCACCGCTGGTGGTCATCTGCGCGGTGTCGGATCTCGTGTTGATCGGGCTGGGGGTGAGCGGGATCGGGGCGGTGCTGCAGCAGTGGCCGACGGCGATCGGGGTGATCGCCGTCGGCGGCGGGCTGTTCCTGCTCGGCTACGGCGTGCTCGCCGCGCGGCGGGCGTTCCGGCCGTCGGTCATGACTGTCGGGGAGGAACGGACGCCGTTGCGCAAGGCCGTGCTGGCCTGCATCGCCTTCACGTGGCTGAACCCGCACGTCTACCTCGACACAGTTTTGCTGCTGGGCTCGGTGGCGGTCGCCCACGGCGACGGGCGCTGGCTGTTCGGCCTCGGTGCCGGGATCGCCAGCGCGGTCTGGTTCAGCGCTCTCGGCTTCGGCGCACGGCGTCTTGCCGGTGTCTTCGCGCGGCCGGCGGCTTGGCGCGTGCTCGACGTCCTCATCGCCGTGACGATGACCGCCCTCGGCGCGACGATGCTGCTGAGTCACGTGTGATCACCAGAGCCGGCCGTGGTCGGCAGCGGGGGGCCGCTCGAGTTCGAGGAGGAACTGCTTGCGCTGCAGCCCGCCCGCGTACCCGGTGAGTTTTCCGTCTTTGCCGACGACCCGGTGACATGCCACGAGGATGCTCAGCGGGTTTCTTCCTACTGCCGCGCCGACCTCGTGCGGAAGGCCGCCGATCGCCCGGGCGAGATCGCCGTATGTGGCGGTCGAGCCGTACGGGATCTTCGCGATCTCGGCCCAGACGGCGCGGTCGAAGTCCGGGCCCTCGGCGCGTGTCGGCACGGCGAAGTCTCTGCGCTGCCCGGCGAAGTACTCCTTCAGCTGCAGAACGGCCTCGGGGAAGGCCGAATCGTCCCGCGTGCCGAACGCCGCCCGGTCCGGACGTGTCCAGTGGCCGGGGAAGTAAACGCCGGTCACGACGTCGGCGGTGCCGACGAGGGTCAGCGGGCCGATCGGGGAATCGGTCACGGTGTGTTTCATCAGTTCTCCCAGGTCGTGCCGTCCGCTCGCGCGCCGCGCAAGCCGGGCAGGGGGGATCCGGCCAGCGCGGAGGTCACGACTGTCCTATGGGGACTCCAGGACGTCGACATCTGCAGGCGCCGTGCCATGCCGGCCCAGCCCGCCGGGGTGGCGCTGACCACCCAGACGTCCGGGTCGGGTGCCGTGAACCGCCGGGCCTGCCGCAGCCACGACGCGGCGGTCTCGGGCCAGGTGACCCTCGCGAGGACGAGGCCGTCCCACGCCTCGGCGATGCGCTCGCCGTCGGCCAGGGACGCCGGGTCTGTCGCGGTGCCGATGACCGCGTGCCGGGCCGGGCCGATGAGGCGCAGGATCGCGGCCAGTTCTTCGGTGGTCATGCCGCGTCGTGGAAGACCAGACCCAGGGTGTGCCGCCGGCCTGAGCGCACGGCCGAGACGCCGTGGCGGACCGGGGCCGCCGACCAGCCGCGGGCGGAGCGGACGGGCCGGTCGCGGGTGGTGAAGACGAGGCCGTGGCCTTGGGGGATGAGCGTCGCGGTGCCGCGGGACTGCGCACGGGGGCGCTGCTCGACCAGCAGGAATTCGCCGCCGGTGTGGTCGGCGCCGGGTTCGTTGAGGTTGATGACGACCTGCAGGGGGAAGACCTTGTCGCCGTAGAGGTCGCGGTGCAGGGCGTTCCAGCCGCCGGTCTCGTAGCGCAGCAGGATCGGCGTGGGCCGCCGCTGACCGGCAGCGTGGCAGACGGCGAGCCATTCATCCAAAGTGGACGGCCACTCGGCCGCCCGGCCGAGGCGGGCGTACCAGTCCTGGGCGATGGGCAGCAGCCGCGGGTAGAGCGTCTGCCGCAGTCGTTCGACCGGTTCGGGGAAGGGCGAAGCGAAGTACTGGTAGTCGCCATGGTCCCCGAAGCGATGACGACGCAGGTTCACGGACGCCCGAAAGAGCGACGGCTGATCCCAGAGGGCGACGAGCCGAGCGCATTCGGCGGGAGTGAGCAGCCGTGGGAGGAGGGCGCAGCCATAGTCATCGACCTCGCGGGCCACAGCCGCCCAGTCCGCGGCGGCGACGCGCTTTTCGAAGGTGTCCATACTCGGTAGACGCTCGGGCGGGGTGGAACGTGAGATGCGGTCGTGGGGGATTCCGGTGGTTCGCGCGCGGGGCGACGGGGCGGGCGGTGAGGTCGTGCGCTGAGGGTTCTGCCTCCTCCGCACGGTTTCGGGGCAAGGGAGGGTTGCCGCGGCGGCTTGCGGCGGCCGGTGAGGTTGCGGGCCATCCGCGGTTTCCGGTGCGGCCGGATTCTGCGAGGTGGGAGGCCAGGAACGGGTTGCGGTAGGAGCTTGGGGGACGGCCGGTGAGGTTGCGGGCTGCGGCCGCTGTCGTCGGCCGCCGGGGTTGCCTGGCTCCGGTCGGCTGGCGCTCCGGGACTGCCGGGCCGTCCCGGTGGCCGCGGGTTCGGGCTGCGGCGAGGGGCGCAGGTAGGTTCGGTTC
Source organism: Amycolatopsis australiensis (assembly GCF_900119165.1). Lineage (NCBI taxonomy): Bacteria > Bacillati > Actinomycetota > Actinomycetes > Pseudonocardiales > Pseudonocardiaceae > Amycolatopsis > Amycolatopsis australiensis. The sequence continues at coordinate 5,953,458 of NZ_FPJG01000006.1, read as the reverse complement.
CGGGGTGGCCCGGCCTTTCGGAGAGTGCCGGGTGTCCCGGTGGCCGCTGGTTGGAGCTGCCCTCCGGGACAGCCGCCGGATTCCCTCCCGGCCCCGGCCTCCCCGGAACCGTCCCTATTCCCCAGACTCAAGCAGCCTCCAGCGTCAGCAGCGTCCGCTTCGCTTCTTCGCCTCCCGCGTACTGGCCGTAGGACCCATCGGACCGGACGACCCGATGACACGGCACCACCACCGGCAGCGGGTTCCGTGCGCACGCCGTCCCGACCGCCCGGACCGCCTTCGGGCTGCCCGCCGCCGCTGCCACCTCGGCGTAGCTCTCCGTCCTGCCGTACGCGATCCGGGGCAAGTGCTCCAGCACCGACAGCCGGAAGCCGCGGGCCAGGCGGAAGTCCAACGGGACGTCGAACTCGCGGCGGCGGCCCGTGAAGTACTCCTCCAGCTGGTGGACGACCGCCTCCAGGCGGGCCGGAGCCCGCAGGATCCGGGGGCTGATCGTCGCCGCCAGCTCGGCCAGTACCGCTTCGTGGTCCTGGCGGGCGAATGCCACCTTCACCAGACCCTGTTCCGTCGCCGCCAGCAGCAGTGAACCGACCGGGGTGTCGACCGTGCGGTACGCGACGTCCAGCAGGCCCTCGTGCTCCGCCGCGGCGGTCAGCCGCTCGTGCAGGCGGTGCGGGAGCACCTCGTATTCCACGGGAAGCGACGCGATGACGTCGATCATGAGTGCGCTCCTTCCAAGGGATAGGTGGCCCGCAGGGCCTTGATGCCGTCGGCCGCCGCGCGGCGGGCGGCGTCCGTCGTGCCTCCGGTGATCTCCGCGATCTCGCGGTAGGGCAGCCCGGCCACGTAGTGGTAGGCCACGGCCAGGCGCTGCTTGTCCGGCAGCCGCGCCAGCGCGTCCCACAGCGCGCCGTCCGGTGGGCCGTCGTGGCCCGGCCGGTCCGGGATGTCGCCGACCGGCACCGGACGCCGCGCCTGGGCGCGGGTGAGGTCGATGGCCTTGCGGTGCGCGATCGTGACGAGCCACGCCTGGACGTTCGCGTCGGCCGGCAGCCCGGGGTACGCCTTGAGGGCCGCCAGGAACGTCTCCGACCAGGCGTCTTCGGCGTCGGCGGGGCCGAGCACGGCCCGGCACACCCGGAGGACCATCGGCCCGTGCTCGGCCACGATCTGCTCGAACGGTTTCACGATCACACCCTGTAGACGTCCGGGGACGCCGCAACGTGAGATCGAGTTTGTCACGCGTACGGGTAAACCCAGTACCCGTCCCCGTCGAGGATATGGTTGTTCACGACGAACTGCCCGACGCTCGCCAGCAAGGCCTGGTAGTCGCGGTCGAGCACCGGCTGGACGGCGTACGAAGGGCCGCGATCGACGCCCGGAGCGGGCAGCGTCGCGCCGTCGTAGGTCGTGTCGAACGGGTACACCGCGCAGGTGTTGACCTGCCCGTCCGGCCGGGCAGCGTAGTCCGGGCCCCAGTGCTGCGCGCAGGCCAGCTCCGCGGTCGCGCGGTGGACCGCCTGCAGCCCGGTGTCGTGGAACAGCCGGGTGACCGGGTACGTCCGGCCCCCGCTCGTGCCCTGGTAGCCGGGGTTGCCCGGCGCGAAGTGCCCCTGCGCCGTGCCCGGGTACGTGCCCGCGAAGTTCACCAGCGCGGCGCGGACCAGCGCGGCCGACGCCGTGAAGCCGGACGTCGCCGAGTTGTCCAGCACGTACAGCGGCTGGAAGGCGAACGCGCAGTCGCTGCCCGCCGCGTACCCCGGGTACAGCAGCCGGGCGACGTCACACCGCAGGTACGCGCTGTGCGCTCCGGTGACCAACGTCGTGCGGTCCCCGGTGTCCTCGGCGACCAAGTGCCGCTCGCCGACGTACCAGGTGCGCTGTTCGGCCTGCACCGCGGGCGAGTCCGCCGGCGACGGCACGTCGGTGCCCTCCATCGTGAAGACGTGCGCCTCGTCGGACTGCGCGCGCCAGTCGGCGACGCTCTTGACGATCTGCGCCGACGGCGTGTCGCAGTGCGCCGTGCCGGTGGTGTAGCGGGGGCCGCAGCTCATCGCGATGCCGAACTGCATCGCGTCGGTGACCACCCCCGACAGCGACCAGCCGACCATCCGCGTCGCGACCTCGAGCTTGCGCTGCCCGGGCAGCAGGTTGCTGGTCGAGATGACCCGCGCCCACGCCGTGCCGATGACCGCGCAGCCCGCCTCCGGGCAGGCGTAACGCTGGTACGCCATGTCGGTGATGGTGCAGCTGGCGAAGCGGTTCTTCGTCCAGTAACCGTTCTTGATGTCCTTGTGGCACTCGTCGAACGTCACCGGTGCCGGGACGTTCTGGTCGACGGCGGACAGCCGGACCTGCTGCTCCCGCGGGGCGGCCGCGGGCAGTTTCCGCAGGTCGAGGGACTTCGTCAGCGGCACGCCCGCGGGCACCTCGCGGAAGAGGCCGACCGAGCGGCCCGGTGCGGCGTGCGCGGTGCCCGGGAGGATCGCGCACAGGGCGGCGAGGGTGGCGAGGACACAGGTCACCCGTCTTCGATTCGGCATTGCTCCCCATTTCTGCCGGTCCGGGAAATCGATTCACGGACAAGGGCTGCCACGCTAGCGCAGCTCGATCCGGGCGGTCACTCCGACGAAGGAGTGAACGAAAAGCGTTGCCCCATCGGGCAAATCACGACGCCGGCGCGGTCCCGGAGACGACGATCGCGTCCAGCTCGCCGGAATGGTGCACCCGCGCCGCCAGCCCGGCCGCCGTGAAGATTCCGCGCATTGCCGGAGCCTGGCGTTCACTCGTTTCCACGAGGACGCTCCCACTCGGCGCGAGCCAGTGCGGCGCGCCCGCGGCGACCCGGCGGGCGAGATCCAGGCCGTCCGCGCCACCGTCGAGCGCGACGCGTGGTTCGTGCAGCCGGGCCTCCGGCGGCATGGTCGCGACGGCCTCCGTCGGGACGTACGGCACGTTCGCCAGCAGCACGTCGACGCGGCCGCGAAGCGACGAAGGCAGCGCGTCGTAGAGATCGCCGAGGTGGACGCGGGCGTCCGGGAGGTTCACGCGGGCGCACTCGACGGCGGCGGGCTCGACATCGGCCGCGTGCAGCTCACGCGGCCGTCTCGCCGCGGTGAACGCGGCACCGAGCGCTCCCGAGCCGCAGCACAGGTCCAGCACCACGGGGTCCGGCGGGGCGAGCGAAACGGCGACGTCGACGAGGAATTCGGTGCGGTGGCGCGGCACGAACACCCCGGGCCGCACGGCGATCCGCAGGCCGTGGAACTCCGCCCAGCCGAGCAGGTGCTCCAGCGGCAGCCCGGCGACCCGGCGGGCCACCAGCGCGTCGAGCTCCGCGGGACTCGCGGCGGCGTCGATCAGGAGGTCCGCCTCGTCCTCGGCGAACACGCAGCCCGCGGCGCGCAGCCGGGCGACGACAGTGGAAGTGTCCAACAGGGAGCGAGCCTACCGGACCTCCACCGCGTCGCCGACGTTCAGGCCGTCGAAGAAGGCCGAGGAATCGGCGTCGGTGAGGTGGACGCAGCCGTGCGACGGCGCGTCCAGCGGCCCGGCGTGGAAGGCGATGCCGCCGGCGGCGAAGAACACCGAGTTGGGCATGTCCGTGCCGTAGTCGCTGCTGCGGTGGTCGCGGTCCTTCCAGACGACGTGGAACGACCCGGCCGGGGTCGTCCGGTCCGGCGGCCCGAACCCGGCGGGCACCGGCCCGCGCACGACGCGGCCGTCCCGCAGCAGCCAGGCCAGGTGCTGCGGCAGGCTCACGCACGCCCCGGTCGTGACGGCGCACGGAGGTACCGGCGGCGGGATCGTCGTGGTGGCCGGGGTGGCGGTCCGGGGCTCGGGTTCGGCGATCGGGTTCGGCGTCGCCGCGCACGCCGCCGTGACCAGCGTCAGCCCCAGGAGGGTCACCACCCCGGTTCCGCGCATCCGTCGCTCTCCTCGTCGCAGGGTCTCCCGGTGGTCAGTACGGGTGAGCGGGCCGAACCGGGCGTGCACCCGGGTTGTCCCAGCGTGCACCGCGGCTACCGCGGCGGGTACCCGGGCGGTCAAGGTCGAACCATGACGAAGCTGAGCGCCGAGCAGATCGCCCGGCACGCCTACGCGGCCGGGTTCCGCGGCCAGGGCCTGACCACCGCGGTCGCGGTGGCGCTGGCCGAGTCCGGCGGCCGGACGACCGCGCACAACGCCACGCCGCCGGACGACTCCTACGGGCTGTGGCAGATCAACATGCTCGGCCCGCTCGGGCCCGAGCGGCGACGGGAGTACCACCTCAAGTCCGACGACGAGCTGTTCGACCCGGCCACCAACGCCCGCGTCGCGAACCGCATCTCGAGCGACGGCCACGACTTCACGCCGTGGTCGACCTACACCAACGGCGCGTACAAGCACCATCTGGCCGCGGCGCGCAGGGCCGCGCAGGACGTCACGAAGCACCACGGGCACACCGGCGGCGGCGCGAGCGGGGCCGGTCACCCGCTGCGGGTGGACGACGCCGTGCTGCACACGTACGTCCAGCGGACCCGGCACGTCGCCGACACGCTGGGCGACGCGACCGAGCAGCTGCGGGACGTGCGCGAGATCGCCGCCGGCAGCTTCGGCCGGATCGGCAGGGAATCCGGGTTCGCCGGCGCGCTCGAAGCGTTCGGGCTGGCCCTGCAGCGGCAGGTCAAGGGCGTCGGCGCGCACGCCGACGGGCTGGCTTCGGCCGCGCGGACGGCCGCCAGGACCTACCGCGACCACGAGACGGCCACGGCCGCCGCCCTGCACGGGAAGGACTGACATGGACACCGCCGCGCTCGCGCGATCTTTCGCAGAGGATCTCGTCGCGCACCGCGCCAAGCTCGCCGGGAAAGCCGAGGACGCCGTCCGCGCCGAATACGCCTTGCACCAGGTGGCCGCCGCGCTCGACGCCCAGCACGACGCCTACCACCGGGAAAGCGCGACCGTCCTGGAGCACTGGCACGGCCACGGCGCGGACGGCTTCCGCCACACCAGCGCGAAGCTGACGAAGGAACTCCGGGTCACGGGCGCGGCCGGCGCCGCGGCCGAGCGAGTCGTCGCGCACGTGGCGTCCACAGTGGACAGCGAGCACACCGCCGTGCAGCGGCTGGTCGACGAGTACACCGCCGAGGCGAAGCAGGTTCTCGACGCGGGGGTCGCCGCCGGGACGCAGGCCGCGCTCATGCGGGCTGTCGGGCACGCAGCCGACCTCGCGCCGCGGTACACGCGGCAGTCGGCGGCGACGCTGCGGCACGTCGACGCCGAACTCAAGGCAGCGGCCGCGAAACTGCGGACCTTGCGCAAGGACCTGACCCACGACGGCGTCGCGGACAAGCCCGGGCACGCGCATCCGCACCCCAGCAAGGTTTCGGGCCGTGGCCAGGAGATCGTGCAGGCGGCGCGCAAGGAACTCGGCACGCGCGAGAACCCGCCGGGCAGCAACCGGAACCCGTACGGGCCGACGGCGGCGTGGTGCTCGTCGTTCGCGACGGCGATGTGGCGCAAGGCCGGCGTGCGGATCCCGATCCTGCCGTTCAGCGGCGACGTCTTCCACTGGGGCGAGCGCAACGGCCACGCCTACGGCAAGCACTCGCTGCACGAAGCGCGGCCGGGTGACGTGCTGATCTTCGGCATCGGCCCGCAGAACACGTCGACGAGCACGCACATCGGCATCGTCGAGAAGGTCGAAGGGAACCAGGTCACGATGATCGAGGGCAACTCCGGGGACGCCGTCCGCCGGAACACGCACCCGCTCTCGGCGTCGACGTTCTACGGAGGGGTCCACCCGTGATCACCGGAAAAGCCGCCGACCGGACGGTCGCCGTCGAGGTGGCGCCCGGCGGGGCACTGCGGGAGCTGACCCTCGAGCCGTCGGCGCTGCGGCTGGAGCCCGCCGAACTCGCACGCCGGATCCTGGTGCTGTCCGCCGCCGCTTCGGCGCGCGCGACGGCGTCGTTGTGGCACTCCCTGGACGGTGAGGTGGACGCGCTCGGGCTGCCGGCGGCGGGGGAAGCCGCGGAAGAGACCACACCGGACAGCTGGCGAGCCCAGTGAGCGCCGAGAAGACGGCCGCGGAGCTGGCCGACGACGCGTTCTCGGCGCCTGACCCGGGATATGGGGCCCGGCTGGCGGCGATCCGCGCGGCCGCGGCGGACGACGGCGTGGCGGTGGTGGTGGACCTGCACGGGGCGCTCGTGGACCTGCGGTTCGACCGGTGGGCGCTGAACCGGCCACCGCGCGAGCTGGCGGCGCTGATCCGGCGGCTGGCGACCGAAGCGGCGGCGGATGCGTTGCGGCGGGGGCGGGAAGTGCTGGGGGAGCTGTTGCCGGAGGATCCCGCGGTGGACGGGCCGAAGATCGGCGCGCGGCGCGCGAGCGAGCCGGCGACCGCGGGGCCGAAGACCCGGCCGCGGGATCCGGATGATTCGTTCCTTCCGGCGACCTGGGCGACCTGAGCCGTGGAGCACCGGCCTGGTCCGGATCCGCTGCCTGCCGCCGGTCAGTGGACGCTGCCGATCATCCTTGCCAGCCGATCCGCCAGCCAGGCGCTGTCAGCCGGGGTCACCATCACCCACGGCTCGCCGCCGTCCTCCTGCGTCACCGCGTAGCGGCCCGCCGCCGTGTCGAACCAGGCCAGAACCGGCGCGCGGCCCGCCCGGCCCGTCGCCGCCAGCTGGCCCGCGGCGTGGCGCTCCGCCGTCACCAGCGTCGCCAGCGGGCGGACCGCTCGTCCCGTGATCCCCGCCGCCGACAACGCCCGCTCGAACGCGTCGTAACCGCCGCGGGCGTATCCGGCCATCGCCGCCGAGTACGCCGCGCGCGGGAGGCGGAGCTGGTCGCCCGGGCCCGGCGGGACGTCGCCCAGCATGCGGGTCACCGCCGCGACCAGGTCCGCGGGCCGCAGCGGCTCCAGCACCAGCTCGCGCTCGTCCAGCACCGCCAGGACGCCCGCCGCGTCCCGGACCGCCGCCAGCAGCCGCCACGGTGCCTCGCCCAGCACCAGCGCGTCGACGCTCGACGACGGCGAACCCAGCAGCACGAACAGGTCCGCCAGGCCCGGGTCGACGTCGTCGCCGTCGGCGAGACCCGCTTCGGCCAGGCCGGCGAACACGCGCACGCCGAGGTCGTCTCGCTCGGCGTGGGTCGCGCCGTGCGCCGGCACGTCGAACGGGTACGGCGGCGGCCCGCCCGGTCCCAGGTCCTCCCACAGGAGATCGAATTCCAGATGCGACAGGATCACTCCCGCCGCCGTCGCGGTGCGCCGCGCCATGCTCCCCCTTCCCGTGCCGGCCGGCCGCCGTCGGGCACGATGGTGCCGATGGCCGAGCCGCATCCTGACGTCCCCGCGAGCGGGTACCTCGTCGTCCGCGCTTCGGGCGCGGCCGCGGCGCGCGCGGCGATCCTCGGCAACGCCGGCGAACCCGACCGCGTCCAGCTGCTGCTGCGCTGCCCGGTCCCGCGGACGGTCGCCGAGCCCGGCGCGAAGCTGACGTTCGCCGACGCGACCCTGCACCTGCAGCCGTCCGGCGTCGTGATGCTGACCGTGTCGGCGGCGAAGCTGTCGATCTCCTTCGCGGAGCTGCGGCCGTTGATGTTCCGGCCGGTCGAGGTCGACGCGGCGCTGCGGAGCCTGTTCGCGAGCGCGGTCGCGCACGTCCTGGCGGCCGGCGCGCGGCTGGACCCGCACGGCTTGGCGCACCACCTGCTGGGCCTGGCCGAGCTGGTGCTGCGCAGCGCGCTGCGGGTCGAGCTGGATCGGGTCGACGCGCTCGCGGCCCGGCGGCGCGAAGCGCTGGAGTACATGCGCGCGCACCTCGGCGAGCAGTCGCTGAGCGCGGACAAGATCGCCGAAGCGCTGTACATCTCGCGCCGGCGGCTGTACCAGCTGTTCGACGACGGCCAAGGCGTCTCGGAACGGCTCAAAGGGCTCCGCATCGAGCGGGCGAAGGCGCTGCTGGCGGACCCGGCGAAGGCGGGCCGCGGCATCGCGGAGATCGCGCGGGACTGCGGGTTCACCAGCGCCCCGCACTTCTCGCGGACGTTCCGCCACGCGACCGGGCGGACCCCGCGCGAGTACCGGGAGCGGGCGCTGCGGGGGTGAGGTCGACGCCGGCGACGAGCGTCCCGGCCAGGCCCGCGACCTCCAGCCAGCCCCGGCCGCCCGGGGAGTGCAGGGTGAACACGGCCGCGCGCGGCCGGTCCGGGTCGAGCACCACCGCCTGCAGCTGCGCGCCGGAGAGGCCGATCCGCTCGACGATCACGACCGGGTAGCCGCGGCCGGTCCGCGCGTTGCTCACCTCGCGGATGCCCGGCGTCCGGTCGGCGACGAAGTACCCGAGGCCGGCGGCGTCGCCGACGGGTCCGTCGACCGGGACGATCCCGGCGATCAGCAACGCGGGATCGGCGTCGCGGTGCTCGACCAGCGCCAGCAGGCCGGCGCGCTGCTCGTGGGCGATCTCCGCGCACTGGACGGCGGCCGTCTCCAGGCCGAGGTCGCGGGCGGCGTCGGGCCCGCGCAGGCGCGCCATCAGCGCGTGCAGCTCGGCCGTCGTGCGCTCGACCGAGTCCAGGCTCACCGGGGTGATCCCCGGAACGGCGGGCAGTTTCACCGGCCACCCAGTGCCGCGGCGAACGCGCCCACGGCGCCCGGCGGCGGCGTCACCGGCGCGACGGGCGTCCGCGCGACGGTGACACCCAGCTCGCGCGCGGCGGCCGAGAACGTCTCCAGATGGGTGGCCAGGCCGGGGCAAACCGGTGAACTGGGGAGGGGAGCGCCCTCGCCGAGGGCCCGCAGCCGGTCGCTGACGCGGGCGGCTTCGGTGGCGTGGGCGCGTTCCAGCTCGCGGGCTTCGGCGACGACGCGGTCGAGGTTGTCGCGCTGCCGGGCGAGCCGGGCGCGGGCGGCGGTCAGCTGCTGGTGCGTGCCGGGGGAGAACTGGGCTTCGGTTTCGGCCCGTTCGAGGTCGTCCTCGGCGTCGCGAACGGCCCGCCGGGCGGCGGCGGCCCGGCTGTCGAGTTCGCCGGCCCGCCGATGATGGGCGGCGAGGGTGCCGGCCCAGTCGTCGAGAACGGCGGCGGCCGCGCGCAGGGCCCCAGGGACATCGGCGAGCCCGGCCGCGGCCCGCCGGGCGCGGTCGGCCAGCGCCTGCGCGGACGGGCCGGCCCACTCCGGAATCGCGCCGGGGGCCGGGGTTTCTTCGAGCCGAGCCGCGGCGGCGGTGCACCGGCGGGCCGCTTCGGCGACGGCATCCGGGCGGCCGGGGACGGGGTTGCAGCCCAGACCGGGGTATTCAGTCATCGGCGCGGCCCAGTGGTGAAGTGGCCGGGCGAGCCGGCCGGTGCGCAGGATCAGTCATCGGCCCGGCCCAGTTCGTCCGCTGCCGCGATGTCCGTTTCGCGGTAGGCGTTCGCGGCCGTCCGGACGCCGGCCGCCGCCGTCGTGACATCTCGTTCCACCGCTCGGATGCGGCCGGACCACTCCGCCGCCAACGCCGCCAGCGCGTCCACAACCGGCCCGACGTCCCCGGAAGCCGCCGCTTCGGCTTCGGCCGCCGCCGCGCTGTACTCGTCCGCGGTGTCCTCCAGCCGCAGCGCCAGGGCATCGAGCGCTGCCGGGTCCGCGTGGAAGCCGCTCATTCGCCGAACACCGGGGGGTACGCCGGTGGCAGGTCGTCGAGCAGGTCGTAGCCCGCCGCGTACTTGTCGCGGTGCTCCGCGTCCTCCTCGCGTCGCGTGCCCTGGCCCGGCGGGTACATGCCGAAGCCCGGCCCCGCTCCACGGCCGCCCGTCGAGCCCGGGCCGAATCCCGCGGTGCCCGTCCCGAAACGTCCCGTGCCGGCCCGGCCGCCTTCCCCGAGCGCGTCCGCGCCCGGCACACCGACGCCGGGGATGCCCGCGACCCCGGGCCCGTAGCCGGACGACGAAGCGCCGCCCGGCCCGGCACCGCCGATCACTCCGTCGACCCCGCCACCCGGCATCCCGGCCCCGGTGAACGCCGGCGGCACCGCGGAAGCGACCGCCGTCGAGTCGCCCGGCTCGCGGCCGGACGACGGCGCCGAGGGAACCGAAGGCACCGACGGATCGTGGCCCGGCGGGGCCACCGGAACCCGGGTGCGCACGGGATCCGAACCCGCGCTCACCGCCGGTGCCGTGCCGAACTCCGGCGGGAGACGGTGCCGGACGTCGTGGCTCGCGCTCTCGTACTGCTCCATCACGCGGACGGCCTCGGCCTTGGCCTGGTCCGCCTGCTTCTTCGTCGGCAGCTTGTCGTCGAGCAGCTCGTCCAGCAGGTACGTGCCTTCCGGCCCGTCGAGCCGCTTCACCGCGTATCCCGCCCGGAACCACCGCTCGGCCCAGTAGTGCACCGGCTCCGGCATCTTCCGCTGGGCTTCGGTGATCGCGGCGGTGTAGGCGTCGAGGCCGTCGCCGACGTCACGGGCGTTGCCGCCCGCCGTGCTCGCCCAGCGGGTCAGGCGCTGCACCGACTCCGCGGCCTGCGCCGCCGACGGCCCGCGCCACGACAGCAGCAGCTTCTGCACCACGGCGTGCACGTTCCCGGTCGCGGTGTCGACGCCCCGGGCCACCTCCGCCCACCGGTGCGCCTGCTCGCCGAGCTTCGCCGGTTCGGCCGACTGCACCATGTCCCACAGCTCGCGGTGCTCGTAGCTGTTCCAGTGGATCCGGCCGAACGCGGCTTCCCGCTCGTTCGCGGCCTGCTCGCGGCGGACCCGCTTGGCCTTCGCCCGCTGCCGCGCGGTCGGCGCGTGACGCGTCGAGTAGAACTCAGGCATCCGGCTCACCCACCCGCAGCGCCTCGGCGGCCTCTTCGTCGTTACGCCGGTGCGTCGCCGCGACGACGTCGAGCGCCTGCCGCAGCGACGCCAGTTCGGCCAGGTACGACTCCAGGGCCGCCTGCACGCCGCCGGCCTCGGCGCCGCCGCGCAGCCCGAACGAGCGGCGCATCCAGTGCGAGACCGGTCCCTTGCCGTCGGCCAGCGGGACGTTCAGGTCGCGCGCGGTCCGCAGGTGTCCCGCGAGCTCCTCGTAGTGCGCGTCCAGGGCCTTCTTGGCGTCGTCGATCTCGGCGTAGTCCAGCGCGAGGACGTCCGAGCCGTCGGCGATGAGCGCGGCCGCCCCGGCACCCTGTGGCTTCGCCACACCGGACGCCCGCTCCCTCGGTTCCCGCCGTTCGGCCTTCTCGCGCCGCTGCTCCGCGTGCAGCTGCCGGCGTGCGTCGGCTTCGTCGCGCACTGTCGCCATGGAGGTCCTTCCCTCGCCACCCAGGCGTCCATCCTGGCCAATGGGCGCCGCGATGAGAAGAGGTCCCCGCCCGGGTGCACGGCCGGACACGAACACTGCACGGGCGGATAGCTAGTCCTCCGGCACCGTCACGACCCAGCGCCCGGGACGCCGGCGCAGGTAGCCCCACCAGTACAGCGCCGACACCAGCAGCACCCCGGCGGTGATGCCGAGGTCGAGCGCGCTCTGCTCGACCAGCACGTAGGCCAGCGCGGCGACGGCGAGCAGCGGCACCACCGGCCAGGCCGGCATCCGCCACACGTGCGGCTTGCGGTGCGCCGCCCGGCGCGCACCGAGCGTGGCGGCCGCGACGGCGAGGTAGAGCGCGACGACGGCGACCCCGGTGACGCCGCTGAGCGTGTCCACCGGCACGAAGCAGAGGACGGCTTCGGACAGGCCGGTCACGAGCGTGGCCACCCACGGCGAGCCGAACCGGGAGCCGACCACGCTCATCGCGCGGTTCACCGGCGTCGGCCACGCCTGGTCGCGGGCGGAGGCGTAGAGCACGCGCGAGTTCTGGATGACCATCACGATCACGGCGTTGACGATCGCCGCCGCGATGCACAGGCTGATCGCGACGCCGACCGCCGACGTGCTCCAGCCGGTGACCAGCGCGGTGAGGTCCACGCCGGCGAGCGCGCCGGCGTCCGGCACGGCGAGCGTGATCGCGACGACCGGCACGAGGATGACCAGCGCGCTGATCGCGAGCGTCCAGAAGACGGTGCGCGCGACCGTCCTGCGCGGCTCGCGCATCTCCTCGGCCAGGTAGACGGCGGTGCTGAAGCCCTGCACGACGAACAACGCGACGGCGAGCCCGCTGACCACCGCGATCAGGCCGATCGCGCTCGTCCCGAGGTGCGGCTCGAGCAGCACGGCCGGGCTCTGCGTGGTGTGGGTGAACCCGAGCAGCGACACGACGAAGATCGCGACGAGCTCGATGACCAGGAAGATCCCGGTGATCCAGGCGTTGGACCGCAGGTTCAGCAGGCCCATCACGGTCGAGGCGAGCATGACGAGCGCGCCCGCGACCGACGGGTCCACGTCGGCGACGGCGGAGAGGTAGCCGGCGACCCCGATCGCGATGATCGGCGGCACCACCAGGATGACGACGAACGACAGCATGAACGTCAGCCAGCCGGCGAACCGGTTCGCGACGGTCGTCACCATCGCGTACTCGCCGCCGGCGCTCGGCACCAGCGTGCCGAGTTCCGAGTAGCAGAAGGCGATCCCGACGCAGAGCAGGACCGCGAGGGCGATGGCGAGCGCGGTGCCGGTGCCGAGGTCGGCGAACAGCGGGGGCACGAGGACGAACAGCGACGACGCGGGGGTCACGCAGCTGAGCGTGAGCAGCGTGCCGCCGCCGACGCCGATGGACCGGGTCAGGGTGCGCGGCCCGGCGGGCGCGGCGGCGGCACCGGTCAGGGGCGGGGCGGGAGTGTGGGACATGGGGCGTTCCCTCCGGCCGGGGGCAAGGTGCGACGGATGGAACAGCAGGTGAATCGGTGTTGTCAACGCCACAAACACGACGGATTTCGTTGCCGATGGGCGAGATCTCCTTCGGATCGAGTTACCGACCGTGACGGACGCGCCGGGTTTGCCCTGCCTTGCCCGCGTCGGGGATGATCCGGGGCGTGAGCAGCCAGGACACCCCGAGCCGGCCCGTGCCGCCGGTGCTCGACGACATCTCGCGGCAGATCATCGCGCAGCTGCAGGAGGACGGCCGGCGCGCCTACGCGACGATCGGCAAGGCGGTCGGGCTGTCGGAGGCGGCGGTGCGGCAGCGGGTGCAGCGGCTGTCGGACTCCGGCGTCATCCAGATCGTCGCCGTCTCGGATCCCTTGCAGGTCGGGCTGTTCCGGCAGGCGATGATCGCGATCACCGTCGACGGCCCGCTCGAGCCGGTCGGCGACGCACTGGCCGAAATGGACGAAATCGCGTACGTGATCCTGTGCGCCGGGCGCTACGACCTGCTCTGCGAAGCGGTCTGCGCGGACGACGAGGCGCTCCTGCAGCTGATCTCGACGCGGATCCGGGCGCTGCCCGGCGTCCGGCACGCCGAGGTCATGGTCTACCTCAAGCTGCGGAAGCAGACCTACCAATGGGGCACTCGCGGAGCGTGACGACTAAATTCGAAGGTGAAGCGGTGAACTTGACCATGGATTAGTCGTCCAAGTTCGACTGGACGACTGAATCGCTTGCGCCGACGCTTCGACGCGTGCGATAACCGAGGCATGACCACTACCGCCGACCTCGCCTCCGCCGACGCTGCCGGGCTCGCCCGTGCCGCCCACAGCAACCTCTGGATGCACTTCACCCGCCACTCCGCCTACGACGAGACCGACGTCCCGGTGATCGTGCGCGGCGACGGCCCGTACATCTGGGACGCCCGCGGGAAGCGCTATCTCGACGGGCTCGCCGGTCTGTTCGCGGTCCAGGTCGGGCACGGCCGCGAGGAACTCGCCGAGGCCGCCGCGCGCCAGACGAAGCAGCTGGCGTACTTCCCGCTGTGGGGGCACGCGCACCCGGCGGCGATCGAGCTGGCTTCGCGGCTGGCCGAGGCGTCGCCGGGCGACCTGAACCGCGTTTTCTTCACCGTGAGCGGCGGCGAATCGGTCGAAACGGCGTGGAAGCTCGCCAAGCAGTACTTCAAGCTCGCCGGGAAGCCGGGCAAGCACAAGGTGATCAGCCGCGCACTGGCCTACCACGGCACCTCGCAGGGTGCGCTGTCGATCACCGGCATCCCCGGGGCGAAGGCCGACTTCGAGCCGCTGGTGCCGAGCACGCTGCGCGTCCCGAACACGAACTTCTACCGCGCGACCGAGCACGCCGACGACTACGCGGCCTACGGGCGCTGGGCCGCCGACCAGATCGAGCAGGCGATCGAGTTCGAGGGCGCGGACACCGTCGCGGCGGTGTTCCTGGAGCCGGTCCAGAACACCGGCGGCTGTTTCGTGCCGCCGCCCGGCTACTTCGCGCGCGTGCGGGAAATCTGCGACAAGCACGACGTGCTGCTGGTCTCCGACGAGGTGATCTGCGCCTTCGGCCGGGTCGGCCACGACTTCGCGGCCAAGCGGTACGGCTACCAGCCCGACATCATCACCACGGCCAAGGGGCTGACGTCGGGGTACGCGCCGCTGGGCGCGGTGCTCGCCAGCGAGCGGCTGATGGAGCCGTTCACGCGCGGCGCGACGACGTTCATGCACGGCTCGACCTACGGCGGGCACCCGGTGTCGTGCGCGGTGGCGCTGGCGAACCTCGACCTGATCGCGCGCGAGGACCTCTACGGGCACGTGCTTTCCCGTGAGACGGCGTTCCGGTCCACTTTGGACAAGCTGCTCGACCTGCCGATCGTCGGCGACGTCCGCGGGGCCGGGTTCTTCTACGGCATCGAGCTGGTGAAGGACAAGGCGACCAAGGAGACCTTCAGCGCCGCGGAGTCCGAGCGGGTGCTGCGGGGGTTCCTGTCGGAGGCGCTGTTCGACGCGGGGCTGTACTGCCGGGCCGACGACCGGGCCGAGCCGGTCGTGCAGCTGTCGCCGCCGCTGGTCTGCGATCAGGCGCAGTTCGACGAGATGGAGCAGATTCTGCGGGACACGCTCACGCGCGCCTGGCAGCTGCTGTAGGGCTCGCGTCTCCTGTGGCCGATCGGCCCGGAAGGGCGGGAATCGCGCGCTGCCCGCCCGCGCGCGGGTTTCTGAGTACCGTGGAATCCGGGGGACCGGGGGAGCGGCCGGTGACCGGGCCGCCCGCGTCGCGCCGGACCGGCCGCGCATCCGGGAGGAGAACCCGATGACCGCGACCACGGACACTCCGCGCCTGCCGTTCGAGCGGCCGAACGTCCTGGAGATCGCCCCGCTGTTCGAGGTGCTGCGCCGGCAGGGGCCGGTCGTGCCGGTGACCACCCCCACCGGGGACCCGGCCTGGCTGGTCACCGGGTTCGAGCAGGTCCGCGCCGTGTTCACCGACCCGCGGTTCGGCCGCTCGCACCCGGCGCCCGAGCAGGCGTCGGCGCTGTCGGACGCCGCCATCCTCAGCCGTCCGCAGGGCGACCACGAGACCGAGCACCACACGCACGCCCGGATGCGGAAGATGCTCGTGCCCGCGTTCTCCGCCAACCGGATCCGGCGGCTCGCCGGGCACGTCCAGGAGCTGGCCGAGGGCTGCTACGCCGCCATGGAGCGCGCGCGACGCGCGGGCGGGCCGGTCGACCTGCACGAACACCTGTCGTTCCCGCTGCCGGTGCTGGTGATCTGCGAACTGCTCGGCGTCCCGTCCGCGGACCGCGACACGTTCCGCGTGCTGTCGGAGCGGATGGGCCGGATGGACATCGGCGACGGCGCCGACGCCGCGCTCGACGAGTTCGCCGCCTACATGGCCCGCCTCGCGGCGGACAAGCGGCGCGAGCCCGGCCAGGACGTCGTCTCGGACCTCGTCCGCGCCCAGGCCGAGGAGCCGGCCTTCGGCGACGACGACCTCGCCCGCCTCGCCGCCGGCCTGCTGTTCGCCGGCCACGAGACGACGTCCAACCGGATCGACCTCGGCGTGCTCTACCTGCTCACCGACCTCGCCCGGCGCGACGCGCTGGCCGCCGACCCCGAGGGGCAGGTCCACGGCGTCGTCGAAGAGATCCTGCGGCTGGCCGCGCCGGGCGGCCTGGGCGTCCTGCGGTACGCCCACGACGACGTCGAGCTCGGCGGCGTGACGATCGCCCGCGGCGACGCGGTCGTCCTGGCGCTCGGGGCGGCGAACCGGGACCCGTCGGTGTTCCCGGACGCGGCGGAGTTCGACCCGGGCCGCAAGCCCAACGCGCACGTGGCGTTCGCCTACGGCGGCTGGTTCTGCATCGGCGCGAGCCTCGCCCGCACCGAGCTGCGCGTCGTGTTCGGCTCGCTGTTCCGCCGGTTCCCCGGGCTGCGGCTGGCCGTGCCGGTCGATGAACTGGCGATCCGGACGAACCGTGTCACCGGGGGAGTGGACCGCGTGCCCGTCCTCTGGTAGACGTGGGCGCGGCCGCGACGGGAGGACACCGTGACCCTGTGGGACAAGCTGGGGATGGACGACAAGCTCGTCAAGGTGCTGCAGGACATCCCGCCGGGACCGGACGCGGCCGACTTCGGGCAGCCCTACGTCACGATCCACCAGCTGGCCGTCGAGCTGGACCAGCGGTTTCCCGAGGTCCGCAAGCAGCTGGACGTCCCGCTGGGCGGCGGCGCGACCCGGCACGCCGGGCTGGTGGAGCTGCTGGGCAAGGAGCTGGTCGACAAGATCAGGCGCTACGGCGACGTGTACCCGATCGAGGCGGCGCAGCTGTCGGCGGTGCGGTTCCGCGAGCTGCGGCTGACCGGCCCCGGCGGGCGTGACCTGGTGGGCGCGTCCCGCACGGACCTGCCGTTGATCCGCTTGCGGCCCCAGGGCTGAGGGTGGTCGCCCCGCCGGTCCGCGTGGTGGTGGCCGAACGCGACCCGGCGGTGCGGGCCCGCCTCGGCGGGCTGCTGGCCGAAGCGGACGGCATCGAGCTGGTGGGCGCGGTCCCGGACGCGACGGCGGCGGGCGTGACGGTCCGCCGCCGGCTGCCGGACGTGGTGCTGCTGGACCTGCGGCTGGGCCCGCTCGGCCCGGTGGCGCGCCGCCCGGCGGTACTGGCCCTGGTCACGTTCGACTCGGACGCGGCGATCCTGCGGGCGCTGCGCGACGGCGCATCGGGATTCCTGCTGCGTTCGGCCCGCCGGAAGGAGCTGATCAGGCTGGTCCGCTTGGCGGCGGACGGCCACCGGGTGCTGTCCCCGGACGCGGCCCGCCGCCTGGTCTCGGCGGCGACCCGGCTGTCGGGCCCGCGGGACGAGCGCCTGGCGAGAGTGGACAGCCTGACCGGCCGCGAGCGGCAAGTGCTGGCGTGGGTGGGCCAGGCGGCGACGAACGCGGAAATCGCGACCCGGCTGGAGGTGACAGAGCCGGTGGCGCGGAGCCTGGTCGCGCAGGTGGTGCGGAAACTGGGCTGCGCACACCGGACGGAGGCGGGATTGCTGGCGTACGAGCGCGGGCTCTGCCACCCGGGCTGAACCCCGCGACGCAGCGTCAGGACCGCGCGGCGGGAATCGGCCGGGCGACGCCGAAACCGCCGTACGGACCCGCTTTGGCGCGCTTGCGGACCTCGTCGAAGTGCCGGTGCACGGCTTCGGCCGCCGCATCGGCGTCGCGCAGCACCAGCGCGTCGACGATCGCCTGGTGCCGCTTCGCCGTGGCCGTGGGGGAGGAGGCCGGGCCGCCCAGCTCGCTTTCGGCGATCCGGTAGACGTCCCAGAACAGGCCCGTGAGCTCGCGGGCGAGGTCGAACCCGGCCTCGGCGCAGATGAGGTCGTGGAATTCGCGGTCGGCGTCCGCGGCGTCCGGGCCCTTGCGGCGCATCCGCACCACGCACGCCTGCAGCTCTTCCACCAGCTCGGGCCGGTGGTCCGCGGCGACGCGGCGGGTCAGCTCGGTTTCGAGCATCTCCCGCACCTCCAGCAGGTCGCGCAGCCGCCCGACGTCGGTGGCGCCGCGGGCGCGGGTGCGGAACAGCAGCCAGGTCTGCAGCGACTCCGACCCGGCCGAGCCGACGAACGTGCCGTAGCCGTGGCGGATCTCGACGATGCCGAGGGCCTGCAGGGCCTTGATGGCCTCGCGGATGGAGTTGCGGCTGACGCCGATGTCCTCCATCAGGCTCAGCTCGGTGGGCATGGGCGCGCCCGGCGGGAGCTCCCGCTCGACGATCAGGTCGATGATGCGCTTGGTGATCTCTTCGCTGCGCTGCGGACGGGCCACGGCTGTCCTCCCCGGGTGCGGCATGAGAGGACATCCTACGTCATACGTCCAGAGCTGTGACATGCCCGGCTTCGCCGCCCGGACGGGCGCGAGACCGGCTCTTGACCGGCTCGCGAAGCCATCCTAGGCTCACGCCGGTCATAGGACGTCCCACGTCCTACCGTTTCAGGCCCCCGGGAGACAGCGATGTCCCAGAGCCCGTCGCTCAGCCGCCGCCAGTTGCTGCGCTACAGCACCTTCGCCGGCGCGGCCCTGGCGTTCCCCGCCGTGCTCGCCGCGTGCGGCGGACCGGCGTCCACCAACAAGACCGGCAGCTCGGCGGGCTCGCTGACCGCCGTGATCGGCTACGGCAACAACCAGACGTGGGACCCGCTGCAGACCGCGTCCGCGTTCTCCATGGCCGCGATGCTGCACTGCTACGAGTCCCTCGTGGAGGGTGACCCGATCACCCGCGCGCCGTTCCCGGGCCTGGCCAAGGCGCTGCCCGCGGACACGAGCGGCACCAGCCTGAAGTTCGACCTGAGAGACGGCGCCAAGTGGCACGACGGGCAGCCGGTGACCGCCGACGACGTCGTCTTCACCTACGCCAGGGCCCTCGACGAGAAGGAGAACGTGCTGATCCACAGCTTCTTCTCGCACTGGCTGGCCGAGGTCCGCAAGACCGGCGACCGCTCGGTCGAGTTCGTCCTGAAGTTCCCCTTCCCGTACGCGCTGCAGCGCATCCAGTGCTGCAAGATCGTGCCCAAGCACGTCTACGACGGCAAGTGGGACGACGCCAAGAGCGGCAAGGTCGTCGGCTCCGGCCCGTACAAGGTCGTCGAGCAGGCGCCGCTGAGCCACACCAGCTTCGAGAAGTTCGCCGACTACAACGGCCCGCGCCCGGCCGCCTACGACCGGATGCTGTGGAAGTCCATCGTGGACGCCGCGCCGCGCGTCGCCGCCATCTCCGGCGCCAAGCCGGACGCGCAGATCGCCGAGAACATCCCGGCCGCCAACGCCGAGCAGCTGCGCAAGGCCGGCCGCACCGTCGAGTTCGCCGACGGCGGCAACAACCTCTTCCTGCTCTTCAACACCGCGCACGCGCCCTTCGACAACAAGCTCGTCCGGCAGGCCCTGCACTACGCCATCGACAAGCAGAAGATGATCGACATCGGCCTCAAGGGCGCGGGCTCGCCCGGGACGTCGTTCATCAACCCGAAGCTCCCGTCGTCGCAGCCCGCCGCGCAGGACTTCGTCTACCACCCCGAGAAGGCGAAGCAGCTGCTGCAGCAGGCCGGCGTGAGCGGCCTCAAGGTCACGCTGTCCACCACGAACACCTCGCTGGTCGCCGACTGCGTCAAGGTGATCAAGGAAGGCTGGGACGCGATCGGCGTCCAGACCACTTTGGACTCCCAGGACACCAAGGCGCTGTTCTCCAAGCTGGACGCCGGCACGGACTTCCAGGTCGTCGCGACGACCAACAACCCGATGCAGTTCGGCAACGACCCAGACCTGCTCATCCGCTACTACTACGACGCCAAGTCGATCCTGACGAGCAAGTACGCCCGCTGGACCGGCCCGGACGCCCAGGCGCTGCAGCAGCTGCAGGACCAGGCCGCGGCCGAGCCCGACGAAGCCAAGCGCACGGCGCTGAACAAGCAGCTGCTGGACCGGATTTCGGAGCAGGCCGTGATCTACCCGGTCGTGTTCACCCAGCTCGGCACGGCGTGGGACCCGAAGGCGATCACCGGGGTGCGTGCCCAGGGCTACCCCGGCATCTACCTGAACCAGGCCAAGCCGGTCTAGGAGGAGAACACCCGTGGCCGTCGTCGTGCGGATGCTGCTCAGCCGCATCCTCGCCCTGATCCCGCTGCTGCTCGGCGTGATCCTGTTCGTGTTCGTCGTGATGCGCTTCGCCCCGACCGACCCGGCGCTGGCCGCGTTCGACGGCGCGAACGCCACCGCCGAGCAGCTCCAGCGGTTCCGGGAGGAGAACGGGCTGCTGGACCCGCTGCCGCTGCAGTACGTCCACTTCGTCTGGCACCTGCTGCAGGGCGACTTCGGCACCAGCGTGATCACCAAGCAGCCGGTCGGGCAGACCATCGCGACCGCGCTGCCGCTGACCGTGCAGCTGACCCTGCTCGGGCTGGTCATCGCGCTCGTGGCGGCGCTGGTGCTCGGCGTGACGTCGGCGCTGTTCCGCGATCGCTGGCCCGACAAGCTGATCCGCGTGGTCACCCTCGCCGGGGTCGCCGCGCCCGCGTTCTGGGTGGCGCTGCTGCTGGTGCAGTGGCTGGCCGTCGGCCAGGGCCTGTTCCCGACCAGCGGCTACGTCAGCCCGGCCGACTCCGTCGGCGGCTGGCTGAACTCGCTGGCGCTGCCGGCGGTCTCCCTGGCGCTGCCGGTGGCCGCCCAGCTGACCCGGGTGATCCGGACGTCGATGGTCGAAGAGCTGGACAAGGACTACGTCCGCACCGCGCGCGGCGGCGGCCTGCCGCCGGTGGTCGTGGTCGGGCGCAACGTGCTGCGCAACGCGCTCGTCACGCCGCTGACCGTGCTCGGCCTGCGGGTCGGCTACCTGCTGGGCGGCGCCGTCGTCATCGAGACGATGTTCGCGCTGCCGGGGATGGGGCAGAACATGATCCAGGCCGTCACCGACGGCGACACCGCCAAGGTGCAGGGGTTCGTCATCACGATCGCGATCGGGTTCGTCCTGGTCAACCTCGTCGTCGACGTGCTGTACCTGATCGCCAACCCGCGCCTGCGGAGCCACGCGTGAAGCGCCTGCGCGGGGCCTGGCCCGCACTCGCGATCCTCGGCGTCCTGGTCCTGGTCGCCGTGCTCGGCACGCTCGTGGCCACGCACAGCCCGGACGCGCTCAGCACCGACACCGGCGGCCCGAGCAGCGCCCACTGGTTCGGCACGGACACCTCGGGCCGCGACATCTTCTCCCGGCTCGTCGCCGGCACGCGCTGGTCGCTCGCCATCGGCCTGGGGGCGGTGGCGCTCGCGCTCGTGTCGGGAGCGGTGATCGGGGCGTTCGCCGCGACGTCGCACCGCCGGGTGGACGCCGTGATCATGCGCGTCCTCGACGTCATCATGGCGTTCCCGGGCATCGCGCTCGCGGCGGTGCTGGTCGCGGTGTTCGGCCACGGCATCCAGGTGCTGATCCTGGCCATCGGGTTCCTCAACATGCCACCGGTGGCCCGGGTCGTGCGGGCGAACGTCCTGGCCCAGTACGGCGAGGACTACGTCGCCGCCGAGCGCGTCATCGGGGCCCGCCGGTTCTTCGTGCTGACCCGGCACGTCGCGGTCAACTGCGCCGCGCCGGTGCTCGTGTTCTGCACGGTCACCGTCGCCGACGCGATCGTCTTCGAGGCGTCGCTGTCGTTCGTCGGCGCCGGCATCCAGCCGCCGGACCCGTCGTGGGGTTCGGTGCTCGCCGACGGCAAGGACCTGGTCCTGACCGGCGGCTGGTGGGCGACGCTGTTCCCCGGCCTGCTGATCCTGGTCACCGTGCTGGCGCTGAACATCCTGTCCGAGCGCATCTCGGACGCGTGGGCCGCGCCGTCGACCCGCGCGGTGAAGGCCGCCGAGGTGGCGAAGGCGGTCGAGGCACGCGACGACGCCGACACCGCACCCGTCCTGCCCATCGCGGGCCTGCGGGAGGCGGGGGAGCGGCTCGCCCGCACCGCCCGGTCGGTGGACCACCGCGAGACGGTCCTGGAGGTCGACCGGCTCCGGATCTCCTTCCCGGGCCGCCACGGCGGTGCCGACGTCGTCGACGGCGTGTCCTTCAGCGTGCGCGCCGGCGAGGTGCTCGGCCTGATCGGCGAGTCCGGGTGCGGCAAGACGCTCACCGCGCTGTCGATCCTCGGCCTGCAGCCGCCGGCCGCGAAGGTGTCCGGCCAGGTCCGCTTCGCGCGGCGGGATCTGCTGAACCTGCGCCCGGGCGAACGCCGCCGGCACCTCGGCCACGACATCGCGATGATCTACCAGGACGCGCTCAGCAGCCTCAACCCGGCGATGACGATCCGCGCCCAGCTCAAGCAGTTCACCCGCCGCGGCGGCACCCGCACCCCGGCCGAGCTGCTGGAGCTGGTCAACCTCGACCCGGAACGGACGCTGCGGGCCTACCCGCACGAGCTGTCCGGCGGCCAGCGCCAGCGCGTGTTGATCGCGATGGCGCTCTCGCGCAGCCCGAAGCTGATCGTCGCCGACGAGCCGACCACCGCGCTCGACGTCACCGTGCAGGCCCAGATCATGGCGCTGCTGCTGCGGCTCCAGGAAGAACTGGGTTTCGCGCTCATCCTCGTCTCGCACGACCTCGCGCTGGTGTCCGAGATCGCCGACCGCGTCGTCGTGATGTACGGCGGCCAGGTCGCCGAGCTGGGCGCCACGGCCGAGGTCGTCGGCTCGCCGCGGCACCACTACACGCGGGGGCTGCTCAGCGCCGTGCTGTCGCTGGAGGAGAACGACGCCCGGCTGACGCAGATCAAGGGCGTCGTCCCGGCCCCGGCCGAGTTCCCGGCGGGCTGCCGGTTCGCCGGCCGCTGCCCGGCGGCACGGGCCAAGTGCCACGACGAGACCCCGGTCCGCTTCGGCGAGCCGGTCGAGCACCTGGTCGCCTGCCACTTCCCGGCGGCCGGCATCACGCGCGAGAAGGAGGCGACGGCGTGAACCTGCTGGAGGTCGACGGCGTCCACGTCGTCCACAAGATCCGCGGCCGCGGCCTGTTCGGCCACCGGAACGTCTACGCGCTGACCGACGCGCACCTGGTCGTGCACCCGGGCGAGACGATCGGCGTCGTCGGCGAGTCCGGCTGCGGCAAGTCGACGCTGGCCAAGGTGATCGTCGGGCTGCAGCGGCCGACCGCGGGCAGCGTCCGCTTCCGCGGGAAACCACTGGAGTCCGGGTCGGGGCGCGAGGTCGGCATGGTGTTCCAGGACCCGGCCACGGCGCTGAACCGGCGGCTGGCGGTCGCCAGGATCATCCGCGACCCGCTGGACGTCCACCGCGTCGGCACGCCGGCCGAGCGCGACGACCGCGTCCGCGAGCTGATGAGCCTGGTCGGCCTGCCGCCGAGCGTCGCCGACGCCGTGCCCGGCCAGCTGTCCGGCGGCCAGCGCCAGCGCGTCGCCATCGCCAGGGCCCTGGCCCTGCGGCCCGCGCTGCTGGTCGCCGACGAACCCACCTCCGCCCTCGACGTCTCGGTCCGCGCCCAGATCCTCAACCTGCTGCTCGACCTGCGCGAGCAGCTGGAGCTGGCGATGGTGTTCGTCTCGCACGACATCCAGACCGTCAAGAAGATGAGCGACCGGATCGTCACGATGTACCTGGGCCGGATCGTCGAAGAGGCACCGGCTCCCGAACTCCCGGAAGCCGCCCGGCACCCGTACACGCGCGCCCTCTTCTCGGCGACGCCCAGCCTGCTGCACCCGGTGGAGCCGATCGTGCTCACCGGCCCGGTGCCGTCGGCGACCAACCCGCCCAGCGGGTGCCCGTTCCGCACCCGCTGCCCGAAGGCCACCGGCGAGTGCGCGGCCGAGCTGCCGCCGCTGTCGGTGGCCGACGGCGGCCACACCTACCGCTGCATCCATCCCGAGATCCCGACCGGAGTGACCGCCTGATGAAGTTCGCCGGCATCGTCCCGCCGCTGTGCACGCCGTTCCACGACGACTTCAGCGTGGACACCGAATCGCTGCGCCGCCACGTCGAGGTCCAGCTCGACGCCGGTGTCCACGGCGTGTTCGTCCTCGGCTCCTCCAGCGAGGTCGCCTTCCTGCCCGACGCGCAGCGCCGCGTCGTCATCGAAACGACGGTCGACCAGGTCGCCGGCCGCGTCCCGGTGCTCGCCGGCTGCATCGACATGACGACGCTGCGGGTCGCCGAGCACATCCGGGTGGCCGAAGCCGCCGGTGCCGACGCCGTCGTCGTCACCGCGCCCTACTACACGCGCACGCACGTCGCCGAGATCGACCGGCACTTCCGGCTGCTGCGCGAGCGCACGTCGCTGCCGATCGTCGCCTACGACATCCCGGTCGCCGTCCACACGAAGCTCGACGGCGGGCTGGTGCTCGACCTCGCCGCCGACGGCGTCATCGCCGCGCTCAAGGACTCCAGTGGCGACGAAGCGGCGTTCCGCGCGGTGCTGCTCGGCAAGCGTGACCGCGGCCTCGACTCCTTCGCCGTGTTCACCGGATCCGAGCTGGTGGTGGACGCGGCCCTGGCGATGGGGGCCGACGGCGCGGTCCCCGGCCTCGGCAACGTCGACCCGGTCGGGTACGTGCTCATCCACGACCACTTCAAGTCCGGCAACCTGGCCGCGGCCCGCCGCGAGCAGGAACGGCTGCTGAAACTGTTCTCGATCACGGCCGTCGCGCCGCCGAGCCGGATGGGCCGCGGCTCGGCCGGGCTCGGCGCGTTCAAGGCCGCGATGAAGATGCGCGGGTTCATCGACAACGCCGTGATGGCGCCGCCGCAGCTGCCGCTGGATGACGAGGAACTGCTGCGGATCAAAGAAAAGCTCGCCGAAGCCGGTCTGCTCTGATGATCCGCTACGGCGAGCTTCCTGACCGAACGGGAGGTGCTCCGGCGGGTCACCCCGGACGTCCCGATCACGACCAACTTCGTCGGCCTGGTGCAGAAAGCGCTCGACTGGCACACGTGGACGCCGCACGAGGACGTCGTCAGCCTCGACTCCTACCCCGATCCCGGCGACCCGCGCGCCCACGTCGAGGCCGCGTTCGCCTACGACCTCGTCCGGTCCGCCAAGGACCGGCCGTGGCTGCTGCTGGAACAGGCGCCGAGCGCGGTGAACTGGCGGCCCCGCAACAGCCCGAAGCCACCGGGTGCGATGCGGCTCGGCAGCTGGCAGGCCATCGCCCAGGGTGCCGACGCCGTGCTGTTCTTCCAGTGGCGCCAGACCGCCGGCGGGGCCGAGAAGTTCCACTCGGCGATGGTCCCGCACGGCGGCCGCGACACGCGGACGTTCCGCGAGACGGCGGCGCTCGGCCGGGAGCTGGCCCGGGTGCCGGAGCTGGCCGGGACCCGGGTGCGGGCCGACGTCGCGCTGCTGCACGACTGGCCCAGCTGGTGCGGGCTGGAACTCGACTCGCACCCGGCGCGGCTGGACCAGCTGGAAACGCACCTCGCGCACTACGCCCCGCTGTTCGACGCCAACATCACCTGCGATGTCGTGCACCCGTCGCGGGACCTCACGCGCTACCGGCTCGTCGTCGTCCCGAACCTGTACCTCATGGAGCAGGCCACGGCGGACAACCTGCGGGCGTACGTCCGGGCCGGTGGCCACCTGGTCGTCTCGTACTTCACCGGCATCGTCGACGGCTGCGACCGCGCCTACCTCGGCGGGCATCCGGCGCCGCTGCGCGACGTCCTCGGCCTGCGGGTCGACGAGTTCTGGCCGCTCGACGAACCCGTCGAGCTCGAGTTCGCCGACGGCACACCGGACGCCGGGACGATCTGGGCCGACTGGATCGAGCCCGAAGGCGCCGAAGCCGTCGCGTCCTTCGTTTCGGGGGAGCCGGCGGGGCGGCCCGCGATCACCCGGCACGCCTTCGGCGACGGGGTGGCCTGGTACCTCGGCACCCGGCCCGGCCTGGCGGCGCTGCTCGGCCGCGTCACCGCCGAAGCCGGGGTGACGCCGGTGCTCGCGGCTCCGCCCGGGGTGCAGGCCGTCGTCCGCCACGGCGCGGAAAGCGCTTACCTGATCCTGCTCAACCACGGCACCGAGCCGGTCACCGTCGACCTGCCGTCCGCCGCACCGGACCTGCTGACCGACCCTTCGCGGCCGGTCGGCGCGGTCCGGCTCGCCCCGCGCGGTGTCGCCGTCCTGAAAGGATGAGAATGAGAACACTGGGGAGATGGGCCGCCTTGGTGGCCCTGACGGCGGGCTCGCTGCTCGCCGTGAGCCCGGCGCAGGCCGCGCCGCGGTTCGACCAGCAGGTGCTGTTCAAGGCGTCACAGGATCCCGGGTACCACTGCTTCCGCATTCCGGCGATCGTCAAGTCCACTCACGGCACGCTCCTGGCCTTCGCCGAGGGCCGCATCGACAACTGCGGCGACACCGGCGACATCGACCTGGTGCTCAAGCGCTCCACCGACGGCGGCCGGACGTGGTCGCCGCTGCAGGTGGTCAACCGCGGCGGCGGGGACACGCACGGCAACCCCGTGCCGATCGTGGACCGGCGCACCGGCCGGATCGTGCTGATCACGACGTACAACAAGGGCCGCGACGACGACAAGGGCTGCGCCGTCCCGTGCCCGCGGACGCCGCACTCGCAGTACAGCGACGACGACGGCCTGACCTGGTCCACGCCGGTCGACATCAGCGCGCAGGCCAAGCTGCCGGACTGGGACTCCTGGTACGCGTCCGGCCCGGTGCACGGGATCCAGCTGACCCGCGGGCGGCACGCCGGACGGCTCGTGTTCGGCGTCAACGCCGAAACCAGCGACGGCACGCACTCGATCGAGAACCACGCCGGGCTCGTCTACAGCGACGACGGCGGGCGCAGCTGGCGCGTCGGCGCGGTGGACAGCTACCCGCACCCGGTCGGCGGGACGTACACGCAGAAGCCGTCCGAAGTGACCGTCGCCGAGCTGGCCGACGGCTCGATCTACGCCGGCGGCCGCGAGCAGGGCGGCACCGACATCGGCAACCGCGACTTCGCCATCAGCCGCGACGGCGGCGAGACGTTTTCCAGGTCCTTCACCACCATCCCCGACCTGGTGACGCCGATGGTGCAGGGAGCGGCGCTGCGCCTCGACCGGGCGGGGCGCGGCGACCGCATCCTGTTCTCCTCGCCGTCGGACACCGACCGGCGCCGCTGGATGATGATCCGCTCGTCCTACGACGGCGGCCGGACCTGGGAGAACGCCGAGCAGGGCACGCGGGTCACCACGGACTGGTCCGGGTATTCCGACCTCGTCCAGATCAGCGACCCGCACGCGCGGTCCACGGAGATCGGGCTGCTGTACGAGGGCGGTGCCGTCGACGCCCGTGACGAGATCCGTTTCGCGCGGTTCGACGAGGAGTACCTCGGCTGGCGCGATTCCGCGGGACCGTCCACACCGGACGTGTCGCACCACGCGGACGCCCGGGTCCTCGGCGGCGCTTCGGTGACGGACGGGCGTTTCGGCGGCGGTCTGTCGCTGGACGGCGTCGACGACTACGTCCGCGTGCCGTACGACCCGGCGCAGCCGCCGGGCGACGGCGACCTGACGTGGACGGGGTGGTTCCGCTACGGCGCCACGAAGGGCAACCAGGTGCTGTTCTGGCTGGGCGGCATGGGCAGCACCGCGCCTCAGCTGTGGCTGCGGGGCGAACCGGCGAACCACCGGCTGATCGCGATGATGACGACGGCGGCCGGGAGCGCGTCGATCACGACCACCCAGGCCTACGACGACCAGGCCTGGCACCACGTCGCCCTGGAACGGACCGGCGGGCGGCTGCTGCTGCGGGTGGACGGCGCCCAGGTCGCCGCCGGACCCGCGGCCGCCGGGTCGGTCAGCCAGACCGTGTCCTTCCAGCTGCAGCTCGGGCAGCGGCTGGACAACCAGTTCCGCTGGACCGGCTCGTTCGACGAGGTCCGCTTCTACCGCCGGGCGCTCACGGCGCCGGAGCTCGACGCGATCCGGCTGGCGAACGCGCCGGTTCCGGCGGGGCAGGTGCTGCGGCTGCCGTTCGACCGGATCCACGGCTGAGGGAGATGAGGACGACGCCGGCGATGCTGAGCGCACCGCCGGCGGCGTCCACCCACGTCGGGACCTCGCCCAGCCACCCGAACGACACGGCCAAGGCGACTGCGGGCACGAGGTACAGCGCCCCGGTCGCGACGGCGATCGAGTGCCGGGCGACCGCGTAGCCCCACGCCACGAACCCGGCGGCCGACGGCAGCACCCCGAGGAAGATCACCGCCGTCGTCGCCTCGCCGGGCGCGGCCGCGAAGCCGTGCAGGGCCTGCGGGGCGAGCGGCAGGAGGAACAGCGTCCCGGCCCACATCGCGTAACAGGCGACTTCGAGGCCGGTGTAGCGGCCGAGCAGGGGCTTGGTGCAGCAGTGGTAGACGCCTTGGACCGCGGCGGCGGCCAGGACCACCCACGCCGAGTCCGCGTACGCCAGGCCGTTGCCGGCCGCGATGAGCGTGCTGCCGCCGAGCGCCACCACGCTGCCGAGGATCTTGGCCGCGGTCAGCCGCTCGCCGAGGAACGCGGCGGCGAGCAGGACGCTGAACACCGGCGCGACCGAGACGAGCAGGCTCGCGGTGCCCGCCGGGACGTGCACTTCGCCCCAGTTGAGCAGGAGCTGGTACGCGCTCATCCCGGCGAGCCCGCAGGCCGCGATGTGCGGGAGGTCGCGCGCGCGGGGCAGCCGCACCTTGAGGATCGGCGCGGCGAGCAGCAGCACGGCCGACGCCACGGCGAGCCGGGCGAACGAGAGCCCGGCGACGCCGTAGCCGTCGAGACCGACCTTGATGGCGGGGAACGCGGCCGCCCAGAGAACGACGGTGACGGCGAGGGCCAGGAGTTTCACGGCTCCATCGTCGGCGTTAAGCTTCATAAGTACCAGTTACGGTTTCTTTCACATTCAGGAAGCTTGACTTCATGTTGGACCTGCGCCGGCTGCGCGTCCTGCACGCCCTCGCCCAGCACCGGACCGTGGCCGCCACGGCGGCGGCCCTGCACCTCACCGGTCCGGCCGTCTCGCAGCATCTCGCGGCGCTGGAACGCGAGGCGGGCGTTCCGCTGCTGGAAAAGCACGGCCGCACCCTGGAGTTCACGGCCGCGGGACGGCTGCTGGTCTCGCACGCGGAGGTCGTCCTCGACGACCTGGCCGCCGCGGAGTCCGCGCTGGCGGCGGTGGCCGAGAACGGGACGGGCACGGTCCGCGTGGCCGCCTTCGCCTCGGCCGCCCGGCAGCTCCTGCCGCGGGTGTGGGACGGGCCCGTGTCGCTGCGGCTGGTCGAGCAGGAGCCGGACGCGGCGCTGGCGTCGCTGCGCCGCCGGGACGTCGACATCGCGGTGGTGCACAGCTATTCGCTGCTGCCGCGTGACATCCCGCCGCGGTGCGAGGAGCGGATGCTGGTCGAGGAGCCCGTCCTGCTCGCGACGGCCCGGCCGGTCGAGGAGCCCGTGCGGCTGGCCGACTTCGCCGACGATCCGTGGCTGGTGCCCGCGTCGGATCTGTCCTGCCACGAAATGATCCGACGTGCCTGCGGGGCGGCGGGGTTCGTGCCGTCGGTGGTCGCGGAATCCGCGGATTTCGCCGTGCTGGTGGCGCTGGCGGCGGCGGGCGCGGGGGTGGCGCTGGTGCCGTCGATGGCGGTCCCGGCCGGCGCGCACGGAGCCGGCCTGCACCGGCTCGAGGAACGGGTGACCCGCAAGGTGTTCGCCGTGACGCGCTCGGGGTTGACGCGGCGGCCCGATGTCCGGCTCGTGCTCGACCGCCTGGAGCGGTCGGCTCGCGAGTGGGCGTCCTAGACCGTCCGGCAAGTCAGCTCCGGCCGCCCCGCGGCGTCGCCGGTGCCGGTCAGCGCGACGAAACCGAACGTCGTGGAGCCGCCCGCGTCGAGCTTCGCGTTCCAGCCGGCGTTGTCGACGGTCACCGTCGAGCCGTCGACCGTGAAGGTGCCGTTCCACAGGCCCGTGATGTGGTGGCCCGCCGGGAGGGTCCAGCGAACGCTCCACCCCGACAGGCCGGCCGAGCGGTCGTTGCGGACCGTCACCTGCACCTGGTAGCCGCCCGGCCAGGAGTTCGTCACGTCGTAGCGGGCGGCGCAGCCCAGGTCGGCCGGGGTCGCCGGGACGACGGCCGGGACGGACCGCGGGGTGGCGGACGGCGGAACCGGGGTGGCGTCCGGGACGAGCGCCGTCCCGATCACCACGCCCAAGGCGAGCAGGACCGCTCCGCCCGCGCCGGCCAGCACGACCCGGCGGCGGGGGCGGTGGACGCGCAGCAGCCGGGTCCCGGTGCGCGGGCGGGGCCGGGGCGGCGGCAGCGCGCGTCCGTCGGCGACCGCTTCGAACAGCTCCTGGACCTCCGCCATCGACGGGCGCTGGGCGGGATCGCGCCGCAGGAGCCGTCCCAGCACCTCGGCGAGCGGGCCGGTGTGCCGCGGCGGGATCGGGTCCTCCCGGGCGATCCGCAGCAGCAGCGCGATCGGGTTCTCGTCGTCGCCGAACGGCGGACGGCCCTCCAGCGCGCGGTAGAGGGTCGCGCCGAGGGCGTAGACGTCGGCCGGGAAACCGGCTTCGCCGCCGCCGGCGACTTCGGGGGCCAGGTAGGCCGGCGTGCCCGCGATGAACCCGCCGCCGGTCACCGTGCCTTCCCCGGTGGCGCGGGAGATCCCGAAGTCGGCGATCTTGGCGGCGCCCGACTCGGCGACGAGGACGTTGGCGGGCGTGACGTCCCGGTGCACGATGCCCTCGGCGTGCGCGGCGGCCAGCGCCGAGGCGATCTGCAGGCCGAGACGCGCGACGTCGCCTTCGGGCAGGGCCTCGCGGTCGAGCAGGATGCCGGCCAGGCTCCGCGACGGCAGGTACTCCATCACCAGGTACGGCCGGCCGGCCTCCTCGACGACGTCGTGCACCGTGACGGCGTGCGGATGGCGCAGCCGCGCGGCCAGCCGGGCCTCGCGCAGCGCGCGCAGGGCCGCCTGGTCACCGGCGGCCTGCCCGATGGCCGGGTCGTAGCTCAGCTGCTTGACGGCGACGACGCGGTCGAGCCGCTCGTCACGCGCCCGCCAGACGACGCCCATGGCGCCCTGACCGGCCCGCTCGGCCAGCCGGTAGCGCCCGGCGATCAGCTGTCCTGCGTCGGTCACGACGACCTCCCGGTCTTCCCCGGAACACACGGATGCGGGCGACGATCGGTTCGAGCTTAACGACCGCGCCGCGCACCGCCGTTCCTCACGCGGCGAGCCGGTGCAGCTGGTCCCACGTCGGGACGAACGGCGTGAACCGCAGCTTCATCCCGGCCTCGGCCGGCAGTTTGTCGGCCTTGCGCGCGTTGCAGCTGCGGGACGTGCCACCGCACGCGGCGACCGTGTTGAGCCAGGACGTCCGCGCACCGCCGCGGCTGAGCGGGACCACGTGGTCGATCGTCGTGGCGCGCCCGCCGCAGTACGCGCAGCGGTGGCCGTCGCGGGTCAGCACGCCGCGCCGGGACCAGCGGGGCGGCTGCGTATATCGCCACTTCATCACGACGTACCTGAGCAACCGGACGATCTTCGGGCGCGGGAACAGCCCGTACGCGAGACCGTCTTCGGCCTCGTGGATCTCGGCGACGTGCCGCACGAGCATGCGAATGGCGTGCGGCACCGAAACCGTATGCAGCGGCTCGTAGCCGGCGTTGAGCACCAGAACCTTCACGACGCACCTCATTTTTCGTTGGCCGGACACGGAAAGCGGCCCGGGGGCGGCCTTCCGCCGGGCGCGGATCATCGTCGCCGAGCCGCGTGAGCTGCGTCAATCGTGTTTCGGCGCAGGAGATGCGTCCTCGCGAAACAACCGTCCCGTGTGGACCATGCCGGGAGCGCCCGAGACGACGTGCCGGGTGGCGGTCACGCGGGGTACAGCTGACGTCACACTCCGCGCGGGCCCGCGGGCACGGCTTTCGCGAAGAGCCCGCCCGGACCTGCCGGGCCCCTGGGTAGGATCACCTCATCTCGCCCCTGACCTCTGGAAAGGAACGGAAGTGACCACCCCGATCGAGACGCTGGAGTTCCAGTCGGAAGCCCGTCAGCTCCTCCAGCTGATGATCCATTCGATCTACTCGAACAAGGACACCTTCCTGCGCGAGCTCGTGTCCAACGCCTCCGACGCCCTCGACAAGCTGCGGCTGGAGTCGTACCGCGACAAGGACCTCGGCGCCGACACGTCCGACCTGCACATCACCATCGAGACGGATCCGGCCGAGCGGACCCTGACGGTGCGGGACAACGGCATCGGCATGACGCGGGACGAGGTGGTCGCCCTGATCGGCACGATCGCCAAGTCCGGCACCGCCGACTTCCTGACCAAGCTCAAGGAGGCGAAGGACGCGGCGGCGTCGCAGGACCTCATCGGCCAGTTCGGCGTCGGGTTCTACGCGAGCTTCATGGTCGCGGACAAGGTCACCCTCGTGACGCGCAAGGCCGGCACGAGCGAAGGCGTCCGCTGGGAGTCCACCGGCGAGGGCACGTACACGATCCAGCCGGTCGAGGACGCGCCGCAGGGCACCGCGGTGACCCTGCACCTCAAGCCCGAGGACACCGATGACCACCTCTACGACTACACGTCGGCGGCGAAGATCCGCGAGATCGTCAAGCGGTACTCCGACTTCATCACCTGGCCGATCCGGATGCAGGGCGAGGGCGACGAGGCCGAGACGGTCAACTCGATGAAGGCGCTGTGGGCGCGTTCGTCGAGCGAGGTCTCCGAGGACGAGTACCACGAGTTCTACAAGCACATCAGCCACGACTGGCAGGACCCGCTCGAAACGATCCGCCTGCAGGCCGAGGGCACGTTCGAGTACCAGGCGCTGCTGTTCCTGCCCTCGCGCGCGCCGATGGACCTGTTCCTGCGGGAGCGCAAGCGCGGGGTCCAGCTGTACGTCAAGCGGGTCTTCATCATGGACGACTGCGAGTCGCTGGTGCCGGAGTACCTGCGGTTCGTCAAGGGCGTCGTCGACGCGCAGGACCTCTCGCTCAACGTGTCGCGGGAGATCCTGCAGCAGGACCGGCAGATCCAGCTGATCCGCCGCCGCCTGGTGAAGAAGGTCCTCTCGACGGTCAAGACGATGATGACGGCGGACGCCGAGAAGTACGCGACGTTCTGGCGCGAGTTCGGCCGCGCGGTCAAGGAGGGCCTGCTCGACGACTTCGAGAACCGCGAGGCGATCCTCGAGATCGCGTCGTTCGCCTCGACGCACGACGCGGAGAAGCCGACTTCGCTGCGCGACTACGTCTCGCGGATGAAGGAGGGTCAGGAGCACATCTACTACATGACCGGCGAGTCGCGTTCGGCGATCGAGAACTCGCCGCACATGGAGGCGTTCCGCGCCAAGGGCTACGAGGTGCTGGTGCTGACCGACCCGATCGACGAGATGTGGGTCGACGCGGTCCCGGCCTTCGACGGCAAGCAGTTCCAGTCGATCGCCAAGGGCCAGGTCGACCTGGAGTCGGAGGAGGACAAGAAGGCCACCGAGGTCGCGCGCGAGCAGCAGAAGAAGGACTTCGAGAGCCTGCTGACGTGGATGGCGAAGGCGCTGGACGAAGACGTCAAGGAGGTCAGGCTGTCCTCCCGCCTGACGACCTCGCCGGCGTGCATCGTCGGGGACACGCACGACCTGACGCCGACGCTGGAGAAGATGTACCGCGCGATGGGCCAGGAGCTGCCGCCGATCAAGCGCATCCTGGAGCTGAACCCGGACCACGCGCTGGTGAAGGGCCTGCGCGAGGCGCACGCTTCCCGGCCGGACGACGAGGGGCTGGCGGAGACGGCGGAGCTGCTGTACGGCATGGCGCTTCTTGCTGAGGGTGGTGAGCTGGCCGACCCGTCGCGGTTCATCAAGCTGCTCGCCGGGCGGTTGGAGAAGACGCTGTGAGGTGACGTTGGGTGCGGCCGGGGCCGGGCCGGGGTGAGCGGAGAGGACGCGGAAGGGTGGGTTTCGGCGATGCCGAGCCGGACCCAAGCCCTCGCGCCCGGGCGGGCCGAGCCTGGCCGAGCCCCGGCCCGGCCCGGACCCGATCCCGCGCCCGAGGCTGGGCCCGGGCTGTGCCCGGCCGAGCCAAGCCCCGGCCCGGCCCGATCCCGCGCCCGAGGCTGGGCCCGGGCTGTGCCCGGCCGAGCCGAGTCCCGCCCAGGTCGATCCCGCGCCCGGGCGGGGCTGAACCCGCGCCGAGGCCGAGCCGGGCTTGGTCGAACCGAGTCAAGCCGCGCCGAGCTCGAGCCGGCCTCGACCCGCACGAGCCGGCGAAGCCGGGCCGACCCGGCTTCGCCGGCCCGCCCTCACGGGGCCGCGTTCATCAAATCCACCGCGCTCTGCTGCCGAGCCGCATCCGCCTGGTCGAACGGCCCCGCCCACATCAGCCCGTACGCCTCCGCGCTGTTGCGGTCGCTCACATACGCCGTGTTCGCCTGGCGCTGCAAATACCCCGTATACGGACGGTCCGGCAACGCGGCGTTCAGCACCGCCAGGTCACGCACGTAAACCCCCTTGAACGTGGGCCCGTCCGCGCCGCCGCCACCCGCTGTCTCGCCCGGATCCCGCAACACCCCTCCGGGATTCAACGTCCCGTTCGTCGTCGATGCGTCCGCCATCCCGCGGGCCTTCGTCAGCAACCCCGCGTCGCCCGTTGCCCGGTACAGCTCCGTCAATGCCGCCAGTGGCACTCCCTGGTTGTACGTCCACACCGGCTCGCCGTTGTTCGCGCACGTCGTCATGTTCAACCCGTCGTTGACCAGGTTCGACCCGTTGATCACGCCGCTCGCCGAGAACCACGCCCAGCCCGCGCGGGCCCGTGCCAGGTATGCCGTGTCGCCCGGGATGCGGTTGTGCAACGCCGCGTTCAGCTCGATGTACAGCGAGTTCGGGATCGCGTTCTTCGTCGTCCGGGACGTGTTCCACCAGACTCCGCCGCCGCAGACGCCGTCCCAGTACGCGTACATGTGGTCGGCGTCGGCGCGCGCCGTGCTCAGGTAACGGCTGTCGCCCGTCAGGTCGTACGCGTCCACCCATGCCAGGCCCCACCAGCCCGTGTCGTCCAGGTAGTCGTTGCGGAACTGGCCGCCTTGGGCCGCCAGGTTCTTCGTGTACGTCGTGTCGATCGCGTAGCGGTAGCTGCCCATGCCGCTGACGCGGACGTTGTCGATGATCGCGGTCAGCGCGTTCGCCGAGTTCCACCAGCCGGTCGTGTCGAACAGGCCCGTGCCGAGGTTGTAACGCTCCATCAACGCCGTGGCCGCCGCGGTGCGGCGGTCGCCGGCGTTCCACGTCGTGCGGGCCCAGCCCGTGCACGCGATCGATCCCGAACCCGACGGCTGCCCGCACGCCCGCAACAGGCCGACGCCCTTGTTCGCCCAGTCGTCCACGTTGTACATCAGCGTGCGCCAGCCGGTCCCGCCCGGTGGCGTCGCCGTGTCGCCGAGCTTGCTGCCCGACGCCCACGTCCGCCCGGCGTCGAACGAGCGGTCCAGCCAGACGTGGTCGCCGGCCGCGCCGCCCGTGATCGCCGCCCAGCCCATGTCGTCGGCGTCGTCGAGGTGCAGGGTGATCCGGCGGCCGCTCACGCTCGCCGAAGCGCCTTCGCGGTCGCCGGGGGAGAGGGCTGGATCCCTTGCGTCACAGTACTTGTCGCAGATCGCCGCCGATGGCGTCACGGCGGCGGGGGAGGGGGACGGCGTCGGCGTGGCCGCCATGACGACGGCCAGCAGGGGAGCGAGAACGTGCATCGGCTGCCTTCCGCGCTGAAGGGCGATGCTCCCATTGTGGAGAATTCACCACATTGGTCCAGTCCTTTACCGGACAGGTTTCGGACAGGATCGCCCGCGGTAATCCCCGGCCATGACGAATCCCGACGACACCTCCGTCGCCGAGCTGGACGAGTTCGTCCTCGCCCGGCTCGCCGAGGACGAAGAACGGTTCCGTGCCGGCGAGCTGCCGCTGCTCGACGAAGCCGAGCGGCGGGGCAGGCTGCGGATCATGTACGCCGACGACGGCGACGGGCTCATCCTCGCCGGCGGCCCGGTCGAGGCGATGGAGGACCGGCACCCGGTGCCGTTTCCCGAGAAGGCCGAATTCCTGCGCCGCGAGATCCGCGACAGCCACGACGACGTCTCGGTCAAGCTGATCGCGTCGGTCTACGAGGCCCACCCGGACTGGCGCGACGGCTGGCGCCCCTGACGTTTCGCCGGCGGCCGGAACGGGAACGTGCCCAGCATGTCCGGAACCGTGCTCGACGAAGTGACGGCCATCCGCGACGCGGCGACGACGCTGCGGAGCCCGCAGGACCTCGACCCGCTCGTCCGGCGGATCGGGCGCGCCCGGATCGTCCTGCTCGGCGAGGCGACCCACGGCACCGCCGAGTTCTACCGCTGGCGGGCCGAGCTGACGAAACGGCTGCTCGCCGAGCGGGACTTCTCGTTCGTCGCCGTCGAAGGCGACTGGCCGGAGTGCCACCGGGTGCACTGCTGCGTCGCCGGGGCGCCCGGCGCGCCGAACGACCCCGGCCAGGTGCTGTGGGGCTTCCGGCGGTGGCCCACCTGGCTGTGGGCCAACGAAGAGGTCGCCGAGTTCGCCGCCTGGCTGCGCTCGTTCAACGCCACCGGCTCCGGCGTCCCGTGCGGTTTCCACGGCCTCGACGTCTACAGCCTGTGGGACTCGCTGCGCGGTGTCCTCGACTACGTCCGCGAGCACGCGCCCGAGCAGGCCGACGCGGCTCTGCGGGCGTTCCGCTGCTTCGAGCCGTACGGCGAAAACCCGCGCGAGTACGCCGTTTCCGCCGAACTCGTCCCGGAGAACTGCCGCGAGGACGTGGTGCGCCTGCTGACCGCGATCCGGTCGATGGCCCGGGTGGACAGTGTGCCGGGTCTCGATCCGGCATTCGTGGCCGAGCAGAATGCCGCCGTCGTCGCGGGTGCCGAGGCCTACTACCGCGAGCTGGTCCGCGGCGGCGCGCGGTCCTGGAACGTGCGCGACACCCACATGAGCGACACCCTCGACCGGCTGCTGCGTGCCTACGGCCCGCGGTCCAAGGCCGTGGTGTGGGCGCACAACACGCACGTCGGCGACGCGCGGGCGACCGACATGGCCGCGGCCGGCCTGGTCAACCTCGGCCGGCTGGCGCGGGAACGGCATCCGGCCGACGTCGTGTCCGTCGGGTTCGGCACCTACCGCGGTTCCGTGATCGCCGCCGATCACTGGGGCGGGCCGGTGCGCCGGATGACCGTGGACCCGGCCCGCCCGGACAGCCTCGAAGGCCTGCTGCACGCCGCCCTGCCCGGCGAGGACAGCCTGCATCTCTTCGGTGCCGGCCGGGCCGGCGAGTGGGCCCGGGAACGGCGCGGGCACCGCGCGATCGGGGTCGTCCACCGCGGCGGCGGGTACGTCCCGACCGTTCCGGCGGCGCGCTACGACGCGTTCGTGCACTGCGACGAAACCACCGCGATCACGCCCCTGCACCACTGGGAACCGGAAGAGGACGCCCCGTTCGTCCCCGCGCAGGCCCGGGCCGCCGGAGCGTGACCGGCGATGCCCGCGCTCCGCGTCTTCGCCGACCGCGAGGACGGCGGCCGACGGCTCGCCGCCGAGCTCGGGCGCCGCACCTGGGCCGACCCGCTCGTGCTCGGCCTCGCCCGCGGCGGGGTGCCGGTGGCCGCAGTGGTGGCGCGCCGGCTCGGTGCCGAGCTGGACGTCGCGGTCGCCCGCAAGATCGGCGCGCCCGGGCGGCGGGAGTTCGGCGTCGGCGCGGTGACGCCGGACGGCCCCGCGATCTACGACGAGGCCATCCTGCGCGGGCTGAAGCTCACCGCGGAGCGGATGGCGCGGGCGGAACGCCACGAGCGGGCCGAGGCCCGGCGCCGGTTCGAGCGGTACCGGGACGGCCGTCCGCCGGTCGACGTCGCCGGCCGCGACGTCATCCTGGTCGACGACGGGCTCGCGACCGGGGTCACCGCGACCGCGGCCCTGCGGGACGTGCGGGCCGGGAACCCGCGGACCGTCGTGTTCGCGGCGCCGGTCGGCGCCCCGGGCGCGGCGGCGGCCCTGCGGCACGAGGCGGACGACGTCGTCTGCGTCGCCGAACCGCCGGGCTTTCGCGCGGTCGGCCAGTGGTACGCGGATTTCCGCCAGACGAGTGACGACGACGTCCTCGACCTGCTCGCCCGGTGACCTGCCCCGGACGGGCCGTGACGTACTGCTCCACCTGGGGGAACGCCGGGATTGACCGGATGGGTGGCGGGGTATCACCCGGCCGGGGACCCCGATCGGATGGGCAGGCGCGAAATGATCGAACGGGACGGGCTCGGCGCGGCGGCGCGCGGGCTCCGGCAGTACCTGCTGGCCGTCGCGGCCGAGCTGGCCGCGCCCGCCTGGTTCTGCGAAGTGGACGCACCCGCCACCGCGTACCTCGCGCTGGAGCGGCGGCTGCCGCGGTTCCCCGACCACGAAACCGCGCTGCTGTGGGACGAGCGGGACGGCTGGGCCGCCGCGGTCGAATCGGCCGGCGGCGAGGACATGGTGGTGCTCACCTACCTCGGCGGAGACGTCCTGCCGCCGCCGGCCGAAGTGGTGGCGTTCGTGCGCGACCTCTACGGCGACAGCTATCCGGGGCAGCCCGACCCGCCGGACTTCCGGAGACCCGGGGCCCCGGACGGCTTCGACGAGCGCCTGGCCGGCTACGCCGGCGACGACGTCTGCCTGCCCGAGGGCCAAGCCTGAGCCACCCGGGGCACGGAAGTCACCGAGGTGGCAGCACGCAGAACTCGTTGCCCTCCGGGTCGGCGAGCACGATCCACGGGTCGCCGGGCGGGTCGTCGAGGACCCTCGCGCCCAGCATCACCAGGCGTTCCACCTCTGCGCGCTGGTCGCGATCGGCCGGGGCGAGATCGAGGTGCAGGCGGTTCTTGCCCGGCTTTTCCTCGGGAACCGGCTGGAACAGCAGCGCCGGCCCGTCGTCGAACTCCAGTTGCAAGTACGTGAGTCCGTGGGAGTCGGTCCACTCGCGGGTCTTGCCGTGGCCGAGCGCTTGCCGCCAGAACTCGGCCAGCAACTCCGGACGGCGGCAGTCCACGGTCACGGCCAGGATGCGCAGTGCCGTCACGCCGCCGCCACGATCCGGTTGACGGCTTCGGCGACCAGGTCCGGTTCGCAGACCGTGACCGTCAGTCCCGGGTGGCGGACCAGGCCCCACGGGTCGAGGCCGCGCACCGGCTCCCGGAACCGCAGGCAGACACCGCCTTCGGTGGTCGTGCCGAACGTCAGGCCGTGGTCGGCGAGCGACAGCCGGACGCCGAGGACGCGCGCCGCGCGGTAGGGGCCGGTCACCGAGGCGCCGGCCACATTGCTCAGCGGCGTGGTGACCCGCCACGGCCCGAACCGGACGCGCAGGCCGTCGGCGTCCAGTTCCAGCCCGGCGCGGGCACCCAGCGCGCGGCGCAGCCACGGGACTTGCACCGCGAACTCCGCGTGCAGTCGGTGGTGCACGACGACGGTGGGATGACCCACCGCCGTCGTCTCGCCGCTCGTCATGCGCCGCCGCCCATCGGCGGGACGTCGGGGTCGTCGTCGGCGGGCCCTTCGGGGTCCCGCCACTCCTCGGCGCGGGACGGGCCGTTGCCCTGCAGGGTCCCGCGCAGCTCGGCCTTCAGCGCGTCGTCCTCGCGCGGCGAATGCCGGTCGCTTTCACGATGCATGGGAACCTCCTTCACGGGTCTCCTGCCCGGCTACCCGGTGCCCGCGGGCCGAAACCGCGCGGCCGGCGCGGGCGGCGGCGATCCCGAGCACCAGCCCGGCGATCGCGGTGAGGCCGTGCAGCCAGTTGTCGGCCCAGTTGAGGTTGACCGGGTCCTCGGGCGTGCTGAACGCCGTGGCGAGCACGCCGTAGGCGGTCATCCCGAGGAAGCCGACGAAGAGGACCCAGCAGTAGATGAGCGCGCCGGCGCGCCGGGTCGCGGCGAGCAGCCCGAGCACCCCGACCACCGTGTGGACGAGGTTGAGCACGACGCTCGCGCTGAACAGCCCGAGCACCTGGCTGGTCGTCGTGTGGCCGGCCGTGGCCGTTTCCGGCGTGAGCCAGCCCGCGATGCCGAGCGCGAGGTAGAGCAGCCCGAGCACGGCGACGACCGGCCGCAGCCAGTTCGCGCCGGTCCGGGCCCGGGTCTCGGCGGACGTCATATGGAGAGCCTCCTTTTCCCTTCGGGCACGGATACCCGCGGTGGGCGACGGGAAACGGGGGAGTGGAACGGGCCGGACGGCGGGCTGGGGGATCCGCCGTCCGGCCCGCGGCCGGGACCCGCGCCGGTCCCTGCAGCCACGGCGCGGGTCCCTGGTCTCATGGCGAGCGCCAGCCGTGGCCGGTGACGGCCGTGCCGTGCTGCGCGCCCATCAGGAGCAGGCCGCCGTCGACGACGAGCGAGGTGCCGGTGATGTAGCCGGCGGCGGGCGTGGCGAGGAACGCGACGGCGGCCGCCACCTCGGCCGCGTGGCCGGTGCGCCCGAGCGGGATGCCGGGCCGCTCCTGCTCGCGCGGGTCGGCGTCGGCCTGCCCGGTCATCGGCGTCGAGATTTCGCCGGGCGCCACCGAGTTCACGGTGATGGCGTGCTCGGCCAGCTCCATGGCCAGCACCTGGGTGAGCGCGCCCGCGCCGGCTTTCGCGGCGCAGTAGGGCGCCGCGCCGACGCGCGGGATGTGCTCGTGGACGCTGGTGATGGTGATGATCCGGCCGCCGCGGCCGGCGTCGATCATGTGCCGGGCCGCGCGTTGCGAAAGCAGGAAGACACCGTCGAGGTCGACGTCGAGGACTTCGCGCCACTTCTCGTAGCTCAGGTCCAGCGCCCGCTGGCTGCTGCCGGTGCCGGAGCAGTTGACGAGGACGTCGATCCCCCCGAGGTCGCCGGCGAACGCGTCGATCACGTCGGCGGCCGCCGGCAGCTCGGTCAGGTCGAGCCGGCGGACGTGGGCGTCGACGCCCCGGGACCGCACTTCGGCCGCGGTCTCCTCCGCGCCGTCGGCGTCGGAGTGGTAGGTGATGCCCACGTCCAGGCCACCGCCGGCGAGGGCGACGGCCACGGCGCGGCCGATGCCGGAGTCCGCGCCGGTCACGACGGCGCGCCGCGGCGAGGCGGCTTCGGCGGGAAGCGGCGCCGGCAGGGACACGGGCGTCTCCTTTCGTCCCCGGTCGGCTACCACGTGCCCCGGTGACTAAACGACGGCCCGAGGGGGTAGCCCGATCGGATGAGACTGGCCGTGCTGGACATCGGGTCGAACTCCGCTCAGCTGCAGGTGGTGGACGTGTCCGCCGGCGCGCCCCCGCTGCCCGCCCACGCGGTCAAGGAGCCGACGCTGCTGGCCGAGGAGCTGCTTCCCGACGGGACGCTGGGCGAGGCCGGGGTCGACCGCGTGGCCGCCGCCGTGACCCGCGCGGTCGGCGCGGCGGTCCGGCTCGGGGTCGACCAGCTCTACCCGTTCGTCACCGCGGCCGTGCGCGACGCGGCGAACCGCGACGAGGTCATCGACCGCATCCAGGCGGAGTCCGGGATCCGCCCGCAGTTCCTCTCAGGCGAGGAAGAAGCCCGGCTGACGTACTTCGCGGCACGCCGCTGGTACGGCTGGTCGGCCGGGCGGCTGCTGCTGGTCGACATCGGTGGCGGGTCGATGGAGCTGGTGCTCGGCCGGGACGAGGAGCCGGAGCTGGCGATTTCGCTCC
Source organism: Amycolatopsis australiensis (assembly GCF_900119165.1). NCBI lineage: Bacteria > Bacillati > Actinomycetota > Actinomycetes > Pseudonocardiales > Pseudonocardiaceae > Amycolatopsis > Amycolatopsis australiensis. Next base: position 5,911,956 of record NZ_FPJG01000006.1, on the reverse strand, counting down.
CGCTCGGCGCGGGCCGGCTCACCCGCGAATTCCTGACGGCCGACCCGCCGACGCGCAAGCAGCTGAAGGCGGTGCGCCGGCACGTGCGCGACACGCTGTCGGAGGTCGTGGACCGGCTGCGCTGGGAGGGACCGGCGCGGCGGGTGGTCGCGACGTCGAAGACGTTCAAGCAGCTGGCCCGGCTGACCGGCGCTCCGCCGCAGCGCAAGGGCCCGTTCGCCCCGCGCGAGCTGACGGTCGAGCAGCTGCGGAAGTGGATCCCGCGGCTGGCCGCCATGCCGGCGGCCGAACGCGCCGGCCTGCGCGGCATTTCGCGGCCGCGCGCACGCCAGATCGTGGCCGGTGCCGTCGCGGCGGAGGTCACCCTCTCGGTGCTCGACACCCCCGGCGCCGAGATCTGCCCGTGGGCGCTGCGGGAGGGAATCCTGTTGCGGCACTTGGAACGCGTCGCCGACACGCCGGAGCTGCCGTTGCAGCCGCTGACGCGCCACCCCGACGCCACGGTCCGGCCGCTTCACCCCACCGGGGAGCAGCCGGTGCCGTCCTGAACGTGTGTCCGGGCCTCGACGGGGTAACCGCGCCGTTCCCCGACGGAAGGAGATTCCCGTGAGCAAGCCGAACCCGATCGAGCTGCAGAAGTACCTCTCCGGCGTCGACTACCCGGCGCAGCGCGACGACCTGGTGCGCGCCGCCGAGCGGAACGGTGCCGACAAGGACACCCTCGAAATCGTGCGCGGCCTGCCCGACCGGACCTACGAAGGGCCGAGCGGCGTGAGCAAGGAGATCGGCGGCTGACCGGCACGGCCCGGGCGGGTGCCGCCGCCCGGGCCGTCCGCCGGTCCCGGGCCGGCTAGAGCAGCGAAGACAGCGCGCCGCTCGGCGGCACGACCGCGCCGAGCTCGGCCACCGCGCGGCAGACGTCGGCCGGGTCGAGCCCGTCCAGGCACGGGTGGCCGGGCACCGGGCAGACCCGCGCGCGGCTGTCCCGGCACGGCGCGTGCTGGTCGCCGAGCACCACCATCGGCACGCCGTACGGTGCCCACCGCGCCGCCGGCACCACCGGCGCGAACAGCGACACCACCGGGGTGCCCGCCGCCGCGGCGAGGTGCGCCGGTCCCGTGTTGGGCGCGACGACGACCTGCGCGCCGGACAGCACCGCCGCCAGCTCGGCCAGCGACGTCCGGCCGCCGAGGTTCACCGCCGACGTGCCGGCCACCGCCTGGCACAGGTGCCGTTCGGACGGCGCTCCCGTGACGAGGACCCGGTGCCCGTCCGCCACGAGCGCCCGCACGATCCGCCGGCTGCGTTCGGGCGACGGCTGCCGCGCGGGCACCGACGCACCGGGGTGCACGACGACGTACGGCCCGCCGCCGGTCAGCCGCGCCATGTTCGGCAGGGGCCGCCGCAGCGCCAGTGCGCCGTGGTCGTCCGGCGGCAAGGCGTACCCGGCCGCTTCGGCGAGGGACAGCATGCGGACCGGTTCGGGCGGATCGCCGTCGACGCGGTGGCGCAGGTCGAGCAGGCTGCCCGGGTAGTCCTCGGAGATGGCGCCGATCCACGGCACGCCTGCCTGCCGCAGCAGCAGCGCCAGCGGCAGGGGTGACTGGTGGAACGAGGTGAGGATCAGGGCCCGGTCGAAGGATCGCCGCCGGACCAGCGCGACGAACTCGCCGGTGTCCTCGGCGGTGACCGGCGGCGGCTCGGGGTCGATCCACGGGGCCGTCCACGTGAGCACGTCGTCGACGCCGGGCAGCAGTTCGCCCGCGGCGCGTCCGTGCCGCCCGGTCAGCAGCGTCACGTGCGCGGCTCCGGCGGCGACCGCGCGGACGCACGGCCCGGCGAGCAGGACGTCGCCGAGGTTGTCCTGCCGGGCGACGAGCACTCGGGTCATCCGGCGACCCCGGCCAGGCGCAGTGCCTCGGACAGGTCCCGGGCGACGGCGGCGTGCCGGCGGGCCCGGGCGATCTCGGGTTCGAGCGTGCGCGCGGTCGGCACCAGCACGGCGCGGGCCCCGGCGGCCAGCGCCGCGTCGACGTCGGCGCCGGTGTCACCGATGACCACGCAGGACGCGGGGTCGACACCCAGCTCGTCGGCGGCGCGCAAGACCAGGCCGGGCCGGGGTTTGCGGCAGTCGCAGCCGTCACCGTCGTCGTGGACGCAGACCTGCCAGGTGCCGAACGGGCCGAACAGTTCCTTGACGCGCGCGTTCACCGCGGCGAGCTGGTCCGGGGTGATCAGTCCTTTAGCGACACCCGACTGGTTGCTCACCACCCCGACCGGGATGCCACGCTCCCGCAGGTCGCGGACGAGCTCCACGGCGCCGGGGACCGGGCGCACGCCGTCCGGGTCGTTGAGGTACGGGACGTCGACGATCAGCGTGTCGTCCCGGTCGAACAGCACCGCGACCGGTGGCTTGGGGCGCCGGGCCGCGAACTCGCCGCGGAGGCGGTGGTAGCAGGCCGCCGGCGGGATGAGCGCGCTGGTGACGACCATCCGCGCCACCTCGCCCGGGGTCCGCGGCCCGGGCAGGATCCGGCGGGTGGCGAAGTCGGCGGTCAGCCCCGCCCAGACCGCGGCGGCGAGGGCGGCCTTCCGCCGCTGCCGCAGCACCGGCAGCGCGAGCGCGGCCAGACCGGCCACTGTGGACAGTGCGTGCAGGCCCAGCCTGCCCGGTCCGGCGCCGGTGCGCTGCCGCCACAGGACGCCGTGCTTGGCGCGCATCAACGCGTTGTCCGCGTTGCCCCGCTGAGCTTTCAGGCTGTAGAAGAACCCGGCCCGGCGCGCCGGGTGAGTGGTCAGCCGCTCGCCCTCTTCGATCCGGTGCCCGGCCTCGGCGACGCGCAGCGCGAGGTCGGAGTCTTCGCGGAAGGCGCGGGGAAACCGCTCGTCGAAGCCGCCGGCCTCGTCGAGAGCGCTGCGCCGGTAAGCCATGTCGGCGGTGATCCACCGGGCGTGCTCGAGGCCGGCGGTGCTGCGCTCGTCGTCGGTCGGCCGCCGGTCGGTGGGCAACGGCACCCGGATCCGGCCCTGCGACGCGGCGACGTCCGGCGGCAGTGCCACGAGATCGGCGGCGAGCTGCCGCGGCCAGTCGGCGGCGAGCACGACGTCGTCGTCGACGAACGCGATCCATTCGCTCCGCGCCGTGCGCCAGCCGAGGTTCCGGGCGGCGGCCGGGCCGCGCCCGCCGGAGCGGAGCACCCGGACGCCGGCGGGAACGTCCAGTTCGGACCCGGCGCCGGGCCGGTCGTCGACGACGAGGATCTCCGCCGGTCGCGGACCTTCGCCGGCGAGCAGGGTTTCCAGCAGTGGCCGAAGCGTCTCCCGGCCCGTCGTGGGGATCACCACGGTGTAGTCGAGCGAAGCAGTCACCGCAGTGGGCTACCCGCGGCGGCCGCGATCAAACGGCGTGTCGATCGACGGCCCGCGGGTATCCGGCCAGGGACACGAAGGAGGTGCGGATGACCGCGGGGACGATCGAAATCCGGAACCCGGCCGACGGCAGCGTGGTCGGCAGCGTGCCGGCCGCCGGCGAAGACGAGATCGACGCCGCGCTGGCGCTGGCGAACCGGACCCGGCGAGGCTGGGCGCGGACACCGGCGGCCGAACGCGGCGCACTGCTGCACGAGGCGGCCGCGCGGCTGCGGGCCCACGCCGACGAGCTGGCGAAGGCGAACGAAGCCGAAACCGGCCGCCCGCGCGACGAAGCCCGTGAAGGCGTGCTGGCCGGCGCGGGAACGCTGGACCAGTACGCGGAGCTCGGCCCGGTCCACCGGGGCCGCAGCCTGCACGGCGACCCGGGCGCGACGGATCTGATGGTGCCCGAGCCGCGGGGCGTGGTCGTCGCGCTGACGCCGTGGAACGACCCGGTCGCGGTCGCCTGCGGGCTGCTCGGGGCGGCACTCGTCACCGGGAACACGGTGGTGCACAAGCCGAGCGAACGCGCGCCGCACACGGGGCAGCTGCTGGGCGAGGTCCTGGGCGGCGTGTTCCCGGGCGGGGTCCTGCAGACCCTGCCCGGCGACGGCGGGGTCGGCGCCATCCTGGCGATGCGCGCCGACGTCGACGTCATCGCCCACGTGGGCAGCACGGCGACGGGCCGGTCGATCGCCGCGAGCGCGGCCGCGACGGGGGCCAAGACGCTGCTGGAGAACGGCGGCAACGACCCGCTGGTCGTCGACGCGGACGTGGATCCGGAGTGGGCCGCGGGCCAGGCGGCGCTGGGTGCGTTCGCCAATTCGGGGCAGATCTGCGTCGCGGTGGAACGGATCTACGTGTGCGAAGCGGTCGCCGAGCCGTTCCTGACGGCACTGGTGAAGGAGGCGGAGTCCCGGACGCTGGCGCCACTGGTCGACCGGCGCCACCGCGAGCACGTACACGGGCACGTGACGGACGCAGTGGACCGCGGGGCGCGGCTGCTGACGGGCGGAGCGGTCCCGGACGGCCCGGGCGCGCACTACCCGGCGACGGTGCTGACGGACTGCACGCCCGGGTTGCGGGTGATGACGGAGGAGACGTTCGGCCCGGTGGCGCCGGTGCAGGTGGTGCCGGGCTTCGAGGAGGCGCTGGCGGAAGCGGCGAAGGGCGACTACGGCCTGGCGGCGACGGTGCTGACGGCATCGATGAAGAACGCCCAGCGCGCGTGGCGGGAGCTGCCGGCGGGAACGGTGAAGGTGAACAACGTGTTCGGCGGCGCCCCGGGCGGGGCCGCGCACCCGCGGGGCCGCAGCGGGAACGGGTACGGATACGGACCCGAGCTGCTGGACGAGATGACCCAGACGAAGCTCGTGCACGTGGCCCCGCCCGGATGAGCGAAGGCCAGGAGAAGCCCCGCCCGCCGATCGGTGCGGCGGGCGGGGCGGAATCAGGTACGCCGGATGCGAGCCGGGCCGGGCGCATCAAGGACGACCGCCCGCTGCAGGAGGTCGACCGCGGCGCGAGCGGCTCGAGGCGGCTCGGCGGGGCCCGTGCGCGCTCGGTGGCCGATCGGGGTGGTGGCGCGGGTGGTGACGGGGTGCCGCGCGGGTCCGGGCCGGTCCGCGGACGGCAAGACGGGGCGGACCCCGGTGCGCTGCGGGCGAGCCGGTCCGAGCGCGCGGACGAAGTGGAGGCCGGGCGAGACGACCCGGGCGCGGGCGGGAGCCCGCACGGCGCGGCCGAGGCGCGCCCGGAGGCCGAGCGGGATGACGCGGCCTGGGGCGGGGTGAACCGCGGCGCGTCAGGTGCGGGCCGGTCCGAGCACGTGAGCGGAACCGGTGCGCGGTCGGAGGCCGGGCGAGATCATCCGGCCGGGGTCGGAGCGGGCCGCGGTGTGCCGGAGCGCGAGCCGGGCCACCGGGCCCGGCTCCTGGCCCGCCTCGGTGCCGACCTCAAGCGGCGCTTCCGGGCCACCGAATCCACCCCGGACACCGAACGTCACGACCGCACCCCCCTCGGCTGGTTCGCGCGCGCCCTGCGAGTCCCCGGCCGGGAACGGCGGGTCCTCGTCCAGACCGCCAAGGCCACCCTCGCCGCGACCGCCGCCTGGCTGCTCGCCACCCTCGTCCTGCGGCTGCCCCAGCCTTTCCTCGCGCCCTACGCCGCCGTCTTCCTCGTCGAAGCCACCGTCTACCGGTCCCTGCGGGGCTGGGTTCAGCAGGTCGGCTCGGTGGCCACCGGCGTCCTCCTCGCCGCCGTCGCCGCGCAGGTGATTCCGTGGCAGGCCGTCGCGCTGGCCGTTGTCGTCTTCGTCGGCCTGCTCGCCGGCAGCTGGCGGCGTTTCGGGGACGCCGGGGTCTGGGTGGGCGTCACCGGCATGCTGCTCATCTCCTACGGCACCGCCCGGGAGCCCGTCCTGCTCGGCGACCGCCTGCTGGAAACCGCGCTCGGCGCCGCCATCGGCGTCGCCGTCAACACCCTGATCTTCCCGCCGCTCTACGGCGAACGTCTCGCCGCGGCCGCCGACCGGCTCGCGACCGCGCTCGCCGGCCTGCTCGAATCCCTCTCCGACCTCGTCCGCCGGGACGAGCCGCCGGACGACCTCGACGACCTGCTCTCCCGGACGCGGGACGCGCGCAGCCAGGTGCTGGCCGCCGAAGAAGCCGTCGGCCTCACCCGGGAAGGGCGGCGGCTCAACCTCCGCCGCGGCGGTCCCGCCTCCGGCGCCCACCACGAACGGCCCCTGCGTACGCTCATCGCGCTGTGGCCCGCGGTGTCCCAGCTGGTCGCGGCCGTGCGCACGACGGCGGGCCGCCGCGAGCACCCGTTCGAATACCCCTGGCCCGACGCGCGCGAGTCGCTCGCGAACCTCATGCACCACCTGGCCGGCGCCGTCCAGGCGGTGGCCGCGGTGGGGGAGCCGGTCGAGCTGGACGACTGCCGGACGCTGCTCAAGCAGCTCGAGGAGCGGCTGGTGACCGCCGAGGAGGACGGCGTCCCGGCCCGGCTGGGCCTGGGCACCATGACCCTGCCCGCGCGGCTGCTGCTGGAGAACCTGGAAAACCGCGGAAGCGCGTGAAGGCCACCTCGCAGTCCGGGGTGGCCTTCACGCGGCGGCGCTCAAGGCACGGCGATGGCTTCGGCTTCGGAGCGGTGCCGCCGGCACGCCGTGCACACCATCGTCTGGCCGAGCAGCGTGCCGTCGCCGGCCACGAGCCGGGCGACGTGCAACGCGGGCAGGCCGCATTCCTCACACGGGATGGGCTTGCTGTCGCGGCTGATCAGCACTCGGTTCGGCATGGTGCCCCCTGATGGGTCGTTGGTGGCCGGCGGTTACCCCGTGGCCTGCGCCACACTCCTTCGGCGCACCCGCATCACTCGAACGGAGTAGTCACGAGGCCGGGTACCGCTGGTCCCGCAGCAGGTTCGCCAGGTGGACGGCGTTGCGGACCAGGGTCGCGTTCGTCGAGGCCACGGCCTCGGGCGTCTCGTCGAGGTCCTGGTAGTCGCCGCCCTGCATGGCTTCGCCGTTCCAGTACGTGCCGCCCTGGGCGGGGATCGTGAAGCCGACGTCGTTCAGCGCCTGGAACAGGTCCGCGATGATCTTGTGCGCCCCGTCCTCGTTGCCGACCACCGCGGCGACCGCGACCTTGCCGAACATCGACGGCCTGCCCTCGTCGTCGGTTTCGGACAGCTCCGCGTCCAGCCGTTCGAGGACGCGCTGGGCGACGCTGGACATGTGGCCGACCCAGGTCGGCGTGGAGACCAGCAGGATGTCGGCGTCCGCGACCTTCCGCCGGATCGCCGGCCACGCGTCGCCCTCGCCCATGTCGGCCTCGACACCCGGGCGGACGTCGTGGTCGACCACGCGCACCAGCTCGCCCGTGGCACCCCGCTCCGCGAACAGGTCGAGCAGCTGCCGCGCGATGAGGTCGCTGCTGGACTTCGCCGGCGACGGCTTGAGCGTGCAGGCCAGCGCGAGGACGCGCAGCGTCATGACTGCCTCCGTGGGTGCGTGCCGACGCCGATGTGCGTGAAGCCGGCTCCGGCCAAGGTGTCGGGATCGAGCAGGTTCCGCGTGTCGACGACGACCGCCTGCGCGGCCGACGCCGCCAAGCGCGCCCAGTCGAGGTCACGGAACTCGGGCCACTCGGTGAGCACGACCAGCGCGGCGGCGTCCTTGGCCACCAGGTACGGGTCGTCCACGACCTGGACGGCGTCGAGACCCGGGACGGTGCCGACCGCCGGGTCGTGCGCGGTGAGCTCCGCGCCGGCGCGAGCCAGCTCCGCCGCCACCGCCAGCGCCGGCGAATCCCGCAGATCGCCCGTGCCCGCCTTGAACGCCAGGCCCAGCAGGCCGATCCGGGTGCCGGCCAGCGACCCCGCCGCCGACCCGGTGACGGCCTGGCGCACCGCCCGCACCACCCGGGCGCGCTGCCGGGCGTTGACCCGGACCGCGTCGCGCAGGATGCCGAACTCGACGCCCGCCGACTCGGCCGCGTGCAGCAGCGCCGAGGTGTCCTTCGGCAGGCACGAACCACCCCAGCCGGGACCGGGGGCGAGGAACTCCGGGCCGATCCGTGCGTCCATGCCCATCGTGCGGGCGACCTCGCGGACGTCGGCGCCGAACCGCTCGCACAGTTCGGCGAGAACGTTCACATAGGACAGTTTCACCGCGAGGAACGCGTTGCTGGCGTACTTCGCGAGTTCGGCGCTGGCCGAGTCGGTCGCGACGACCGGCGCGCCGGTCGGCTCGTACAGCCGCGCGACCCGCTGGGCCGCCGCGGAGTTCGGCGGGTCGGTGCCGACCACGACCCGGTCCGGGTGCAGGAAGTCGTCGACGGCGTGGCCCTCCCGCAGGAACTCGGGGTTGCTGACGACCGGCAGGTCGTCGCGCCGCAGCAGGCCGGGCAGCCGGGCCGCGGTGCCGACCGGGACCGTCGACTTCGTCACCACCACGCTGCCCGGCCGCAGCAGCCGGCCCAGCTGCGGGACGACCTGCTCGAGGACGCCGAGGTCGGGTGCGCCGTCGCGGTCGGGCGGCGTCGGGAGGCAGAGGAACACGAGGTCCGTGCCGTACAGCTCGGCCTGGGCGTCGGTGAAGGTGAGGGTTCCGTCGGACCGGCCCTGCGCGACCAGCTCGGGCAGGCCGGGCTCGGCGATGGCCACCTCGCCCCGGCGCAGCTGGTCCACTTTGGACTCGTCGGCGTCGACGCAGGTCACGCGGTGGCCGAGCCGCGCGAAGCAGGCAGCGCTCGTCAGGCCGACGTAGCCCGCGCCGACGATGCCGATGTGCTCAGCCATGCGGCACCCTCGCTTCCAGCGCCGAGCGGGTGGCCGCCAGGACGCGTTCTTCGCCGAGCAGCAGCAGCCCGCCGTCGGGTTCTTCGCCGTGCGGGTCGCCGACGTTGCCGGCCCACAGCACGACGTGCTGCCGCGCGGACGGCGGCGGGCCCCACAGCCGCGGCGGCGTCGGGCCGAACAACAGCACCGACGGCGTGCCGAACGCGGTCGCCAGGTGCCCGACGCCGGTGTCGCCGCAGACGACGAGCGCCGCCCCGGCCACCAGCGCGGCCAGCTCCGCCAGGTCCGTGCGGCCGGCGAGCACCGCGTCTTCGCCGAGCCCGGCCCGGTCGGCGACGCCGAGCGCCAGGTCGCGTTCGGCGGCACTGCCGGTGAGCACCACGCGGTGCCCGGCGGCCGTCAGCGCGGCGACCACCGCGGCGAACCGCTCGGGCGGCCAGCGCCGCGCCGGGAAGGCCGCACCCGGGTGCACCACGACGGCGTCCGGCGCCGGGCTCGGGCCGGGCGGCGCGGGCAGGTGCAGCGCCGAGCGGTCCGCCTCCAGGTGGGCGTATTCGACGAGCCGGCACCAGCGGTCGACCTCGTGGACGTCGTCGCGCCACTCGAGGCCGGGCACGTCCGGGAAGTCGGGGTGGCGGTGGGTCAGCAGCTCGGCGGGGTCGGTGGCCAGCAGATCGTGGATGCTTTCCGGGCCGCTGCCGTGCAGGTTCACCGCGAGCCGCGGCGGCGGCCCCGGCCACGACAGGTCGCCGAGCCCGGCCGTCGGCAGCAGCTCGTCGACGGCGTCGATCAGCTCGACCAGGTCGCGCAGGCCCTCCGGCGCGGCCAGCACCAGCCGGTCGTCCGGGTAGGCCGCGCGCAGCGCCCGCAGCGCCGGAACCGCGGTCAGCAGGTCGCCGAGCCCGAGCGCGCGCAGCACGAGGACCGCGGCGCTCACGGCCACGACCCCTCCTCGGAAGCGCACACGACCAGTTCGCGGACTTCCGAGCCGGGCGGCTGCCGGAGCGCGAAGACGACGGTCTCCGCGACGTTCTCCGGCTGGTTCAGCTTGGCGTCCGGCGGCGGCTTGTACTGGTCGGTGCGGCCGTCGAAGAAGTGCGTCCACATGCCGCCCGGGATGAGCAGCGTGACGCCGACGCGGCCGGCCAGCTCCGCGGCCAGCGCGCGGGTGAAGCCGACGACGCCGAACTTCGAGGCGCAGTACGCGGTCGCGTCGCTGACCGCCTTGATGCCCAGCGTGGAGGCCACCGTGACGACCGTGCCGTGCGAGCGCTCCAGGTAGGGGAGCGCGGCGCGGACGACCGCGGCCGTGCCGAGCAGGTTGACCTTGACGACCCGTTCCCAGTCCTCGGTGGACACTTCGCCGAGCGGGCCGCAGGCGTCGGTGCCCGCGGCGGTGAAGACGCCGTCGAGGCCGCCCGCGCGCTCGGCCAGCTCGCGGACCGCGGCCTCGGTGGCCGCGGTGTCGGTCAGGTCGGCCTCGACGTACTCGGCCGGGTCCTCGGGCCGGACGCGGTCGAGGACGTAGGGGGTGCCGCCCGCCTTGCGGACGGCGTCGACGGTGGCGGCGCCGAGGCCGGACGCGCCACCGGTGATCAGGACGTTGCCGAGGGGTCGCATCGCTCTCCTTCGCGGGGTCGGAGGGGATCAGGCACTGGCCGCCGCGGCGACCAGCCGCGACGTCGAGTAGCCGGGGACGGTCGGGACGAGCACGACCTCGCCGCCGTGCCGTTCGACGACCTCGCGTTCGGGCAGGTCCGCCTGCGCGTAGTCGCCGCCCTTGACCCACACGTGCGGGCGCAGCCGCTCCAGCACGGCGGTGGGCGACGGTTCGTCGAACACGGCGACGGCGTCCACGAAGGACAGCGCGGTCAGCAGCCGCGCGCGGTCGCGGTCCCGCACGAGCGGCCGGCCCGGGCCCTTGAGGGCGCGCACCGACGCGTCGGAGTTGAGGCAGACGACCAGGGCGTCGCCGAGCGCGCGGGCCTGCCGGAGCAGGCTGACGTGTCCCGGGTGGAGCAGGTCGAAGCAGCCGCCGGTGGCGATCAGGCGGCCACCGGTCTCCCGGACGCGGTCGGCGAGGCCGAAGGCGTCGGTGGCCGGCTGCCGGTCGGGGACCGGGCCGTCGTCGGTGGACAGCGCGGTCGCGCCACCGGCCGCGACGAACCGGGCGGCCGCTTCGACCGCCGTCGTGACGGCCTCGCCGGCGTCCGCGCCGCCGAGCAGGGCCGCGGTGGCGGCCGCGGCGAACCGGTCGCCCGCGCCGCAGGTGTCCGGCGCGGTGTACCCCGGTGCCCGGGCCGCCGCCGGAACCGGCACGGTGGTTTCGCCGAGGCCGTCGGCGAGGACGGCACCCCGCGCGCCCACGGTGACGGCGACCGCGTCGGCGTGCCAGTGCCCGCGCAGCAGCTTCGCGAGCTCGGCCGGCTCGTCGTGCCCGGCGAGCACCGCGCGTGCCTCGGCGAGGTTCGGGGTGGCCAGGCAGGTGCCCGGGACCGGCTGGGCCCCGCGGGGGTGCGGGTCCCAGACCACCGGGACGCGCTCGGCGAGTTCCCGCAGCAGCGCCCGGACGTCCGGATTGCGCGTCAGGCCCCGGCCGTAGTCGGCGACGAGGATGGCGCCGGCGTCTTCGACGACCGCGCGCACGCGGGACGGCAGCGGCTCGGCGGTGGCCGTGCCGTCGCCGGAATCCAGGCGCACCAGGGACTGCCCGCTCGCGCGGACGCGGGTCTTGCACACCGTCGTGCCGCGCAGGGGCAGCGGCAGCACGGTGACGTCCGGTTCGAGCAGCCCGGTGAGCGCGTGGCCGCCTTCGTCGTCGCCCAGCGGCGTGACCAGCACGACCTCGGTGGCCGACCGCGCCGCCAGCAGCGCGGCCAGCCCGGCCCCGCCCGGGCGGCGGCGCCGGGCGGTCAGGTCCACCACCGGCACCGGCGCCTCCGGGCACAACCGCTCCGCGGTGCCTTCGGCGTCGACGTCGAGCAGCGTGTCGCCGAGGACGACCAGCGGCTTCACGCGGTCACCCCGAGCGCGTCGTCCAGCGCCGCGCACAGGCCGTGCACCAGCGCCAGGTGCATCTCCTGCACGGTCGCGACGGTCGGCGCCTCCACCGTCACGGCGTCGTCGCACAGCGCGGCGAGCGGGTTCGGCGCGGGCCCGGTGAGCGCCCACGTCGTGACCCCGAGCTCGTGCGCGGCCTTCGCGGCGGCGACGACGTTCTGGCTGCCGCCGCTGGTGGACAGGCAGACCAGGACGTCACCCGGCCGCCCGTGCGCGTGCACCTGGCGGGCGAAGACCTCGTGGTCGCCGTAGTCGTTCACGATGGCCGTGGTCGCCGAGGTGTCCGCGTGCAGCGCGATCGCCGGGAGCGGACGGCGTTCGTGGCGGAACCGGCCGACGAGCTCGCCGGTCAGGTGCTGGGCCTCGGCCGCGCTGCCGCCGTTGCCGCAGGCGAGCAGCTTGCCGCCGGCTTCGAACACGCCGGCGAGATGCCGTCCCCACGCGGTTATCTTGGGCGCGGATTCGCGGGTCCGCCGGGCGGCTTCGGCCAGAGCGGCGAGATGGTCTTCCATCACGGCACCTCCTTCTCCTCCGGCGACGCCGCGCCGGTTCGTGTCGGACGGGGCCGCCGGAGCACGAACGGCCCCAGCGCGAGCAGGTCGATCGGCGCGGAGCCGAAGCATTCGAGCGCGTCGCGGGGCGAGTCGACCATCGGGCGGCCCGCGGTGTTGAGGCTGGTGTTGATCACGACCGGCAGGCCGGTGCGCCGCTCGAACCCGGCCAGCATCCGCGCCAGCACGGGGTTTTCGCGGTCTTCGACGGTCTGGACCCGGGCCGTGCCGTCGACGTGCGTGACGGCCGGGATGCGGTCCCGCCAGGCTTCGGCGACGTCGTGGACGAAGAGCATGTACGGGCTGGGCAGCGGCCCCCGGGTGAAGATCTCGGCCGCCCGTCCGGCCCGCACCATCGGTGCGACCGGCCGGAACTGCTCGCGGCCCTTGACGTCGTTGAGCCGTTCCAGGTTGGCCTTGCGGCCCGGGTGGGCCAGCAGCGACCGGTGCCCCAGCGCCCGCGGCCCGAACTCGGCGCGGCCCTGGAACCACGCGACGACCTCGTCGCCGGCCAGCGCTTCGGCCACGGTCTCGGCGAGGTCGTCCGGACGTTCGTAGGGCAGTTTCGCCTTGCGGAGAATGGCTTCCAGCTCTTCGTCGGTCCATTCGCGACCCAGGCCGGCGTCGCCCATCGGCGCGCCGCGCTCGCCGGCGTCGGCCGCGAGCTGCAGGGCCGCGCCGAGCGCCGTGCCCGCGTCGCCCGCGGCGGGCTGCACCCAGATCCGGTCGAAGGGGCCCTCGGCGTGCAGGCGGCTGTTGGCGACGCAGTTGAGCGCGATCCCGCCCGCCATCGCCAGGTCGCGCTGGCCGGTGCGCTCGTGCAGCCAGTCGGCCAGCTCCAGCAGGATGTCTTCGAGGACCCGCTGGACGCTCGCCGCGAGGTCGGCGTGCCGCCGGGTCAGTTCTTCGCCGGCTTCGCGGCGCGGGGCGAGCGCGGCCAGGTCGACGCCGTGGGCGTGGAACCCGCCGTCACCGGTGACGTGCACGTGCTCGCACAGTTCGTCGAGGTACTCGGGCTTGCCGTAGGAGGCCAGGGCCATGACCTTGTACTCGTCGCTGGAGCGGGCGAAGCCGAGGTGCTCGGTCAGGTCTTCGTAGAGCAGGCCCAGCGAGTGGGGGAGCCGCTGCGCCGCCAGTTCCTTGAACCGGCCGTCGCGGTACTCACCGGCCAGATAGGACGTGCTCTCGCCGCGCCCGTCGGCCACGAGCACCGCGCAGTCGCCGAACGGCGCGGCGAGCGCGGCCGACGCGGCGTGCGCGACGTGGTGCCGGACGAACTTGACGATTCCCGGGTCCAGCCCGGGCAGCGCGGACTTCAGGAACAGCGGCGCCCGCTTGGCGAACTCGGTCCGCAGTTCCTCGCCGCTCGGGTCGTGGCCGGCCAGGCCGGGTTCGACCAGCGCCGGGTCGTAGGAGTACCCGACGGCGTCGAGGTCCTTCGCGGACAGTCCCGCCTTCTCGAGGCACCAGGCCGCGGCCTGCGCGGGCTGTTCCCACGTCGAGAACGGAACGGCCTGCTTGCCGTGTTTGCGGCGGCTGAAGCGTTCTTCTTCGGCCGCGGCGACGATCTCCCCGTCCACGACCAGCGCGGCGGCCGGGTCGTGGAAAACGGCGTTGATCCCGAGTATGCGCATCGACCTGCCTCTGGCGTTCCGGTGCGGACTCTTCCCGTCCGCTCTCGCCTATAGCGCTACCCGGTGAAGTCATCGATAAACGATCGCGCGCAAAACCCCTGGGCGTCGCTACTCAGCGCGACGGCGCCCGGCGGAACCACGCCGCTGTGCGACGGAGCCCGTCGCCGGAGTCGATCTTCGGTTCCCACCCCAGGACGTCCCGGGCGAGGGAGATGTCGGGGCAGCGGCGCTTCGGGTCGTCGACGACCGCGTCGACGTGCTCGATCGGCGAATCGGACCCGGTGATCTCCTTGATCCGCTCGGCGATCCGGCGCACGGTCAGCTCGTCCGGGTTGCCGATGTTCATCGGGCCGGGGTGGTCCGAGCGCGCCAGCGCGAGCAGGCCACGGACGGTGTCCTCGACGTAGCAGATGGACCGTGTCTGCTCGCCGGTGCCGGTGACGGTGATCGGCTCGCCCTTGAGGGCCTGGTCGAGGAACGCGGGGATCATCCGGCCGTCGTGGGCACGCATGCCGGGGCCGTAGGTGTTGAAGATCCGCGCGATGGCGGTGTCGACGCCGTGTTCGCGGCGGTAGGCCGAGGTGAGGGCCTCGGCGTAGCGCTTGGCCTCGTCGTACACACTGCGCGGCCCGATCGGGTTCACGTTGCCCCAGTAGCTTTCCCGCTGCGGGTGCTCGAGCGGGTCGCCGTAGACCTCGCTGGTGGAGGCCAGCACGAACCGGGCGCCGTCGCGGCGGGCCAGGTCGAGGGCGTGCTCGGTGCCGAGCGAACCGGCACGCAGGGTTTCCAGCGGCAGGGCCAGGTAGTCGCGCGGCGACGCGGCCGAAGCCAGGTGGAACACGACGTCGGCCCGGCAGCTCAGCGGCATCGGCTGCGTGACGTCGTGGCGCACGAACCGGAAGCGCTCGTGGCGGCGCAGCTCGTCGAGGGTGTCCGCCGAGGACGTCACGAGGTTGTCCACGGCGATCACTTCGATGTCCTCTTCGAGCAGCAGCTCGCACAGGTGCGCGCCGACGAAGCCGGCACCCCCGGTCACCACCGCACGCTCGAACCGCCTGGTCACTCCCGGATTCGTCATGCCGGATCGGCTACCCGGCGCCGGTGCGCGCAAACCCGTGTAAGGCACCGGCGAGCGGGTAAGCGCACCGACCATGCGAGTTCTGCTCACCGGATGGGCCAGTTTCCTGCACGGCGAAGCGACCGCGGGTGACGTCCTCAGCCTGCGCGCGGCCGAAACCGCGCTGACCGAAGCCGGGATCGGCCACGAAGTCGCGTGGAGCCCGGGTTTCCGGCCCGGCACCCTGCACCTGCCCGACGCGCCGCCCGAGGACTACACGCACGTGGTGTTCGTCTGCGGCCCGCTCCACGGGCCGCAGGTGCGTTCGCTGCACGACCGGTACGCCGCCTGCCGCCGCATCGCGGTCGGCGTGTCCGTGCCGGACCCGGACGACCCGGCGGTCACCGGGTTCCACCGGGTCTTGCCGCGCGACGACGGCGCGACCGCCGAACGCGACCTCTCGCTGGCGGCGCCGGTGTCGCCCACGCCGGTCCTCGGCGTGGTCCTGGCGCCGCACCAGCCGGAGTACGGCAGCGCGGGCCGGCACGGCGACGTCCACAAGGCACTGACCGGCTGGCTGGCCGGTCTCGACTGCGCCCGGGTGCCGCTGGACACCCGGCTGGCGCACGCGGACTGGGACCATTGCGCGACCCCCGACCAGCTGGTCGCCGCACTGTCCAGAATGGACGCGATCGTGACGACCCGGCTGCACGGGCTGGTGCTCGGGCTCAAGGCCGGGGTGCCGGTGCTGGCTGCCGACCCGGTGGCAGGCGGCGGCAAGGTGACCGCGCAGGCCGGGGCGCTGGACTGGCCGGTACTGGCCGCCGAGGACGCCGGGGACACCGCGTTGCTCGATTCCCGCCTGAAGTGGTGCCTGTCGGCGCCGGTCCGCCCGCCCGCGCACCCGGCGTCCCTGGCCGCGCTGGTCGACGAGCTGGTGGGGGCCCGGTGAGCGCGCGCACGACCGTCGTCATCGCCACCCGCAACCGTGCCCGCGAACTGGCGCGCACGCTGGAGCAGCTGTCCGGGCTGGACCCCAAACCGCCGGTTGTGGTGCTGGACAACGCTTCCGAAGACGACACCGCCGCCGTCACCACGCGGTGGCCCGGCGTGCGCCTGATCCGGCTGCCGCAGAACCTCGGCGCCGCGGCCCGCACGCTCGGCGTGATCGTCGCCGGCACGCCCTACATCGCCTTCAGCGACGACGACTCGTGGTGGGCGCCCGGCGCGCTGACCGAGGCGGAGCGCATCTTCGACGAGCACCCGCGCACCGGCTTGCTCGCCGCGCGCACCCTCGTCGGGCCGGAATGCCGGGACGACCCCGTGACGCCGGAAATGGAGCGCAGCCCGCTGGGGCATCCCGACGGCGCGCCCGGCCCGCTCGTGCTCGGCTTCCTCGCCTGCTCGGCGATCGTCCGGCGGACGGCGTACCTCCAGGTCGGCGGCTTCAGCCCGCTGCTGCACTTCGGGGCGGAGGAGCAGCTGCTCGCCTACGACCTGGCCGCGCGCGGCTGGGACGTCTGCTACGTGGAGCGGCTGCGCGCCCACCACCACCCGTCGCGGTCGCGGCCGCCGTCGTCGTGGCGCCGCCGCGCCGAGCTGCGCAACCGGCTGCTCATCGCCGTGCTGCGCCGGCCGCCGCGCGTCTGCCGCCGCGAGGTGGCGCGCACGCTGGTCGAGGCGCCCGGCGCCGTGCTCGGGGCGGTCCCCCGGCTGCCGCGGGCGCTGAGTTCCCGGCGGGTCCTGCCCGACCACGTCGAACACCAGGCCCGGACTCTGGAAAGGACCGCCGAATGGCGCGAATCTCGGTCGTGATCATCACCTGCAACCGGCGCGAGCAGCTGCGGGAAACCTTGGCGCACATGACGTCGCTCGACGAGGACGCGCCGATCTCCGTCGTGGACAACGGATCCGCCGACGGCACGGCCGACATGGTCGAGCGGGAGTACCCCGGCGTCCGGCTGTACCGGCTGGCGGAGAACCTCGGCGCGGTGGCGCGGAACGTGGCGGTCGAGGACGTGACGACACCGTACGTCGCGTTTTGCGACGACGACACGACGTGGCAGCCGGGCGCCCTGACCCGGGCCGCCGACCTGCTCGACGCCTACCCGGGGCTCGGCTCGGTGACCGGCCGCTGCCTGGTCGAGCCGGGCCTGGCCGAGGACCCGATCACGCCGGAGCTGCGCGAGTCGCCGGTGCCGGGCCCGGACTGGCTCCCCGGCCCGGCGCTGCTCGGCATCATGGCCGGGCTGACGGCGGTGCGGGTCAGCGCGTTCCGCGAGGTCGGCGGCTTCTCGACGCGGATGTGGCTGGGCGGCGAGGAGGAGCTGTTCGCCCTGGACCTCGCCGCGCGCGGCTGGTGGATGTGCTGGGCCGAGGACGTCGTGATCCACCACGCGCCGTCGAAGCTGCGGGACCCGCGCCACCGCCGTCGCCTCGGCATCCGCAACACGCTGTGGACCCTCCTGCTGCGCCGCCCGTGGCCGGCGGTGTTCCGCCGCGGCCGCGAGGTCCTGCGCACGGCCCCGCCGGACGCCGCGACGGCGGCCGCGCTCCTCGACGTCGTCCGCGGCCTGCCGTGGGTGCTCCGTGACCGCCGGGTGGTCCCGCCGCACGTCGAGCACGGCCTGCGCCTGCTGGAGGAGCCGCAGCGCAACTCGAAGGCCCGCCGCTACGTGGGCTGAACGCCGTGCCTGCCACATCGACGGGACGTCGTGTCCCTCGATGTGGCAGGCACGGGCAGCGGGTCAGCGGGCCTCGGCCGTCATCGCGGTTTCCGGGACCAGCTTGTGGTAGGCGCGCAGCGTGTCGGCGGCCACGCGGTCCCAGGAGTAGCGGGCGACCGCCCGGTCGTGGCCCGCGGTGCCGTACGCGTGGCAGAGCGCCGGGTCGTCGAGCAGCCGCCGGACCCGCGAGGCGAGCTCCTTCGGCTGGTGCGGCCGGACCAGCAGGCCGGTGACGCCGTCGACGACCGTGTCGGTCAGCCCGCCGACCGCGGCCGCGACCACCGGGACGCCGCAGGCCATCGCCTCCAGCGGGACGATGCCGAACGGCTCGTACCACGGCGTGCAGACCACCGCGTCGGCCGAGCGCAGCAGCGCGGGCATGTCCTCCCGGGACACCTGGCCCGGCCAGCGCACGCGGTCGCCGACGCCGAGCCGCTCGGCGAGCTCACGCAGCCGCCGCGCCTCCGGGTCCTGGGTCAGCCGGCCCCGCTCGGGACCGCCGGCGACGACCAGCTCGGTTTCCGGGAGCTGGGCCAGCGCGGTGATCGCGATGTCGAAGCCCTTGCGCGGCACCAGCCGGCCGACCGTGACCAGGCGGTGCTTCTCGCGGCGGCGCGCGACCGGGCCGTCCGGGGTGAACCGGCCGAGGTCGACGCCGCAGGGGACGATCGAGATCCGCGACCGCGGCACGCCGAGGCGGGACAGCTCGAAGACCTCGTCCGAGCAGGTCGCGATGACGCGCCCGGCCTGCCTGCCGATGATGCGCTCCAGCCGGATCCGGTCGGCCGGGCTGGTGTCTTTGGCGCCCTGGTAGCGCTTCTTGACCACGCCGAGGGCGTGAAAGGTCTGGGCCACCGGCGTCCCGGTCGCGCTCGCCGCCAGCTCCGTGGCCAGGCCCGACATCCAGAAGTGCGCGTGCGCCACGTCGGGCCGCTCGGCGGACCACCGGTCGCGCAGGAAGCTGCCGAACTCGCCCATGTAGGGCAGGAGGTTGTCCTTCGGCTCCTTGCGCGGCGGTCCGGCGGGCACGTGCACGACGCGGTACCCCTGGGGCGTCCGCACCTCCGGCGGCTCGTCGAGGCTCTCCCGGCGCGTGTAGACAGTGACGTCGTGGCCGGCGCGCGCGAGCGCGGCCGACAGCTCGGCGACGTGCACGTTCTGCCCGCCGGCGTCGGCTTCGCCCAGTGCGGCCAGCGGGTTGGCGTGCTCGGACACCATCGCGATCTTCATCGGTGAGGCGTTCCCTTCGGTTCAGCGGGCCGTCTCGGCGAGGAGGTGGTCCCAAGCGGTCAGGAAGGCGTCCAGCCCGTAGTGCTTCAGGGCGTGCTCCCGGGCGTTCTTGCCGGCCAAGGCGGCGAAGTCGGGCTCGTGCACGAGCTCGCGGAACCGCCGGGCCAGCACGGAGACGTCGGTGGAGAGCGCGCCCGCGTCGGGCGGCACCGCTTCCACCGCCTCCGTGGCGGCGAAGACGACCACCGGCATCGCCAGGTGCATCGCCTCCAAAAGGGACAGTCCCAGCGACGTCCAGCGGGCGGTGTGCAGGTAGACGCGGCGGCGGGCGATCTCGTCGTGCAGGGCGGGCGCCGGGACGTCGCCGCGCCCGCGCAGTGGCTCGCCGAGCTCTTCGGTACCCATGCCGAACACGTCGACCGGGGCGGCCTCGGCGAGCGTCCCGAGCAGGTCGGCCCCGGTGACGCGGCGGCGGCGCACCGGCTCGTTGATCATCGACACGCCGGCGGCCAGCTCACCGGTGTAGCGGGCGCCCGGGTCCGGGATGCCGTGCGGCACGACGGTCGTCGGCGCGCGCCCGCAGTCCCACATCGTCTCGTTGAAGTGGGTCACGTGCGCGACGGTGATGTCCGACCGCCCGGCCAGGGGATGCTCGCTCGAAGCGGCGTACGGCCGGGGCGCGTTGTGTTCCACGTAGACGGCCGGCACCCGCAGGCGGGCCACGAGGTCCAGCTCCTCCGGGCGCTGCAGCACGACGACGTCGGGTTCGGCCTCGGCGAGCCGGTCGAGCGGGACCTCGGTCGCCGACGGCCAGTCCCGCCCGGCCTTGCCGAGCCCCCACGGCGCACCGTCGGGTGAAACCGGCAGGAGGTAGTGGTGGCGGCCGCGGACGAAAGCGTCGGTCCACGAGCCGTGCACGTGCCAGAGCAGTACTCTCAGGCGCCGGGATCCGGGTTGCGTCATGCTTTCCTGGTTTCCCGGAGATCGCGCGTTAAACGTGCGGCCGCGCCGGGTACTCGGCGGTGACGGCCGCGTGCCGAGGAAGGGACGGCCATCCATGCGGTTCACCCCACGGGGCACCCGGTTCTTCGAGCTGCTCACCGACGCGGCGAGAAACCTGGTGACGGCGACGGCCTTGCTGCGCGAGCTCGTGGCCGCCGAACCCGGCGAGCGGGAGCCGCTCGCCAAGCGCCTGCACGAGGTCGAGCACCACGGCGACGAGCTGCTGCACACGATCATGGTGGAGCTGAACAGCTCGTTCGTGACGCCGTTCGACCGCGAGGACATCCAGGCGCTGGCCGCGAAGATCGACGACGTGCTCGACTTCATGGACACCGCGGCCGACCTGGCGGTGCTGTACCGCCTCGACGCGTTCCCGCCGGGCACCGACGTGCTGGTGCGGGTGCTGTGCCGCGCCTCCGAGCTCACCGCGGAGTCGATGCCCGGCCTGGCCAAGGTCGGGGAGCTCGAGCCGTTCTGGATCGAGATCAACGAGCTGGAGAACGAGGCCGACCGGATCTACCGCCGCATCCTGGCCCACCTGTTCGAGCCGGGCGGGGACGCCCTCGAGGTGCTCAAGACGAAGGAGGTCGTCGAGCAGTTCGAGCTGGCCGCCGACGCCTTCGAGCACCTGGCCGACGTGGTGCAGACCATCGCGGTGAAGGAGTCGTAGTGACGGGCACGGCCGCACTGGTCGTGGTGATCGTCCTGACGCTGTTCTTCGACTACACCAACGGCTTCCACGACGCGGCGAACGCGATCGCCAGCGCGGTGTCGACGCGGGCGCTGACCCTGCGCGCGGCGCTGCTGCTGGCGGCGGTGATGAACCTCGCGGGCGCGCTGCTGTCCACCGGTATCGCCGCGACGGTGGCGAAGGGCATCATCGACGTCCCGCCGGGTCCGGACGCGCTCACCGTCGTGTTCGCGGCACTGGCCGGGGCGATCACCTGGAACCTCATCACCTGGTACTTCGGGCTCCCGTCGTCGTCCTCGCACTCGCTGATCGGCGGGATGGTCGGCGCGGCGCTGGCGGCGGCGAGCACCGTGCACTGGGCGGGCATCGCCGAGAAGGTGCTGATCCCGATGGTCGCGTCGCCGCTGCTCGGGCTGGGTCTCGGTTACGCCGCGATGGTCGGCGCGCTGTGGCTGCTGCGGCGGGCGAACCCGCACCGCAGCGGCCGGGTGTTCCGCCGCTTCCAGATCCTGTCGGCCTCGGCGCTCGCGCTCGGCCACGGGCTGCAGGACGCCCAGAAGGGCATGGGCGTGATCGTCCTGGCGCTGGTGGCGGCGGGGGAGCAGGCGACGTTCGCGGTCCCGTTGTGGGTGACGCTGCTGTGCGCGGCGGCCTTGTCGCTGGGCACCTATTCGGGTGGCCTGCGGATCATGCGGACGCTCGGCAGGCGCGTGTTCCCGCTGGACCCGCCGCACGGGTTCGTGGCGGAGTCGGTGGCGTCGTCGGTGCTGTACGTGACGGCGTTCGCGGTGAAGGCCCCGATCTCGACGACGCACGTGATCACGGCGGCGATCATGGGCGTCGGCGCCACCCGGCGGCTGTCGGCGGTGCGGTGGGGGATCGCGCGGGACATCGTCCTGGGCTGGGTGCTGACGTTCCCGGCCGCGGCGGCGGTGGCCGCGGCCGTGTACCTCGTGGCGGACCTGCTCACCTGACCGGCACGGGGTTTGCCCGTCGCCGGCCGGGGGAAGCCGGGGCGGAGACACCCGTACGCCGAAAGGGAGAGCCATGAGGGCAGTGACCTGGCACGGCAAGCGCGACGTGCGCGTCGAGGAGGTGCCGGACCCGAAGATCGAGGAGTCGACCGACGCGGTCATCCGCGTCACCTCCACCGGGATCTGCGGCTCCGACCTGCACCTTTACGAGGTCCTCGGTGCCTTCATGACCGAGGGCGACATCCTCGGCCACGAGCCGATGGGCGTCGTCGAGGAGGTCGGGCCCGGGGTCGCGAACCTCAAGCCCGGCGACCGCGTCGTCGTCCCGTTCAACATCTCCTGCGGCCACTGCTGGATGTGCGAGCGCGGCCTGCAGTCGCAGTGCGAGACCACTCAGGTCAAGGAGCAGGGCAAGGGCGCCGCGCTGCTCGGCTACACCAAGCTCTACGGCCAGGTTCCCGGCGGCCAGGCCGAGTACCTGCGCGTCCCGCAGGCGCAGTACGGCCCGATCAAGGTCCCGGACGGCCCGCCGGACGAGCGGTTCGTCTACCTTTCCGACGTCGTGCCGACCGCCTGGCAGGCCGTCGAGTACGCGAACGTCCCGCGTGACGGCTCGGTGGTCGTCTTCGGGCTCGGCCCGATCGGGCAGATGTGCGCCCGGATCGCCCGGCACCGCGGGGCCGGCCAGGTGATCGGCGTCGACCTCGTGCCCGAGCGGCTCGCCCGGGCCCGCGAGCACGGCGCGACCACGCTCGACACGCGCGACCACAAGGACATCGGCGACAGCATCCGCCAGCTGACGAACGGCCGCGGCGCCGACTCCGTGATCGACGCCGTCGGCATGGAAGCCCACGGCGCGCCGGTCGGGAAGCTGGCGCACACGCTGGTCGGCCTGCTGCCGCAGCCGCTGGGTGAGAAGATCACCGAGAAGGCCGGCATCGACCGGCTGAGCGTGCTGTACGCGGCCATCGACGCCGTCCGCCGCGGCGGCACGATCTCGCTGTCCGGCGTCTACGGCGGCATGGTCGACCCGATGCCGATGATGGAGCTGTTCGACAAGCAGATCCAGCTGCGGATGGGCCAGGCCAACGTCCGGCACTGGCTCGACGACATCATGCCGGTGCTCACCGGCGACGGCGATCCGCTCGGCGTCGAGGGCTTCGCGACGCACAAGCTGCCGCTGGACGACGCGCCGCGCGCGTACGAGATCTTCCAGAAGAAGCTCGACGGCGCCCAGAAGATCCTGCTGCAGCCGACCGCCTAGCACTCCGGGAGGAACCCGCTCTTGCGAGCCGTCACCTCGCTGCCGTACGAAATCACCGAGGAAGACCACGTCCGGATCCCGGTGTCCGACGGGACCGTGCTGTCCGCCCGCATCTGGCGGCCGGTCTCGTCGGACACCGAGCCGGTGCCGGCGATCCTCGAGTACATCCCCTACCGCAAGCGCGACCTCACCGCCCCGCGCGACTCGATCCACCACCCCTACCTCGCCGGGCACGGCTACGCCTGCGTGCGCGTGGACATCCGCGGCACCGGCGAGTCCGAGGGCGTCCTGGCCGACGAGTACCTCGAGCGCGAGCAGCTCGACGCCGAGGACGTCCTGGAGTGGATAGCCGCGCAGCCGTGGTGCACCGGCGACACCGGGATGATGGGCATCTCCTGGGGCGCGTTCGCGGCGCTGCAGGTCGCGGCGCGGAAACCGCCGAGCCTGCGCGCGATCGTGATCTCGTCGTTCACCGACGACCGGTTCGCCGACGACATGCACTACATGGGCGGCTGCCTGCTGTCGGACAACGTCGCCGAGTCCGGCACGATGTTCGCCTACGCGACGCTGCCGCCGGACCCGGCGGTCGTCGGCGAGCGGTGGCGCGAGATGTGGCTGGAGCGGCTGGAGAACTGCAGCCTCTGGATCGACAACTGGCTCGGCCACCAGCGGCGCGACGGCTACTGGCGGCACGCCTCGGTGTCGGAGAACTACAGCGACGTCCAGGTGCCGGTGCTGGCCTCGAGCGGCTGGGCCGACGGCTACTCCAACGCCGTCATCCGGCTGCTGGCGCACCTCGACGTGCCGCGGCGCGGGCTGATCGGCCCGTGGTCGCACAAGTACCCGCACCTCGGGGAGCCGGGGCCGGCGATCGGCTACCTGCAGGAAGTCGTGAAGTGGTGGGACCACTGGCTGCGCGGCGAGGAGAACGAGGCCATGGACGGGCCGATGCTGCGCACGTGGATGCAGGAGAGCGTCCCGCCTTCGACGTCCTACGAAGACCGGCCCGGGCGGTGGGTCGGGGAAGCGACCTGGCCGTCCCCGCACGTGAAGCCGCAGCAGCTGCCGCTGGCCCGGCACCGCCTCGCGCGGCCGGGGGAGACCGTGGCCGACGAGGCGCTGACGGTGTCGTCGCCGTTGTCGGTCGGGCAGTTCTCCGGCAAGTGGGCGTCCTACAGCGCACCGCCGGACCTGCCGTACGACCAGCGTGAAGAGGACGGCGGGTCGCTGGTGTTCGAGACGGACGTGCTCACCGAACGCTGCGAGATCCTCGGCTCGCCGAAGGTGCGGCTGGAGGTCTCGGCCGACCAGCCGGTCGCGATGATCGCGGCGCGGATCTCCGACGTCGCGCCGGACGGGCGCGCCACCCGCGTCACC
The DNA here is from genome assembly GCF_900119165.1 of Amycolatopsis australiensis. NCBI lineage: Bacteria > Bacillati > Actinomycetota > Actinomycetes > Pseudonocardiales > Pseudonocardiaceae > Amycolatopsis > Amycolatopsis australiensis. The sequence continues at coordinate 5,887,672 of NZ_FPJG01000006.1, read as the reverse complement.
TACGGGCTGCTCAACCTGACCCACCGCGACGGCCACGACGAGCCGGCGCCGATGGAGCCAGGCGAGCGCTGCGCGGTGGAGATCGAGCTGAACGCCGTGGCGCAGGCCTTCCCGGCCGGGCACCGGATCCGGCTGTCGCTGTCCACGTCGTACTGGCCGCTGGCGTGGCCGCCGCCGAAGCCGGTGCTGTTGAGTGTCCACACCGGACACAGCGCGCTGGAGCTGCCGGTGCGCCCGGTCGCCGAGCCGGACGAGCTGCCGGCCCGGCCGTTCGGCGAACCCGAAGGCGCGCCGCCGATCCCGGTGACCGCGCTGACCCCGGGCGAGCAGCGCTGGACCGTCTCGCGTGACCTCGTCGACTACCGCGCGGCGCTGGACATCGTGAAGAACGCCGGGACGGTGCGCTTCGAGGACATCGACCTGGAGGTGACCCGCGATGTCCGCGAGCGCTACAGCTGGGTCGCCGAGGACTTCTGCTCACCGGTCGCGGAAACGGAGTGGGTCGTGACCTTCGCCCGCGGCGAATGGCAGGCGCGCAGCGAGACCCGCACCCGGGTGTCGTGCACCGACACGGAGTTCGTGATCGACGCGCAGCTCGACGGCTACGACGGCGCGCGGCGGATCGTGTCGCGCAACTGGCATCGGCGGATCCCGCGCGACCTGGTCTGAGTTTCGCCGCGGCGCCACCGGGTAAGCATCCGGTGTGCGGATCGTGATCACCGGGGCCACCGGCAACGTCGGGACGGCGCTGCTGTCCGCCCTGGGCCCCGCGCACGACGTCGTCGGCCTGGCGCGCCGGCTGCCGGACACCACCGCCGAGCCCTACCGGCTCGCCGGCTGGCGTGCCCTCGACGTCGGCGTGCGCGGGGCCGACCGGGAGCTGACCGGGCTGTTCGACGGCGCGGACGCGGTCGTGCACCTGGCCTGGGCCATCTCCCCGGAGCGCCGGGACCCGCCGATGTGGCGCACCAACGACCACGGCACCCGGCACGTGCTCGCCGCCGCGGCCGCGGCCGGGGTCCCGCATCTGGTCGCCGCCTCGTCGGTGGCCGCCTACGGCCCCGCGCCGCGCTGGGAGAAGGTGCGCGAATACCACCCGTGCACCGGGATCCCGCTCAGCGCCTACAGCCGGGGCAAGGCCGCGCTGGAGTCCCTGCTCGACCGGTTCGAGGCGCGGCACCCGGAGGTCGGCCTCGCCCGGATCCGGCCGTGCGCGATCCTGCAGCGCCGGGCGGCCGGGGAGTTCGCCCGCTGGCTGCTCGACCCGGCGGTACCCGCCCGGCTCGCCGGAGGGCGGCTGCCCGTGCCGCTGTGGCGGGGGCTGCGCGCCCAGGCGGTGCACACCTCCGACGTCGCCGAGGCGATCCGGCTCATCCTCGACCGCGGGTACACCGGCCCGGTCAACCTGGCCGCGCCCGAGGTCCTCGACGCCGACGCGCTGGCCGCGATCCTCGGCGGCACCCTGCTGCCGGTGCCGAAGGCGCTCGCGCTGGCGGCGGTCCGCGCGGCCTGGCTGAGCGGGGCGTTGCCGGCGCACCCCGGCTGGCTGGAGCTGGCCGACCGCGCGGCGCTGGCCGACACGACGGTGGCGGAGACGGTCCTGGGCTGGCAACCTCGGTACGACGCCGCGTCCGCGATCGGCGAGCTGGTCGACGGGCTGCGCTCGGGCGCCGGGGCGGCGAGCCCGCCCCTGGCCCCGCCGCGCGAGCCCGGCGTGCTGGCCCGGCTCCGCTCGCTCGCCCGGGTCGGGCCGAGCCACCAGTCGCAAGTCTGAGCAGCAGGAGGGCCAGTGAGCACGGAAGCCTTCGACGCGATCGTGATCGGCGCGGGCCACAACGGGCTCGTGGCGGCGAACGTGCTGGCCGACGCCGGCTGGTCGGTGTGCGTGCTGGAGGCGACGCCGGTGCCGGGCGGCGCGGTGCGGACCGCCGAGGTCACCGAGCCGGGCTTCCACAACGACCTGTTCAGCGCCTTCTACCCGATGAGCGCGGTGTCCCCGGTGATCCGCGGCCTGCGGCTGGACGAGCACGGCCTGCGCTGGCGGCACGCGCCCGACGTGCTCGCGCACGTGCTGCCCGACGACCGGTGCGCGGTGCTGTCGCGGGACGTCGACCGCACGGCGGCCTCGGTCGACGAGTTCGCGCCCGGCGACGGGGACGCGTGGCGGGAGTTGTTCCGGCAGTGGCGGGAGATCCGGGAGCCGTTGCTGGACGCGCTGTTCACGCCGTTCCCGCCGGTGCGCCCGGCGCTGAAGCTGCTGCGCCGCACCGGAACGGCCGACGCGCTGCGCCTGGCCCGGATGCTGACGCTGCCGGCGCGCCGTTTCGGCGACGAGCTGTTCACCGGCGACGGCGCCAAGCTGCTGCTGGCCGGGAACGCCGCGCACAGCGACCTTTCGGTCGACAACGCCGGCAGCGCGGTGTTCGGCTGGCTGCTGGCGATGATCGGCCAGGACGAAGGATTCCCGGTGCCGGCGGGCGGCGCGGGCGAACTGGTGGCGGCGCTGGTCCGCCGTCTGGAGTCCCGCGGCGGCGTGGTCCATTGTGGACGCCCGGTGCGGGAGGTGCTGGTCGGCGGCGGACGGGCGCTGGGTGTCCGTGACGGTGCCGGCGATCCGGTCCGGGCCCGCAAGGCCGTGCTGGCCGACGTGCCGGCGCCGGTGCTGTACGGCGAGCTGGTGGACGCGCAGTGGCTGCCGTCACGCCTGCTCGAGGACCTCGGCCGGTTCCAGTGGGACAGCGCGACGGTGAAGGTGGACTGGGCGTTGTCGGGACCGGTGCCGTGGACGGCGGAGGCCGCGCGGGGCGCCGGGACGATCCACCTCGGCACGGACCTGGACGGGCTGTCGGCGTTCGGCGGCGACCTGGTCCGCGGCCGCACGCCGCGCAAGCCGTTCCTGCTGTTCGGCCAGATGACGACGGCCGACCCGAGCCGTTCGCCGTCGGGCACGGAGTCGGCGTGGGCGTACACGCACGTGCCGCGCGGCTCGATCCCGAACCGCGCGGCACTGGAGCGGCGGGCGAAGCGGATCGAGGAGACCGTGGAGGCGAACGCGCCCGGGTTCACGGGCCTGATCAAAGCCCGCTACATCCAGGGCCCGGAGGAGCTGGCGGACCACGACCCGGGCCTGGTGGGCGGCGCGATCAACGGCGGCACGACGGCGATCCACCAGCAGCTGTTCTTCCGCCCGGTGCCGGGAACGGGCCGGTCGGACACCCCGGTGGACCGCCTGTACCTGGCGGGTTCGTCGGCCCACCCGGGCGGAGCGGTCCACGGCGGCCCGGGAGCGAACGCGGCCCGCGCGGCACTGGCCAGGGCGGGGAAGCTGGGGCCCGGGTACGCGGCGGTGATCCGGGCGGCCCACCGCGCGGTCTACGGCTGACCCCGCCGGCCGCGCTTACGGGCGGGGGCGGCCGTCCTCGGTGCGGGCGTGCTTGCCCGTCGCCAGGTCCGCCAGGCGGGCCAGGGACTCCGTGTTGCGGGGTTTCACCAGCAGCGCCTGCAGCGGCTCGGGCAGCAGCTTGCCCGGCCCGCGGACGATGTGCTCGGTCATCCTGACCAGCGTCTTCCCCTCGCCGTGCGGGACGAGCGTCAGGCCGACCGCCGCCGCGCCCAGTGGCCAGCCGTGGGCTTCCAGGGACAGCGACAGGCCCGGCTCCATCGCCGTCACCACGGTCTCGTCCTGGATGTGCAGTGGCCACGGGCCCACGCTGTGGTGGATCCGCGATCCCACCGCCGGCCAGTCGCCTTCGACGTCGCGGATGTGCGAGCTGCCGACCACCCAGCCCGAATAGAGCCAGCCGTCGGCGAGGACGTCGAACACGGCCTCGGGCGGTACGTCGATCACACGGCTTACCTCGGGCACGGCTTCCTCCTGCGTCTCGGCGGGCAATGGAGGCATACCCAGTCGCGGACGGGGTATGCCCGCGCCGACGACGCGGAGGTGACGACGGTGGCCGGACGGGAAAACACACCCGAAGGACCGGGTGAGCTGACCAAGCGCACCTGGGGTGCGGTGCTGAAGCGCACCTTCAAGCAGTTCAACCGCGACAACCTGACCGACTGGGCCGCGGCGCTCACCTACTACGGCGTGCTCTCGCTGTTCCCGGGCATCATCGTGCTCACCGCGATCCTCGGCCTGCTCGGCCCGGACACGATCCAGACCGTGATCGACAACGTCCGGCAGATCGTTCCCGGCCAGGGCAAGGACATCCTCGTCGGCGCGATCGGGGAGCTCGCCGGCTCACGGGGACTGGCCGGGCCGCTGGCGATCATCGGCCTGCTGGGCGCGCTGTGGACGGCGTCGGGGTACGTCGGCGCGTTCATGCGCGCGTCGAACGCCATCTACGGCATGCCCGAAGGACGCCCGATCTGGAAGACGATCCCGCTGCGGATCGCGCTGACGGTCGGCATCGTCGTGCTGCTGGCCGCGTGCGCGCTGGGGGTGGTGGCGACGGGCACGATCGCCCGCCGGATCGGGGACGCGATCGGGCTCGGCTCGACCGGGGTGCTGGTGTGGGAGATCGCCAAGTGGCCGGTGATCGCGCTGCTGGTCAGCCTGGCGTTCGCGTTGCTGTACTGGCTCGGGCCGAACGTGCGGCAGCCGGGGTTCAAGTGGCTGACGCCGGGCGGGCTGCTGGCCGTGGTGCTGTGGGTGCTGGCGTCGGCGGGGTTCGCGTTGTACGTGGCGAACTTCGGTTCGTACAACAAGACCTACGGCTCGCTGGCCGGGGTGATCGTCTTCCTTGTATGGTTGTGGATCTCGAACCTCGCCGTGCTGCTCGGCGCGGAGCTGGACGCCGAGGTCGCCCGCGGCCGCACGCTGGAGGCGGGGCACGAGGGGGATCAGGAGGAGCCGTTCCTGCCGCCGCGGGACACGAAGGCGATGGACGAGGACGAGGCCGCGCGAGTGGCGAGGGAAACCGAACGGAGCTGAGGATGGCCTGCCGGATCACCGAGCTGGTGCTGGACTGCCGCGACCCGGACCGCCTGGCGGAGTTCTGGTGCGCGGTGCTCGGCTACGAGGTGATCGGCCACGAGCCGGACGGCCTGGAGCTGGGCCCGCCGGGCGTCCGGTTCGGCGATGGCCCGCCGACGCTGATCCTGGCCCAGACGGACAACCCGCGCCGCGGCAAGCTGCCCCTGCACATCGACGTGAGCCCGGCGGGCACGGACCAGGAGACGGAGCTGGCCCGCCTGCTGGCGCTGGGCGCCCGCCGCGCGGACGTCGGCCAGGACGGCACGGAGTCGTGGGAAGTGCTGCAGGACCCGGAGGGCAACGAGTTCTGCCTGCTGCGCAAGGACGTGGGCGCGGCCTGACAACGCGCGCAGGGATCGCCTCCACGCGACCGGCGGATCATCCGCGTGTGACCCGCGCAAGGGTAGAGGCGCGGCCTGACAACGCGCGGTCAAGGCGGCGAAGCCGCCAGTCGATCACACTTTCCCCCGCCCCGCCCAGGCCCTCAACCCTCGTCGCTCTCCGCGGCACAGCGACGCCACTGCACCCGGTCACCGGCCCGGTCGGCATGCCAGACGGGCGTGCCTTCCGACTCCCACGTGGGCACGAGCCGCCCGGTGACGACCCGTCCGCGGGCGACCCGGCCGAACAGCTCGACGCCGTCGGCGCGCCGGGACGCCGGGATCCAGGCCGGGAAGCGGGTGCGGGGCAGTTTCCGTTCGATCCACTCGCGGGCGGAGCCTTCGCTGCCGTGCTCGGACTCGACGATGCTCGACACCGGGCCGCCGCCGCCCACGGCGAGGCCGATCGACGCGCGCCAGCGCACGGAAGAGGCTTCGGGAGTCATCGCACCCAGGGTCCCGGACGACCGGGTCCGCGGGCCAGTACACGTCCGGGTGGATCGACGCTCACTCACCGTGCCTCCTCGCCGCGAGCGGACCGGGTGCCGTCTGGAGACTTCCCCGGCCGGGTGACCTTCAATCACGCGCGGCTGAGCAGCCGGGCGCACGCCTTCTCCAGCACCGCCCGCGCGTCGTCGCCTTCGAGGCGTCCCGCCCGCTTCAGCGCCAGGGCGATCGTGCGCTCGTTGCGGTAGGCCTCGACCAGCCGGGGGTCCACATAGGACGACCGGCACACCGCCGGGGTGTTGCCGAGCGCCTGGGACACCTCCTTCATCACCTTCGCTTCCGCGCGCTTGCGGGCGGTCTCCGACGTCGGCGGGTCCGCCGCGGCGAACGCGGCCGCGGCCAGGACCGTGGCGTTCCAGGTGCGCATGTCCTTCGCCGTGCAGTCCTCGCCGGCCAGCTCCTTGAACCGCTCGTTGATGTCGGCCGCGTGCACCTCGTGCCAGCTGCCGCCCTCGCGGTACACCAGCAGCCGGTCGCTGCCCGAGCGGCTGCGCAGCAGGGACTTGACGACCGAAGCCAGCGCCGCGTCCCGGATCGCGACCTCCCGGTCGAGACCGCCTTTGGCGACGTAGCAGAACCGGCACTCGTCGCCGCGGACCGCCGCGTGTTCCCGCAGCAGCGTCGCGACGCCGTGGGTGCCGTTCTCCTCTGCGTACTCCTCGCCGCCGGTGCGGAAGATGCCCCGGTCCAGCATCCGCAGCGCGGCCGCCAGCACCCGTTTCCGCGTCAGCCCGGAACCGGCGAGATCCTCCTCCACCGAGGCGCGCCACGCGGGCAGCCGGCGCGCCATCGCCAGCACGCGGTCGTGCTTCTCCTCGTCGCGGTCCCGCCGCCACTGCTCGTGGTAGAGGTACTGGCGCCGCCCCGCGTCGTCGGTCCCGACGGCCTGGATGTGCCCGTTGGGGTACGGGCAGATCCACACGTTCCGCCACGCGGGCGGGATGACCAGCCCCTTGATCCGGTCGAGCAGCTCCAGGTCGGTGACCGGCGAGCCGTCGGGCATGGCGTAGGAGAACCCGCGGCCGCGGCGGATCCGCCGGATGCCGGGGCCGCTCAGGTCACTGCGCCGGAGTCGGGTGCGTCCCATCGCCGCGAAATACCCGCCCGGCGTACCGGGAAACCATGATTGCCCGCCGCCGGGCCGGGTACGCGGTGGGTAACCCACCGGAAGGGAGCGGTTCGCATGACCACCGCCACCAGGCCGCTGGCCGTCGTCACCGGCGCGTCCAGCGGCATCGGGCTCGAGCTGGCGAAGCAGTTCGCCCGGCACGACTTCGACCTCGTGCTCGCCGCCGAGGACGCCGAGCTCGCCGCGGCCGCCGACGAGGTCCGCGCGTGCGGGGCCGAGGTCGAGGCCGTCCGGACCGACCTCGCCGCCCCCGACGGGGTCGAGGAGCTGGCCCGGCGGCTGGCCGGCCGCCCGGTCGAGGCGCTGGCCGTCAACGCCGGCGTCGGCGTCAACGGCGAGTTCGCCGGCGACACGCGCCTGGAGGACCAGCTGACCGTCGTCGACCTCAACGTGCGCTCGGCCGTGCACCTGACCAAGCGGATCCTGCCCGGCATGGTCGGCCGCGGGCACGGACGGGTGCTGTTCACCTCCTCGATCGCCGGTACGTCGCCGGGGCCGTACCAGGCGGTCTACGCCGCTTCGAAGGCGTTCCTGACCTCGTTTTCCGAGGGCCTGCGGGGCGAGGTGAAGGACAAGGGCGTGACCGTGACGGCGATGCTGCCCGGTCCGACCGACACGGAGTTCTTCGAGCGCGCCGACATGGAAGACACGAAGCTCGCGGCCGGCGCCAAGGACTCCGCGGCCGAGATCGCCGAAGCCGGGTACGCAGCGCTGATGGCGGGCAAGGACAAGGTCGTGCCGGGCATGGCGAAGAACAAGATCCAGACGGCCGCCTCGCGGGTGCTGCCGGACGAGGCGAAGGCGAAACAGCAGGGCAAGATGACGAAGCCCGGATCGGCGGACGCATGAGCGTGGTCAAGGAAGTCGCGGCGAAGGCGAAGCAGGTCCAGCGCGGGTATGCCGGAGACGCCGACCGGCCGTTGGCCGGCTACGTGGGCGTGATGGCGACCTACGGCACGCTCGTCGGCGGCCTGACGGCGCTCGGCAGGCTCCTCGGGAAACGCCTGCCGAGCCGGTTCGGCCTCGGCGACACCGTGCTGCTGGGCACGGCGACGTTCAAGGCCAGCCGGCTGCTGGCCAAGGACGCCGTGACCAGCCCGTTGCGCGCGCCCTTCACCCGGTACGAAGAACCGGCGGGCGACGACGAGCTGAACGAGTCCGTCCCCGGCGAAGGCCACGTCGAGCACGCGCTGGGCGAGCTGCTGTCGTGTCCGTTCTGCCTGAACGTCTGGGTCGGCACGGGTCTGGCGGCCGGCCTGGTCATCGCGCCCCGCCCGACCCGGCTGGCGGCGACGGTCCTGACGGCGGTCGGCGTGGCGGACGCGCTGCACCTGCTCTACGACGCGGGCAAGAAGCTGGCGTCGGGTTAGCCGGTGAGCCCGGCCAGGTCGCCGGGCGGGTGCGGCGGCCGGGCCGGCTCCGCGAACACGCCGTCGTGGTCGCTGGCCTGGACGCCGTCCACCGGGGCGGTGGCACCCCGCCACGGCCGGCGGCCCCCACGGGCCGGACCGCACCGGCACGCAGCCGATCCGGCGACCGGTCTCCAGCGGCGTGTCCCCGGCGCGGACCAGCGCGTTGGCCGGGGTGAACGTGTGCCCCGGCTCGGTCGGGACAGCCGCTCGCCCACGCGTCGGCGTAGCAGACGCTCGTGGCGTCCAGGGACTGCTTGCCGGGCCCGGCGGCGCGTCCAGTCCGCCGAGCAGCACCACGTGTTCTTCGGGCCGGGGGAGCAGCTTTTCCACGAACCGGGCTGCGCGCAGCGCCTGCGTCTCGCGGCGGCGACCGCATCAGGCCGTCCGGATCGCGCGGCCCACGGGCCGCTGGCCGATCTCGTGCGTCTCGCCGACCGGCCAGCCGGCGTACCGCGGTGCCGGCACGTCACGGTCGGCACGCGCAGGCGGCTCATGCGGGCCCGCGGCGCAGCGGGCGGACCGCCGGGCCCTGCACGACTTCGCCGTCGACGCCGAACCGCGACCCGTGGCAGGGGCAGTCCCACGTCTTTTCCGCGTCGTTGAACGAGACCAGGCAGCCGAGGTGGGTGCAGTGCGCGCCGACCGTGTGCAGCTGCCCGGCTTCGTCGCGGTGGGCGGCGACGAGCTCCCCGCCGACCCGGACCACCTCGGCGTCGCCCGGCTTGAGGTCGTCGAGCTTCTCGGACCGCCACAGCGCGGCCACGTGGTCGCCGACGAGGTACTTCGCGACGGTGAGGTTGTCCTGGGCGACGCCGAGCACCGAGCGGGCGTCGAAGCGGTTGGGGTCGAACAGGTCCGCGGCCGGGTGCGGCTCGCCGAGGATCCGCGCGGCGAGCACGTGCCCCGCCGCGGTGCCGCCCGTCATGCCCCACTGGCCGAAGCCGGTGGCCACCCAGAGGTGGTTCGTCCCCGGCAGGTACCGCCCGACGTACGGCAGCATGTCCACAGTGGACATGTCGTGGGCGGACCAGCGGTGGGTCACGCGGTGCAGGCCCGCGTGCGCGTCCGCCCAGCCGGCCAGCCGCCGGTACCGGCGCTCGACGTTGACGTGCGCCCCGACGCGGTAGTGCTCGCCGCCGGCGATCACCATCGGCGTGCCGTGCTCGGTGTACCCGCGGACGGAGTGGTGCGTGTCGGCGTCGAGGAACATGCCCGCGGGCGGCGTGTTGCCCGCGGCCGGGCCCGCCACGACGAGGTCGCGGACCGGGTCCAGCCGGGCGAAGTACAGGCCGCGGTCGAGCACGGGATAGTGCGTCGCGACGACGACTTCGCCGGCCAGGACGTCGCCGCGCGACGTGCGGACGGTCTGCCCGTTCAGCGCGGTCGCGCGCGCGTTTTCGACGACGGTGCCGCCCGCGCGCTCGATCTCCGCGGCGAGGCCGAGCAGCCATCGGCGGGGGTGGAAGTGCGCCTGCCCGGTGGTCCGGACCGCGCCGAGGGCGGGCACGTCGAGCGCGATCTCTTCGGCGAACGACGCGGGCAGACCGGCCGCCGCGGCCGCGTCCGCTTCGCGCTTCAGCGAGTCGACGGTGTTCTCGCGCGTGGTGTAGACGTAGCTGTCCGCGCGGGTGAAGCCGCAATCGATGCCCAGTTCGGCGGCCGTGGCGGCGATCCACTCGACGGCGGCGGCCTGTGACTCGGCGTACGTCTTGGCCGCGCCGGCGCCGTGCCGGGACGTCAGGTCCGCGTACTTCGCGCCGTGCTGGGCGCTGACCTTCGCGGTGGTGTGCCCGGACACCCCGGCGGCGACCCGCTCGGCCTCCAGCACGACCACCGAGCGGCCGCCGCGCGCGAGGAGCAGCGCGGTCGTGAGGCCCGCGATGCCCGCGCCGAGCACGACCACGTCGGCTTCCGGCGGCACCGGGACACCGGTGCGGTCCGGCGCGGGGGCGGTCTCGACCCACAGGGACAGCGGTTCGGGCAGAGCGGTCATACCGGCGGATGCCCGCTGACGAGCGGATCAAACCGGCCATCCGGCCCCGTTTCGGCGGGTCCGCGGGGCGGGTAGCCCGTCGGCATGAGTACCGACATCTTCGTGATCGGCCTGGACGAGGAGAACCAGCGCGTACTGGACCGCCTGCCGTGGGCCGGCACCTACCGGTTCCACGGCCTGCTGACCCCGGAAGACCTCCAGCACGGCGAAATCGACTTCGAAGCGCTCCTGAAGACCGCGCAGCACGAGCTGGACGCGTTCGACGGCGAAGTCGGCGCGATCGTCAGCTACTGGGACTTCCCGGCGGCGTCGCTCGTCCCCATCCTGTGCGCCCGCTACGGCCTCCCCAGCGTTTCGCTGGAGGCGGTGCTGAAGTGCGAGCACAAGTACTGGAGCAGGCTGGAACAGAGAAAGGTGATCGACGAGCTGCCGAACTTCGGCATCGTCGACCTCGACGCCGAAAAGCCGGCGCCGCCGGCGGGCGTCGGGTTCCCGATGTGGCTCAAGCCGGTCAAGTCGTTCTCCTCGGAGCTGGCCTTCAAGGCCGAGAACGAGGCGGAGTTCGCCGAGGCCGTCGCCGAGATCCGCGACGGCGTCGGCCGGGTGGGGGAGCCGTTCGGGTACGTGCTCGAGCAGGTCCGGCTGCCGCCGGAGATCGCGAAGGTCGGCGGCGCGGCCTGCCTGGCCGAGGAAGCCCTGCACGGCGTCCAGGCCGCTGTCGAAGGGTACGTGTACCAGGGCGAGGTCGTCGTCTACGGCGCCCTCGACTCGATCAACTACCCGGACAGCTCGTCGTTCCTGCGCCACCAGTACCCGTCCCAGCTGGGGGAGGAGCCGGTCCAGCGGATGCGGGACGTGGCCACGCGGGTGATGAAGCAGATCGGCTTCGACAACGGCACCTTCAGCATCGAGTTCTTCTGCGACCCGGAGTCGGGCCAGGTGTGCCTGCTGGAGATCAACCCCCGGCACTCGCAGTCGCACGCCGAGCTGTTCGAGTTCGTCGACGGCGTCGCCAACCACGAGATCATGGTCCGCCTCGGCCTGGGGCAGGACCCGGGACGCCGTCCCCACAAGGGGAAGTACCAGATCGCCGCGAAGTGGTACCTGCGCCGGTTCGAAGACGGCGTCGTGACGCGCGTGCCGACACCGGAAGAGATCGCGGCCGTGCAGGACCGCATCGACGGCACCCAGATCGAGATCGTGCCCGAGGTGGGGCAGCGGCTGTCCGACCTGCCCGAGCAGGACAGCTACAGCTTCGAGCTGGCGCACCTGTTCGTCGCCGCGCACACCGAGCACGAGATGGTGCAGAAGTACCAGGCGTGCGTGGACGCGCTGCCGTTCGAGTTCGCCGAAGCGTGAACGCACCGCGGCTCGCCGGCGCCGGGTCGGGTTCGGACAGTCCGAACCCGACCCGGACGGCGAGCCGCGGGGGACCGGGCGGCGGGGGTCAGCCCTGCTGCGGGTCCGTGTCGTCGTGGGGGTCGCCGCTCGAGGTGCCCTGCTCACCGCGGAGCGTCTCGCGCTGGGCCTGCGGGGTGTCGCCGTGCGGGTCGTCGCCGCGGGCGCCCTCCGCCGGGTCCGTCGGGTGCTGGGTGCGGTCCTGGGACGTCATTTCGATCCCTCCGTCGGAGTCCTGTCGAGGGCCGGATACCCGGCGCTCATCCGCTCAACCACCGGCGCCCGATCCGTTTGCGCCGATCTTCGCCGGGTAGCCGGGGAGACGACGCGGTTGTCCGCCGGCGAGTGCGCCGGGCCGCGGCGAGGTGAAGGAGACCGAGATGACCACGTCGGCGGAACCCGTCCGCCCGGGCCCCTTGGCCGCCCGGCCCGTCGTTCACCGGCCTGTGCCGCCCACCCCGCGGCTGCTGCGGCTGCCGGGCGTCTACCGGCCCCAAGAGGACACCGCGTTGCTCGCCGCCGCCATCGAAGACCTGGTCGTCCCGCCGGGCGCGCGGGCCCTCGACCTGTGCACCGGCACCGGCGCGCAGGCGATCACGCTGGCCCGCCGCGGCGCGGAAACCGTGCTGGCGCTGGATCTTTCCCGCCGGGCGCTGGCGTCGGTGCGGCTCAACGCCCTCACCCAGCGCCTGCGCGTCCGCCCTCGCCGCGGCGACCTGGCAACCGCGCTCGGCGAGGGTCCTTTCGACGTCGTCGTCGCCAACCCGCCGTACGTGCCATCTCCGGAGCCCGCGGTCCGCTCGACGCGCGGGTGGGACGCGGGCCCCGACGGCCGCGCGGTCCTGGACCCGCTGTGCGCGCAGGCCGACACCCTGCTACGGCCCGGCGGGACCCTGCTGCTCGTCCAATCCGGACTGTCCGACGTGGACCGGTCACTCACGACGCTGACCGCGCGCGGGCTGCGCGCCGAGGTCGTCCGGCGGGCCCGGATCCCGTTCGGCCCGGTCCTTTCCGGACGGACGGCGTACCTGGAGGCCGCCGGCCTGATCGAGCCGGGGCAGCGGATGGAGGAGCTGGTGGTGCTGCGTGCCGACCGCTGAACGGCCACGCCGGGTGACGGTGGTCCCGGGCGGCCCGGTCCTCGTGGAAGGACCGGTCGAGCTGTGCACACCCGAAGGTGAAGTCGTGAAGTCCGATCGGTTCGTCGTCGCGGTGTGCGCCTGCCGGCGGAGCAAGCGGTTCCCGTTCTGCGACACCAGCCACCGGAAACGCGTGCGCACCCGGGAAAACTGACCGGTGGCGGCCTCCGCGGAGGCCGCCACCCCCGTGTCAGGCCAGCGGCTGCCGCAGGGACGACTTCCCGGCCCGCCAGCTCTCCAGCAGCCCGGCGCCGAACCGGCCCTCGAGGAACTCCGTCGCCTGGATCCCGAACACGATGTCGGCGGCCAGCTCGGGCTGCTGCGCCAGCAGGTCGCCGAGGACGTCGTGGCGCATCACCTGTTCGTGGACCGCGTCCGCTTCGATGTGCTCGGTGTAGAAGAACCGGCACGCCTCGGGCGCGCCGAGCCGCCGCAACGCCTGGTCCATCCGCTGCGCGGACGGCGCGGTCGTGATCTCGGCCGCGGCGAAGTGACCGCACAGCGCGCCGCGCAGCGACCGGTGCAGGCCGAACAGCGACATCATGTTGACCACGGCCAGCATCGAGCCCGGTACGTGGTCGATCAGCTCCAGGTAGCCGTCGGGCAGGCCGGCCGCCGCCAGGAGGTCGGCGTACAGGCGGGCGTGGACGCGCTCGGCGCGGCCGCCGCCGAACTCGTCGAACTCCACGGCCACCAGCGCCGCCTTGGCGCGGCCGCGCAGCCGCGGGATCACCCACGCGTGCGGGTCGGCCTCCTTGTGGTGGTAGATCGAGCGGTGCGCGAAGTACTCCCGCACCTGCTCCCAGTCGCCGTGGTCGCGCAGGAAGTGCGACACGCCTTCGACGTCGACCGGTTCCACGAGCAGCGTGTCGAGCTCGGCACCGACGTCTTCGCCGCCCGGCACGTTTTCGCGCAGCGCGGCCAGGAACCGCGCTTCCAGCGCGCCGCGCAAGCGCAGCAGCTCCGGGTCCCACTCCCAGTCGGCCGACACGCCCGGCAGGCCCTGGTAGTGCAGCTCGTAGCACAGGTGCAGGGCGAGCTGGAGGTCGTCGCCGAGCGGGTCGGCGTCCGCCGGCCCGTCGAAATCCAGGTCCGCGCGCGGCTGCTCACGGAGCAGGGTCCGGAGCACCGACTCCGACAGCGGGCCCCGCGCGGCGGGCAGGGTGGTCGCGGCGGGGGTGAAGGTCGTCATGGCCGGGGACTACCCGGTGAGCCGCGTTCCATGCCCGGCGGGCACGGTCCGCGCGGTGAGCCAGCGCACCGCCTCCGCCGTGCCGCGCCCGGCCACCGCGCGCTGCTGCGCCGAGCCGGTGCCGTCGGCACGCAGGGTGGCCACGAGCACCTGGACCTCGGCCAGGTCCCCGCTGTCCTCCAGAGCCGTCCGCACGTGCTCCAGCAGCGCTTCGACCAGCGTCCACGCCGGGCGGCGCGTCTCGTCGCGGGCGTCGACGAGCAGGCCGGTCAGCCCGTGCCGCGCCGCGCCCCACACCGCCGCCGCGGCCACCTGCGGGTTCAGCGGCGTGGCTTCCCGGCCGCGGGCGACGTCGTCGAGGGCCTGCCGCACCAGCGCGCGGCTCAGCAGGGCCTGCAGGACGGCGTGGTCGACCGTCAGCGCGGTGTCGGCGACGCGCAGCTCGACCGTCGGGAACCGGCCGGACGGGCGCGCGAGCCAGAACGTCTGGTCCGGGTCGACGAGCGCGCCGCAGTCGACGAGCGTGTCCACCACCCGCCGGTACTCGGCGTGGTCACGCAGGTGGGGCGCTACGCCGGAGCCCGGGAAACGCGACTGCAGGACCATCCGCCAGCTGTGGTAGCCGGTGTCGCGGCCGTGGTCGAACGGCGCGTTGGCCGAGAGAGCGAGCAGCGTCGGCAGCCAGCGGCCCAGGTGGTTGACGACGGCGACCGCCGTGTCGGGATCGGGCACGCCGACGTGGACGTGGCACCCGCAGGCCTCGTAGTCGGCGACCACCGCGCCGTACGCGGCGTCGATGTCGGCGTAGCGGCCGGTGGCCGCGGGCGGCGCCGCCGCCGGTCCGGGCCCCACCGGCGTGCCCGTGGCCAGCAGGGCGCAGTCCTCGGCCGCCGCGGCCCCGGCCAGCACCCGGCGGGCCGCCGTCAGGTGACGGCGGAGCTCCGCGGCGGTCGTGCAGACGCCACTGGCGGCCTCGATCTGCGTGAGCCGCAGTTCGCGGTGCACGCGGACTCCTTCGGGCAGCGGACCGTGGTGGCGGTAGCGCGCCAGCACCGGCTCCGCGCACGGCGACGCGTGGCCGGTGCGCGGGTTCACGAGGAGGAACTCCTCTTCGACACCCATCGTGGGCGGGCCGTCGGGCATGGGAGGCTCCTTCCGCGCGGACGCTGGCGCCGGATACCCGTTCCGGTGGCGGAAATGCCCCCGGAGCCCGGCCTTGTTTCGCCGTGAACGCGGCGCGGGTACTCCAGCTCGTATGACGACCTACCGACGGCCGGCCGAGGTCCGGGTGGCTCCCTGCCCGGTCCACCGCCTGCCGGCCCCGCGCGCGCCCGCCGACGAGCCGCTCCGCAGCCAGGTCCGGTGGAAGAGCCCCGACGCGATCGTCGTCGAAGTCGCCGGGGACGTCGACCTGGCCACGGCCGCCGAGCTGGAGGCCGCGCTGTGCGAACACGTCCGGGCCCGGCCCCGGGCGCTGCGGGTGGACCTGGGCGACGTGACCTTCCTCGGCACGGCGGGCCTGCAGGCCCTGCGGCGCGCGCACCTGCTGGCCGAGCGGTCCGGCGTCCACCTGGTGTTCGACGCGGGCGAGTCGCGGGCGGTGACGCGGGCGCTCGAAGTGCTCGACCGGCTCGGCGAGAACCCGCTCCCGACGTCCTAAGCCGTCCCCGTCAGCAGGTCGACGACGTCCTCCGCGCGGTTCTTCTCCGCGAACGCGCGCCGCTGCCGGTCGGCGCCACCGCCTTCGGCGGCCAGCCGGGCCGTCGCTTCGCGCGCGAAGTCGAGGTCGCCCGCCGCTTCCAGTGCCGGTGCCGTCAGCGCGATCAGGTCGTCCAGGACCGCCTTGGCCGGCTGCAGATCGCCGGTCCGCGGGTGCGGGCAGCAGCCGGTGACCCCTTCGCGCGACGCCCGCCACAGCCGGCCGCGCAGCACCTCGTTCGACAGCTCCGGCGGCGGGGCGTCGTCGGCCAGCGCGGTCGCGACGAGCCCGCGGGCCAGCACGGCCATCAGCACCGCCTCGGCCGGTGTCGCGGCGACGTCGGAGATGCGGAACTCGAGCGTCGGCTGCTTCTCCGACAGCCGGACGTCCCAGTAGATCATCCCCCGGTCGAGGATCGCGCCGGAGCGCAGCCAGCCGTCCACGATGCTCTCGTACTCGTCGAGCGAGGCGAACCGCGGCGGTGGCCCGGCCGAAGGCCACCGGCTCCACTGGTGGTAGCGCCAGCTGGCGTACCCGGTGTCGTAGCCGTCCGCGATCGCCGAGTTCGCCGTGACGGTCAGCAGCGCCGGCAGCCACGGCCGGACCCGGCCGAGGACCTGGATGCCGGTCTCCTTGTCGGGGATCGCGACGTGCACGTGGCAGCCGCAGGTGAGCGAATTCCGCGCCGTGGCGCCGAAATGCCGGGCCATGCGCTGGTAGCGCGGGTTCGGCGTGATGCGCGGCGGATCCGCTTCGGACAGCGGGGGCGACCCGGCGGGCAGCAGCCGGTAGCCGCGGGCGTGCGCCGCCTTCGCCAGGTCCTCGCGCAGCCCGGTCAGCTGACGCAGTGCCTCCGCGTGGGTGCGGCAGACGTCGGTGGCGGCCTCGGCCTGCGAAAGGTTCAGCTCGTGCTGCAGCTCGCCCTGGACGTCGACGGCGGCTTCGGCGGCGTCGACGACGTCATCGCCGGCTTGCGACAGATGGCCACGCCGGTCGACGACGAAGAACTCCTCTTCGATGCCGAAGGTCAGTACGTCCGGGTTCACCTGGTCTCCTGGAAGTCGGGGAGCCCGAGAGATACCCGGACCGGCAGGTCCGCAAACCGCCCGGACCGGCAGGTCCGCAAACCGGGTTTTCGCCGCGTGCGGGCGGGTATTCCGGCGAGCATGAACCCGAGCGCAGCTCCGTCCCCGTCGCTGCTGGCCGCCGATGCCGGTGCCACCGTGCGCCGGCTGTCCCGCTGTGTCGGTGACGGCGAGCTCGACTCCCCGGCCGAGATGTACCGCGTGCTCGGAGCCCTGCGGCTGCTCGCCGACGACCTCACCCACCTGCTGCCGGCACTGCAGAGCCGGCTGGAGGAGGGCCTGCTGTCGGGCCGGGTGACCGCCCACGGCGGCGGCGAGGTCGCGGCGACGTGGGACTCGGTCGGGGAGGTCGGCCGGGCACTGGCGCACGCCAGGACCGTGGCCCTGCTGATGACGAAGGAACTGGAGAACTCCCAGGTCGCCCTGCGGGACCTGGCCGCACCGTGAGGACACCGATGTCGACCGACGCGATCGTGTTGCTGAAGAACGACCACAAGACCGTGGAGAAGCTGTTCAAGCAGTTCGAAAAGGCGGGGGAGGACGCCTACGGGGAGAAGCGCCGGATCGCCGACTCGATCATCGAGGAGCTGACGGTCCACGCCTACATCGAGGAAGAGATCTTCTACCCGGCCGCGCGGGAAGCCGTGCCGGAGACGAAGGACCACGTCCTGGAGAGCGTCGAGGAGCACCACGTCGTGGTGTGGATGCTGTCCGAGCTGCTGGACATGGACCCGGAGGACGAGACGTTCGACGCGAAGGTCACGGTGCTGACCGAGAACGTCCGCCACCACGTCGAAGAGGAAGAGGACGAGTGGTTTCCCGAGGTCCGCTCGGCGATGGGCCGCAAGCAGCTGCAGGAGCTGGGGCAGCGGATGATCGACGCGCGTCCGAAGGCGCCGAAGAACCCGCTCGAGCTGAAGAGCGCCAAGGCCTGATCCCGCCCGGGCACGCTGAAGGCGGCACTTCCCCGTGGGAAGTGCCGCCTTTTTGGCGAGTCACCGCTCGGCGACGACCCGGACCGACTTCAGCTCCGGGTCCGCGGGATCGGGCAGCTCCATGCCCGCCTCGAGCCCGCTGCGCACGTAGTCGAGAACCGGCCGGGTGATCACCTCGCCCGGCAGGATGCCGGGCGCGCCGGGCGGGTACGGCGTGATCATCTCCGCCGCGATCCGGCCGACCGCCTGGTCCAGGGAAACCTGCTCCGCCGGGCCGAAGAAGGCGTCGCGGGGCAGCATCGCCGTTTCCAGTTCCATCTCCCGCGGCGACGGGAGGTCCACCTTCGGCGGCGTGGCGAACGACGGCGCGGCCCGCACCAGCGCCTCGAGCGCGGAAACGAGGACGTCCGCCGTCTCGTCGTCGTCGGAGTGGTTCAGCTGGGCCACGATCCGGCGGTGGTCGGACAGCCCGACGGTGACGTGCTGCTGCGCACGCAGCCAGTCGGCGGCCTGGTACCCGCTGATGCCCAGCGGTGCCAGGTCGAGCACGACCTTCATCGGGTCGACCGAGTCCGCGAGATCCGGGCCCAGGAACTCGTCGTGCAGCACGGTCAGGCCGAGGCCGGCCAGCCGGCCGCGGACCGACTCCACCAGTGTCAGCGCGCCGTCCAGCAGCTCCTTGCCCTGCTCGGCCATCTGCCGCCGCCAGCCGTCGAGCGCCGCGTACACCAGGGAGCTCGGGCTGGTCGTGCCGAGCAGGTCTTCGCGCGACTTCAGCACGTTCGGGTCGACGCGGTCGCCCTGCAGGTGGAACACCGAGCTCTGCTCGACCGCGGCGCCCATCTTGTGCACGCTCGTGACGCACACGTCGGCGCCCGCGTCCATGCCCCACGGCGGCAGTCCGTCGTGGAACGGCAGGTGCGCGCCCCACGCCTCGTCGACGATCAGCGGAATCCCCCGCTCGTGGCACCAGTCGGCGACCGCGCGCAGGTCGCCGCACGTGCCGTAGTCGGTCGGGGTCACCATCAGGGCGCCCTTGACGTCGGGGTCGCGCTCGTAGGCCTCGGCGAACTCGCGCACGCCCGGCGGGTGGCTGAGGTGCTGCTCGCCGTCCCAGTGCGGGCGCACCCACACCGGCCGGACCCCGCTGACGATCAGGCCGGAGATCACCGACTTGTGGACGTGCCGCGGGACGAGCAGCTTCTCGTGCGGCCCGGCGACGGCGAGCATGGCGCTCTTCACCGAAAGCGAGCTGCCGCAGGTGGAGAAGAACGTGTGCTCGGCACCGACCGCGTCGGCCATCAGCTCCTGCGCTTCGGCGAGCACGCCCTGGCGCATCAGCCGGTCGTCGAGGCCGTTGAGCGCGATGACGTCGGAGCGGAACACGTCGGCGCCGACGACGTCCAGCACCCGCGGGTCGATACCCCGGCCCTGCTTGTGGCCGGGCGCGTTGAACGGGACGTACCCGATGCGGTGGTACTCGCGCAGCGCGTCGAGCACCGGTGCCTTGCTGTGGTCCATTGCGCGGGGGTAGCCGGAGCGCGGGCCGCCGAAACACCCCGCTGGTGTGACGGTGCGTGGCTGGGGTATTCCGGTGGGCATGGAGTGGCACGAGGAGCTGCACGAGCAGGCCGACGAGTGCGTCGGGCGCCTGGACGACCGGCTGTGGGCGGTCGCCACCGCCCTGCACGCCGATCCGGAACTGTCCTTTGCGGAACACCGGGCCGCGCGGCGGCTGACCCGCGAGCTGGCCGCGGACGGCTTCGAGGTCGAGACGGGGATCGCGGGGCTGCCCACCGCGTTCGTCGCCGGGACGGGTACCGGACGGCCCTGTGTCGCGCTGCTCCTCGAGTACGACGCCCTGCCGGGCCTGGGGCACGCGTGCGGGCACAACCTGATCGCCGCGGCCGGGCTCGGGGCCGCGCTGGCCGCCAAGGAGGTGCTCGGCGACAGCCCGGGATCGCTGCTGGCGGTGGGCAGCCCGGCGGAGGAGCGCGGCGGCGGCAAGGTGGCGCTGGCCGAGGCCGGCGTCTTCGACGACGTCGACGCGGCCCTGATGGTCCACCCGGGCGTGCATTCGTGGTCGTGGGCGCCACTGACCGCGCAGGTGGAGGTCAAGGTGACCTTCCACGGCCGCGCGGCCCACCCGACCGGCGACCCGGAGGCCGGCGTCGACGCGCTCGCCGCGCTGATCCAGGCGTTCGGCGCGATCTCCGTCCTGCGCCAGCGGCTGCCGGCGGGGTCCCACGTCCAGGGCATCATCACCCACGGCGGAGAGGCGACGAACATCGTCCCGGACCGCGCGGAAGGCCGCTTCGGGTTGCGCGCGCTGACGACCGGAGCGCTGGACCGCCTGGTGGAGGACGTGACGACGTGCGCGCAGGGCGCGGCACTGGCGACGGGGGCGAAGGTCGACGTCGAGCGCGTCGGGCGTGGGTACGCGCACTTCCGCGACAACCCGGTGCTGTCCGAGCGGTTCGCCGAGCACCTGGCGGCGTGCGGCATCCACGCGAGCCCGCCGGCGCCGGGGGTGTTCCTGGGCTCGTCGGACATCGGCGACGTGAGCATCCGGGTGCCGGCGATCCACCCGTTCGTGGCCATCACGGCGGAGGAGTACTCCGACCACACCCCGGAGTTCGCGGAGGCGGCGGCGAGCCCCCGAGGCCGCGCGGCAATGCTGGCCTCGGCGGCGGCACTGGCCCGCACCGCAATCGACCTGCGCACCCATCCGGCACTGGTCAGCCGGGCGTGGGACTGCTTCCGCGACCTGGCGCGGAACGGGCGCTGAGGCTGCGCGGTCGCGGTTCGACCCCCGGGGTCGGCGGCGCCTCAGCCGGACGCGGACCCGACCTCCGCGGGGCGGCGGCGCAGCAGCCGCTCGACGTGGTTCATCGCCTCGGCCCCCTCCGGGATCGACTGCATCAGCCAGTTGTGGAACATCCCGGGGTACTCGCGGTAGTCCACCTCGATCCCCGCCTCCCGGGCGCGGTCGCGGAAGCGGCGGCAGTCCGGCAGCAGGAGGTCGCGCGTGCCGATGAACAGCGTGATCGGGGCCAGCCCGCTCAGGTCGGCGTGGATCGGGCTGACCAGCGGGTCGCGCGGGTCCGTGCCCTCGGCGTACATCCGGCCCGCCTCCCGCAGCCCGGCGATGCCGAGCATCGGGTCGGTCTCGTCGAGCAGCTCCGACACCGGGTCTTCGAGCAGCACGTCCAGCCACGGCGAGTACAGGACCAGCCGTTCGGGCTGCGGCCGGCCGGCGGCCCGCAGGTTCTGCGCGATCGCCAGCGCCAGCGCGCCGCCCGCGGAGTCGCCGCTCACCACCACGCGTGCCGCCTCGATGCCGTCGTAGGCCGCCTGCACCATCGGGATGGTCGCCGTGTGGTCGTGGTGGGGGACCAGCGGGTACACCGGCAGCGTCACCGCGCAGCCCAGCCGCGCGACGAGGTCCGCCGCGTACTTCCAGTGGTGCTTTTCGACCTGCTCGACGTACCCGCCGCCGTGCAGGTGCAGGACGTGCAGGTCGCTCGATGCGCCACCGCGCGGCCGGAACGTGAAGCACGGGAAGCCGTTCACCTCGTGCCGTTCCACCGAGCAGTGCCGCCGGATCCGGCGCGGCGGCCGGCCCATCGACGGCTTCTGGTGCCGGGGCAGCCGGTGGTGCAGTGCGGAAGCGTCGTCGTAGAACCGTTTCTGGCCCGACGCCCGCAGCATCGCGATCTTCAGTTTCGCCTGCACGCTGACCACGCCACGCTCCTTCCGTCCGCGTCCCGGGTACCCGGACGCGGACGGTGCTTAACTCGGCGACGGAGGTGTAGTGCGAAGCGTCACCCTCGAGCGGCTCCCCGGCGACCAGGACTCGGTGGGCGGCCCAACGAGCTGCGCGACATGCTTCTCCAGTCCGGCATGGAGGCCGGTGCAGCAGCAGCCGCTCATCATCGAGGAGCTGGCGAACTCCGTCCGGTAGCGGCGCGCAGGAACCGCGCGCCGATCGCCGCCAGTGCCTCGGCGAGGTCCGGGGCGTCGAGGACCTCGAAGTCCACTTCGAGCAGGCCCAGGTAGAGCGCGAGCATCGGCGCGTGGTCGGAGCCGACCTCGGCGACGCAGCGGCCCGGCCCGTCGGGGGTCACCTCGACCGCCGGTGGCAGGCGGGCACGGACGTGGCCCACCGGAGCGTGCAGGCGCACTTTCGCGTGGAAACGCCAGGTCGCCGCGCCCACGCTGCGCTGGACGAACTGCGCGACGTCACCCTCGGGCGGCTCGCGCGGGGTGAACCGCGGCCCGTTCGGCACTTTCGGCGCCATGCGGTCGGCGCGGAACGTGCGCCAGCCGTCCCGTGCGGTGTCCCAGGCGACGAGGTACCAGCGCCGGCTGCAGCTGACCAGCCGGTGGGGCTCGACGTCGCGGTGGCTCGCCGTGCCGTCGTGGCCGGTGTAGCCGAAGCGCAGCCGCTCGCCGGCCCGGATCGCCGCCGCGATCGCCGTCAGGACGTCCGCGTCGACGGCCGGGCCGGTGCCCGGCACCGCGACGGTCGCGGCCTGCAGTGCCCGCACCCGGTGCCGCAGCCGGGACGGCAGCACCTGCTCGAGCTTCGCGAGCGCGCGCACCGACGTCTCGCCGATCCCGGCGACGCCCGTGGCGGTCCGCAACCCGACCGCGACGGCCACCGCTTCGTCGTCGTCGAGCAGCAGCGGCGGCAGCTGCGCGCCCGCGCCGAGCCGGTAGCCGCCCTGGACGCCGGGGGAGGCCTCGACCGGGTAGCCCAGCTTCCGCAGCCTGCCGACGTCGTTGCGGACGGTCCGCGTCGTGACGCCGAGGCGCCCGGCCAGGTCGGCGCCGGTCCAGTCGCGGCGGGTCTCGAGCAGGGACAGCAGCCGCAGCAGGCGGGCGGACGTCGGCAACATTTCTCGAGCATTCCACGAATCGCGGAAACAAACGTTCCGCAATCGGTCATAACGTGCCGGCCATGACGACCGAAATCCGACCCTTCCGCATCGACATCCCGCAGGCGGAGCTGGCCGGCCTGCGGCGGCGCCTCACCGAGGCACGCTTCGCCGACCCCGTCCCCGGTGACGAACCGGACTGGTCCCGGGGCATCCCGGCAAGCGCCGTGCGCGAGCTGGCCGAGTACTGGCGGGACGGCTACGACTGGCGGGCGCAGGAGGCGGCGCTGAACGCGTTCCCGCAGTTCACGACCGTGATCGACGGCCAGCCGATCCACTTCCTGCACGTCCGCTCGCCGCGCGCCGACGCGTTGCCGCTGCTGCTCCTGCACGGCTATCCGAGCACGTTCGCCGAGTTCCTGGACGTGCTCGGCCCGCTGACCGAGCCGGGGCCGGACGCGTTCCACCTCGTCGTCCCGTCGTTGCCCGGGTTCGGGTTTTCGACGCCGCTGAGCGGCCCCGGCTGGGAGCCGGCCCGGACGACGGACGCGTTCGCCGAGCTGATGACCCGGCTCGGCTACGACCGCTTCGCCGCCCAGGGCGGCGACATCGGCTCCGGCGTGGCCGGCCGGCTGGCCGCGGTGTACCCGGACCGCGTGGTCGGCACGCACGTGAACAGCGACCGCGGCACGATCGCGCTGGCCGGTGAGCAGCTGCCGCTGCCGGACGGCCTCACGGCGGCCGAACAGTCCGAATTGGACGCCGCGCGCGAGGCGTGGCGGGCGGGGCGGGGTTACCTCGACCTCCAGTCGCACAAGCCGGAGACCATCGCGGCGGCGCTCACCGACTCGCCGGTCGGCCAGCTGGCGTGGATCGCCGAAAAGTTCCGCGCGTGGACGAATCCGGCCGGCGGCATCGAACGCGACCGGCTGCTGACGACGGTCAGCCTGTACTGGTTCACCCGCAGCGGCGCGACAGCGGCCCGGTTCCTCTACGAGGCGGCCCACTCCGGGCACGGCTGGCTGACGCCGTCGGAGGTGCCCACGGGCTGGGCGGTGTTCAACGCGTCGCCGCTCGTGCGCCGGATCATGGACCCGGCGGAGAAGATCGCGCACTGGTCGGAGTTCGCCGAGGGCGGCCACTTCGCGGCGATGGAGGTACCGGAGCTGCTGGTGGCCGACATCCGCGCGTTCTTCCGGGGCTTGCGCCGCTGACCGCGGGAGTGGTCCCGGCGGGTTCGGAGAGCCGCCCTCGACCTTCGCCGCGGCCGGACCGGTGCGGAGGCGAGGAGCGGAGAAGTGCCGACTGCCGCGGTGGTGCGGCGCCTCACGTGACCGGCCGGCTCAGCCAGTGCTGCAGCGCCCACCAGGAACGGACCGTGTCGAGGACCCGGCTGTCGCTGTTTTCCGCCAGCGGCAGCGGGGTCAGCTCGGCGAGCCGGTCCAGCCGGTAGCGGACCGTGTTCGGGTGCAGGTGCAGTGCTTCGGCCGTGGGGCGCAGGCGGCGGCCGTGGTCGAGGTAGGCCAGTGCCGTCGCCGCCAGTTCGCGGTGGAACGGGTTCGCCGTGTCGAGCGCGGGCAGCAGGGACGCGGTCAGCAGGTCGCCCAGCAGTGGCTGCGCCGTCAACGCGATTTCGCCCGCCAGCACCGTGAGGTCGTGGCAGCCGGGGCCGGCGATCCGCGCCGCCGCCGTGCAGAGGCCGTGCACTTCGCGCAGCGCCGGCAACGCCGTCGCGGGCGCGACCACCAGCCGGGCGTCGCCGGTCAGCGTCACTCCGGCGGGCGGCCGGGCCGCCAAGCCGGTGAGCCGTCCTTCCACCAGCCCGTACACCCCGCCGAACTCGAGCAGTGCCTGCTCGAGCGTGCGCGCCTGCGCCGGGTCGCTGACGTCGGACACCACGCAGTGGTAACGGCCGCCGGGACGCAACCCCGCTTGCCGCAGCTCCTCGGGTGCGGGCGGGTCCCCGGCCAGCAGCAGGGTGCGCAGCAGTTGGGTGCGCGCGTCCCGCACCGTGCGCGACAGCTGCAGCTCGGCCGCGTGGTAGCCCTTGACGATGTGGTGTTCCAGCGCGCCGGTGTAGCGGTCGGCGTCGAGGACCGTCTCCAGGATGACGTCGTCGGGCACTCCCGCGGCCCGCGCGCGTTCGACCGCGACGCGCGCCGCGTGCGTGCGGCCCGCCTGGACTCCGCGCAGCAGATCGGTGAGCGGGACACCCTGCGCGGCGCGGTCGGCGCCCAGCGCCTCGGCGGTGGTGTAGTCCTCCCGCGCGGGACCGTCGGGGCTCGCCGTCGCCCGCAGCGCGGCGGACAGCAGCACCTGCACGTGCCGCCGGTTCTCCGCCTCCGGCAGCCGGGCGACCTCCGGTGACTGGCTGCGCGCCACCTTGACCAGCTCGTCGAGCACGGCATCGTCGGCAGCCAGCTCGTCGAGGATCCGCCGGAGCAGCGGCGTCACCGGCACCTCCCGATCCGTTGTGGCACCGCCACAACCGGCCGCCCGCGCGTTGGCCGCCCGCCCCTACCGGAGTGGCTCCGGTGGCCGGTTATCGTGGCATACCGGACAGTAACCCCTCACCGTCGCGAACACCACCGGGTGTTTCCCGCCGCCGCACCTCTTCAGCGTCGAAAGGTGTTTCCCGTGCGCACTTCCCCGAGAACCAGGTCGTACCTCTCGCGCGCCGCGTACCTGGCCTCCGCCGTCGCCCTGCTGGCGGCAGGCGCGGCGGTGCCGGCGACCGGCGCCCCCGCGGCCCTGCGGGAAGTGATGTTCGTCGGCAACAACTGGGACGGGACGGCCGACGTCATCGAATCCCGCGGCAGCTTCGCGCACGTCGCGCGCGTGAACATCATCCCCGACAAGGACGACCGGCTCCGCGAGATCTACCTGAACCCGGTCAAGCTGGCCTTCTTCCTCGGCATCCGCAACGGGCCCGGCGAGGGGCACGACCAGTTCGTCGACGACATGTACACGACACCGGACGGGTCCGCGGTGGTCGCGTCGCGGCCGAGCTTCGCCGACGTCGTGTCGATCAGCCTCGCCACCGGCCGGATCAACTGGCGCTTCCCGGTGTCGGGCTTCCGCGCCGACCACATGGCCGTGTCGCCGGACGGCCGCCGCGTCGCCGTGTCCGCCTCGACGTCCAACACCGTGCACGTGCTCGACATCGATACCGGCCGGCAGGTCGGCTCGTTCGCGGCCGGGGACAAGCCGCACGAGAACGTGTTCACCGACGGCGGCCGGTACCTGTGGAACATGTCGATCGGCGAGGTCAACACCGACCTCGACGACCCGGCGTGGGACTTCACCAAGGGGGACCGGCACATCACGATCGTCGACGCCACGACGTTCCGTCAGGTCAAGGTGATCGACATGCGCCAGCGGCTCGACGCGTTCGGGCGGCGGGACCTCTCGAACGCGGTGCGGCCGGTCGCCTTCAGCCCGGACGAGTCGAAGCTGTACTTCCAGGTGTCGTTCTTCAACGGGTTCCTGGAGTACGACGTGGCGGGCGACAGGATCACGCGGCTGAAGGAGCTCCCGAAGAACCCGGCCACGAGCGACGACCGCAAGACTTTCGTCAACGACTCCCGCCACCACGGCCTGTCGATGAACCCGGCGGGCACCAAGCTCTGCGTCGCCGGGACGATGGACGACTACGCCACGGTGGTCGACCGCGCGACCCTGCAGGAGGGCACGCTGGTGCCGGCGGTGAAGCCGTACTGGGCCACGGTGAGCGGCGACGGCAGCGCCTGCATCGTCTCGGAGGCGGGCGCGGACCAGGTCACCGCGATCGACTTCGCGACGGGCCGGAAGCTCGTCTCGGTGCCGGTGGGCGACCACCCGCAGCGGGTCCGCCTCGGGCACGTGCCGGCGGGCTGGACGGGCCCGGCCACCTGACCGGCCGCTTTCAGGAGTGGTCGAAGGCGATCGTCAGCCACTCGCGGACTTCTTCGTCCACATCGGACACCGAGCGCAGGCTCAGCCTGTGCCCCACCCGCGGACCGCTCGTCCAGCCGGCGGGGGCGATGCGGGCCGTCTCGACCGGGTGTGGCAGCCACAGGTACACCAGTACGTCGCGGGACCGCGGCCGCAGCTCCGCCAGCTTCCGGTCCCGTTTCAGGAACACCCCGACCTTGACGGCGTCCTCGTGGACGTCGCCGAGGGTGCGCAGGTGCCCGATGACGGCGTCGTAGACCTCGCGCTGCCACGGCGGCTTCCCGGCGAACGTGTCGTCGACCGTGCCGCCCGGCACGCACGTGTGGCTCTGGCCGGCACGCGCGAACTCGCGGTCGCAGCGCGGGCACGTCCAGCGGGTCGCCATGCCGTCCAGGATCGCACGAGGACCGTCAGGCGGGGGTGCGGAAGGCGCGCCGGTAGGCCGAGGGCGAGGTCTTCATGGTGCGCGTGAAGTGGTGCCGGAACGTCACCGGGCGGTCCATGCCGACCACCGCGCCGATCTGCTCGATCGACATCGAGCTGTGCTCCAGCAGCGGCAGGCTGGCCCGGATCCGCTGGGCGACGACCCAGCGCAGCGGGCTGGTCCCGGTCCGCCGGTGGAAGTGCCGGATGAACGTGCGGGGCGCCAGGCAGGCCACGCGCGCCAGGTCGGCCACGGCGAGCGGCTCCGCGAGGTGGTCCAGCGCCCAGGTCATCGCGCGGGCGACCGCGTCTTCGCCGTCCGCCTGCCCGCCCACCGCTTCGGCCACGACCTGGGCCTGGCCGGCTTCCCGGTGCGGCGGGACGACCAGGTGCCGGGCCACCGCGTTGGCCACGCGGGCGCCGTGGTCCTTGCGCACCAGGTGGAGGCACAGGTCCAGCCCGGCGGCGTTGCCCGCGCCGGTGAGCACGTCGCCGCCGTCGACGTACAGCACGTCGTGGTTCACGCGGACCCGCGGGTAGCGCCGCTGCAGCAGCTCCGCGTACTGCCAGTGGGTGGTCGCCTCGCGGCCGTCCAGCAGCCCGGCCGCGGCGAGCGCGAACACGCCCGAGCAGATCGACACGATCCGGGCGCCGCGCCCGTGCGCGTCCCGTAGCGCGGCGACGACACCGGGCGGCACCTCGCCCCGGACGTCCGGCACCGCGACGACCACCACGGTGTCGGCCGCGGCGAAGACGTCCAAGCCGTTTTCGGCGGTCATCGTGAAGCCCCCGAGCGCCCGCATCGGCTCGCGCTGCCACGAGCAGACCCGCAGGTCGTACCAGGGGACGCCGAGCTCGGGCCGGGGCTGCCCGAAGACCTCGACCACCGAGCCGAGCTCGAACGGCGCCATCCCGTCGAAGGCCAGCACCGAGACGGTGTGGGCACGCATGGCGCGATCTTAGCGGTACGGGGCGTTCCTGCCTCTGTCGGCGAGCGTCCCCGGCGGTGAGGATCACTGCCATGATCATCCATTCACTGGGCGAGGTCCTCGGCACCGGACGCGAAGTGCGCGGGCCGGGGTGGACCAGCCGCCGCCTGCTGCTGGCCGAGGATCGGGCCGGCTTCTCGATGAACGACACGGTGTTGCCCGCGGGAGCCGAGCTGGAGCTGTGGTACGCCAACCACGTCGAAGCCGTCTACGTCCTCGAAGGCCGGGGTGAGGTGGCCGACCACGAGACGGGCGAGGTGCACCGCCTCGAGCCCGGCGTGCTGTACCTCGCCGCGCACGAGCGGCACACCCTCCGGGCCCACACGCAGTTCCGCGCGGTCTGCGTGTTCACCCCGCCGCTCACCGGCGGCGAGGTGCACGACGAAAACGGCGCCTTCCCGCTACCGAGCGAACCCGACCGCTGAGCACCGCGCGGCTGCCGTGCGGACGAAGCCGCCGGGCTGGACGCGCGCCGACAGCGTGCGCCCGGCGCCGTCCGGTGCCACCCTGGGGATCATGACGCACTACGCGATGGTCCAGGCGCTGGCGACGGTGAGCGAGTTCGAGGCGAAGGGCTTCCTCGGCACGGTGGGCAAGATCGCCGCGGCGACGGTGATCTTCTTCATCGCGATCGGCCTGGTGGTCGGCTTGGTGCTGGGCTACTTCATCGGCCGCTCGGTCGGGCGGCGGCAGGGGCCGCGCTGAGGTTCAGGCCAGCAGGCCGTGGCGGGCGAGTTCGTGGCCGGCCAGCTTCTCGATGACGTCGCGGTCGCGTTGCCGCCAGCCCGTCGCGACTTCGCTCACCGACGCCAGGCGCCGCAACGGCTGGGTCGCCAGGGCCCGCAGGGCCAGCAGGTCCATGCCTTCGTCGCCGAGTGCCCGCAGCCGCGCGGCCGCCGTCGCGCGGCGGGTGAAGTGCCAGCGCAGCGGCAGCCACGTCACCACCAGCGCCAGCACCGGCAGCGCGATGATGATCGCCGCCATCCACCACGCCAGGTTCTCCACCGCCTCGATCTGCCAGCGTCCCGCGTCGGTGAGCTTCGTGCCGACGTCCGAGCCGCCGTGCAGCGCCTTCGCCAGCGCGTCGCCGATCAGCGGGATCCCGCCCGCCGAGTTCGCCGCCGAATCGAACGTGCCGCGCAGGCCGGTGCCGGCGCTGACGAGACCGTCGCCGGGGGCGCGCAGCTTCATCACTTCGTCGTGGACCGACGTCGCGAGCCACACGGCGAAGACCACGAGCAGCAGGGCCAGCAGATCGCTGACGAGCTGCGCGGTGCGGCGGATCGGCCGTTCGGCGTAGAACTGCATGGGGACGCCTTTCGCGGTGGGGGAGCGCGGGCGATCCGCAACGTACCCGCGCTCCCCGCCGCCGAACCGTCCTAGTGCCGGACGACCTCCGCGAGCCCGCGCAACGCCCGCGGCAGCGGCTCTTGGTGCAGCACGCCGAGCCGCTGGGTCGCCCGGGTGAGGGCCACGTAGAGGTCGGCCGCGCCGGCGTCGAGGATCGCCGCGGGCTCGACCACGAGGACCGCGTCGAACTCCAGGCCCTTCGTGCGGGACGCCGGCACCGTGCCCGGCACCCCCGGCGGCCCGATCACCACACTGGTGCCCGGGCGCCGCGCCTCCTCCCGCACGAACTCCTCGATCGCCGTGGCCCGCTCGTCCGCGGTGACCTGCCGCGACCACGGCCGGACCCCGGTCGCGCGGACCGATTCCGGTGCCTTGACCTCGGGCGCGAACTCCGCGAGCACCGCCGCGGCGACGGCCATGATCTCCGCCGGCGTGCGGTAGTTGACCGTCAGCGACCGGTAGACCCAGCGATCGGCCACGTACGGCGCGAGCATTTCGCCCCACGACCGGGCCCCGGCCGCCGACCGGCGCTGGGCGAGGTCGCCCACCACCGTGAACGACCGGCCGGCACAGCGCCGCATCAGCACCCGCCAGTCCATTTCGGACAGTTCCTGTGCCTCGTCGACGACGACGTGCCGGTAGGTCCAGTCCCGGTCGGCGGCGGCGCGCTCGACGAGCGTGCGCGTGTCGTGCTCGACGAACCGCTCGGCCAGATCCTCGGCGTAGAGCAGGTTTTCCGCCGAGAGCATGACGTCCTCGTCCATCTCCTCCCGGTCCAGCTTCATCGTCTCGAAGACCCCGGCGGCGTACTCGGCCTGAGCCTTCCGTTCCGCGGCCGCCGCCCGCTCGGCGGCGTGCTCCGCCGTCCTGTCGCGGCCCAGCAGGTCGGCCAGCTCGTCGAGCAGGGGCACGTCCGAGACCGTCCAGGCCTCGCCGTCGGCTCGCCACAGCTCCGGCGACGCCCCGGCCGCCCGCAGCCGGTCGCGAGACGGGTACAGCGACGACAGCAGTTCTTCCGGCGTCAGGACCGGCCAGAGCTCGTCGAGCGTCGCGGTGAACTTCTCGTCGGCGGCGAGGTCCTGCAGCAGGCCCTTCCGCATGCTTTCCCACTCGTCCTTGTCGTCGCGGCTCAGCCAGCCCTTGCCGATCCGCCCGATCGCCCGCTCGGTGAGCACGTACGTGACGATGTCGGTGAACACCGCCCGGGCTTCGTTGTGCGGCAGTCCGCTGTCGCGCGCCTCCTGCCGGGCCCACTCCGCGGTCTCGGCGTCGATCCGCACGGTGACGTCCTTCAGCACGATCGGCACCGGCTCGGCGGGCAGCCGCTGCCGGTCGGCGACCGCCGCCTTCAGCACGTCGAGGATCGTCAGCGATCCCTTGAGCCGCGCGGCTTCCGGCCCGTCCTCGGCGGTGACGTGCAGGCCGGGCACGAGGTCGCCGGTGGTGGTGAAGACGACGTCGGTCTCGCCCAGCGACGGCAGCACGCGCCCGATGTGGTGCAGGAACGCCGGGTTGGGGCCGACCACCAGCGCGCCGTGGCGTTCCATCCGCTCCCGCTGGGTGTAGAGCAGGTACGCGACGCGGTGCAGCGCCACGACGGTCTTCCCGGTGCCCGGACCGCCTTCGATGACGAGCACGCCCGGGTGGTCGAGCCGGATGATCTCGTCCTGCTCGGCCTGGATGGTCGCGACGATGTCGCGCATCCCTTCGCCGCGCGGCGCGTTGACGGCCGCCAGCAGCGCGGCGTCCCCTTGCGCGTCCCCGCCGGGACGGCCGAGGTCCTCGTCGGTGAAGCCGAGGAGCCGCCGTCCGCGCGTGTGGAACTGCCGCCGTCGGCGCAGGCCCTCCGGGTGCGCGCCGGTCGCGGTGTAGAACGGGCGCGCCGCCGGTGCCCGCCAGTCGAGCAGCACCGGCCGGTACTCGTCGT
Source organism: Amycolatopsis australiensis (assembly GCF_900119165.1). NCBI lineage: Bacteria > Bacillati > Actinomycetota > Actinomycetes > Pseudonocardiales > Pseudonocardiaceae > Amycolatopsis > Amycolatopsis australiensis. The sequence goes on along the minus strand of NZ_FPJG01000006.1, from coordinate 5,856,323 downwards.
CCTCGTCGAACAGGCCGATCCGGCCGATGTAGGACCGTTCGCCCGAGACGGCGTCCAGCCGGCCGAAGCACAGCCCGTTGTCCACGACGTCCAGCCGCTTCACCTGGCGGCCGAGCGCGCGGACCCCGACGTCGCGTTCCATGGCGCCCACGCCGTTGCCGCCCAACGCCGCCTCGTACTCCGCCTTCACCCGCGCGCGCTCGGCGTCGAGGCGCGCGTACAGCCCGGCGACGTAGTCGCGTTCGGACCGCAGTTCTTCTTCGTACTCCTGAGACACATTCCCTCTTCGTCGTCCGGCAACGGCTTTCAGGCGCTGTTCACGCGGCGGGCGCGCCGAACCACTTCCGCAGCACCGCGGGCAGCTCGGCCTCGTCCTCGCCGGCCCACACCACGTGCCCGTCGGGCCGCAGCAGCACGGCGGGGAATTCCAGCTCTTCGCTGACGTCCACGACGTGGTCGACGCGGTCCGCCCAGCCCGCCACCGCCAGCCGTCCCGTCTGGTCGAGCAGCAGCCCCCGGCCGCGGTGCATCAGCCCGTAGAGCCGCCCCTGCTTCAGCTCGACGTCCCGCAACCGGCGGCCCAGCAGCGCGGGCCCCTCGCCGAAGTCGTAGCGGATGCCGATCGCGATGATCTTCTCCGTGAGGTGCCTGCTGACCTCCGGGAAGTCCATCAGCTCGGCGACCAGCCGCCGGACCGCCTGCGGTCCCGGCTCCGGCGCCAGCAGCTCCATCTGGGCGCGGGTGTTGTCCAGCACGTCGGCGGCCACCGGGTGCCGTTCGGCCTCGTAGCTGTCCAGCAGGCCCGCCGGTGCCCAGCCGGCGATCTCGGCGGCGAGCTTCCAGCCCAGGTTGAACGCGTCCTGGACGCCGAGGTTGAGCCCCTGGCCGCCGACCGGCGGGTGGATGTGCGCCGCGTCGCCGGCCAGCAGCACCCGGCCCACGCGGTAGCGCTCGGCCTGCCGGGTCGCGTCGCCGAACCGCGACAGCCAGCGCGGCGAGTGCACGCCGAAGTCGGTCCCGGCGACCTTCCGCAGCTGCTGCTTGACCTCCTCCAGCGTCGGCGCGCTCCGCCGGTCCTCGGCGACCCCCTCGGCGGGCACGCCGACCCGGTAGGTGCCGCCCTCCAGCGGCATGAACCCGAACCGCTTGTGGGTCTTGCGGACTTCCAGGTTCGCGGCGTCGATCGTCTCCCGCGATGCCGTCACCTCGACTTCGCCCAGCAGCGTCTCGACGCGGCTGGGCTCGCCGGGGAAGCCGACGCCGAGCAGCTTGCGCACGGTGCTGCGGCCACCGTCGCAGCCGACGAGGAAGCGCGCGCGTTCCCGGGTGCCGTCGGCCAGTTCGACCGTGACGCCGTCGTCGTCCTGGCTCAGCCCGGTCACCTCCCGGCCGCGCCGGATCTCGGCGCCGAGCTCGAGCGCGTGCTCGGTCAGCAGGCGGTCGATGACGGGCTGGTGAAGGCCGAGCGTGTAGGCGTGCGCGGTGTCGAGCCGCTCCGGCGGCGGCTTCGGAATGCCGGCGAAGAATCCCCCGACCGGGTACTTCGTGCCCAGCTCGAGGAACCGCTCCAGCAGTCCGCGCTGGTCCATCACCTCGATGCTGCGCGCGTGCAGGCCGAGCGCGCGGACGACCTTCGTCGGCTCCGCGTCCCGTTCCAGCACGAGCACCTCGACGCCGTGCAGCCGGAGCTCGGCCGCCAGCATCACGCCGGTCGGCCCGCCACCGGCGATGATCACGTCGAACAAAAGACCCCCTTGAATCACCCGCGTTTGCGCAGGTAGTGGCAACGGCTGAGAATTGTGCGGCACGACGGGGGTCTTGCCGCAAGCCCGGGGGTGCGCTATACGTTAGACATGGAGGGGAGTGGTCTTCCTCCCTCCGGTCTCCTTCGCCTCTTCCCTGTTCCAGCCTTCACCAGGTGCTTCGCGCCGCCGGTTTATGACGGCCGTCATAGTGTGCTTCGCGTCGCACTGTGCTCTCATGGGACTATGACAGTTGTCATGAAAATCCGGGAGCTGGGCGGGGGCCCGGCCGACCGGGAGTGCGTCGCCGCGCTGGTCGCGGCCTGCTCGCCGGAGAGCCTCCGGCTGCGCTTCCTGATGGGCGGCCCGGCCGAACCGGGCGAGGTCTTCCGGCGCTACGAGCGGTTCCTGCTCGCCGGGACGCCCGCGCTGCTCGCGGTTCGCGGCGGTGTGCCCGCGGGGCTGCTCAACTTCGTCGCGGAAACCCCGGGCGAAGCGGAGATCGCCGTCCTCGTCGCCGACCCGTGGCAGCGGCAGGGGATCGGCAGCGCGCTGACCCGGTGGCTGTGGGCCTCCGGGCGGTTCCGCGGCTGGACGGTGCGGGCCACGGTGCGCGCGGGCAACGCCGGCGCCGAGGCGCTGCTGCTGGGCCAGGGATTCCGCCCGGTGCCGGGGTACGAACGCGGCGAGCGGGACTTCGCGCTGGTGGTCCCGGACTGGGCTATCATGACGGACGTCATGAAGGAGGCGGCCGATGACCCGGACCCCGCGCGAGCGGATGGTGCTCAGCGCCGCGCAGCTGGTGCGGATCCACGGCGTGGGAGCGACCGGGATGCGGGACGTGGTGGCGCACGCCGAGGCGCCCCGGGGGTCGCTCCAGCACTACTTCCCGGGCGGTAAGGACCAGCTGATCGGCGAAGCGGTGGCGTGGGCAGGCGACTACGCCGCCCGCCGCGTCGCGCGCCTGGCCGCGAAGCTCACCGACCCGGCCCCGGGCCGGCTGTTCGAGGCGATGGCCGCCCAATGGCGCGACGAGTTCACGGCCCAGGGGTTCGACGCGGGCTGCCCGCTGGTGGCGACGGTGGCGGACACGGCGGCCACGAGCGACGGCCTGCGCGAAGCGGTGGCGAAAGCGTTCGACGGCTGGCAACGCCCGGTCGCGGCGACGCTGGAGGAGCTGGGCGTGCCGGCGAGCCGCAGTACGTCACTGGCGGTGCTGATGCTGAGCACGCTGGAAGGGGCGATCGTGCTGGCCCGCGCGCATCGGAGCGTGGCCCCGCTCGACACGGTCGTGGCGGAGCTGCGTCCCCTGCTGGACGGCGCCGCGGTGAAGCGGCGCCGCCGCGCCGGGGCGGGGGAGTAGCCCCTCCCGGCTGTCCACGGGCGCCTACAGCTCCCGGAAGAACTCCCGGATGTCGCGGACCAGCACGTCCGGCGCCTGCAGCGACGCGAAGTGCCCGCCGGTGTCGTACTCCGACCAGCGGGTGATCCGGTTCGACAGTGCGGCCAGGCCGCGGATCGCGTGGTCGCCGCGGAAATTCGCCACCGCGGTCGGCACGCCCGACGGCTCCGGGCGCTCGCCCCAGCCGTCGTGGGCCGCCTCCAGGTACAGCCGCGCCGCCGAGCCGGCCGTGCCCGTCAGCCAGAAGATCGTCACGTTCGTCAGTATCGCGTCGCGGTCCACCGGCGTCTGGTCCGTCGCCGTGGGATCCCAGCCGACGAACCACTCCAGGTTCCACGCCAGCTGTCCGGCCGGGGAGTCGTTGAGCGCGTAGGCGAGTGTCTGCGGCCGGGTGGCCATCTGCGTCGCGTAGCCGGAGTGGGCGTACCACCACGCCTGGTTCTCCCGCGCCCGCTCGCGGTCCGCTTCGGACAGCCGGGCGAGGTCGCCCGGCGCGGTCGGGACGCCGGCGTTGGCCACGGCGTTGACGTGCACGCCCAGCACCGCCTCCGGCGCGGTGCGGCCCAGCTCGGGGGAGACGATGCTGCCGAAGTCGCCGCCCTGGGCGCCGTAGCGCTCGTAGCCCAGCCGGCGCATCAGCTCGGCCCACGCCCGGGCGATCCGGCGCGTGTTCCAGCCCCGCTCGGTGGTCGGCCCGGAGAACGCGAAGCCGGGCACCGACGGCGCGACGACGTGGAACGCGTCCGCCGGGTCGCCGCCGTGGGCGCGCGGGTCGGTGAGCGGCCCGAGGATGCCGAGGAAGTCGGCTACCGTGCTCGGCCAGCCGTGGGTGAGCAGCAGCGGCGTCGCGCCCGGCTCGGGCGAGCGGACGTGCAGGAAGTGCACGCGCTGGCCGTCGATCACGGTCGTGGACTGCGGGAACGCGTTGAGCCGTGCCTCGTGCGCCCGCCAGTCGTACCCGGTGCGCCAGTATTCGGCGAGCTCGGCGAGGTAGGGCTGGCTGACGCCGTACGCCCAGCCGGCGTCGGGCAGTTCACCCGGCCACCGGGTGCGGGCGAGCCGGTGGCGCAGCTCGTCGAGGCCGGCCTGCGGGACGTCGATGCGGAAGGGGTCCATGGGCCGAGCCTCTCGCGAATCGCGGACAGGCCCGGTCCTCAGCCTCGGCCGGGTCGCGGCACCGCCGCATCGGGGTCAGGTGTGCGTGCCGCCGTCGACGCGGATTTCCGTGCCCGTGATGAACGCGCCGTCGTCCGAGGCCAGCATCGCCACCACGCCCGCCACCGCCTCCGGTGGGGCCACCGGGTTGCCCGCCTCCGTCGTCAGGTCCGTCGGCAGGATCGGCAGCAGGCGGCCGAACAGCGAGACGTCGATGTCCTGCGGCAGCCAGCTCAGCGCCGAGTCCGTGATGCCGCTCTTCACGCTCCCCGGCGCGACGCTCACCGCGCGCAGCCCCTGCTTGCTGTACTCCAGCGCCAGCGAGTGCGTGAACGCCTGGATGCCGCCCTTGCTCGCGCAGTACGCCGCCATGTACGGGTGGGCGAACGACGCGGACGTCGAGCTGAAGTTCACCACCACGCCCCGGCCGCTCTCGAGCAGGGCCGGCAGGGCCGCGCGCGTCACCAGGAACGTGCCCGTCAGGTTCACCGCCAGCACGCGGTTCCACAGCTCCAGCGACGTCTCGTGCGTGTGCGACGCCAGGAGGATCCCGGCCGCGTTGACCAGCACGTCCAGCCCGCCCAGCGCCTCGACCGCGAAGGCGGTTCCCGCGGCGGCCGAGGTCTCGTCGGCCACGTCCAGGGCGGCCGTCGTCAGGCCGGGGACCTCCGGCAGGCCGTCGAGGCCCGTGACGTCGGTGGCGACGACCTTCGCCCCTTCGTCCAGCAGGCGCAGCGTGGTGGCCCGGCCGATGCCGGAACCGGCGCCGGTGACCAGGATGCGGCGATCGCGCAGGCGTTCCATGGCGATCACCGTAGCCAAGAACTCAGAGCGCGGGCACCCGCTCGGCCGCCGGCGGCGGTCCCGGCGGGGTGCCGTCGCCGAACGGGCGGCCGCCCAGCTCCTCGCGGTGGTGCGGGGTCAGCCAGCCGGAGACGTCCGGGCCGAGCGGCACGATCCCGGTCGGGTTCACGTTCTCGTGCACCACGTAGTAGTGCTCCTTGATCTGCGCGAAGTCGATCGTGTCGCCGAACCCGGGGGTCTGGAACAGGTCGCGGGTGTAGGCCCACAGCACCGGCAGCTCGGTGAGCTTCTGCCGGTTGCACTTGAAGTGACCGTGGTAGACGGCGTCGAAGCGCACCAGCGTGGTGAACAGCCGGATGTCCGCTTCGGTGATCGTGTCGCCGACCAGGTACCGCCGGTTCGCCAGCCGCTCCGACAGCCAGTCCAGCCGGGCGAACAGCTTCCGGTAGGCGCGTTCGTAGGCGTCCTGGGACTGGGCGAACCCGGCCTGGTAGACCGCGTTGTTGACGTCGGTGAACACCTGCTGCGCGACGTCGTCGATCTCGTCACGCAGCTTCTCCGGGTACAGCTCCGGCGCGCCTTCGCGGTGGTAGGCGGTCCACTCGGTGGACATGTCGAGCGTCATCTGCGCGAAGTCGTTGGTGACGACCTTGCCGCTCGGGATGTCGACGAACGCCGGCACCGTGATGCCGCGCGGGTAGTCCGGGTCGCGCTTGAAGAACGCTTCCTGCAGCCGTTCGATGCCGAGCACCGGGTCGCGGCCGCCCGGGTCGAGGTCGAAGCTCCAGCTGCGCTCGTCGTGCACCGGCCCGGCGATGCCCATCGACAGCACCGGCTCGAGGCCGAGCAGCCGCCGCACGATCACCGCGCGGTTGGCCCACGGGCAGGCGCGGGCGACGACCAGCCGGTAGCGGCCGGGCTCGACCGGCCAGCCGTCCCGGCCGTCGGCGGTGATGCGGTCCGGGAGGTAGTTCAGGTCCCGCTGGTACTCGCCCTTGTCGCTCATCGCGTCCTCAGCAGTCGTCGGTCGGGGCAGTGGTGTCCAGTGCCGCGGCCAGCCGGGCCAGCACCGGCCCGGCCGCGCGGACGTCCTCGGCGCTCAGGCGGTCGAACACCGACGCCCGCACGCGGGCCAGGTGGCCCGGGTAGGCCGCTTCCAGTTTGGCCAATCCGGCCGCGGTCAGCACGGCGTTGGAGGCGCGCCCGTCTTCGGCGCAGCGGCGCTTCTCGACCAGCCCGCGGCGGGTGAGGTCGTCGACCACCCGGCTGATCCGGCTGAGCGACAACGCGGTCGTCGCCGCCAGCGCCGAGATGCGCAGCAGGTGGCCGGGTGCTTCGGACAGCGCGACGAGCACGCCGTAGTCCGAGACGGTCAGGCCCGTCTCCGGCAGGAACTGGTCTTCCAGCGCCCGTGGCAGCATCGTCGTCACCCGGATCAGCGACCGCCAGAACGCGGCTTCCCCCGCGTCGAGCGGAGCCAGATCACCCATACCGGCAGTCTACCGAAAGCTTGCTTGCGCAACCAGCCAAATCGGGTACAGTGTCGTTGAACCCTCAATCACCTGGGGGCGCCAGTACGAGGAGATGAAGCGAAACGATGACCAGCGCGACCACTTACCCCCAGCTGACCGGTGAGTACACCCTGGACGCCGCCCACTCGCGGATCGGGTTCGTCGCCCGGCACGCGATGGTGACCAAGGTCCGCGGCAGCTTCAACGAGTTCGCCGGCACCGCGACGATCGACGGGGACAACCCGGAGAAGTCGTCGGTCCAGGTCACGATCCAGGCGCACAGCATCGACACGCGCAACGCCGACCGCGACGCCCACCTCAAGGGCAACGACTTCCTGTCGATGGACGAGTACCCGCAGATCACGTTCACCTCGACCGGGATCAAGCAGACCGGGGACACGAGCTTCGACGTGACGGGCGACCTGACGATCAAGGGTGTCACCCGCCCGGTCACCATCCCGTTCGAGTTCGAAGGCTCGGCGAAGGACCCGTTCGGCAACGACCGGATCGGCTTCGAGGGCTCGACCACGATCAACCGCAAGGACTTCGGCGTCACCTGGAACGCCGCTCTCGAGACCGGCGGCGTGCTGGTGAGCGACAAGGTCACCCTGGAGTTCGAGATCTCGGCGATCAAGAACGCCTGACTTCCGGGAGCGGGAACCGGGCTGCCCCCGGTTCCCGCTCACCCGCGGGCAGGCCGTTCCGCCGGCAGCGGTCGGGAGCGGGAACCGGCTCGGAACACTGTTTCTCACTCACGACCGGTGATCGGGAGCCGGGCGCCGTCCCGCAGGAACACCGGGATGCGCTCCGCCGGTGCGTCCGCCTCGACCCAGCCGCCGCCGTCGTGGCGGGCGCCCGTCACCGCGTCCGCCCACGCCGCGCCCTCCGGCAGGTACACGCGGCGGGACGTCGCTCCCGGTGACAGGACCGGTGCCACCAGCAAGTCCGGGCCCAGCAGGAACTGGTCGGCGACCTCCCACGCCGCCGCGTCGCGCGGGAAGTCGACGAACAGCGGCCGCATCGGGGGGACGCCCTGCTCGTGCGCCACCCGCATCTGGGTCATCAGGTAGGGCCGCAGCCGGTCCCGCAGCCGCAGCGACTCGGTGATCGACTCGTACGCCGCGTCGCCGAACGACCAGACCTCGTTGGGGCCGCCGGTCATCGACGGCCCGAAGTCCGTCCTCGGGTCGCGGAAGCCGTGCAGCCGGAACAGCGGGCAGAACACCCCGTACTGGAACCAGCGCACCATCAGCTCGCGGTACTCCGGCGACGCCGGGTCACCGCCGTGGAAGCCGCCGATGTCGGTGGTCCACCACGGGATGCCGGCCACCGCCACGTTGAGCCCCGCCCGGACCTGCGCCCGCAGCGACTCCCACGTCGCCGGGACGTCACCCGACCACAGCGCCGCGCCGAACCGCTGGCTGCCCGCCCACGCCGACCGGCTCAGCAGCACCACCTCGTCGTCGCCTTCGGCGCGGATGCCGTCGTGGAAGGTCTGCGCGTTCGCCTGCGGGTAGAGGTTGAACACCTCCGCGCCCGGACCCGCGTGGAAGCCCAGGTTGTGCGGGTGCCCGGGCTGGATCTCCGGCTCGTCGCCGTCCAGCCACCACGCGCGCACGCCCAGGTCGTAGTAGTTCCGCTTGACCTTCGCCCAGACGAACTCCCGTGCCGCCGGGTTGGTCGGATCGTAGAACGCCACCGGCATTTCGACGCCGAAACCCTTGTCCTTCCACGGCGCGTGCGCCGGGACGCCGTTCTCCGCGGCGACCAGCAGGCCCCGCTCGTGCAGCTCGCGGTAGTTCTCCGACAGCGGGCTCACCGACGGCCACACCGACACCATCAGCTTGACGCCGAGTTCCGCGAGCGCGCGCACCAGCCCCGCCGGGTCGGGCCACTCGGCCGGGTCGAACTTCCAGTCGCCGAGGTGGGTCCAGTGGAAGAAGTCCGCCACGATCACCGACAGCGGCAGCCCGCGCGCGTGGTATTCGCGCGCCACCGACAGCAGTTCGTCCTGGGTGCGGTAGCGCAGCTTGGACTGCCAGAACCCGGCCGCCCACTCCGGCAGCATCGGTGGGTGCCCGGTCGCGTCGGCGTAGTGGCCGAGGATCTCGCGCGGCCCGTCGCCGGTGGTCACCCAGTAGTCGAGCTGGCGGGCGTCGTCGGCGACCCAGCGGGTGCCGTTCTCCGCCAGCTCGACCCGGCCGACCGCCGGGGTGTTCCACAGGAAGCCGTAGCCGCGGCTGGAGAGCAGGAACGGCACCGACACCTCGGCGTTGCGCTGCACCAGGTCGAGCACCAGGCCCTTCTGGTCGAGCCGGCCGTGCGTGTGCTGGCCGAGGCCGTAGATCTTCTCGCCCTCGTACGCGGTGAACCGCTGCTCGAACCGGCCGTAGTCGTTGCGCGACGGCATGAACAGCCGCGCGCCCGGCCACCAGAAGTGCGCGCGCTGCTCGGCCAGCAGCTCCTCGCCGGTGTCCGTGCGGACGAACCGCAGCTGCGCGTCGATCCCGGTGTCGGTGTCGGCGATCTCGACGATCGCGGTGAGCGCGCCGTTGACCACCCGCCCGGACCGCTCGGTGGCCTCCGCGGTCGCGGCGGACGGCTTCGCGGGCAGCAGCGCACCCGGCACGTCGTCGAGGATGCGGTGCCGTCCGGCCCGCACCCGCAGGCTGTCGGTGCCCCACGGCTCCACGCGCAGCACCTCGTGCCGCACGGTCACTTCCAGCGAGCGGCCGTCTTCGGTCGTGGCGATCAAGCGGTCTCCTTAGTCTTTGACGGCGCCGCTGGTCAGCCCGGCGACGACGTAGCGCTGGGCGACGACGAGCAGGACGGCGGCGGGGATCGCGGCGAGGACGGCGGTGGCCATGATCCCGTTCCAGTCGGCGGACTGGTTGCCGACGAACCGGTAGATGCCCACCGTGATGGGCTCGAACGACTGCCCGGTGGTGAGGGTGACGGCGAACAGGAAGTCCGCCCAGGCGAACAGGAAGGCGAACAGCCCGGCGGTGACCAGCGCGTTGCGGCTGACCGGGAGGATGATCGAGACGAACGTGCGCCAGTACCCGGCACCGTCCACTCGCGACGCTTCGGTGAGCTCCTTCGGCACCGAGATCATGAAGGCGCGCAGCAGGAGCACGGCGAACGGAATGGTCGCGGTCGAGTCCGCGAGCACCAGCCCGAGGTAGTTGTCGATCAGCCCGAGGTTGCTGAACACCGTGTACAGCGCGTTGGCCATCACGATGCCCGGGATCATCTGCACGATGAGCAGCACGAACACCAGCACCGGACCGCCGCGGACCTTCAGCTGGGCCAGCGCGTAGGACGCGGGCGCGGCCACGAGCAGCGAGACGAGCACGGTGCCGAGCGCGACGACGACGCTGGAGAGCAGGTGCGGGCCCTGCGAGGAGACCGCCTTGCGGTAGCCGTCGAGGGTGCCGCCGGCCGGGAAGAACGCCGGGTCGGGGGCCAGCAGCGCGCCGCTCGGCTGCAGCGAGGCGTTGACCATCCAGTACAGCGGGAACAGCAGCACCGCGACGATCAGCACGCCGGACACGGTGCGGGGCCAGGACGACGTCTTCATGCCGCCGCCTCCGCCAGTGTCGCCTTCGCCGAGCGCAGGTACAGCAGCCCGAACACCGTCGCCACCACGATCAGGACGTTGCCGACCGCGGCGCCCTGGCCGAACGCGAAGTCCTGGAAGGACAGCCGGTAGGACCACGTCGTCAGCGTCTGCGTCGCGTTGGCCGGGCCGCCGCCGGTGACGACCATGATCACGTCGAACACCTTGATCGTGTACACCAGCCCGAGCATGAGCACGATCCCGGTGACCGGCCGCAGCAGCGGCCAGGTGACGTGGCGGAACCGCTGCCACGCGTTCGCGCCGTCCAGCGCCGCGGCTTCGTAGAGCGACGCGGGGATGGCGCGCAGCCCGCCGTGCAGGATGACCAGGTTGAACGGGATGCCGACCCAGATGTTGGTGAGGATCACCGCCGGCAGCGCCCAGCTCGTGCTGCTCAGCCACGGCACCGCGTCGATCCCGGCGAACCGCAGGGCCGCGTTCAGCACGCCGTGGTCCTGGTCGAACATCCACCGCCAGACCGCGCCGCTCACCACGAGCGGGAGCAGCCACGGCAGCAGGAGCAGGGACCGCAGCAGCGCGCTGCCCAGGAACCGGCCGTTGAAGAACACCGCCAGCGCGAGGCCGATGGCGAACTGGAAGACCAGCGAGCCGGCCGTGAACAGCACCGTGTTGAGCGCCGCCGTGCCGAACAGCGGGTTGTGCAGGACGGCGGAGTAGTTCGCGAAGCCGACAAAGGGTGCTTCGCCGGTGTAGAACGACTTGACCGTGTAGTTCTGCGTGCTCATCACCAGGTTCGCGACCAGGGGATAGCCGAAGAACACGACGATGTAGGCCAGGGCCGGCAGCAGGAACGCCCACGCGGCGAACCGGTTGTCCCGCCGGGACTTCCGGCCGCTGCGGGCCGGCGCGGCGACCCCGGCCGGGGCGACCAGCGTCACGACCCGCTCGCCTGCTGCGCGGCCTTCAGCGCCTGGTCGGCCGGCTGCTTGCCGGTCAGGGCCGCCTGCAGCGCGTCGGCCAGTGCCTGCGACACCTTCGGGTACTTCTCGCCGAGCTCGGCGGTACGGGAGCGGGCGGTGCCGACCTCGTCGACGAACGCCTGCATCGCCGGCTGCTCCGCGCCGAACTTCGCGGCCGCGGCCGTCTTCGACGGGACGTAGGCGTGCGCCTTGCTCCACTGCAGCATCGTGGGCTCGGAGAGGATGCAGGACAGCACCTTGCCGGCGGCCTGCTGGGCGGGCCCGCTCGTGACCGGCACCGTGCCGACCTCGCCGCCGAGCGCGACCACCGGCTTGCCGCCCGCCTGCGGCACCGGGATCGGCACCACGCCGTAGTGCAGGGACTTCTGCTCGTCGAGCCGGGCCAGGTTCCACGAGCCGTTGACCATCATCGCGGCGTTGCCCGCGACGAACTGGTCGGCGACGTCGTTCTGGTTCCAGGTCACCACGGACTTCGACGCCGACCCGGAGTTCACCAGGTCGGTGACGTACTGCAGGGCCTGGGTGGCCTTCGGGGAGTCCAGCTGGGACAGTTCGGCGCCGTTGCTCCAGAAGAACGGCAGGAACTGCCAGGTACCCTCTTCGGACGGGATCGCGGAGAAGGCCAGGCCGTACTTGCCGTCCTTGGTCAGCTTCGCCGCGGCGGCCTTCAGCTCGTCCCACGTCTTCGGTGGCTCGACGCCCGCCGCCGCCAGGAGGTCCTTGTTGTAGATGAGCGCGAGGCCGTTGACGCCGGGGGCCACGCCGTAGAGCTTGTCCTGGTAGGTCCCGGCCTTGACGATGCTCGGGTAGTAGCCGTCGGTGGTGATGCCGTAGTCCGACAGCGGGGTCAGCGCGCCGGTGGCGGCGACCTGCTGCAACGTCGGGTTGTCGGTGAAGAGCAGGTTCGGCAGCGTCTTCGAGCTGGCCCCCTGCAGCACCTTGGGCAGCATCTGCGCGGTCGGCACGGTCTGCCGCTGGATCTTGATCCCGGTCTGCGCGGCGCACGCGTCGAGGATCTTCTGCCACGCCGCGGAACCCTGCTCGTCGGCGTAGTAGTCGAGCTCCGTGACGGACGTGGCGGCCGGGGCGCCGGCACCGTCCGAAGCGGACGGTGCCGGGCTCGGGCTGCACGCGGCCAGCAGGGCGGCGCTCGCGGCACCCGCGGTCAGGACGAGGGCGCGACGGGCTACGGACATGGCGATTCTCCTTCGGCGGTGGAGCAGAACCGGGTCAGGCGCGCGGCGCGGCGGTGCTGTCGCGCCGGGTGAGGCGGGGCCCGAGCAGCCGGACCTCCGGGGTGGTGTGGCCGGCGAGCCGGCGCATGGTCATCTCGACGGCCTGCGCGCCGACCTCCTCGGCCGGGATGGCGACCGTGGTCAGCGCGACCGCGTGCTGCTCGGCCATGGCGTCCGGGCACACCGCGACGACGGAGATGTCCTCGGGCACCCGCAGGCCGCGGTGGCGCAGGTCCGACAGCAGCCCGGGCAGGACGGCCTCGTTGTGCACGACCAGGCCGGTCAGGTTCGGGTCGGCGGCGAGCAGGTCGTCGAGGCAGGCGCTCACCGCTTCGTAGGAATGGGCGCACGCCCGGGACTGCGCCCGCACGTCACGGCTTTTCGCGGCTTCGTCGAACCCGCGCAGGAACCGCGTCGCGTAGCTCGTGCCGCGCCGGTAGACCGCGGGCGACGGGCCGATCAGCCCGATCGAGCGGTGGCCGAGGTCAGCCAGGTGCGCGACGCACGCCGAGCCGGCCGCGGTGAAGTCCAGGTCGACGCAGCTCAGCCCGGCCGGGTGGTCGGGCACGCCGATGAGCACCACCGGCAGGTCGAGCGCGATGAGCATCGGCACCCGCGGGTCGGCGGCTTCGACGTCCATCACCATCAGGGCGTCGGCGATCGCCGACGACGCCACCCGCTGCAGCGCGGCGGGGCCTTCGTCCTTGGTGAGCAGGAGCAGGTCGTGGTCGTGCGCGCGGGCCGCGGTGACCGCCGCGGCGACGAACTGCATCACCACGGCGACGTTGAGGTCCGTGCGCAGTGGCACGACGAGCGCCAGCACGTTGGTCTTGCTGCTGGCCAGCGCCCTGGCCCCGGCGTGCGGGTGGTAGCCGAGCTTGCGGATGCTCTCCTCGACCAGCCGCCGCGTCTTCGGCGAGATCGAGCGCTTGCCGCTGATCACGTACGACACCGTGCTGGGGGCCACGCCCGCCGCGTTGGCGACGTCGTTGATCGTGACCACGGGCGGCCTCCTGGGGACGGGGAGGGGATCGGTCGTCGAAGCGCATCGACGATGGCACGAAGGTAAGTGACGTTCGCCGGAAACACAAGCGGAATTCGCCGCGCGCGGATATTCGATTCGTATTCGACGATCCGGGCCGGCGTCGAAAGTGTCGAACACCGCTGATGACGGATCTTCGAGCAGCTCAGCCCGCAGTTTCGCAGGGTCGCCGGGGTGGCTGGGCGCGCTCCCAAGAAGTCTTGACCGCGCCCTCACGCGGCTGTAATAGTCGTCACCATCCCCACCTTCGCCCGCGAATGTTCCGCGCCGCACTGTCGAAACGATTCGACGATCCCGGGAGGCCGTCCGTGCGCCAGTCCCCGCTCCGCCGTGCTCTCGTCCCGGTGGTGACCGCGACCCTGCTGCTGGCCCCGGCGTCGGCGCTCGCGGCCGCCCCGATGCCGTTCCGCGATCCGTCCCTGCCGCTGGCGACGCGGATCGACGACCTGCTCTCGCGGCTCACCGCGGACGAGAAGATCTCGCTGCTGCACCAGTACGAGCCGGCCATCCCGCGGCTGGGCATCGGCGTGTTCAAGACCGGCACCGAAGCGCTGCACGGCGTCGCCTGGTCGACGGACTACGACGCCAACGGTGCCGTCGTCAAAGCCGACGGCACGGTGTTCCCGCAGGCCATCGGCCTGGCGTCGACGTGGGACCCGGCGCTGGTCAAGCAGGTCGGCGCGGCCGTCGGCCAGGAGGCGCGCGGGTTCAACGCGCGCAACCCGACACTGTGGGGCCTCAACCTGTGGGCACCGGTGGTGAACCTGCTGCGCGACCCGCGCTGGGGCCGCAACGAAGAGGGCTACTCCGAGGACCCGCACCTCACCGGCGAGCTCGCGACCGCGTACGGCCGCGGCATCCAGGGCGACGACCCGCGCTACTTGCAGGCCGCCCCGACGCTGAAGCACTACCTCGCCTACAACAACGAGGTCGACCGCGACACGAGCAACTCCTCGGTGCCGCCGAAGATCCTGCACGACTACGACGAGCAGGCGTTCAAGATCCCGCTGCAGAACGGGGCGGCCAACGCCGTCATGCCGTCGTACAACCTGGTCAACGGGCGGCCGAACACGGTGAGCCCGGACCTCGGCGGCCTGCTGCGGAAGTGGGCGCCGCAGGACATCGCCGTGGTGAGCGACGCCGGCGCGCCCTCCAACCTGGTCAACTCCGAGAAGTACTACACCACCAAGGCCGAAGCCGACGCGGCGGCCATCAAGGCCGGCCTCGACAGCTTCACCGACAACGACACGAACGGCTCGATCACCGTCGCCGCGGTCAAAGAGGCACTGGGCAAGGGCCTGCTGACCATGGCCGACGTTGAGAAGGCCGACCGGCACCTGCTGTCGCTGCGGTTCCGGCTCGGCGAGTTCGACCCGCCCGGCCGCAACCCGTACGCCGACATCACCCCGGCCGTCATCAATTCGCCCGGACACCAGGCCCTGGCGCGCAAGGCCGCCGACGAACAGGTCGTGCTGCTGCGCAACAACGCGAACGCGCTCCCGCTCGACGCGGCCCGGAACAAGAAGGTCGCGGTCGTCGGCCCGTTGTCGGACACGCTCTACGAGGACTGGTACAGCGGCGCGATGCCGTACCGCGTCACGCCGAAGCAGGGCATCGCCGGACGCCTGGGCGCTTCGGGCACGGTCACGTCGTCCGAAGGCGTCGACCGGATCGCGCTCAAGGACCTCGCCACCGGCCGGTACCTGACCGCACCGGGCACCGCCGGCAAGGTGACGGCGGGCCCCACCACGGCAGGCACCGCGGAGTCGTTCGACGTCTACGACTGGGGCGCGGGCAAGAACACGCTGCGCGCGGCCGCGAACGGCAAGTTCCTCGGCTACTCCGGCGGCGCGCTGGTCAACGACGCCGACCAGCCTTCCGGGTGGTTCGTGCAGCAGCAGCTGAAGCTCGACGCGCAGCCCGACGGCAGCTACGTCCTCGAGTACGCGGGCAACGAGGTCGCCGAGCCGTGGTTCGGCCCCAACCGGTTCGCCGTCGTCGGCGCCGACGGGACGCTGACGATTTCCGCCCCGGACGCCGCGCACGCGACGAAGTTCGGCCGCGAGGTGTTGACCAGCGGCGTCGGCAGCGCGGTCGCCGCGGCCAAGGACGCCGACACCGCCGTCGTCGTGGTCGGCAGCATGCCGTTCATCAACGGCCGGGAGGCGAACGACCGGACGAGCACCGAGCTGGCGCCCGCGCAGCGCGCGCTGATCGAGGCCGTGCAGAAGGCGAACCCGCACACCGTCGTGGTGGTGGAGAACAGCTACCCGACGACCGGCTGGGACACGCTGTCCGTGCCGGGGATCGTGTGGACCAGCCACGCGGGTCAGGAGACCGGGCACGCCGTGGCCGACGTGCTGTTCGGCGACGTCGACCCGGCCGGCCGGCTCACCCAGACCTGGTACGCCGCCGACGCGGGCCTGCCGTCCATCCTGGACTACGACATCGCGAAGACCGGGATGACCTACCAGTACTACCGCGGAAAGCCGCTCTACCCCTTCGGGTACGGGCTCAGCTACACGAGCTTCCGGTACGGCGCGCCGCGCGCCGCGCGCGTCGGATCGGCGGTCGAGGTCAGCGTCGACGTCACGAACACCGGCGGCCGCACCGGGACCGACGTCGTCCAGCTCTACTCGAAGGAGTCCGGGGTCCAGCGGCTGCGGGACTTCGCGCGCGTGACGCTGGCACCGCACGAGACACGGGCGGTCCGGTTGTCGGTGCCGGTGGCCGACCTGGCGACGTGGGACGTCGCGCAGGAGCGGTCCGTGGTGGCGGCCGGGCTCCACGAATTCTCGGTGGGCCGCAACGCTGCCGAACTCTCCGCGCCGCAGCCGGTCTACGTGCCGGGGGAGCGGAGCACGCCGCGCGACTTGAGCCGGCCGACCCAGGCGCAGAACTTCGACGACTACTCCGGGACGACGCTGACCGACACGGCGAAGACGTCGGGAACTTCGGTCGCGGCGGTGGCCGGGAGCTGGCTGGCGTTCCGGAACGTCGCGCTGTACGGGCCCACGCGGTTCACCGCGTCGGTGTCCACAGTGGAGCCCGCGCACGTCACGGTCCACCTGGACTCGCCGGCCGGTCGCGTCCTGGGCACCGCCGCGGTCCCGGCGACCGGCGACCGGTACGCCTACACGACGGTGACGGCGGACCTGGCGAAGGCGGCCGGCCGCCACGACGTCTACCTGACGTTCGACGGGCCGGTGAACCTGGCGACGTTCTCCCTGCGGTGATCAGGGTTTGCGGCCGACGCCGGCGTGGGGCAGCGTGTTGATCGCCGGGTCGTCGGACATGTCGCCGGCGCCCTCGGGGCGCCACATCGCGCAGCCGACCAGGCCGGGCTCGACCAGCTCGAAGCCGTCGAAGAAGCGGAGCACCTCGTCACGGGTGCGGGGGACCGGCCGGTTCTGCGTGTCCTGGTTGCTCTTGTACGCTTCGACGGCTTCGTCCAGCCGCTCCGACCCGGAATCGGCCGCGACGTGCGTGACGGCGAGGAAGCTGCCCGGCGCCAGCCGGTCGCGGTACCGGGCGAGGATGTCCACCGGGTCCCACGAGTCCGGCACGAAGTGCAGCAGCAGCAACATGAACACGCCGATCGGCTCGGTGAGGTCCAGCAGCTTGCCCGCGCCCTCGAAGACGTCGTTGACGTCGCGCAGGTCCGCCCGCAGCACCGCGCAGCGGTCGTTGCCCCGCAGCAGCAGCTCGCTGTGCGCCACGGCCACCGGCTCCCGGTCGACGTAGACCACCCGGCACGCCGGGGTCGGCCTGCTGGACGATCTCGTGCAGGTTGCCCACGGTCGGGATGCCGGAGCCGACGTCGAGGAACTGCCGGACGCCGGCGTCGACCATGAACTTCGCCGCGCGGCGCAGGAACGCCCGGTTGAGCCGGGCCGCGTCGCGCACACCCGGCATGATCTCGAGGATCTGCTCCCCGAGCGCGCGGTCGGCGGCGAAGTTGTGGTCGCCGTCGAGCCAGAAGTCGTACACCCGCGCCGGGTTCAGCACCGTGGTGTCGATCTCCGGCGGTACCCAGCTCGGCTCCCCGGTCACCGGACCTCCCGCGCTCGCGCTCGCTCGGCGTGGCGGAGTGTAGCGGTCTCCGCCGTTCGTGCGGACTCCCGTCCGGTGGCCCGGCGCCCCCGTTAGGGTGTCCGGTCACGAGGAGGCGAGGCCATGCCGCACGTTCCCGGCCGCTTGCCCGTGCTCGGGCACACCGGCTCGCTGCTGCGCGACCCGCTGAAGCTCCTCACTTCTCTTCCGGCGTACGGAGATGTCGTCGAACTCCGGCTCGGGTCGCTGCCGGTGCACGTGGTCACCACGCCGGAGCTGGCCTGGCGGGTGCTGGCCACCGACGCCCACAAGTTCGACAAGAGCCTGGTCTTCGACAAGATGCGCCCGCTCTTCGGCGACGGCCTGGCCACCTCGAACGGCGAGCTGAACCGCCGCCGGCGGCGCCTGGTGCTGCCCGCGTTCGGCCGCGCGGATCGCCGGCTACGCCGACACCACCATCACGAAGCTGGCCGGCGAGCTGGTGAGCTCGTGGCAGCCCGGCGAAGTCGTCCAGTTCGACCGGCGGATGCAGGACCTCGTGCTCACCATCGCCGGGCAGACGCTGTTCTTCACCGCGCTCGGCGGCGAAGTGCTCGCCGAGATCCGCCGCTCGATCCCGATCATGCTGAAATACGTGCTGATCCGGGCGTTCTCTCCGAAATTCGTGGAGAGACTGCCGATTCCGCCGAACCGGAAGTTCGACGCCGCCGCCGCGCGGCTGCGCGAGGTGATCGGCGAGACCGTCGTCGCCGCGCGGGAGCGGGGAGCCGACCACGGCGACCTGCTGTCCATGCTGCTGCTGGCGCGCGACGAGGACACCGGCGAAGGCATGACCGACCGGCAGGTGCACGACGAGGTCATCACGATCCTCACCACCGGCGCCGAGACCACCGCTGTCGCGCTGGCCTGGTTCTTCCACGAACTGGGGCGGCACCCGGACGTCGAACGCCGCTTCCACGCGGAGGTCGACGAGGTCCTCGGCGGCAGGCCCGCGCGCTTCGACGACCTGCCGGACCTGGTGTACACGCACCGGATCGTCAACGAGATCGTCCGCCGCACCCCGCCGCTGATCCTCATGCGCCGCGCCCGCGAAGACGTCGAACTGGGCGGCGTGCGGATCCCGGCGGGCAGCGAGGTGGCGGTCAGCCAGCACACCCTGCACCGGGACCCGCGCTGGTTCCCCGATCCGGACCGGTTCGACCCGGACCGCTGGACGCCGGAGGAGACTGCGGAACTGCCGAAAGGCGCCTACATCCCGTTCGGCGCCGGTGCGCGCCTGTGTCCCGGGCACGTGTTCGCGCCGACGGAGATCGGCATCGTCGCCGCGACGATCGGCGTGCGGTGGCGGCTGGTTCCCGTGCCCGGTAAGCAGGTCCGCGCGCAGCTCAAGGCCACGATGCAGCCGAACCGGCTGCCGATGACGGTGGTGCCGCGCCGGACCTGACGGTGCCCGTCCGGCTACGAGGTGTAGTGTTCCGGGGTCCTTTCACCTGTCCGAGTCCAGAGGGAGTGCGGCGTGAGAGTGCCGGTCAAGGTGACGGCGGCGTTGTTCGCCGGTGGCGTGCTGCTCGCCTTGCTGACCGCGGCGATGCCCGCCGAGGCCGCCGCGATCTCCTGCACCGACACGGACCTGCCGGTCACCGGTCCCGGGCTGCCGCCGCCGGTGCCGGGCGCGCCCGCGACCGTGCACGGCCGGCCGTGCCTGCCTGCCACGTCCGGGTCGGGCACCGATGTGCCGGACACCGTCCAGTTGCTCGTGCACGGCGGGACGTACAACAGCGCGTACTGGGACCTGCCGTACCGGCCGGAGCGTTATTCCTACCAGCGCGACATGGCCGCACACGGCTACGCGACCTTCGCCGCCGACCAGCTCGGCGCCGGGCGCAGCAGCCGCCCGCTGAGCCTGCTTCTGTCAGTCCGGGCGGCGGCCGAGGCGATGCACGAGGTGGTCGGCCACCTGCGCGCCGGGCACGTCGGCGGGGTGCGGTTCGCGAAGGTCGTGATCGTGGGTCACTCGGTCGGGTCCGGCGTCGTCGCCGTGGAGGCGTCGTCCTACCACGACGTCGACGGCGTGGTGCTGACCGGCATCACGCACCTGCCGGTGCTGGCCGTCGGCGCGGCGCTCGGCCTGCAGCCTGCGCTGCTCGACGGGCAGCTCGGCCGGCTGGGCAGTGACCCGCTGTACTTCACGACGAAACCGGGTGCGCGAGCCGGGTTGTTCTACGCCGCGGGCGATTCCGATCCGGCGGTGATCGCCGCCGGCGAGGCGGCCAAGGACCAGGTTTCGGTGCCGGGGATGGGCACGGTCGCGGTGTTCGGGATCGTGCTGCCGGCGACGAAGGGAATCACCGCACCGGTTTTCCAGGTGGTGGGCGAAAAGGACGTGCTTTTCTGCGGGCTGCTCGCGCTGCGTGACTGTTCGGACGCCGGTGTGCTCCGGGCCCAGGAGGCACCGTATTACGCCGACCCGTCGAATCTGTCGATGTACGTCCTGCCGGGTGCCGGTCATTCCGTGGCGTTGCACGAAAACGCGGCGGAATACCGTGACGCCACCCGGTCGTGGCTGCGCGAGCGCGTGGGCGTGACTCCGCAGGGTTATCACTCGATTGGATGAATACTGTTTCGTGCGCCGGACACCATTTCGCGCCAAGATATATCGGTTGCCCGAGCCGGAGTGTGTGCGTGGAACCCAGGACAGGCTGACGTGACTGCTCCCCGTCCCCACGGCGATGTCCCGCCGAGAAAGCCGTCCGCCGAACGTGCGGCGAGACGGCTCGGCACGCTCGCGCGCAAATGGGGTTACCTGATCAGCACCACGGCTTATCTGCCGCACACGCCCGAAGAGATCGAACGCGAGCTGGCGGTGCTCGCCGGTGCGCTGTTCGAGGCGGTCGCGAGCGACCCGCCGGACCTGGACGAGGCCGCCGCCGCGGGCGGACGGCTCGTCGAGCTGCGCTGCGTCGGCACGGACAGCCTGCGCCGCAGCCTGGAAATCCTCGGCAAGGCGCTGCTGCGCGAACCGGAGCTGCGCCGCGTCGACGGGCTCGCCGAGCGGGTCGTGCTGGTGCTCGGGGCGTTCAGCTCCGGCTACGGCGAGGCGCTGCGCGAAGACATCCAGAAGCGGCAGGAGGGCCTGAGCCGCGCGCTGCTGAAAGTCGAGCAGGAGACGCGGCAGAAGCAGATCATCACCCGGGCCCAGTTCGAGGAGGTGTTCGCCGGCTCGGCCAGCGGCGTCGCGCTCACCGAGCTGGACGGCCGGGTGCTGCGGGCCAACGCGGCGCTCGCCAAGACGCTCAACCGCACGCCCGCCGAGATCGCCACGCTGACGCTGTTCGACCTGGTTCACCCGGACGAGGCGGACCAGCTGCGGGACGCCTACCGCGACCTGGTGGCCGGCAAGCTGCACCGGCTGCGCGTCGGCCGCCGCCTGGTCGGCAAGGACGGCGAGCCGATGTGGGCGACGTTCGCCGCGTCGGTGATCCGCGACGCCGTCGGCACGCCCCGGCAGCTGATCACGATCGTCGACGACGACACCGAGGTGTCGCTGCTGCAGCGGCGGCTGTCCCACCAGGCCCTGCACGACGTGCTGACCGGCCTGCCGAACCGGCAGTTCTTCAGCACCCGCCTGGAGAACCTGCTGCGCGACGCCGACCCGGCCCGCGGCAGCACGCTGTTCCACCTCGACGTGGACGGGTTCTCGCAGATCACCGGCGGGCTCGGCCAGGACCTGGGCGACCGCGTGCTGCGCGCGGTCGCGGCGAAGCTGAAGGCGGTCTTCGACGGGGAGAACGCGCTCGTGGCGCGTCTCGGCGGCGACGAGTTCGGCGTGGTCGTGCAGAACACCGCGGACACGCCGGACGTGGTGACGCTCGTCCGCCGCATCACCCACGAGCTCGCGGAACCCGAGTACGTCGACGGGCAGCGCGGAGTGGCGGTGTCGGCGAGCATCGGCGTCGTCCACCGGCCGCCGCGCGACATCACGCCGGCGGAGCTGCTGCGCGCGTCGGACCTGACGCTGCGGCGCGTCCAGCGGGCCGGCAACCAGTGGGGCCTGTTCGACCGGGAGCTGGACCGCCGCGACCGCCACGACTTCGCCCTCGCGGCGGCGATGGCGGGAGCGTGGGAGAACGGCGAAATCGAGGCCGGCTTCCGGCCGCTGGTGTCCGCGGCCGACGGTTCCCTGCGCGGTGCCGAGGCCCGGCTGCGCTGGCGGCACCCGTCCGAAGGTGTGCTCACGCACGAAACCTGCGTGCGGCTGGCGGCGGAGACGGGGCTGGCGCTGCCGCTGGGCACCTGGCTCCTGCGCACGGCGGCCGAGCGGCTGGCCGCGGCGGGCGCCGCCGTGCCGCTGACCGTCGAGCTCACCCCGCAGCAGGCCGCCGACCCCGAGCTGGTCGGCGAGATCCGCGAGGTGCTGCGGGCCACGGGCTGGGAACCGGACCGCGTGCGGCCGGGCTTCCCGGCGGCGGCACTGCTGGCACCCGCCGGCGACGCGGCGGACAACCTCAAGGTGCTGGCGGAAATCGGCGTGCCGGCGGAGATCCACGGCCTGGCCGACGTGACGTGCCTGACCGAGCTGCCGGCCCGCGCGGTGCGCCTGGCGCCGGAGCTGGTGGCCCGCCGCGAGCACCCGTTGCTGACGGCCTCCCTGCCGGCGCTGATCGACGCGGTCCACCTGGCGGGTGCGGAGGTCGGCGTGACCGGAGTGGCGCGCCGCGACGATGCGGAATGGTGGCGCGACCGGGGTGCGGACCGGTTGTCGGGGCCGTTGTTCAGCGACCTGCCGGGTGACCTGCCTTCCTGCTGAGGCGGCCGGTTCTGCTGCTGCACCGGATGTCCGCTT
Source organism: Amycolatopsis australiensis (assembly GCF_900119165.1). Classification (NCBI taxonomy): domain Bacteria; kingdom Bacillati; phylum Actinomycetota; class Actinomycetes; order Pseudonocardiales; family Pseudonocardiaceae; genus Amycolatopsis; species Amycolatopsis australiensis. The sequence goes on along the minus strand of NZ_FPJG01000006.1, from coordinate 5,833,976 downwards.
TCGGGCGCCCGGCTGCCCGTTCTGCGGACAGTAAGGTGATCCTTGCCGCGATTTTTACGCCGAACAGCGCAACGGAACTGCGCCGTTCGGTCCTGTCGCACCCCGTGACCTCCTCATTACCCTCCAGTAGACAGTGGTGCCGATCACAGTCGCCGGAGGAGGCCCCATGGCGTCGCCCGTCCGAGGACCCCGTTCCGGCGACCGGCGCCAGGAAGACCGGCGCGCACTGCGGCTGCGGCACATCGCGGGCTGCCTGTCCTGCACGCTCACCTGCCAGTACTGCGGGCTGCCCGTGCGGCTGGCCGGGCCGGCCGGCCACCCCGGCTACGGCGTGGTCGAGGAAGTGATCGCCGGGGACGGGACCGCCGCCCCCGACCTGGTGCTGCTGCACCGGTTCTGCCGCAGCGCGCTCGGCCGCTGCCGGACGCGGGGGTGCGTGCTGCGGCGCGCCCACCTCGGCCGCGCGACCGAGCAGTACGAAACCGGCCGGCGGCCCGGGCGCTACCAGCGCCTCGGCGTCCGGCGCTCGCCCGACCCCGATCTGTACCGGAAACACTGGCGGGTCGCGAAGATGCGGTACGCGTGCAAGGCGTGCCGGTACTACACCGGCTCGCACTGAGCCGGTCCTTCCATCACGACGCGGAGGACTCGTGCTCGTTCGTCTCATCCTCGGCCTGCTCATGACCGTCGTCGGCCTCGCCGTCGCCGGACGGCGCGTGGCCTTCCTGTACCGGCTGATCAAGGCGGGCCAGCCGGACACCAAGCGGTCGGGCGAGCTCGGCCGCCGCGTGTCCGCGCACCTGCGCGAAGTGTTCGGCCAGCGCAAGCTGCTCAAGTGGTCGGTGCCCGGCCTCGCGCACTTCTTCACGTTCTGGGGCTTCGTCATCCTCGCCTCGGTGTACCTCGAGGCGTACGGCGCCCTGTTCGACGAGAAGTTCGCCATCCCGTGGATCGGCCACTGGGCGGTGCTCGGCTTCCTGCAGGACTTCATCGCCGTGGCCGTGGCCGTCTCGCTGGGCGTGTTCACGGTGATCCGGATCCGGCAGGCGCCCGAGCGCAAGCAGCGCGCGTCGCGGTTCTACGGCTCGCACACCGGCGGCGCGTGGCTGATCCTGGCGATGATCTTCAACGTCGTCTGGACGATGTTCCTCTTCCGCGGCTCGTCGGCGGCGTCGGGCAACTTCCCGTACCACTCGGGCGCGTACGTCTCGCTCGGCGTCGGGAACCTCCTCGAGCCGCTGGGGCACTCCGCCACCGAGGTGCTCGAGACCGTCGGCCTGCTGCTGCACATCGGCGTCATGCTGGTGTTCCTGTCGATCGTGCTGTACTCCAAGCACCTGCACATCTTCCTGGCGCCGGTCAACGTCACGGCGAAGCGGCTGCCGGACGCGCTCGGCCCGCTGCTGCCGATGGAGTCCGGCGGCAAGCCGATCGACTTCGAGGACCCGGGCGAGGACGACACGTTCGGCCGCGGCAAGATCCACGACTTCACGTGGAAGGGCATGCTGGACTTCGCCACGTGCACCGAATGCGGCCGCTGCCAGTCGCAGTGCCCGGCGTGGAACACCGGCAAGCCGCTCTCGCCGAAGCTCGTCATCATGAACCTCCGCGACAACATGTTCGAGGAGGCGCCCTACATCATCGCCGGCGAGGAGCACGACGACGGCCGCCCGCTCGTCGGCCCGGAGGCCGACGGCGGTGTCATCGATCCCGACGTCCTGTGGTCCTGCACCACCTGCGGGGCGTGCGTCGAGCAGTGCCCGGTGGACATCGAGCACGTCGACCACATCGTCGACATGCGCCGCTACCAGGTGATGATCGAGTCGGCGTTCCCGACCGAGCTGGGCGGGCTGTTCAAGAACCTGGAGACCAAGGGCAACCCGTGGGGCCAGAACAACTCCGAGCGGCTGGCCTGGACGAAGGACATCGGCTTCGACGTCCCGGTGTTCGACGGCGAGCTGGCCGAAGACGTCGAATACGTCTACTGGGTCGGCTGCGCCGGCGCGTTCGACGACAACGCCCGCAAGACCGTGCGTGCCACGGCCGAGCTGCTGCACATCGCCGGAGTGAAGTACGTCGTGCTCGGCACCGAGGAGTCCTGCACCGGCGACCCGGCGCGCCGCGCGGGCAACGAGTTCCTCTTCCAGATGATGGCGCAGCAGACCGCCGAGACGCTCAACGCCGTGTTCGAAGGCCGCGAGCCGCGGCTGCGCAAGATCGTCACGACGTGCCCGCACTGCCTCAACACCCTCGGCCGCGAGTACCCGCAGCTGGACGGGCACTACGAGGTCGTGCACCACACGCAGCTGCTCAACCGCCTGGTCCGGGGCGGGCAGCTGACGCCGGTCAAGCCCGTCGAGGAGGGCGGCCCGCGCGTCACCTACCACGACCCCTGCTACCTGGGCCGCCACAACAAGGTCTACACACCGCCGCGCGAGCTGGTCGGCGCGACCGGGGCGCAGCTGACCGAGATGCCCCGCCACGCCGACCGCGCGCTCTGCTGCGGCGCCGGCGGCGCGCGGATGTGGATGGAGGAGCAGATCGGCAAGCGCATCAACCTGGAGCGCGTGGACGAGGCGATCGCGACCGACGCGGAGACGATCGTGACCGGCTGCCCGTTCTGCCGCGTGATGCTCACCGACGGCCTGGTCCAGCGCCAGAGTGAGCAGCAGGCGGAGAACGTCGACGTCCGCGACGTCGCCCAGCTGCTGCTGGAGCGGGTGAAGGCCCCGGCGGCCGCGCCGAAACCGTGAACCGGGCAGGAGGCCGGCACCGGCTTCCGGCTCGGCACCCGCGCCGGGACCGCGGCGCTAACCGTCCACAGCGGACGCGACCACAGTGGACGGTGACGACGCCTCGGGTGCCTTGCTCCCGAGGCGCGCGGTCGGCACCCGGTAGGTCTCGCGAGCCGTCGCCGCCGCGGCCGCGGCCACCACGCACACCGTCGCGGTGAAGATCGCGACGCCGAGCCAGTCCTGCTTGGCCGAGCCGATCGCGGCCACCACGCTCGGCGCGAAACCGGCCACCGCGAACCCGATCTGCGTCCCGATGGCCATGCCCGAAAGCCGGACGCGGGCACTGAACATCTCGCCGTACAGCGCCGGCCAGACGCCGTTGACGCCGGAGTACGCCACGCCGAACAGCACGATCCCGAGCACGAACAGCAGCGCGTACGAGCCGATCGAGATCGACCACAGGTACGGGAAGATCAGCACGCCGCAGGCGAGGCAGCCGGCGATGAACACCGGCTTGCGCCCGACCCGGTCGGCCAGGCCCGCCAGCAGCGGGATCGCCGCCAGCGCGACGATGTTCGCGAGCACGCCGACCCACAGCATCGGGGTGCGCGCGAGGCCGATCGTGTTGACCGCGTAGCTGAGCGCGTAGACGGTGAAGATGGTGCTGACGGAGGCGATCGTCGCCGCGACGACGACACGCAGGACGTCCGCCCAGTGGTCGCGGAAGAGGACGGCGACCGGCAGCTTGGCGACCTCGGTGCGTTCGAACACGGGTGTTTCGTCGAGCCGGCGGCGGATGACGAACCCGACCACCACGACCAGCGCGCTGCACCAGAACGGCACCCGCCAGCCCCAGGTCAGCAGCTCGCCGGCCGGCAGGGCGGCGACCGGGAGGAAGATCGCGGTGGCCAGGATCTGCCCGGCCTGCGTGCCGCTGAGGGTGAAGCTGGTGAAGTACGCGCGCCGCCGTTCCGGGGCGTGTTCGAGCGACATGGAGTTGGCGCCGGCCTGCTCGCCGGCGGCGGAAAGCCCTTGCAGCAGCCGCAGGACGACGAGCAGGACGGGCGCGAGGACGCCGACGCCGGCGTACGTCGGCAGGCAGCCGACGCAGAAGGTCGCGACGCCCATCAGCAGGAGGGTGAAGACGAGGACCCGCTTGCGGCCGAAGCGGTCGCCGACGTGCCCGAGGACGAACGCGCCGACCGGCCGGGCGAGGTAGCCGACCCCGAAGGTGGCCAGCGCCAGGAGGGTGCCGGTGGCGGGGGAGGAGGCGGGGAAGAAGACCTTGTTGAACACCAGCGCGGCGGCGGTGCCGTAGATGAAGAAGTCGTAGTACTCGAGCGCGCTGCCGATCCAGGCGGCCAGCGCCGCCTTGCGGGGCATCGATCCGGTCACGGGGATGAGCTCCTGACGTCCGTGCTTCGTTGCTCAGAGTCGGCGGGGAAGCAATGTACGGTCTAGTTAGTTAATAGAGACTGCGAGACCGGAGCCCGGGTGTCAAGAGGCGGATTTCAGGCCGTCAGGTAGTCGATCACCAGGTCGCCGAGCATCGTGCGGTAGTGCTCGCGCCGGTCCGGGTCCAGCAGGTCGCGGCCGAAGATCGCCTGGAACGTGTGGCGGTTCGCCAGCCGGAAGACGCAGAACGAGCTGATCACCATGTGGATGTCGAGCGGGTCGACGCCGGCGCGGAACCGGCCGGCCGCGTGTCCGCGCTCCAGGATGCGGGCGAGCCCGCCCAGTGCCGGGTCGGCCAGCCCGGCCAGGATCGCCGACTGCTGCAGGTGCTCCGCGCGGTGGATGTTCTCGATGCTCACGAGCCGGATGAAGTCGGGGTTCGCTTCGTGGTGGTCGAACGTCAGCGCGGCCAGCCGCCGCAGCGCGTCCTCCGGCTCGAGGTGCTCGACGTCGAGCTGCCGCTCCAGGGCGCGGATCGCGGAGTACGCCTGCTCCAGCACGGCGATGTACAGCTGTTCCTTGCCGCCGAAGTAGTAGTAGATCATCCGCTTGGTGGTGCTCGTGCGGGCGGCGATCTCGTCGACGCGGGCGCCGGTGTAGCCCTTGTCCGCGAATTCCCGCGTGGCCACGGCGAGGATGTCGGCGCGGGTGCGTTCCTTGTCGCGCAGGCGCTCGGCCTCCGGCGATGGTGCGGCCACCGGGCTCCCTCCGCTGCTGGTCGACCGCCTCACTCTAGCCCAGCCCTTCCGCCGGGGCGGCAGCCGCGCTAACGTGAACGTACTAGTTCGTACATTAATCCGGAGGACGCGGCGTGACCAGCTACCTGATCGGACTCGTCGGCTCGGGCATCGGGCCGTCGGCCAGCCCGGCCCTGCACGAGCGGGAGGCCGACGAGCTCGGCCTGCGCTACGTCTACCGCCTGCTGGACCTCGACGTGCTGCGCCGCCCGGTCGCGGACGTGCTGGCCGCCGCCCGGCTCGCCGGCTTCGACGGGCTCAACGTCACCCACCCGGCCAAGCAGGCCGTGCTGCCGCACCTCGACGAGCTGGCGCCCGAAGCCGCCGCGCTCGGCGCGGTCAACACCGTCGTCTTCCGGGATGGCCGGGCGATCGGGCACAACACCGACGCCACCGGCTTCGCCCGCAGCCTCACCCGCGGCCTGCCGGACGTCCGGATGGAGGAAGTCGTCCTGCTCGGCGCCGGGGGAGCGGGCGCGGCCGTCGCGCATGCGCTGCTGTCGCTCGGCACCGGCAGGCTGACCGTCCACGACGTCGACCGCACGCGAAGCGCGAAGCTCGTCGAAGCGCTGCGGACGCGGTTCGGCGCGGCCCGCGCGGAAACCGGCGGCCTGGACGTCATCGCGCACGCCGACGGCCTGGTCCACGCCACCCCGACCGGGATGGCCGCCCACCCCGGTTCACCGGTGCCCGCGGAGCTGCTGCACCCGCGGCTGTGGGTGGCCGACATCGTCTACCGGCCGCTGGAGACCGCGCTGCTGGCCGCCGCCCGCGCCCGTGGCTGCCGGGTGCTGGACGGCGGCGGCATGGTCGTGCTGCAGGCCGCCGAGTCGTTCCGGCTGTTCACCGGCGCCGACCCGGATCCGGCGCGGATGCTGCGGCACTTCGGCACCCTCGGCGGGGAGGCCGCCCGTGCCGCCTGAACCGCGTACCGCGATCGCCACCGTCTGCCTTTCCGGCACTCTCGAAGACAAGCTCGCCGCGGCCGCCGCGGCCGGGTTCGACGGCGTCGAGCTGTTCGAGAACGACCTGGTCGTCTCGCCGTCGAGCCCGGCGGAAATCCGCCGCCGCTGTGCCGATCTCGGCCTGTCGATCGACCTCTACCAGCCGTTCCGCGACTTCGAGGCGGTGCCGCCGGACGTCCACGCGGCCAACCTGCGCCGGGCCCGGCACAAGTTCGACGTCATGGCCGAACTGGGCACGGACACCGTGCTGGTCTGCTCGTCGGTCTCGCCGGACGCGATCGACGACGACGAGCTGGCCGCCGAACAGCTGCGCGCCATGGCCGATCTCGCGCAGCAGCGCGGGATGCGGGTCGCCTACGAAGCGCTCGCCTGGGGGCGGCACGTGAGCGGCTACGAACACGCGTGGCGCATCGTCCGCCGGGCCGCGCATCCCGCGCTCGGCGTGTGCCTGGACAGCTTCCACATCCTGTCGAAGGGCCACGACCCGGCGCCGATCCGCGCGATCCCCGGGGACAAGATCTTCTTCCTGCAGCTGGCCGACGCGCCGAAGCTGCCGATGGACGTCCTGCCGTGGAGCCGCCACCACCGGCTCTTCCCCGGCCAGGGCGAGTTCGACCTGACGGCGTTCACCGGCCACGTGCTCGCCGCGGGCTACCGCGGGCCGCTGTCGCTGGAGGTCTTCAACGACGTCTTCCGCCAGGCCGACCCGCGTCTGGCCGCTCGCGACGCGATGCGCTCGCTGCTCGCACTGAAGGAATCGCTCGGCGTCCTGGACCTGCCGGCCGCGCCGGCGCTGACCGGGCACGCGTTCGCCGAGGTGGTGACCGATCCGGGTGCGGGCAGGGTGCTGGCTTCGCTCGGCTTCGCGCGCACCGGCCTGCACCGCACCAAGCCGGTCGAGCTGTGGGAGCAGGGCGAGGCCCGGGTGGTGGTCAACGAAGGCGGCGCGGCGCACGGTGCCGTCGGCGCGGTCGCGCTGGCCAGTACCGATCCGGCCCGCTCGGCGCGCCGGGCGGAAGCGCTGTGCGCGCCGGTCCTGCCGCGGGCGCGCGGCCCGCGCGAAGCGGACCTGGCGTCGGTCGCGGCGCCGGACGGCACGCAGGTGTTCCTCTGCGGCGACGACTGGCGCGACGACTTCGTCCCGACCGGGGAAACGGCCGGCGGCGCCGGGATCGTCGGAATCGATCACGTGGCGCTCACGCAGCCGTTCGACCACTTCGAGGAGGCGGCGCTGTTCTACCGCTCGGTGTTCGGGCTGACGCCGTCGCCGGTGACGGAGTTCGCGGCGCCGTTCGGGCTGCTGCGCAGCCGCGCGGTGGCGGCGGGGGAGGTCCGGCTGACGCTGGAGGCCGCCGTGGTGCGCCGCGGCGAATGGGCGCCGGCGGTCCGCGAACCGCAGCACGTGGCGTTCGCCTGCACGGACGCACTGGCCGCGGCCGCGGCGATGCGGGCGGCGGGTGCCCCGCTGCTGGACATCCCGGGCAACTACTACGACGACCTCGAAGCCCGGCTGGACCTGCCGCCGTCGCGGCTGGCCGCGCTGCGGGAGCGTTCGGTGCTCTACGACCGGGACGCCGAAGGCGAGTTCCTGCACTTCTACACCGCGCTGGCCGGGGCGCGGGTGTTCTTCGAGGTGGTGCAGCGGATCGGCGGGTACCGCGGCTTCGGCGTGGCCAACGCGCCGGTGCGGATGGCCGCCCACCGCGCCCGGCGACACGCGGTCCCACCGGTGAAAACGCCCGCCTGATCGCCCTCACCGCCCCGGGAAGCCTTTCCCGGGGCGGTTTTCGGCGCGCCGCACGCTCGCGGGCGCGCGGAATTCCGGTTCCCCAGCGGTGAAAAACGCCCGGGACACCTTCCTATTCGGACGACATCTGCCGCACCCCGCCCGGTCGGCGTAACCGCCCGGCTACAGCCCGCATGCGTTTACAACGTTCCGGCAACCGCCTTGACAGCGCCTGTGGTACGTACCACTCTAACCCCAACATTGGTCTACACCATTTGGGGCGCCCGGCCGCGGTGGCCGGGCAGGGAAAGGACGGCATCGAGTGAAACGCTGGCTCAAGCTGGCGGCGGGCGCCGCCGCACTCACGCTCGCGACCGCAGGCTGCGCGGGCTCCAGCGGCTCGGACACCGCGGCCTCGTCGAGCGGGAACGCCCCGCTCAGCGGCACCGTCACGGTCTGGCTGATGACCGGGTCCGCGCCGACCACGCTGACCGACGCGCTCAACAAGGAGTTCGAGGCCGCGCACCCCGGCGTCAAGGTCAAGTACGAGATCCAGCAGTGGGACGGCATCCAGCAGAAGCTGACCACCGCGCTCGCCGGCGGCACCCCGCCGGACGTCATCGAGGTGGGCAACACGCAGACGCCGGCGTTCGCCTCGCAGGGCGTGCTGACCGACCTGTCCGGTGACAAGGACAGCTTCAACGGCGCGCAGTGGCTGAAGGGCCTCGCCGCCTCGGGCGAATACGACGGCAAGACCTACGGCGTCCCGTTCTACGCGGCCAACCGCGAGGTCATCTACCGCAAGGACATGTTCGAGCAGGCCGGCATCACCCAGCCGCCGACGTCGAACACCGAGTGGCTGGACGCCATCACCAAGCTGAAGGCGAAGTTCGGCTCCGACCCCGACTTCCAGGCCCTCTACATGCCCGGTCAGAACTGGTACGCGCTGCTGTCGTTCATCTGGGACAACGGCGGTGACATCGCCAAGCCCGCGGGCAAGGGCTTCAAGTCGACCCTCGACACGCCCGAGGCCAAGGCCGGCCTGGAGTTCTACAAGCAGCTGGTCGACGCCTCCGGCACCAAGGCGCCGAAGGACGCCGACGAGGCCAAGCCGCAGCAGGCGACCGTCTACGGCGCCGGCAAGGTGGCCATGATGATCGGCCTGCCGTGGGAGCTGGCGACCGCGGCCAAGACCGACGCGAGCCTGACCGGCAAGACGGCCGCGTTCGCCATCCCGAGCAAGAACGCGGGCCAGAGCGCCCCGGTCTTCCTCGGCGGCTCCAACCTGGCGATCCCGGCCAACAGCAAGAACGTGGCCGCGGCGAAGGAGTACATCAAGCTGCTCTCCAGCGCGAAGTACCAGGGCCAGCTCGCCGCTGCCGGCGTCGTGCCCGGCACGTCGACCGACACCAGCGGCCTGGCCAAGGACCCGCTGGGCAGCGTGATGGCCAAGGCCTCGGCCAACGGCAAGGCCGTCCCGGCCAGCCCGAAGTGGGGTGATGTCGAGTCGGGCCAGAACCCGATCAAGGACATGCTCACCGCGTACCTGACCGGCAAGAAGACGCTCGACCAGGCGACCGCCGACGCCAACGCAGCGCTCGACAAGCTCATCGGCGGATGACGGCGACCGCGAACATCACGATGCCGGCGGGGGCGACCCCGCCGGCATCGGCGCGGGTGCCGGGAGCCCGCCAGCGCCGGAAGGGCCGGTTCGGCGACCGGGTCCTCCCGTACCTGCTGCTGCTCCCCGCGCTGGCCGCCATCCTCGTCCTGCTCGCCTGGCCGCTGGTCCAGGTGCTGGGGATCAGCCTCCGCAAGCTCGACATCGGCGAGCTGGTCTCCGGCAAGACCGTCTGGGTCGGGCTCGGCAACTACACGAACACCCTCGCCGACCCGGAGTTCTGGACGGTCACCGTCCGGACCCTGGTCTTCACCGCCGCCATCGTGGCCGCCACCATCCTCGGCGGCCTCCTGCTGGCGGTGCTCATGCGCCACCTCGGCCCGGTCGTGCGGATCTTCGTCCAGGTCACGCTGGTGCTGGCGTGGGCGACCCCGGTGATCGCGACGACCACGGTGTTCCAGTGGATCTTCGACGAGCGGTACGGCATCCTCAACAAGACCCTCGACCGGCTGGGCTTCCACGGTTTCATCGGGTTCTCGTGGTTCTCCAGCGGCGCCAGCACGCTGACGGTGATCGGGCTGCTCATCGTGTGGCAGGCGGTGCCGTTCGTGACGTTCTCGCTCTACGCCGGGATCGTCGGCGTGCCGCGGGAGCAGTACGAGGCGGCCGGCATCGACGGCGCCGGGCCGTGGCAGACGTTCCGCGCGGTGACCTGGCCCGCCATCCGGCCGATCACGACGATGGTGACCTTCCTGTCGGTGTTGTGGGACTTCAACGCCTTCGCCCAGATCTGGGCGATCCGCGAAGGCGGCCCGGACGGCGAGAGCACCACCCTGGCCGTCGTGCTGTACCTCAAGGGCATCGCGGGCAACCACTTCGGCGCGGCGGGCGCGATCGCCACGCTGATGCTGATCGTGCTCGCGCTCATCACCGGCCGGTACATCCAGCTGCTGGTCCGGACCCCGGAAGGTGGTCTCAAGTGAGGAAGTCGCTGCCGCAGCGGATCGTGCTGTCGGTCGTCGGCGTGCTCGTGGCGCTGCTGATCCTCTTCCCGACGTACTGGATGTTCGTCACGTCGCTGCGGACGCCGGGGGAGATCCTGTCGCCGAAGTACGACCTGATCCCGACGTCGTTCTCGTTCGGCAACTTCGCCACCGCGCTGGGCAAGGACAACTTCCCGGTCTACCTGATGAACAGCCTGATCGTCACCGTCGGGTCGGTGCTGTGCGCGCTGGTCGCCGGAACGCTCGCGGCGATCCCGCTGTCGCGGCTGCGCTTCACCGGCCGCAAGGGCTTCCTGGTGCTGGTCATGGTGGCGCAGCTGGCCCCGGTGTCGGCGCTGTTCATCCCGCTGTTCCTGCTGATGCGGGACGCCGGGCTGCTCAACACGCTGCCGTCGCTGCTGCTGATCTACTTCGCGACCACGCTGCCGTTCACGGTCTGGATGCTCTACGGCTTCGTCAACGGGATCCCGTACGAGCTGGAAGAGGCCGCGATGATCGACGGCTGCAGCCAGACCGGCGCGTTCCGCCGGGTGACGCTGCCGCTGCTCGGGCCGGGACTGGTCACCACGTCGGTGTTCAGCTTCATCACGGCGTGGAACGAGTACCTGTTCGCGCTGGTGTTCATCCAGGACAAGCCGAAGGAGACCCTGCCGGTGTGGCTCGCGTCGTTCCGCACGGCGTTCGCCACCGACTGGGGCGGCGTCATGGCCGCGTCGGTCATCTACGCGGTCCCGGCGCTGATCTTCTTCCTGCTCGTGCAACGCAAGCTGGTGTCCGGCGCGACCGCCGGCGCCGTGAAGGGGTAGCCGGTGCCTTCGGACCTCGGGAAGCTCGCCGAAGCCGTCCTCCTGCCCGGGTTCGCCGGGACCACCGCGCCGGACTGGCTGCGCCGCCGGATCGACGGCGGGCTCGGCGGGGTGATCCTGTTCGGCCGCAACGTCGTCGACGACGAGCAGGTCGCCGCGCTCACCGCGCAGCTGCGCGGCGGGCGCGACGGAGTGGTCGTCGGGATCGACGAGGAGGGCGGCGACGTCACCCGCCTCGACGTGAACACCGGGTCGTTCGTGCCGGGGCCGCTGGCCCTCGGCGCGGCCGGCGACCCGGAGCTGACCACCGCCGTCGCCGCCGCGCTCGGTGAACGGCTGGCCGCCTGCGGGGTCACCGTGAACCTGGCCCCGTGCGCGGACCTGACCCTGGCGGCCGAGGACCCGATCATCGGCGTCCGGGCCTTCGGGTCCGACCCGGCGAAGGCGTCACCGCACGTCGCGGCCTACGTCACCGGGCTGCAGAAGTACGGCGTCGCGGCCTGTGCCAAGCACTTCCCGGGGCACGGCGCCGCGACCGAGGACTCGCACGTCGCCCTGCCGGTGCTGCCCCGGACGGTGGCCGAGCTGCGGGAGATCGAGCTCGTCCCGTTCGCCGCGGCGATCCGGGCCGGGGTGCGCTCGGTGATGTCGGGTCACCTCGTCGTCGAGGCGTGGGGCGAGGAGCCGGCCACGCTCAACCGGACGGCGCTCACCGACGTCCTGCGCGGCGAGCTGGGCTTCACCGGCGCGGTGATCACCGACGCGCTGGAGATGGGTGCGGTGTCCGGGGCGTATGGGCGGCACGACGGCCTCGGCCGCTCGGCCGTGCGGGCGCTGGCCGCGGGCGCGGACGCGCTGTGCCTCGGCGGCGCGGCGTTCGAGGCCGAGCACCTCGACGCGTGCGTGGCGGCGATCGTGGCCGCGGTGTCGGCGGGGGACCTGCCGCTCGGCCGGCTCGAGGAGGCGGCCTCGCGGACGGCGGCCCTGGGCGCCGACCCGGCCCCGGCGGAGGCCGGGCCGGTCGACCGGCGGCTCGGCCTGGAGGCGGCCCGCAAGGCCCTGCGTGTCCGCGGCGAACCGCGGCTCGACGGGCCGCCGCTGGTGGTCGACGTGCAGACCGAGCCGACCATCGCGGCCGGGCCGATGCCGTGGGGCCTCGGCACGCACCTGGCCGAGCTCGTCCCGGGTACCCGCGCGATGACCGTGACCCCCGACGACGCCGACGCGGTTCTGGAAGCGGCGCAAGAGTTCCGCAGCGTCGTCGTGGTCACGCGGGACGCCCACCGGCACCCGCGCGTGCGGGCCCTGCTCGCCGCATTGTCCACTGTGGACTACATCCGCGTGGAGACCGGGACGCCCGGCCCGGCCGACGACGGCGGCCCGCGGATCGACACGTTCAGCGGCTCCTACGTCAGCCTCCGCGCGGCGGCCGAGTACCTGGCCTGACGCGGAAGAGCCCCTGCCCGGGATCGGGCAGGGGCTCTTCAGGTCAGTGGTTGACCTTGAACCACGGCTGCGCCCAGCCGAGGTAGGTCTGGCCCCACTTGGTCTTGATCTCCGAGATCGTGGTCTGGGTGTAGGTGCCCGCGCCGTGGATGTCGTTCGACAGGAAGTAGCCGCCGCCGATCGAGATCATCGTGTGGCCCGCGCCGCCGTTGGAGAAGAACGCCAGCCCGCCCGCCGGGACGTCCGTGCTGCCCGCGTGCTTGTAGGCGGCGGGGATCTGCGTCCAGTGTACGTACGCCGTGGTCGAGCCGCTCGCGCTGAAGCCGTAGTTCTGGGCGTTGATCCGGTCGCACCAGCCGTCGTAGGAGGAGTCGTAGTTCGTGTGCACCCGCGACTTGGCCTTGGTGACCGCCTGGGCACACGTGTTCGGGTCGCCCAGCCCGGAAGTCGAGCACGCCGTGGCGGGCGGGGTGTTCGTGCAGTCCGGCGCGATCCGGCCGTCGGAGCCGGTGTAGACGTAGGTGTCGGTGATGTAGCCGCCCGGGACGTGGTCCCAGATGTTGCTCGTGCCGTACTTGCCGGTGACCGTCTCGCCCGTCGTCTGGCAGTCGATCGTGACGGCGGTGCCGTCGGCGATCGTGCCGGTCGAAGTGGCGCCCGTGCTCGGGGCCGAGCGCACGGTCAGCGGCGCACCGGAGTCGGTGTGCACCGTGCCCGTGGCCGCGAGGGCCGGCGTCGCGCCGGCCAGCACGATCGCCGCGGCGGTACCCACCACGGCGGCCGTCCGCCTGCCGATCCGAATTCTCATGTGTCCGTCCTCCAGTGTCCCGGTGTGCGGCCAGCATGGCGGCCGCCGATACAAGGCCCGTACAAACCGGGGAGCACCGCCTGGAGATACGGCAAAAAGGACGAAGCCCCGCCTCAACCGAGATGTGGCCCGGGCAGCGGCCGGGCCAGCAGTTCCGACGTGCCCGGTGTGAGAGCACCGACCGGCTCCCAGCCCCACCGGCGGTACATCGCGTGCGCCGGCGCGGCCGTCGACGCGGCCAGGACAGCGAACGGCTCGGTCCGCTCGTGGAGCAGCCGGTCGAGCAGGTCACGCCCGTGCCCGCGGCCACGGGCGGCCCGGCGGACCGCCAGCTCGTAGACGTAGAACACCGGGCTTCCCCGCAGCCACGCGGGCGCGGCGGCCGTGGCCCGAGGATGCCACCACCCCGGCTCCCGGCCGACGCCGTAGGCGAACCCGGCCAGTTCCGGCCCAGCATGGACGGTCGTCAACGCGAATCCCGGCAGAAGCGCGTGCCGCGCCAGGGTTTCGCGGAACCGGGCCGCGTCGGCTTCGGTTTCCCGGTACGGCGGTTCGCGATAGACGTCGAGATACAGCCGAACCAGTGCCGGGTCAGGCATCCGCGCGCTCCCGGACACCCGCAAGCACCACGACGGCCACCAGCGCGCACCCGGTCAGCACGAACCACGGCAACCGCGGGCCGCCGGTGAGCAGTGCGGTGAACGTCACCGGCGCCAGCACCCGGGCCGCGCCCCACACCAGTTCCTCCAGCCCGAGGTAGCGGCCCCGCAGGTGCGGCGGGGCGAGCGCGACGATCAACGCGCTGCCCGCCGGGGCCTGCAGCAGCTCGGCCGCGGTGAACACGACGGTGGCCGCGGTCAGCACGGCGAACGCCGGGATCGGCGTGCCCGCCGGCGCGGCCGCGAACACCAGGAACGACACGGCCCAGACGCCCGCCGCGGCCCGCAGCGTCCGCGGCTTTCCGAAGCGCTCGACCCGGCTCGCCACGACGGTCTGCCCGAGCACTACGAGCACCGTGTTGAGCGCGAACAGCACGCCGGGCTGCCATGCCGGCAACCGCAGCACGTCGAGCACGTACGCACTCAGCAGGACCGTGAACGCCAGATCGCACAACGCGAAGACGAGCACGGTCACGAGCACCAGCCGGAACGTCCGGTCGGCGAACACGGCCCGGTAACCTCCGCGGGGCGCGGTCCGGGCCACCGCCTGCGGGCCAGCGGACGCACCCGCTCGCCACGTCGCGACCAGCGCCGCCGCCAGCAGGAAGGTCGCCGCGTTCAGCAGGACGATCGCCGTGTACCCGCCCGTGCCGCCGCCGGCGACGAGGACACCGCCCGCCAGCCCGCCCACGCCGAGGCCGAGGTTGCGCAGCGTGCGCTCCATCGCGTACCAGCGGACGCGCTGGCCGTCGTCGGCCACCTGCGCCACCAGGGCACCCGACGCGGGCCAGAAGAGACCTTCGCCCCAGAACGTCGCCGCCGCCAGCGCGACGAGCTGCCAGAGCGACCCGCTGAAGACGTATCCGGTGAAGGTCACGACCCGCAGCAGGTTGGCCGCGACCACGACCCGCCGGGGACCGAAGCGGTCCACGAGCGGGCCGGCGGACACCCCGGCAGGCAGCGCGAGCAACGCCGCCAGCGACAGCGCCGCGCCGACCGTGGCCAGCGGGACGCCCTTGGCCGCGTGGAAGTAGACCAGGGCGAACGGCAGGAACAACCCCGTGCCCAGTGCGTCGACGCCCTGCGCGGCGAGCAGCGGCAGGCGGCCACGGGTGCTGGGCAGCCCGAGCAGTTCGGTGACGGCCATCGGCGTTCCTCACGCGTGGGGGAGCGGGAAGACGTTCAGCCGCTCCTCGGGCAGGGGCTCGCTGCGCCAGCCGAGGTCGACCGCGGCGCGGCGGACCCGGCCGTTGCCCCAGTACGGGAGTCCGGCCGGGAAGTTGGCGACCAGTCCCGGCACGAGCGTGTGCGCCGCGTGGAACCCGGCGGCCGCGACGTCGCGGGTGGTGACGTCGACGCTGATCACCTCGAAACCGCGGGCCTCGACCCGGTCCTGGTAGGCCTTCAGCCGCCGTTCGCCGAGCGAGGGCAGGCCGTCCCAGCCCCGCACCGGCAGGTCGTGCACCCACGGCGCCACCCGGGCGCCCGCGCGCGGGTCGAGGTGGAGCTGCTGCTGGCACACCAGGTCCACGACGTCGGCGAAGTCCGCGCGGTAGGAGTCGAGGTAGCGGCGGTCGGCCCGGTACGGCTTGAGGTTGCCCAGATGCGGCAGGTCCTCCCGCATCGCGGTCACCTCGTGCTCGTCGTCGAGGGCCTGGCACGTGTGCTGCAGCGTGAACCCTTCGGCGAGCGCCTTCTTGGCGGCTTCGAACGCGTCGGGCCGGGCCGCGAACCCGATCGAGAGCCAGCGCCGGACCCGGTCGAGGACGGCCGCCGCGACGACCGGCACACCGAACTCGTTGTCCAGCGGGATGAGCGTGACGTCGTAGGTTTCGGTCGTGTCGGCGACCAGCGCACGGATCTCGGCCGGCACCGGCAGCCGGCGCAGCCGGGGCGTGTTGGCCCACCAGATCATGGTCGCGTCGCGTTCCAGCACCTCTTCGAGGCCCGAGGTGACGGCGTGCTCCTCGCTGGTGCCCGCGGCGAGCCCGGCGATCAGCGGGTCGGTGAAGCGGGCGCCCGTGGGTTCGGGCGCCTGCGAGACGAGGCACGCGGGGACCCAGACCGCCTCGCCGGTCGTGTGCGAAAAGCCTTCGACCCAGGCACATTCGCTGTCGGTGGTCAGTGGCGTGAACGGGAAGCCCGCCGAGCGGTACTGCCGCGGCGAGTAGAGGTTCAGGCGGCGCGGGTCGAGCGCCGGCACGCCGTCGCGGCTCAGGCGCGCGAAGCTGTCGTGGCGGATTTCGCGGTCCGGCGGCAGCCAGCTGCCGCAGTAGCGTTCCACGGCCTCCCCGACCGCGGAGGCACTGGCGAGCTCGAAGTCGTGCCACGACGTGCCGAACGCCTGGCGGTCGTTGGGCCAGCCGGTCACGCGCCGCATGTCCGCGACGTCGACCGCACACACCTTGAGCCGGGCGGGCATGCCCGGGGCGGCGGGCAGATCGTGGACGGCGGTCACGATCCCGGTCCGGTCGTCGACGAGCAGGTCCGGCCGCGGGCCGTGCGCCACGACCGGCCGGGGGCGGTCGGGCACCGGCAGCACGGGCCGGTGCCGCACGACGAGCCGGGCGGGATCGAGTTCCAGTTCGCCGGTCGTGGCGTCGGTGGGCTCGCCGGCGATCCAGCGTTCGAGCTGGGCGGCGAACGTGGTCAGCAGCCACCGGGTGTCCCCGGGCCGGAACCGCGGCTCGCGCGGCGCACCGGCGGAGGCGAAGGCGTCGATCACGCGTGGGTCGAGGGCGGCCGAACGGCGGCGAGCCAGGACGTCGGCGAAGTCGGGTCCGGCGCCGGGCCTGACCGCCGGGCCCGCGATCGCTTCCCCGCGTTCGCAGCGGAACGGGAAGAAGCGCACGCCGTGCTCTGCGCAGAACGCGTCCAGCGCGGTGAGCTCCGGATAGGCCGGGTGGGCGAAAGCCGCGACGACGACGGAGTCGTCCGGGACGGCGCCGGCGAGCGGCTCGACGCGGGCGTAACCGGACAGGGCGAGGATGTCCGCGAGGGGACCGGTCAGCTCCGCCGCGCCCGTGAGCAGCACGGTCGTGGCAGCGAGCCGGCGAGCAGCGTCGTCGTCGCGTGGTGGGCGGAGGCAGCCGTGGGCTTCGAGCACGTCGAGCACCTCGGCGTAGTCCGGATTCATGCCGCCGAGCAGCTCGGCGCGGGTGCGGGTGCCGTCGATGCGGTCCAGCCACGCACGGAACTCCGCCACGGGCGCGGCGATCGAGTACTGGCCGCCGTTCGGCGTGAAGAGCAGGCACAAACCGGGTTCCAGGTCGTGGACCTCGACCCCGGTCAGCTGCGGGCGGACGTCGTCGGGCATCGCGGACCCCTTGTGCGAAGGCGGGTGCGCCGCGGCCCCGTGCGGAGCCGCGGCCGACCCGGGCCGTGGTTACTTGGCGGAGGCGCGGTTGTGCACGACGGCGCGGTTGTGGACGACGGCCCGGTTGTGCACGACGGCGCGGTTGTGGACCACGGCGCGATTGTGGACGACGACGGCGGACGGGCGTTCGAACGTCGAGATCATGGTTCCTCCTGCGGGGTTGTGGAGTGCTTCCGGGATCCCGGCCGGGACGGGTGACATGAAGAAGTGTGGGCTTGGGGCGGGTATCGCGACGTCTTCTCGAATGCGCTGCGCACCTGCCGCCCGTGCGTTTCGCACGGGACGGCGTGACGTGGACGAGAATCCTGCCGGACCGCCGACTCGTGGCCGCTGCCGGTGCCGTCGCGGCCCTTCGACGGCACGCGCGCGGTTCTTCCTCGGCGGCTCACCCCCGACCGGCGCCCCGTTCGTGGCGATGGCGGTGCCGGCCTTCCCCCGGTGACCGAGGAGTCCCTCGATCAGAGCGGGTGCGTCTGCGCGTAAGCCGTCCAGACCTTCTTCGGTACGCACATCCGCCACGCGTCGAGGACCAGCTCGCGCATCTCCTCGATGCCGATCGCCGCGAGACGGCAGCGTACCCATTGGTAGCGCAGGTCCGCCGGCTCCGGCATCAGGAACTTCTCCGGTTCGCCCGCGACCAGCGCGTCCCGCTGGTCGCGGGGGTAGCCGAAGCCCATCACGGTCTCGTCCCGCGACAGCGCCACGAACACGATGCGCCCGACCCGGAACTTCGCCCGGTCCCGCACGACCGCTTCGTACGCGCGGGGGAGGGTGAGCGCGAACGCGCGGACGTCGTCACCGGTGACCATGTCGTCCAGTAAACCGCAAAGCGCGTCAGGCCCGGCAGGTCCGGGCGCGGTTGACGCAGTTGACCAGGCCGTTCATGATGCGCTGCGACATCACGTTCGCGAAGTCGTCGTGGTCGGACAGCGGGTTGTGCTTCTCCTGCGGGAAAGCGTCCACTTTGTACTGCTTCTCGACCTGGACGTCGTGCGGGATGTCGTAGGTCAGCGAAATCCGCAGCTGCGGCACGGCCTTGAACCCCGGGGCGCACCGGCCGGACCGGTCCGGGAACACGATGTGCGTGCGGTGGTTGGCGCTGTCGGTGTTCTTCCCGTCCCAGCAGCTCGGGAACGTGTGGATCCGCTTGACCTTGCTGCCGTCCGGGCAGATCGGGTACTTGTCCGTGACGCGGTTCTCGAAGCCGGTGCACGTCCAGCTCGCCCGGGCGTTGGCCGGGCCGTTGGTCGAGACCTTCGCGTCGCCGTAGAGCACGCGCAGGAACCGCGGCATCGCCACCACCCTGCCCACCGGGCTGCCGCGGAAGGTGATCTGGACCTTCTGCGGGCGCAGGATCCTGCCGTCGTTGCCCGGCAGCTCGTTGTTCCGGTTCTGGCCGGGGGCGCTGGACGCGGCGGTGCCGGACGCCGTCCGCTCCGACCTGATCGCTGCGGGAGGCGCTGACGAACGTGGCGCGCCACGCCGGCGCGCGCTCGTGTTCGGTGGAGGTGACCGTGGACGGGCTCGGCAGGCGGCTGAACCTGGTGGTGCGCGACGATGGGAGCGGGCCGCCGCCGGGGGGACCCGGACGGGTCAGCGGGCTCGCCAACCTGGCGGCCCGCGCGGCACGCCGGGGCGGCGGCTGCGTGCTGGTGGCGGCCGGCGGCGGCTGCCGGCTGGACTGGACGGCGGAGCTGCCGGCGCGGACCGGCGGGCAGGGGAGCGGGCGATGACGCTCTCGGTGTTCCTCTCGACGACCACGAGCTGGTCCGCACCGGCCTGAAGACCGTCTTCGAGTCCGAAGTGGGCATCGAGGTGGCCGGTGAGGCGGCGACGGCGGCCGAGGCGCTGGTCCGGATCCCGCAGGCCCGCCCGGACGTGGCCATCCTCGATGTCCGGCCGCCCGACGGCCAGGGGGTGGAGGTGCCGCGAGATCCGCTCGACGGTGCAGCCGCCGCCCGCCTGCCTGATGCTGACGTCCTATTCGGACGACGACGCGCTGTTCGGCGCGATCATGGCGGGCGCGGCCGGGTACATGCTCAAGCAGGTTTCCCGCCGGTCGCTGGTCGAGGCCGTCCGCACGGTCGCCGCGGGCGGCTCGCCTGCTGGACGCCACGCGGACCGCGTCGGTGGTGAACAAGCTGCGCGGCGCGGACGTGACCGCGCCCGGCCCGCGGTACGAGCAGCTCAGCCCGCGGGAGCGGCGGGTGCTGGACCTGGTCGCGGAGGGCCTGGCCAACCGGCAGATCGCCGACCGGCTGTTCCTGGCGGAGAAGACGGTGAAGAACTACGTCTCGTCGGTGCTGCACAAGCTGGGCGTCGAGCGGCGCACGTCGGCGGCGGTGTACGTGTCGCAGCGACGCGCCGGCGGTGGCCGTCCGGGCTGATCCGCGCGTCCGGCCGGGCGGAACCGGTGGGGCGTCCGACGTATCTGCCCGCCGATGGAGTACACCTGTCGGGTGACGCACGGTGCCTGCGTGCGCGGCAGAGGGGACGGCATGTCGGGGTTGTCGAGCGGGGACTATGTCACGCGCCAGATCCGGGCACTCGCGGAAGCGGTGCGCCGGGAGGGTGCGGGCGGAGTGGGCACGCGCAGCTTCCAGCTGGCGGAGCACCTGGCGGCGGAGGGAGGCGTCCACCGCGGCGACATCCTGACGGCGACGGCGACGCTCCTGGCGATGGCGGCGTGGTGCGACGGCGAGGCCGAGGCGGCCCGCCGGTTCGCGGAGCGGGCCGCCGAGCACGACGAAGATTCCCGGGAGCTGGTGGCGCACCTGCTGTGCCTGGAGGTGGGCGCCGAAGAGGGGTGGCTGCCGCAGGAACGGGCGGAAGCGCTGCTGGAGTACGCGCGCCGGGCCCGCCGGGGCGATCTGGCCTCGCGGGTCCGGTCGATCGCCGGCCCCCGCGGCGGACGGCACCGTCGCGAGGACTAGCGCCCGCAGGGTCGCGAGTGGGAAACGGGGTTCTGACCCTGTTTCCCACTCACGACCGGGAGCCGGCGCGGCTAGCTCGGGAGCGGGCGGGCGGGGTCGGCCAGTGCCGCCGCGTCCACCGGACGGCCGCTGCGGATCAGCTCGCGGACCGCGTCGAGGCCTTCGTCCCACTGGTTGACGTGCAGGCCGGCCACCACCCGGTCACCGGCCAGCCAGAACGCGTGGAACGCCTCGTCGCCGCCGCGGGTGACCACGCGGTCGTAGCCGCCCGGCGGGAACCAGCCGGTGAACTCCATGCCGGCGTCGTACTGGTCGGAGAAGAAGTACGGCAGGTCGTCGTAGGCCGGCTCGCGGCCCAGCATCGACCGCGCCGCCGCCGGGCCCCCGTTGGTTGCCGCCGCCCAGTGCTCCACGCGGATGCGGCGGCCGTAGGCCGGGTTCCAGACACTCGCGACGTCGCCCGCCGCGAAGATGTCGGGGTCTTCGGTGCGCAGGGCCGCGTCGACGCACACGCCGTCGTCGACGGCCAGTCCCGCTTCTTCGGCCAGCTGCGTCTCGGGCCGCGCGCCGATCCCGACGATCACGACGTCGGCCGGGATCTCGCCCGTGTCCGTCCGCACCGCCGTGACGGTGGTGTCGCCCGCGAAGCCCGTCACGCCGGTGCCGAGCCGCAGCTCGACGCCGTGCCGGCGGTGCAGCCCGGCGAAGAACCCGCCCAGCTCCGGGCCGAGCGTCGCGTGCAGGGGCGACGGCGCCGGCTCGACGATCGTCACCTCGCAGCCGTAGGTCCGGGCCGCCGCCGCGGTTTCCAGGCCGATCCAGCCCGCGCCGGCCACGACGACCCGGCCGCCCGCTCGCAGTGCCTCGCGCAGCCGGTCGGCGTGGCTGAGGCGGCGCAGGTAGTGGACGCCGTCGAGGTCGTTGCCGGGCACCCGCAGCCGCCGCGGCGACGCGCCGGTCGCCAGCAGCAGCTTCGTGTAGCCGAGCCGCTCGCCGCCGTCCAGCTCGACCTCGTGCGCGGCGCGGTCCAGCGCCGTGACCCGGCGGCCGGTCAGCACCTCGATGCCCTGGTCGGCGTACCACTTCTCGTCGTGGACGAACACCGACGCGCGGTCGTCCTGGCCGAGCAGGTAGCCCTTCGACAGCGGCGGCCGCTCGTACGGCAGGTCGGGCTCCGCGCCGACGATGACGATCCGGCCGGCGAACCCTTCCGCGCGCAGGGTTTCCGCCGCCTTCGCGGCGGTGAGCCCGCCGCCGGCGACGACGTGGGTGTCCATCAGGCGCTCACCCCCGTGAGGGCGAAGAACTCCTGGCGGGTCTTGGGTTCCTCGCGCAGCAGGCCGTGCAGGGACGACGTCACGGTGAGCGCGCCGTTGGCCCGCACCCCGCGCAGCGACATGCACAGGTGCTCGGCTTCGATGACGACCCCGACGCCCTTCGGCGCCAGGTGCTCCTGCAGCCAGTCCGCGACCTGCTTGGTCAGCCGCTCCTGCACCTGCAGGTCGCGCGCGAACAGCTCGACCACGCGGGCGAGCTTCGACAGCCCGAGGATCCGCTCGCCGGGCAGGTAGCCCACGTGCGCGACGCCGCGGAACGGCAGCAGGTGGTGCTCGCACAGCGACTGCACCGGGATGCTCTTCGCCAGCACGAGCTCGTCGTAGCCCTCGTCGTTCGGGAACGTCGTCAGCTGGAAGTCCCGTGGCCGCAGCATCTCCGCGTAGGCGTTGGCCACCCGCCGCGGGGTGTCGCCGAGGTGCTCCGACGACGGGTCCTTCCCGAGCGCGCGCAGCAGGTCGGCGACCGCGCGTTCCGCCGCGGGCAGGTCCATGGTGTCGCGGTCGTGGACGACACCCAGGTGCCGCAGCGGCACCGGTTCGCTGACGGGATCGACGGTCACGACAGTCCTCCTTCTAAAACCAAGTCGAGCCGACGTTAGAAGCCGCCGGGGTTTTCGTCAACGGTTGTTTGTTTTAGAGTGCTGAGATGCACAAGTCCCAGGCGGGCGCGCTGGCCGCGGTCGCGGCGCTGGACGAGCCGACGCGCCGGCGGCTGTACGAGTTCGTCGTCCGCCACCCGGAACCGGTCAGCCGCGACGACGTCGCCTCGGCGCTCGGCGTGCCGCGCGCGACGGTCGCGTTCCACCTCGACCGCCTGGTCGAGGAGCGGCTGCTCGTGGCGGAGTACGAGCGCCGCAGCGGCCGCACGGGCCCGGGCGCGGGCCGCCCGGCCAAGCTCTACCGCCGGTCGGACCGGCAGGTGAGCGTCTCGCTGCCGGAACGGCAGTACGAGCTGGCGGGGCAGCTGCTGGCGTCCGCGATCGAGGAGGCCGACGAGACGGGCGGCGCACCGCGGGAAATCCTCGGCCGCCGGGCCCGCGAACACGGGGCGCAGCTGGCCGCGGGCACGAACGACGTCGTCGGCACGCTCGAAGAGCACGGGTTCGAGCCGCGGGCCGAGGGAGACGCGGTGGTGCTGGGGAACTGCCCGTTCCAGCGGCTGGCGCGGACCCACACGCGGCTGGTGTGCGAGATGAACCTCGGCCTGGTCGCGGGCATGCTCGACGGCGCGGGTGACTGCCGGCTGCGTGCCCGCCTGGACCCGCGGCCCGGGTCCTGCTGCGTGCGCCTGACGCCGGCCTGACCCCGGCGCGACCGGCTTCGCGCGAACACCGGGCGGGTTCGCGGGCAACAGCCGGGTATGCGCCGACGAAACGCGATGCTGCTGGCCGGGGCGTGCGCCGCGGCCGTGGTGACGACACTCGCCGTGGCGGCGGCGGTCCGGCCGCCCGCCGTCCCGTCCCGCCCGGCGGTCACGGCCACGCCGCCGGTGACGACGAGCGTCGCCACGACGGCGACATCGGCGCCGCCGGAGACCCGGTGGACGTCGCCCGGCGCGTCCCGGAGGTCCTGAACGCGCTCTGCACGCGACTCGGCCCGGCCCGGGTCCGCCGCTGCCGTCCGGTTCGGCGGTACGGTCTCGGAGGTGGTGTCACGGCGCGGAACGGAGGGGGCCAGGGTGGTGGACCGGGCGAAGCCGGGGGAGCAGGCCAGGACGTCGGCGCCGGGGCCGCGGCAGCCGAGCCTGGCCGACGTCGCCGGCATGGCCGGGGTGTCGCACATGACCGTCTCGCGCGTGGTCAACGAGAGCGGGCCGGTGCGCCCGGAAACCCGCGAGCGGGTCCTCGCCGCGGTGCACAAGCTCGGCTACCGGCCCAACACGGCCGCGCGGACGCTGGTCACCGGCCGGTCGGGCACGCTCGGCGTGGTCGCCCTGGAGTCGAACCTCTACGGGCCCGCGAGCACCCTGTACGGCATCGAGAACGCGGCGCGCGAGGCCGGGTACGGCGTCGCGATCTGCAGCGTCACCCGCCCGGGACGGACGTCGATCGGCGACGCGGTGGAGAGCCTGCGGCGCCAGGCGGTCGAAGGGATCGTCGTGATCGCCCCGCACGTCACGGCCGGCCGGGCGCTGGCCGCGGTCCCGGGCGACATCCCGGTGGTGGCGGTCGGCGGCGGCGAGTCGGCGCCGGTGCCGGTGATCTCGGTCGACCAGTACGACGGCGCCCGGCGCGTCACCGAGCACCTGCTCGCCCTCGGCCACCGCACGGTCTGGCACGTCGCGGGACCGGAGGACTGGCTGGAGGCCCGCGACCGCGAACGCGGCTGGCGCGAGACCCTGGAGCGGCGCGGCCTTCGCGTCCCGGCGGTGGTGCGCGGCGACTGGAGCCCGCGCTCGGGTTACGAGGCCGGCCGGGCGCTGGCCGGGAAGCGCGGGCTCAAGGCGGTGTTCTCGGCCAACGACCAGATGGCACTGGGCCTGCTGCGCGCGTTCACCGAGGCGGGGATCCGGGTCCCGGAGGACGTCCACGTGGCCGGCTTCGACGACGTCCCGGAGGCGGCGTACTTCAACCCGCCGCTGACGACGGTCCGCCAGGACTTCATCGAGGTCGGCCGCAGGACGTTCGGGTTGCTGGAGGACCGCATGGCCGGCGGCGACGCCCGGACCCGGCATCTGGTGCCCGCGGAGCTGATCGTGCGGGAGAGCACCGGACCCCGCTGAACCGTGCCAGGTGGACAGTGGCCGGACAGAAAACCGCTTTGTTAACGCTAACACGTCGTCCGCACTGATCCATCCCGGTGTTGTATCTTGACCGCTTCTGTGTGATCGGCAAAGGATCGTGTTCGGTTCTGGTCCCCGCCGTCCCGGAGGTCCCCGCATGCGTGCCGTCGTCCGGACCCTGCTCGTCGCCGTGCTGGCCCTCGTCGGGGTGACCGTCCCGCCGGCCACCGCCGCGCCGCCGGCGCCCCCGGGGCACACCGTCACCTACGACGGCTACTCCTTCCTCGTCGACGGCCAGCGCACCTACCTCTGGTCCGGCGAGTTCCACTCCTACCGCCTGCCCAGCCAGGACCTGTGGCTCGACATCTTCCAGAAGATGAAGGCGGCCGGCTTCAACGCGACCTCGCTCTACTTCGACTGGGGCTACCACTCGCCGCGCCAAGGCGTCTACGACTTCAGCGGCATCCGGGATCTCGACAAGCTCCTCGACATGGCCCAGCAGGCCGGGCTCTACGTCATCGCGCGGCCCGGGCCGTACATCAACGCCGAGGTCGACGGCGGTGGCTTCCCGACCTGGCTGTCCACCACGCCCGGCCACACCCGCAGCGCCGACCCGGTCTACCTGAAGTACTCCGACGAGTGGCAGACGCAGATCGACCGGATCATCGCCCGCCACCAGCTCACCGACGGCACCGGCAGCGTCCTGGCCTACCAGGTCGAGAACGAGTACTACAACGGCAACGCCGACGGCCGCGCCTACATGAAGCACCTCGAGGACAAGGCCCGTGCCGACGGCATCACCGTTCCCCTGGTGGGCAACAACAACGGCACCTTCAACGCCGGTGAGGCCGCCCTCGACGTCGACGCCGCCGACTCCTACCCGCAGGGCTTCGACTGCTCGAACCCGGCCAAGTGGAACGGCGTGCCCGACATCAGCTACGACCACGTCCCCGGCAAGCCGCTGATCACCGCCGAGTTCCAGGGCGGTGCCTTCGACCCGTGGGGCGGCCCCGGCTACGGGAAGTGCGCGCAGCTGATCAACGACCAGTTCGCGAACGTCTTCTACAAGCAGAACATCGCGGTCGGCGCCACCGGCCAGAACTTCTACATGCTGCACGGCGGCACGTCGTGGGGCTGGAGCGCGATCCCGCAGAACTACACCTCCTACGACTACGGCGCCGCGATCACCGAGGGCCGCCAGTTCGACCCGAAGTACGCCGAAGACAAGCTGATCGGCTACTTCACCCAGTCCGTCGCGCCGCTGACCAAGACCGACGGCCTGGCCGCGGCGCCGCTGACCGACCCCGCGCTCACCGACACCGCCCGGATCAACCCCGACACGCGCACCCAGTTCCACACCCTGCGCCACACCGACTCGACGTCCACCGCCACGAACACCACGAGCCTCGCGCTCGACCTGGCCGCGCACGCCGGCTACACCTACGACGACCGGGCCGCCGAGGTCGGCTACACCGGCACCTGGAGCCACGTCGGGCCCGAGGTGAACTACACCGGCGGCGACTACCAGCACACCGAATCGTTCTCCGAGGCGACCGGCGACAGCGTCAGCATTCCCTTCACCGGCACCGGAATCCGGTGGGTCACGTCGAAGGACGGCAACCACGGCATCGCCGACGTCTACCTCGACGACGCGAAGGTCAGCACCGTCGACCTCTACGCGTCGAGCAAGCAGAACCAGGTCACCGGCTACGAGGTACGCGGCCTGCCCGCCGGCGCGCACACGCTGAAGATCGTCGTGACGGGCCAGAAGAACCCGCAGGCGACCGGGACGTTCGTCGTCGTGGACGCCGTCGACCTGCTCTCCGGCAGCACCGACTTCTACCCGGTCGTGCCGCAGCAGCCCGGCACCGGGATCACGCTGAACGGCCGCCAGTCGAAGATCGTCGTCGCCGGCTACGACCTCGGGCAGACCCGGATGCAGTACTCGACATCGGAGATCATGACCAGCGCGGCCATCGGCGGCCGCGACGTCGCGGTCCTCTACGGCGACCAGGGCGGGCCGGGTGAGACCGTCCTGCGGTTCGCGAAGCAGCCGTCGGTGCAGGTGCTCGGCGGCACCGCGACGTCCACCTGGGACGCCGCCCGCGGTGACCTGCGCCTGAACTACACCCACGACGGCCTGACCCGCGTGCTGGTCACCGTGCCCGGCGCGCGGCCGCTGCTCCTGCTGCTCGCGGACAAGGCGACCGCGGCGACGTTCTGGCGCCAGGACACCGCGGCGGGCCCGGTGCTGGTCCGCGGCACCCACCTCGTGCGGACCGCGGCCGACCAGTACGGCACCCTCGCCCTGACCGGCGACACCGGCACAGACGGCGCCTTCGAGGTCTTCGCCGCCGAAAAGACGGTGTCCTGGAACGGTTTCCGCGTCGCGACGCAGCCGACGCCGAGCGGCAGCCGCACCGGCACGGCACCGGCGGCCCAGCCGGTCACCCTGCCCGCGCTGACCGGGTGGAAGCACCAGCAGGAGTCTCCGGAGAGCCGGCCAGGCTTCGACGACTCGGCGTGGCCGGTGGCCGACAAGGACACCACCAACAGCTCGACGGCGCTCGGCACGAAACCGGTGCTCTTCGCCGACGACTACGGGTTCCACACCGGCAACACGTGGTACCGCGGCCGGTTCACCGGCGACGGCAAGCAGACCGGTATCACGCTGTCGAGCCAGAGCGGCGGCCCCGCCGGCGCGTTCTCGGCGTGGCTCAACGGCGTTTTCCTCGGCAGCTCGAAGGATCCGCAGCACACGTTCGGCTTCCCGGCCGGGGCCCTGCGCCAGGGCGAGAACGAGATCTCGGTGCTGACCGTGAACATGGGCCACGAGGAGGATTACGGCGCCGGCAACGGCAACAAGGCCGCCCGCGGCCTCACCTCGGCCCGGCTCACCGGCACCCCGCTGACGTCGGTGACCTGGCGGCTGCAGGGCGTGCGCGGCGGCGAGACCGGCCTCGACCCCGTCCGCGGCCCGCTCAACACCGGCGGCCTGTACGGCGAGCGCGCCGGCTGGTCGCTGCCCGGCTTCCCGGACGGGCGCTGGACGCCGGTCTCGCTGCCGGCGAAGGACCCGGCCCCGGGTGTTTCGTGGTACCGGACGTCGGCGGATCTGGATCTGCCCCACGGCCAGGACACCTCGCTGGGCCTGACGATCACCGACGACCCCGGCCGGCAGTACCGGGCGCTGATCTTCGTCAACGGCTGGCAGCTCGGCCAGTACGTCAACTACCTCGGTCCGCAGCACAGCTTCCCGATCCCGAACGGCATCCTGAACCCGAACGGCCACAACACGATCGCCGTCGCGGTGTGGAACCTCGACGGCAGCACCGGCGGCCTCGGCAAGATCGCCTGGACCAACTACGGCAGCTACCGCTCGCCGCTGACCGTCCGGCAGAACGTCTCGCCCGGCTACGACCCGGTGCGGTACGCCATGCCGGCGGCACCGGCCGCGAGCGTCTCCCTGACCGCGCCGGACACGGTGACGGGCGGGCAGCGGTTCACCGCTTCGGCGACCGTGCGGGTTCCCGCGGACGCGCCGCCGGCGTTCGACGTCAAGCCGTCGCTGACCGTGCCGGCCGGGTGGACGGCCGGGGCGGCGTCGCCGCCTTCGGTGGCCCGGATCGACAGCGGCTCGTCGGTGACGTTCACCTGGCCGGTCACCGCCGCGTCCACAGTGGACACCGCGGCGCTGAAGGTTTCGGTGGCCTACCGGCAGGCCGGGCACCCCGGTTCGGTCGCGGACGAGCGGATCGTCGGAGCGGTGCCGCCGGCGCCGCCCGCCGGCCAGGTCGCGGTCAGCTCCCTGCCGTTCCTCACGGCGACGAACGGCTGGGGCCCGGTCGAGCGCGACACGAGTAACGGCGAAGCGGCCGCCGGCGACGGAAAGCCGATGACGATCGGCGGGGTGCCGTACGCGAAGGGCCTCGGCGTCCACGCGGCGAGCGACGTCCAGCTCTACCTGGCGGCCGCCTGCACGCGCCTCACGGCTTCGGTCGGCGTCGACGGCGAGACCGGCACCGGCGGCAGTGTCAGCTTCAGCGTCTCGGCGGACGGCACGACCAAGGTGACGACTCCCGTGGTCCGGGGCGGCCAGGCGGCCGTGCCGATCGACGTCGACGTCACCGGCGCCCAGGTGCTGGACCTGCTGGTCTCCGACGGCGGCGACGGCAACGGCAACGACCACGCGGACTGGGCGCTGCCGACGCTGACCTGCGCTACGCCGCCCGCCGGGTGATCTCCGGGACGGTCCGGACGACGAACGTCGCCCGGACCTCCCGGCGCTCCCGCCACAGGTGGTACAGCGCCAGGCCGAAGACGACCGAGCCGACGACGTTCGCGACGAAGTGCCACCACACGCGGTAGGTCGTCAGGCCCGGGCCCGGGCCGACCAGGCCGAAGAACGTCGACAGCCCGACCGCACGCGACCCGAACGCCACCGACAGCGTCAGGACCAGGTGCTCGAGCCCGTGCAGGCCCTGCATCCAGACGCCCATCCGCGCCCAGCGCCGGGCCCGCGTCCGCACGGCGTGGCGGGTGATCACCATGACCCCGGCCAGCCCGGCGAGGAAGATGAAGTTGCCGGTGAGGTGCAGCAGCTCCATCCCGAACGTCGGACGGCCGGGCAGGGCCAGCTGCAGGCCGTTCGCCAGGCCGGTGCCCCACGGCGTCATCCAGGCCGGGGAGTTCGGGTGACCGAGCCAGTACCCGGCCTGGGCGATGTGCTCCTGGACGTGCCCGAGCTGGCCGAGCACGCCGAGGCCGATCACCGCGGCCGAGCCGCGGTACACCCACGGCCGCACCGGCCCGCGGGCCGCGTACGCCAGGACGGCGACCGCCGCCCACATCGCGAGGGCCCACAGCACCAGCAGCACCGCTCCCGCGACGTCCCAGCCCGACGTCGTCGCCATCGGCATGGTCATGGCCGCCTCCCGTCCGCGTCGGGCTCAGGTTAGGCCGGAACCGGCCGCCGGGACGTCTCCTCGCGTGCGCCCGGAACCGGACAAACCGTTACAGCACAATGGGTTCCGTTCAGGACAGGACGAGCCGGACGGCGATGGCGGTGATCACCGCGCTCGACAGCAGCGTCGTCACCAGGCGGCCGCGCGGTCCGGTGAGGACGCGGCCGAGGAGGGCGCCGCCGCCGGCCAGGAGCGCTTGCCAGCTCGCCGACGCGGTGAACGCGGCGAGCACGAACGCGGCCTGCTCGGGCACCGACACCGCCGCGCCCGCGCGGCCGCCGACGACCAGGGCGGCGAAGTAGACGACCGTCGCCGGGTTCACCAGCGTCACGCCGAGCAAGCCGGCATAGGCGCGTCCGGGCGGGAGCGGGGTCACCGGCCGGGCCGTGGCGTCGCGGTGGGAACGCAACGCCGACACCGCGCCGCGGACGGCCAGCAGCACGAGGATCCCCGCCGAGACCAGGCGCAACGGGACGGCGACGGGGGCCACCACGCCCGCGGCCGCCGCACCGCCGAGCACCGCGACCAGCGCATACACGCCGTCGGCCGTGGCGACACCCAACGCCGCCGCCAAGCCGGTCCGCAGCGACGTGCGGGCGGTGAGCGCGACGAGGTAGGCCCCGACGGCGCCGACCGGGATGGCGATGCCGTAGCCGGCCACCAGGCCGGCGAGCAGCGCGCCGGTCACGGTGCCGTGGCGCCCGAGCCCCGCGGACGCCCTGGCTGCTGCCGGACCGGCGCGGTGGTCGCGGCGACGGTCGGCAGGAGCGGGGTGCGGGGTGCGATCATGCGCCGATGGTGTCGCCGGCCGGGTCGCGGCGGCAACCGGATTTCCAGCCGGTGCGCGCCGGACGGCTGTGCTTGAATCGGCCGGAGGCAGCCGCCGGCGCGAGAAAGGGCTTTCACCATGCGGGTCGACCTGAGCGGCAAGACGGCCCTGGTCACCGGGTCCACGCAGGGGATCGGCGCGGCCATCGCGGCCGGGCTCGCGGCCGCCGGCGCGCGGGTCGCGATCAACGGCCGCAGCGACACCGGCGTCCGCACCGCCATCGCGAGGCTCGCGCAGGATCTGCCGGACGCCGACTTCCTGCCCGCGCCCGGCGACGTCTCCGACGAGGCCGGCGCCGCCCAGGTCGTCGAAGAGGTGCCCGACGCCGACATCCTCGTCAACAACCTCGGCATCTTCGGCGCCCGCGAGCCGCTTGCCATCACCGACGCCGAATGGCGGCGCTACTTCGAAGTCAACGTCCTCGCCGCGGTGCGGCTGACCCGCGCCTACCTGCCCGGCATGGCCGACCGCGGCTGGGGCCGGATCCAGTACATCGCCAGCGACTCGGCGGTCGTGATCCCGGCCGAGATGATCCACTACGGAGTGTCGAAGACGGCGCTGCTCGGGGTCTCGCGCGGGTTCGCCAAGCACGCGGCCGGCACCGGCGTGACGGTGAACGCCGTCATCGCCGGGCCGACGCACACCGGTGGCGTCGAGGATTTCGTCTACGAGCTGGTGGACCGGGACCTGCCGTGGGCGGAGGCGCAGCGCGAGTTCATGCGGAAGCACCGGCCGCAGTCGCTGCTGCAGCGGCTGATCGAGCCCGAGGAGATCGCGCACCTGGTGGTGTACCTGAGTTCCCCGTTCGCCTCGGCGACCACGGGCGCGGCGGTGCGGGTCGACGGCGGGTACGTCGACTCCATCGTGCCCTGACGCCCGGGCCGCCTCACGGCGTCACCGGGATGTTGGTCAGGCCCGACCTGGCGTTCGTCACCGTGTTGGACGCGTACACCACGTTGGGGTTCGCCGCGCACTTCGACACCGAGCTGATCTTGATCGCGTAGGCGCCGACGCCGCCGAGGTCGGACTTGTTGCCGCGCCAGACATTGCCGCAGCCGTTGCCGAACGACGGGGTCGTGCTCGGGTTGTGGTTCTCGTAGCCGTTGGCGAACGTGCCCGGCGCGGCGAACGTGCCGGTGTTGTCTTCGATCGTGTAGCCGATGCCCTTGACGTCGATCCAGGAGTCGGCCGAGTTCTCACCGGAGATGCCGCGGCCGTCGAAGGTGTTGCCGCGGATCACGCCGGCGAAGGTGCCTTCCTTGACGTCGATCGCCTCGGCCGCGACGAACGGCCCGATGTGGTTGTGCAGCACCTGGATCCGGTCGCCGCGGTCGGCGCCGCCGGAGTTGCCGTGGCAGCCCCAGTTGGAGTTCGCCGAGCCGAGGTAGACGCCTTCGCCGTAGCCCGGCTGGACCAGCCCGGTGTAGCTGATCGACGAGTTCTCGAGCACGCTGTCGGCCGACGAACGGCGGAAGTGGATCGCCTCTTCGTCGACGTGGTCGACGGTCACGCCGTCGATGACCGTGTGCGGCGAAGCGTCCACGACGATGCCCTTCTTCGAGTCCCGCACGGTGAAACCGGTCAAGTGCCAGTACGGCGCGCCGAAGAGCCACAGGCCGTAGCCCGGATCCCAGCCTGCGGTGGGCACCGGGCAGTCGGGGGCGTCGCCGGACGGCCCGTCGTTGACCAGGACGGCGTCCGCGGGCCCGGACAGCGTGATCGGCCGGTCGGCGGTGCCGGCCTTCGTCGTGCCGAACGAGCCGCGGTAGGTCCCGGCGGCGAGCTGGATCGTCCGGCCGGGCACCGCGTTGGCGAGCGCGCTCTGCAGCTGGGCGGCCGTCGAGACGGTGACGACGTCGCCGGTGGCGACGGTGAAGCCGAAGCTCGCGGCAGCGGCGGAAACGGTGACGGCGACGCGGAAGAGCGCGCGCCGGAGCGGATTGCGTGGGGACACCGATGGCCTCCGGAAAAGGCGACAGCGGAGGTGTTGCGGCGTACACCCGGACCTCCTTGTTATAGGCCACCGCCCTGACCTGCGTCAATGCGCTGAACGGTGGCCACGTATGTGAACGCCACACTTTCCGGTGACCGGGAGCTGAACGGGTGCGCGACGGGGAATCTTGATCATCGTCAACCCCTGTCACCAGGGGAAACCGAGAGGAGGACACCATGAGGAAGATCCGCATCGCCGCCGCCGCGGCCGCGCTCGCGACCGTCGCCGCCGTCGCCACGGCTGTCCCGGCCTCGGCCGACCCGGTTCCGGGCAGCTCGACGCAGTTCTACGCCTACTGCGCGGTCGACCTGCTCGGGGTGCCGATCGCGTGCACCCAGACCGACGCGGCCCACGCGTCGCACATCTGCCAGTACCTCGCCACGCCGCTGGGCCTCGCCCTCGACTGCATCCAGCGCTCGGCGTGAGGCGCCCGGAAGTACCCGGTGGTCCGGACCATCGGGTACCCGGCGCACATCCTCCGGTCGCGTAGCCCGCCGCGCCGGGACGAAATCGCGACATTTCCGGTGCAGACCTGTCGAACAACGCCGACGGACCGGCGATCTTCCCCGGACACAGTGTCCGGTGTGCGCAGCCGCAGCGCACCCGGCACCCGGAGGAGAGCATGGTCCGTACCCGCATCCCACCCGTCGCGGGCGGGGTGGCCGCCGTCGTCGCGGTGGCCCTCGCCGTGGCCTGCTGGGTCGTCTTCCCGCCGTCGGTCGACGGGACCGCGAGCCCCGCCCGGCCGTCCGTCGACCTGCCGCTGCCGTGGCCCGCCGAAGGCCAGGCCAGCGCCGAGGTGCTCGGGCTCGGCTCGCTCGGCAGCCGCGGGGAGCAGGAGCCGGTGCCGATCGCCAGCGTCACGAAGGTGATGACCGCCTACGTGGTGCTCAAGGACCACCCGCTCGCCGGCGGCGAAGCAGGCCCGCGGATCGTCGTCGACGAGCAGGCCGAAACCGAGGCGGCGGCCCCGGACGAGTCGACCGTGCCGCTGCGCGCCGGGCAGCGGATCAGCGAACGGGACCTGCTGGCGCTGATGCTCGTCCCGTCCGGCAACAACGTCGCCCGCCTGCTCGCGCGCTGGGACGCCGGCAGCCAGGAGGCGTTCGTCGCGAAGATGAACCGCGAGGCCGCGGCGCTCGGCATGACCAGCACCACCTACACCGGCGCGAGCGGCGTCGAGGACTCGACCACCAGCACCGCCACCGACCAGCTCCGGCTGGCGCGCGAAGTGATGAAGAACGACGTGATCCGCGCGATCGTGGCCACCCCGTCGCTGCGCGTCGACGGCGTGCCGGGCACGGTCGTCAACACGAACACCCTCCTCGGCCGCCACGGCGTGATCGGGCTGAAGACCGGTTCGTCGACCGCGGCCGGCGGCGCCCTGATGTGGGCCGCGCAGGCCCGCGGCGGCGCGCTGATCCTCGGTGTCGTCCTGCACCAGAATCCCGGCGGCAGCCCGGGCGCCGGTTTGCGGGCGGCGCTGGAGAACAGCGAGAAGCTCATCGCCGGGATCCAGCGTGAACTGCCGGCGGCGACGCGATGACCGTGACGCTCGCCCCGAAATCCGTGCCGGACCGCGGATCCTGGCGCCGCGGCCGGGTCGTCGCGGTGTTTTCCGCGCTGACGGCGGTGCTCCTGCTCGCGCACTCCCTGGTGCCCAACGCCGTGGGCAACGCGGGCAGCCTGCTGGAAACGTTCCTGCCGTGGACCGGGCTGCTCCTGGTCCCGTTGTTCGTGGCGGCCCTGATCCGGCGCTCGGCGCTCGCCCTCGTTTCGCTGCTGCTGCCGGCACTGGTGTGGGGCGGGTTCTTCGGTGGCAGGCTGTTCGACCGGACCGCGGACGGCGGCGACTTCACGGTCGTTTCGCACAACGTCAACGACGAGAACCCGGACCCGGCGGGCACCGCGCGCGCACTGGCCGCCACCGGCGCGCAGGTGATCGCCCTGGAGGAGCTGAAGAAGCCCGAGGTGCCGAAGTACGAAGACGCCTTGGCGGCGGGGTATCCGCACCACGTGGTACGCGGCACGGTCGGGGTGTGGAGCACGTTCCCGCTCCACGGCACCGAACCGCTGGAGATCATGCCGTGGACCCGCGCGCTGCGGACCACAGTGGACACTCCGAAGGGCCCGGTGGCGCTGTTCGTGGCGCACCTGCCTTCGGTGCGCGTCCGGCTCGACGGGGGCTTCACGGCCGACGGCCGCGACGAGGCGATCGGCCTGCTCGCCGGTGAGCTGGCCGCCACGCCGTCGCCGCGGACGGTGCTCGTGGGCGACTTCAACGGCACGGCCGACGACCGCGCGCTGGGCCCGATCACCGCGCGGATGCGGTCCGTGCAGGAAGCGGCCGGGGACGGGTTCGGGTTCAGCTGGCCCGCCGCGCTGCCGCTGGCGCGGATCGACCAGATCTTCGTCGCGGGGGTGCGGCCCGTGGCGGCGTGGACGTTGCCGGCGACGGCGAGTGACCACCTGCCGGTGGCGGCGTCGCTGGCCCTGTGACGGGCCGCCGCCGACGTGTGGTAACGCTGCTTCGGAACCGGCGAACATGCCCCTTGAACACCGCCGCCTGCGGCAGCCGGTGAATAACTCACGGCCTTTCCCGCAGGTCGGGCCGTGCTGGCGGCCGTCGCGGGCCGTCCGGCTCACGTGACTAGACCGTTACGCGAGCCGGACTTGACCGCGGGGGTGTTATCGCTAACACTGACTCCTCGCCGTCACCGGAACAGGTGACGTGGACCACGACGAGGTGTGCGAAAGGGGATGCCGGTGGCCGAACGACCCCGCTCCGGCGGCCCCGTCAGGGTGACCGCGGCCGGTACGCGGCAGCCCAGCCTGACCGACGTCGCCGGCGTGGCCGGCGTGTCCCACATGACCGTCTCCCGGGTGATCAACGGGACCGGCCCGGTGCGTCCCGAGACCCGCGCCCGGGTGCTCGCCGCCATCGAGGAACTGGGCTACCGCCCCAACTCTGCGGCCCGCGCGCTGGTCACCGGGCGGACCGGCACGCTCGGCGTCGTCGCGCTCGAGTCCAATCTGTACGGTCCCGCCAGCACGCTGTACGGCATCGAGAACGCCGCCCGCGAAGCCGGGTACGCGATCACGATCTCCAGCGTCAGCCGTCCGGGCCGGTCTTCGATCGCCGACGCGGTGGAGAACCTGCGCCGCCAGGCCGTCGAAGGCATCATCGTCATCGCCCCGCACGTCAGCGCGGGCCGCGCACTGGAGGCCGCACCCGCGGACTTCCCGGTCGTGGCGGTCGGCGGCGGGGAGACCGCGCCGGTCCCGGTCATCTCCGTCGACCAGCGCGACGGCGCCCGCCGCGCCACCGAGCACCTCCTGGCGCTGGGGCACCGGACCGTCTGGCACGTCGCCGGGCCCGAGGACTGGCTGGAAGCCCGCGACCGGGAGGCGGGCTGGCGGGAAACCCTGGAACGCCACGGCGCGAACGTGCCGCCGGTGATCCGCGGCGACTGGAGCTCGCGCTCCGGCTACGAGGCGGGGCGATCCTTCGCCAAGCAGCAGGACCTGGACGCCGTCTTCGCCGGCAACGACCAGATGGCGCTCGGCCTGCTGCGCGCGTTCGCCGAAGCCGGCATCTCGGTGCCGCGGGACGTGCGCGTCGCGGGCTTCGACGACGTACCCGAGGCGGCGTACTTCACGCCGCCGCTGACCACGGTGCGCCAGGACTTCATCGAAGTCGGCAGGCGCACGTTCGGCCTGCTGGCCGGGCGCATGGACGGGGGCGACCGGCACGCGCGCGCCCTGGTCGTGCCCGAGCTGATCGTGCGGGAGAGCACCGGCCCGCGTTAGCGGGACGCACGCGCGCGAACCCGGAAGACCAGCTCCGAATGTTAACGCTAACAAATTTGATCACCGTCGATCGAGGAGTGAACGTGCTGAAGAAGCGATGGGCCGCCGCGGCGGCCGCGGCGGCCGGACTGGTGCTGCTCACCGCCTGTGGGAGCGGGGGTTCCTCCGGCGGCTCCGGCGGGGCGATCACGCTCGGCTTCGCCCAGGTGGGCGCCGAAAGCGGGTGGCGGACGGCGAACACCAAGTCGATCCAGGACTCGGCCAAGGCCGCGGGGATCGAGCTGAAGTTCTCCGACGCGCAGCAGAAGCAGGAGAACCAGATCTCCGCGATCCGCTCCTACATCCAGCAGAAGGTCAAGGTGATCGCCTTCTCGCCGGTGGTCGAGTCCGGCTGGGACACCGTGCTCAAGGAGGCGAAGAACGCCAACATCCCGGTCATCCTCACCGACCGGGCGATCGACTCGCCGGACAAGTCGCTGTACAAGACCTTCCTCGGCTCGGACTTCGTCGCCGAAGGCAAGAAGGCGGGGGAGTGGCTGACCAAGGAGTTCGCGAGCGCCACCGGCCAGGTCAACATCGTCGAGCTGCAGGGCACCACCGGCTCGGCCCCGGCCAACGACCGCAAGAAGGGCTTCGCGGACGTCATCGCGGCGGACCCGAAGTACAAGATCGTCGCGTCGCAGACCGGTGAGTTCACCCGCGCCAAGGGCAAGGAGGTCATGGAGGCCTTCCTGAAGTCCCAGCCCAAGATCGACGTCCTGTACGCGCACAACGACGACATGGCCCTCGGCGCCATCGAGGCCATCGAAGCCGCGGGCAAGGTCCCGGGCAAGGACATCAAGATCGTCTCGGTCGACGGCGTCCACGACGCGCTGCAGGCACTGGCCGACGGCAAGATCAACCACGTCGTCGAGTGCAACCCGCTGCTCGGCCCGCAGCTGATGGACCTGGTCAAGAAGGTCGCCGCGGGCGAGCAGGTGCCCGCCCGCATCGAGACCAAGGAAACCGAGTTCGACCAGGCGTCGGCCAAGGCCGCCCTGCCGCAGCGCCAGTACTGACCATCGCCCGTGGGTCGTGCGTGGGAAACCGGGTCAGAACACTGTTTCCCGCTCACGACCCCCGCGCCCACCC
The DNA here is from genome assembly GCF_900119165.1 of Amycolatopsis australiensis. Lineage (NCBI taxonomy): Bacteria > Bacillati > Actinomycetota > Actinomycetes > Pseudonocardiales > Pseudonocardiaceae > Amycolatopsis > Amycolatopsis australiensis. The sequence continues at coordinate 5,796,919 of NZ_FPJG01000006.1, read as the reverse complement.
CGGAGCACGCAATGCCTGAACCGCAGCCCATGGTGCGGATGAGCGGTATCCGCAAGCAGTTCCCCGGCGTCCTCGCCCTGGACGACGTCGCGTTCCGGATGTTCCCCGGCGAGGTGCACGCCCTGATGGGCGAGAACGGCGCCGGGAAATCCACCCTCATCAAGGTGCTGACCGGCGTCTACGGGGTGGACGCGGGCACGATCGAGCTGAACGGCGAGCCGGTCGCCTTCAGCGGGCCCGGCTCGGCCCAGCAGGCCGGCATCAGCACGGTCTACCAGGAAGTCAACCTCTGCCCGAACCTGTCCGTGGCGGAGAACGTCTGCCTCGGCCGCGAACCCCGCCGCTTCGGCCGCATCCAGTGGGGGCCGATGCGGCGGCGGGCCGAGGAGCTCCTCGCCCGGCTCGACGTCCACGTCGACGTCTCGGCCGAGCTCGGCAGCTGCTCGATCGCCGTGCAGCAGCTGGTCGCGATCGCCCGCGCGCTCGACGTCGACGCGCGCGTGCTGGTGCTGGACGAACCGACCTCCAGTTTGGACACCGGCGAAGTCGAGCAGCTGCTGAAAGTCGTGCGGTCCCTGCGCGACGAGGGCATGGCGATCCTGTTCGTCTCCCACTTCATCGACCAGGTCTTCGCCGTCGCCGACCGGATGACCGTGCTGCGCAACGGGAAACTGATCGGCGAGTACCGCACCGCCGACATCACCCCGGTCGAGCTGGTCACCCGGATGATCGGCAAGGAGCTGCAGGTCCTGGAGGACCTGGAGGACTCCGGGCCCAGCCGGGCCGAGGTCGCCGGCGCGCCGGTGCTGCTGGCCGCCGAGAACCTCGGCCGCAAGGGCGGTGTCGAGCCGTTCGACCTCGCCATCCACGCCGGCGAGGTCGTCGGCCTGGCCGGGCTGCTCGGCTCCGGGCGCACCGAGCTCGCCCGGCTGCTCTTCGGCGCCGACCACGCCGACAGCGGGTCGGTCCGGATCGACGGGCAGGCCACCGCCCTGCGCACCCCGCGCGCCGGGCTCGACCACCGGATCGCGTTCCTGTCGGAGAACCGCAAGTCCGAGGGACTGGTCGAAGAGCTGACCGTGCGCGAGAACATCGTGCTGGCGCTCCAGGCGTCCCGCGGCTGGGCGCGTCCGCTGTCGCGCCGCCGCCAGGACGAGATCGCCGAGAAGTACATCAAGGCGCTCGACATCCGGCCCGCCGACCCCGAGGCGCTGGTGGGCAACCTTTCCGGCGGCAACCAGCAGAAGGTGCTGCTGGCCCGCTGGCTCATCACCGAGCCGCGGCTGCTGATCCTCGACGAGCCGACCCGCGGCATCGACATCGGCGCCAAGACGGAGATCCAGCGCCTGGTCACGCAGCTCTCGGGCGAAGGCATGGCCGTGCTGTTCATCTCCGCCGAGCTGGAAGAGGTCCTGCGGCTGAGCCACCGCGTCGTCGTGCTCCGCGACCGGAAGGTCGTGGCGGAACGGGACAACCAGGGGCTCACCGCCGACGACGTCATGGCCACGATGGCCGAGGGGGTGCAGGCGTGAAAGGCTTGACGAAACACCGGCTCTTCTGGCCCGTGGTGGCCCTGCTGGTGCTGCTGCTGGGCGATCTCATCGCGAGTCCTTCGTTCTTCAAGATCGAGCTGCGCGACGGGCACCTCTACGGGAACCTCGTCGACATCCTCAAGAACGGCGCCCCGCTGATCCTCATCGCGATCGGCATGACGCTCGTCATCGCCACCCGCGGCATCGACCTGTCGGTCGGCGCGGTCGTGGCGATCAGCGGCTCGCTGGCCTGCCTGTGGATCGCCGGCCACCCCGACGGCCTCGGCGCCACGCTCACCGCGGTCGGGCTGGCGCTCGGGCTGTCGCTGGTGCTCGGCGTGTGGAACGGCTGGCTCGTCGCCGCGCTCGGCATCCAGCCGATCATCGCCACGCTCATCCTCATGGTCGCCGGCCGCGGGATCGCGCAGCTGATCAGCGGCGGCCAGATCATCACCATCAACTCCGGCCCGTACGAGTGGATCGGCAGCGGCTTCGCCTTCACCCTGCCGGGCGCGATCCTCATCGCGCTGGCCGTGTTCGTCCTCGCGTCGCTGCTGGTCCGCCGGTCCGCGCTGGGCCTGCTCGTCGAGGCCGTCGGCGGCAACCCGGAGGCCAGCAGGCTCGCCGGGCTGCGCTCGGCCCGGCTGACCTGGCTCGTCTACGTCTTCTGCGCGCTGTGCGCGGGCATCGCCGGGCTGATGATCAGCGCGAACGTGCACAGCGCCGACGCCAACAACGCCGGGCTGTTCATCGAGCTCGACGCGATCCTCGCGGTCGTCATCGGCGGCACCCAGCTGACCGGCGGCCGGTTCTCCCTCGGCGGCTCGGTGCTCGGCGCGCTGCTCATCCAGACGCTGACCACCACCGTCTACGCGCTCGGCATCCCGCCCAAGGCGATCATGCTGTTCAAGGCCGTCGTCGTGCTGGTGGTGTGCCTCATGCAGTCGCCCGCGTTCCGGCGCCGGTTCCGGCGGCGCCGCGGCACCCATCCGGTCACCCCGGCGCCGTCGCCGGAGAAGGTGGAGGTCGGGGTATGACCACCCTCGCCCGCATCAAAGGCTACCGGCCGCAGCAGCGGCACCTGCCGATCCTCGCGACGATGGTGCTGCTCGTCGGCGCCTACGTCTTCGGTGCGTCGAGCTACGAGGCGTTCGGATCCGGGCAGGTCGTGCTCGACCTGTTCATCAACAACGCCTTCCTGCTCGTGGTCGCGGTCGGCATGACGTTCGTGATCCTCACCGGCGGCATCGACCTGTCCGTCGGGTCTGTCGTCGCACTGTCCACAGTGGTCTCCGGTGACCTGCTGCAGAAGCACGGCTGGCCGGCGTACGCGGCGATCGCCGTGGTGCTGGTGATCGGCGCGCTGCTCGGCGCCGGGATGGGCGCGCTCATCCACTTCTTCGAGATCCAGCCGTTCATCGCGACGCTGATCGGGATGTTCTTCGCCCGCGGCCTCTGCTACACGATCACCACCGAGGCGTATTCGATCGACAACCCGACGATCGCCACCCTCGCCCAGACGCAGATCCCGCTCGGCGCCGAGCTGCACATCTCGATCAGCGTGGTGGTGGCGCTGGTGGTGGTCGCGGCCGCGGCGTACGTCCTGTACTTCACGCGGTTCGGGCGGACGGTCTACTCGATCGGCGGCAACGCGCAGTCCGCGATGCTGATGGGCCTCAAGACCGGCCGCACGAAGATCGCGGTCTACACGATCAGCGGGGTCTGCTCGGCGCTCGGCGGGCTGCTGCTGGTGCTGTACAAGTCCTCCGGCGACCCGCTCAACGGGGTCGGCCTGGAGCTGACCGCGATCGCCGCGGTGGTCATCGGCGGCACCATCCTCACCGGCGGCTCCGGCTACGTGCTGGGCACCGTGCTCGGGATCATGGTGCTGGGCATCATCCAGACGCTGATCACCTTCGACGGCACCCTCAACTCGTGGTGGACCTCGATCATCACCGGGGCCCTCCTGTTCGTCTTCATCGTCCTCCAACGCCTCGTCACCCGGCGGACCCGCTGAGCGTGCGCGCCGAAGCTCGAAGGAGAGCCATGCCCCCCAGATTCCGGCGTCCCCTGGCCGTGCTCGCGGCCCTGACCCTGTTCTCCGCCCTGCCCGTGACCGCCGCCGCGGCCGATCCCGAGCCGGGACTGGCCGGGCACTGGACGTTCGACGAAGGCAGCGGGACGACCGCCGCCGACACCGCGGGCAGCCACCCCGCGACGCTGAACGCGGGCGCGGGCTGGGGCCCGGGCATCCGCGGCGGCGCACTGACCACCGACGGCTCGAAGGGCTTCGCCGACGCCGGTGCGCCGGTGCTGGACACCACCAAGAGCTTCTCGGTCAGCAGCTGGGTCAAGCTCGACCGGACGTCGGGCTTCCAGACGTTCGTCAGCGTCGACGGCAGCCAGGTCAGCAACTTCTTCCTGCAGTTCCGCGACGACTCACGGCGGTTCGCCTTCACCCGCCTCGCCGGCGACGCCCCCGCCGACGGCGTCGTCGCGTCGGCGAGCTTCGACCCGGTCGCGGGCCAGTGGTACCAGCTCACCGGCGTCTACGACGCCACCGCGTCGACCCTGTCGCTGTACGTCGACGGCACCCGCCAGGCCACCGTCGCCGCGCCTGCCGCCTGGGCCGGCACCGGGGACCTGGTGATCGGACGCGGCAAGTACGGCGGCAACCCGGTGGACTTCGTGGACGGCTCGATCGACGACGTCCGGGCCTACTCCGGGGCCCTGACCGCGGCCGAGGCCGCGCGCCTGGCCATCGCCGGGCACTGGACCTTCGACGAAGGCAGCGGCACGACCGCGGCCGACGACTCCCCCGACGCCCGCACCGCCACCCTGACCGGCGGCGCGACCTGGGGCGACGGTGTCGTCGGCCCGCACGGCGTCGCCCTGAACGGCACCGACGCCGCCGCCGACGTCCCCGCCCCGGTCGTCGACACCGCGCAGAGCTTCTCGGTGTCGGCGTGGGTCAAGCCCACGGAAGCCACCGGCTTCCGCACCGCGGTGAGCGTCGACGGCTCGGCGATCAGCGGCTTCTACCTCCAGCGCGCCGCCGACGGGCGGTTCGCCTTCACCCGGCGCGCGGGCGACGGCGACACGCCGTCGTCCTCGGCCGTGTCGGCCCTGCCGGCGCAGGCCGGCCAGTGGCAGCACCTCGTCGGCGTCTACGACCGCGCGGCGGGCACGCTTTCGCTCTACGTCAACGGAACCCTGCAGCAGAGCGTCCCGTTCACCACGCCGTGGACCGCCACCGGGCACCTGGAGATCGGGCGCGGCAAGTGGGCCGGGAACCCGGCCGACTGGTTCGCCGGCGGTGTCGACGACGTCCGGGCGTACCCGACGCCGCTGACCGCCTCCGCCGTCGCCGCGCTGGCCGCCGGCGGGTCGTGGCACTTCGACGAGGGCACCGGCACCGTGGCGCACGACGCTTCGGCCAACGCGGCCGACGGCACGCTGCGCGGCGCCACCTGGACCGCGGGCGCGTCCGGCAAGGCCGTCCAGCTCGACGGCAAGTCCACTGTGGACATGGGTGCGGCCCCCGCGTTCGACACCGGCACCGGCTCGCTCTCGCTGGCCGCCTGGTTCCGGACGACCTCGGACGGCACGCTGGCCGGCCACGGGGACGGCTACGCCCTCGGCGTGACCGGCGGCAAGCTCACCGCCCGGGTCGGCACGATCCAGGTGACCACCACCGGCGGCGGGCTCGCCGACGGGAACTGGCACCACGCCGCTCTCGTCCTCGACCGCGCGTCGCAGCGGCTGACGGTCTACGCCGACGGCGACGCCGCCGCGGTCACCAGCACCTGCGGCACGCCGACCGGGACGACCCTGGACGTTTCCGCCTGCCCGGCCTCCGGGACCAGCACGGCCGCGTTCACCGTCGGATCCGGGTTCACCGGCGCGGTCGACGAGGTCGAGCTGCGCCGCTTCCCGCTCACGGCGGCCCAGGTCGGCACCATGGCGGGGGCGAACCAGCTCGCCGTCGACGCGAACGTCGTGCGCGCCAGCACCCGGCCGACCACCTACGGCTCGATCCTCGAGGACATCAGCCACTCCGTCGAAGGCGGCCTGTACGCCGAACTGGTCCGCAACCGCACCTTCAAGGAGGGCTACCAGCCGGGCAGCGGCGCGGGCGACACCCCGGTGCCGTACTGGTCGCTGCTGACCTCGCCGGGCGCCACCGGCACCTACGCGATCGACACCGCGGCCCCGCTGAACACCGCGCTCGACCGGTCGCTGAAGCTGCACGCCGACGCGGTGCCGGCCGGTGGCCGGGTCGCGGCCGCCAACGTCGGCTACTACGGCGTCGCCGCGAAGCCGTCCACCAAGTACACCGGCAGCTTCTTCGCCCGCGGAACGTGGACCGGCGGAGTCCGGGTGAGCCTGGAGAAGCCGGACGGCACGGTCCTGGCGAGCAAGGACGTCCAGCCGGCCGGGCCCGCGTGGACGCAGCAGACGTTCAGCTTCACCACGCCGTCGACGATCCCGGCCTCCACCGACAACCGGATCGTCGTGTCCCTGGTCAACCGGGGCAAGGCGGCGCTGAGCGGTGACGCCTGGTTCCAGCAGGTCTCGCTGTTCCCGCCGACGTTCAAGAACCGGCCCAACGGTGTCCGCGCCGACCTCGGGCAGAAGCTCGCGGCGCTCAAGCTCGGCCTGTTCCGGGTCCCCGGCGGCAACTACCTCGAGGGCAACACCCTCGACACGCGGTTCGCCTGGAAGAACACCATCGGCCCGCTGGAACAGCGGCCCGGCCACCAGAACACCGCGTGGGGTTACTGGTCCACCGACGGCTTCGGCATCCTCGACTACCTGAAGCTCGCCGAGGACATCGGCGCCCAGCCGCTGCTCGCGCTGTTCGCCGGCTACACGCTCAACGGCCAGCACGTCAGCCAGGCCGACTACCCGCAGTACGTGCAGGAAGCCCTCGACGAGATCGAGTACGCCATCGGCGACGCCACCACGACGTGGGGCGCCAAGCGGGTCGCCGACGGGCACCCGGCGCCGTTCGACCTGCACTACGTCGAGGTCGGCAACGAGGACTGGTTCGACGGCTCGGGCAGCTACGCCTGGCGCTACACCGACATGTACAACGCCATCAAGGCGAAGTACCCGCAGCTGACGGTCGTCGCCACGACCGGCGGCCTGCAGGGCGGCGCGGCGTCGAGCACCTCGACCGGGGTGCGCCCGGACGCCGCGGACGACCACTACTACCAGTCCCCGCAGTGGTTCACGGACAACTCGACCCGCTACGACACCGCGGACCGCTCCGGCCCGGAGATCCTCGTCGGCGAGTACGGCGCCCAGGACGGCCGGCCCACCGGCACCCTGGCCGCCGCCATCGGCGAGGCCGCGTTCCTCACCGGGCTGGAACGCAACAGCGACGTCGTCATCGGCTCGATGTACGCGCCGGTGCTGGTGCACGAGAACCAGGCCAACTGGCCGGTCAACCTGATCGGCCTCGACGCCGGGAGCAGCTACGGCTCGCCGTCGTACTGGGTGCAGCAGATGTTCTCCAGCACGCTCGGCAAGCAGATCGTGAGCAGCCGCCTCAACCAGGGCAGCCCGCTGCGGCAGGTGGTCAACGTGACCACCAAGAACGGCAGGAAGACGTTCACGGTCAAGCTCGTCAACCCGACCGGGCAGGTGCAGACGGCGCGGCTGGCGCTCACCGGCGTCACCGCGGTGGACGGCACCGGCACGCTCACCACGCTCACCGGCGACCCGGCGGCGCGCAACAGCCTCGCCGCGCCGACCGCCATCGTGCCGCAGACCAGGGAGATCACCGGGCTGGCTGCGACGTCGAAGCTGACGCTGCCCGCCAACTCCGTGACGACGCTGGTCATCACCGGCCGCTAGAACCCCGGGGCGCGGCGCGTCCACCGCCGCCCGCGCCGCGTCCCGGTCACCAACCAGGAGGGAGGACACCGTGGGAGAACCACTCACCGTCGGCGTCGACTTCGGCACGCTGTCGGGCCGCGCGGTGGTCGTGCGGGTCCGTGACGGTGCGGAACTCGGTTCCGCCGTTTTCGAGTACCCGCACGCGGTGCTCGACGAGACGCTGCCCGCCACCGGCCGCGCGCTGCCGCCGGACTGGGCGCTGCAGGTGCCGTCGGACTACGTCGGGGTGCTCCGCAACGCCGTACCGGCGGCGCTGCGGGACGCCGGGGCCGACCCGGGCGACGTCATCGGCGTCGCCACCGACTTCACCGCGTGCACCATGGTCCCGACGACCGCCGACGGCACGCCGCTGTGCGAGCTGCCGGAGTTCGCAGGCAACCCGCACGCGTACGTGAAGCTGTGGAAGCACCACTCGGCACAGCCCCAGGCCGACCGGATCAACGAGCTGGCCCGCGCCCGCGGCGAAAAGTGGCTGCCGCGCTACGGCGGGCTGATCTCGTCCGAGTGGGAGTTCGCCAAGGCCCTCCAGGTGCTCGAAGAGGCACCGGAGGTCTACGCGGCGATGCGCCACTGGGTCGAGGCGGCGGACTGGATCGTCTGGCAGCTGACCGGGAACTACGTCCGCAACGCCTGCACCGCCGGTTACAAGGGCATCCTGCAGGACGGGCAGTACCCGAGCCGGGACTTCCTCCGTGAGCTGGCGCCGGGCTTCGAGACCTTCGTGGCCGACAAGCTCGAACACCCGCTGGGCCGGCTCGGGTCCCGCGCCGGCTCGCTCACCGCCGAGGCCGCCGCCTGGACCGGGCTGCCCGAGGGCATCGCGGTCGCCGTCGGCAACGTCGACGCGCACGTCACCGCGCCCGCCGCCCAGGCCGTCGAGCCCGGGCAGATGGTGGCGATCATGGGCACCTCGACCTGCCACGTGATGAACGGCGCCGAACTGCGCGAAGTCCCCGGCATGTGCGGCGTGGTCGACGGCGGGATCGTTCCCGGGCTCTGGGGCTACGAAGCGGGCCAGAGCGGCGTCGGCGACATCTTCGGGTGGTTCACCGAGCACTTCGCCCACGACGGGCACGAGCAGCTCACCCGGCTGGCCGCGCGGCAGGAGATCGGCGAACACGGCCTGGTCGCGCTCGACTGGCACAGCGGCAACCGGTCGGTCCTCGTCGACCACGAGCTGTCCGGCGTCATCGTCGGCCAGACCCTCGCCACCCGCCCCGAGGACGTCTACCGCGCGCTGCTGGAAGCCACGGCGTTCGGCACGCGGAAGATCATCGAGACGTTCACCGCCGCCGGCGTCCCGGTCACCGAGCTGATCATCGCGGGCGGCCTGGTGAAGAACGCGCTGCTCATGCAGATCTACGCCGACGTCACCAACCTCCCGCTGTCGGTCATCGGCTCCGGGCAGGGACCCGCGCTCGGCTCGGCCATCCACGCGGCCGTCGCCGCCGGGGCCTACCCGGACGTCCGCGCGGCCGCCGCGGTCATGGGCTCGGTCGAGCGGGCGGTGTACCGGCCCGAGCCCGCGCACGTCGCCGCCTACGACGAGCTGTACGCCGAGTACACGACGCTGCACGACTACTTCGGCCGCGGCGGCAACGATGTCATGCACCGCCTGGCCGCCCGCCGCCGAGCTGTCGCGAAAGGACGGTCCTGATGTCCCTCACCGGTGAAGTGCAGGACACGATCGCCGAGCTGCGCGAGACCGTGGCGAACCTGCACGGCGAGCTGACCCGCAACGCGCTGGTCATCTGGACCGCGGGCAACGTCTCCGCGCGCGTCCCCGGCCGTGACCTCATGGTCATCAAGCCCTCGGGCGTGTCCTACGACGACCTGTCCGCCGACACGATGGTCGTCACCGACCTGCACGGCGAGCTCGTGCACGGCGACCTCGCGCCGTCGTCCGACACCGCCGCGCACGCCTACGTCTACCGGCACATGCCGGAGATCGGCGGCGTCGTGCACACCCACTCGACCTACGCCACGGCGTGGGCCGCCCGCGGCGAGCCGATCCCGTGCGTGCTCACGATGATCGCCGACGAGTTCGGCGGCGAGATCCCGGTCGGGCCGTTCGCCCTCATCGGCGACGACTCCATCGGCCGCGGCATCGTCGAGACGCTGCGCTCGAGCCGCTCGCCGGCGGTGCTGATGCGCAACCACGGCCCGTTCACCGTCGGGCGCACCGCGCGCGACGCGGTCAAGGCCGCGGTGATGGTCGAGGACGTGGCCCGCACCGTGCACAAGGCCTTCGAGCTCGGCACGCCCGAACCCCTCCCACCCGAGGACGTCGACCGGCTCCACGCCCGGTACCAGAACGTCTACGGCCAGCACTGAGTTTCCAAGGAGAACGATGACCCGCGCGTCGAAACCCCAGCTCTGGTTCCTCACCGGCAGCCAGGCCCTCTACGGCGAGGAGACCCTCGAGCAGGTCGCCGGCCAGTCCCTGCGGATCCAGCAGCTCCTGGCCGCCTCGGGCGGGCTCCCGGCCGAGATCGTCGGCAAGCCGGTGCTGACCGAAGCCACCTCGATCCGCCGCGTGCTGCAGGAGGCCAACGCCGACGCCGCGTGTGTCGGCGTGATCGCCTGGATGCACACGTTCTCGCCGGCGAAGATGTGGATCACCGGGCTGGACGCGCTGCGCAAGCCGCTGCTGCACCTGCACACCCAGCTCAACGAAGCCCTGCCGTGGTCCACCATCGACATGGACTTCATGAACCTCAACCAGGCCGCGCACGGCGACCGCGAGTTCGGGTTCGTGCAGACCCGCCTTGGCGTGCCGCGCAAGACCGTCGCCGGGCACGTGTCCGACCCGGCCGTCGTCGCGCGCATCGACGCGTGGGCGCGCGCGGCGATCGGCGCCGACCACCTGCGCAACCTGCGGCTGGCCCGGTTCGGCGACAACATGCGCGACGTCGCGGTCACCGAAGGCGACAAGGTCGAGGCCGAACTGCGGTTCGGTGTCTCGGTCAACACCTACGGCGTCAACGACCTGGTCGACCAAGTCGAAGAGATTTCCGAGGTGGACTCGCTCGTCGCCCAGTACGCGGAGGACTACGACGTAGTCCCGGAACTGGCGGCCGGGGGAGCGCGGCACGAGTCCCTGCGGTACGCGGCCCGCATCGAAGCGGGCCTGCGGAAGTTCCTCACCGACGGCGGCTTCGGCGCCTTCACCACGAACTTCGAGGACCTCGGCGGCCTCCGCCAGCTGCCCGGCCTCGCGGTGCAGCGGCTGATGGCCGACGGTTACGGCTTCGGCGGCGAGGGTGACTGGAAGACCTCGGCGCTGCTGGCCGCGGTCAAGGCGATGAGCGTGGGCCGCGACCGCGGCACGTCCTTCATGGAGGACTACACCTACCACTTCGGACCCGGCACGCCGAAGATCCTGGGCGCGCACATGCTGGAGGTCTGCCCGAGCATCGCGGCGGCGAAGCCGTCCTGCGAGATCCACGCGCTGGGCATCGGCAACCGCGAGGACCCGGTCCGGCTCGTGTTCGACGCCGCGCCCGGGCCCGGCGTCGTCCTCGGCCTGGTCGACCTCGGCGACCGGTTCCGGCTGGTGGCCAACGAGATCGAGGTCGTCACGCCGGACGAGCCGCTGCCGAACCTGCCGGTCGCGCGTGCGGTGTGGCAGCCGGCGCCGTCGCTGCCGACGTCCGCGGAGTCCTGGATCACCGCGGGCGGCCCGCACCACACAGTGCTCACCCAGGCCGTGAGCACGGAGACGCTTCGCGACTTCGCGAACCTGCTCGGTGTCGAGCTGCTGGTGATCGACGCCGACACGACCCCGCACGGCTTCGCCGACCGCATCCGCTGGAACCAGGCGTACTACCGGCTCGCCCAGGGCTTCTGAACACAGCGCTTCTGAGAAAGGAAGAAGAACGATGAAGTTCATCAGAGGAATCGCGGGGATCGCCGCCGCGGGTCTCGTGCTGACGCTGTCGGCGTGCGGCTCGAGCCAGAAGACGGCGGACCAGGCGGCGGCGTCGAGCGCGAGCGCGGCGGGCGGCCTGGTGGGTGTCACCATGCCGACGAAGTCGTCGGAACGCTGGATCCACGACGGCGACAACATCAAGGCCGCCCTGGAGAAGCTCGGCTACCAGGTCGACCTGCAGTACGCCGAGAACGACATCCCCACCCAGGTCAACCAGATCGAGAACCAGATCACCAAGGGCGCCAAGCTCCTGGTCATCGCCTCGATCGACGGCACCGCCATCACCACCCAGCTGCAGGAAGCCGCGGACAAGAAGATCCCGGTCATCGCCTACGACCGGCTGATCCGCAACTCGCCGAACGTCGACTACTACGCCACCTTCGACAACTTCAAGGTCGGCGTCGAGCAGGCGAACTCGCTGGTCAAGGGCCTCGGCGACGGGCCGGGACCGTTCAACGTCGAGCTGTTCGCCGGTTCCCCGGACGACAACAACGCGACCTTCTTCTTCAACGGCGCAATGTCGGTCCTCAAGCCGCTGATGGACAGCGGCAAGCTGGTGGTCAAGAGCGGTCAGACCGACTTCGCCCGCGCGGCCATCCTGCGCTGGGACCCGGCCACCGCGCAGCGGCGCATGGAGGACCTGCTCACCAAGACCTACACCGGCGGCGCGAAGGTCCAGGGCGTGCTCTCGCCGTACGACGGCCTGTCGATCGGCATCCTGTCGGCGCTGAAGAGCAACGGCTACGGCACCGCCGGCCAGCCGTACCCGATCGTCACCGGGCAGGACGCCGAGGTCGCCTCGGTCAAGTCCATCATCGCCGGTGAGCAGTACTCGACGGTCTTCAAGGACACCCGCAAGCTCGCCGACACCACCGTCAAGATGGCCGACGCGGTGCTCAAGGGCGGCAAGCCCGAGGTCAACAACACCAAGGACTACGACAACGGCAAGAAGGTCGTCCCGTCCTACCTGCTGCAGCCGGTCACCGTGGACAAGACGAACTACCAGAAGGAACTCGTCGACTCCGGCTACTACACGGCAGGTCAGCTGAAATGACCGAACTGCTCGGCATGCGCGGGATCACCAAGACCTTCCCCGGGGTCAAGGCGCTGTCGGACGTCACCCTTTCCGTGCGCCGCGGGGAAATCCACGCGATCTGCGGGGAGAACGGCGCCGGGAAGTCCACCCTGATGAAGGTGCTCTCGGGCGTCTACCCGCACGGGAGCTACGACGGCGAGATCACCTTCGACGGGCAGCGGTGCGAGTTCGGGTCGGTGCGCGACAGCGAACGGCGCGGGATCGTGATCATCCACCAGGAGCTCGCGCTGTGCGGCCAGTTGTCGATCGCGGAGAACATCTTCCTCGGCAACGAACGCGCCAAGCGCGGCTGGATCGACTGGAACCGCACCAACCACGAGGCCGGCGCGCTGCTCAAGCGCGTCGGTCTCGCCGAAAACCCCACCCGGGCGGTGCAGGAACTCGGTGTCGGCAAGCAGCAGCTCGTCGAGATCGCCAAGGCGCTGTCGAAGGACGTCCGGCTGCTCATCCTCGACGAGCCGACCGCGGCGCTCAACGACGACGACTCGGCCCACCTGCTCGACCTGCTGCGCGGGCTGCGGGACGAGGGCGTCACGTGCGTGATCATCTCGCACAAGCTCGGCGAGGTGACGGCGATCGCCGACACCGTCACGATCCTGCGTGACGGCAGGACGATCGAAACGCTCGACGCCGCGGGGCTGACGGAAGAGCGGATCATCACCGGCATGGTCGGCCGCGACCTCGAGCACCGGTTCCCGCCCCGGGAGCCGGACATCGGCGAAGAGGTGCTGCGGATCGAGGACTGGACGGTGCACAGCCCGACCCAGGCCGGGCGGGTCGTCGTCGACCGCGCGTCGCTTTCGCTGCGGCGCGGGGAGATCGTCGGGCTGGCCGGGCTGATGGGCGCGGGCCGCACCGAGCTGGCGATGAGCGTGTTCGGCCGGTCGTGGGGCAAGGACATCTCCGGCCGGATCCTCAAGCACGGCAAGGAGATCGAGGTCCGGACGGTGCAGGACGCCGTCCGGCACGGCATCGCCTACGCCACCGAGGACCGCAAGCGCTACGGGCTCAACCTGATCGAGGACATCCAGCGCAACGTGTCCGCGGCCGGGCTGGGCAAGCTGGCCAGGCGCGGCTGGGTCAACGAGCACGCCGAGCACGACACGGCCAACCGCTACCGCCGTGACCTGCGGATCAAGGCGCCGAGTGTGCAGAGCGTGACCGGGAAGCTCTCCGGTGGCAACCAGCAGAAGGTCGTGCTGGCCAAGTGGATCTTCACCGACCCGGACGTGCTGATCCTCGACGAGCCGACCCGCGGCATCGACGTGGGCGCGAAGTTCGAGATCTACACGATCATCAACTCGCTCGCGGCACAGGGGAAGGCCGTCCTGGTCATCTCCTCCGAGCTGCCGGAGCTGCTCGGGCTGTGCGACCGGATCTACGCGCTGTCGGCGGGGCGGATCACCGGTGAGGCCAAGCGCGAAGAAGCCACCCAGGAACTGCTGATGCAGTACATGACGAAGGAACGGGAATGACCACGACCGAAGCGCGGCCCGCCGTGCCCCCGGTTGAGCGCTCCAAGCGGCGGATCTCGATCAACCCGCGCCAGAGCGGCATCTACGTCGCGTTCGCGCTGATCGTGGTGCTGTTCGAGGTGCTCACCGGTGGCGCGCTGCTGGAACCGCAGAACATCTCCAACATCATCGTGCAGAACAGCTACGTGCTGATCCTCGCGATCGGGATGATCCTGGTGATCATCTCCGGGCACATCGACCTGTCCGCCGGGTCGGTGGTCGCGATGACCGGCGCGGTGTCGGCGGTGCTGATGGTGAACTCGCACATGCCGTGGTTCTGGGCGGTGCTGATCACCCTCGTCGTGGGCGCGGCGATCGGCGCGTGGCAGGGCTACTGGGTCGCCTACTTCGGCATCCCGGCGTTCATCGTGACGCTGGCCGGCATGCTGGCGTTCCGGGCGCTCACCCTGTCGGTGCTGGGCAACCAGGGCATCGGCCCGTTCCCGGACGCGATCCGCACGCTGTCCAACGGCTTCACCGACGGCTACCTCGGCAACATCGGCCTCGGCCCGCTCGGCGGCGCCGACCTGGTTTCGCTGCTCGCCGGCGTCGCCGCGGTGGCCGGGATCGTGTTCACCCAGTGGCGCAAGCGCATGGGCAGGCTGGGCTACGGCCAGGACGTCGACCCGTTCGGCGTCTTCGTGCTGAAGCTCGCCGGGATCGCGGTGCTGGTGCTCGCGCTGGTCGTGCAGCTCGCGCGGTTCAAGAACCTGCCGTGGGTGCTCATCCTGCTGGCGGCGCTGGTGCTCGGCTACTCGCTCGTGGCCGGGAAGTCGGTGTTCGGCAGGCACATCTACGCCGTGGGCGGCAACCTGCAGGCCGCGACGCTTTCGGGCGTCAAGGTCAAGCAGGTGACGTTCTGGATCTTCGTCAACATGGGCGTCCTGGCTGCCCTGGCGGGCATCATCTTCGCCGGCCGGCTCAACCAGGCGGGCCCGACGGCGGGCGTCAACTTCGAGCTGGACGCGATCGCGGCGGCGTTCATCGGCGGTGCGGCGGTCCAGGGCGGGGTCGGCAAGGTGGTCGGCGCGATCACCGGTGGCCTGATCATGGCGGTGATCAACAACGGCATGTCGCTGATCGGCGCGCCGAGCGAGCGGGTGATGCTCGTGAAGGGCGTCGTGCTGCTGGCCGCGGTGGCCTACGACATCTGGACGAAACGCCGCGCGGCTTCCTGAGTCCCGGCCCGGAAAGGGGCTTTCCCCACCGTGGGGAAAGCCCCTTTTTTCGAACTTCTCGAATTGCTTGACCCCGCGCCGACGGAACGGTCATAGTGCTGGTGAATCCCTTACCAGCGGAGGATCTCACCTATGCACAAAGTCGTGCGTTCCCTTGTGGTTTCCCTGATCGCGGCCGCTTCGGTGGCCACTTCGGCCGGTGTGGCTTCGGCGGCGACGTGGTCGTCGTCGGACAAATGGGCGACCTGGTCCAATGGCGGCTACACCATCCGCAACGACGTCTGGGGCAGTGGTGCCGGCCCGCAGACGATCTGGGCGAATTCGTATTCCAACTGGGGTGTCTGGTCGGATCAGCCCAACACCGGCGGCGTGAAGTCGTACCCGCATTCGGCGAAGAACGTCGGCAAGCGGCTCAGCGCGCTCGGGTACGTGTCGAGCAGCTTCAACGTCAACCGGCCCGGCAGTGGCGCGTACGAGACCGCGTACGACATCTGGGCGGACAACAACGCCTACGAAACGATGCTGTGGATGAACAGGCAGGGCGCGGTCGGCCCGCTGGGCACCAAGCAGACGACGGCGACGGTCGGCGGCCACACCTGGGACGTCTACAAGGGATCGAACGGGTCGAACGCGGTGTTCTCGTTCGTCCGCACGTCCGGCACGAACGCGGGCACGGTGGACGTCCTGGCGGTGCTGAACTGGATCAAGGCACGCGGCTGGTTCGGCGACGTGACCCTCGGCGAAGTCCAGTTCGGCTTCGAGATCACCTCGTCGGCCGGCGGGCTGAACTTCACGTCGAACAGCTACTCCGTCACGAACTCCTGACCCGGAACGGCGGCTGACCGAGCTGTGCGGCTAATCCTGGATCCTCCGGTTCATGACCACCTTGTAGTCGTGATCGTAGTAGACCTGGCCGGTGATCCGGTTGCGGTAGAAGTGGACCTGGAAGTCGCCGTAGGGACTGTTGTGGGTCCGGGTCGAGTACTTGGCCCACTGGGAGATCCCGCCCGAGCGTGCGAAGAACTCCCTCAGGTGGGGGTTGCCGATCGCGCTGCCGTCGCTGACGGGGAACGCCTCCCTTACGGCGGTCCCGGTCAACCTGCCGTCGGAGGTGAACGGCGAACGACGAGAGTCCTGCCTGAGGGCACGAGCCAGCTCCCGGGCGTCGAAGCCGGCCGGGATCGTGTTCCCGAAGACGTCCTTGCCGGCCGCCAGGAACTCTTTCTCCTGCTTTTCATAGGCCTTTCTCCTGGCCTCCAGGATCGTCGCCGAGTCCCGTCCGCCACCGCGATCGCCGGACTTCCCGGCGTTCTGGTTTCTCGTCCGTGCGGTCGGCTTGCGGCCGGTTTTGTCCTCGGTCTCGTCGGCGGACTTCCGGCCTCCGCTGCCCTCCGCTCGGTGGGTGGCCGGGCGGGGCGGAGCTGCGCCGTCCGGCCGCTCCGTACCCGCCGAACGCCGAGGCCCGCTGCCTCGTGGCAAGGTGGGGGTCTCCGTCGCGGGGGTGGGCCGAACGGCGGCCCCCTTGCCTCGACGTGGTTGTGCCGGAGCCGTCTGCTGACGCCGGCCCGGCGCCGTGCTGCCCGTGGCCGGACCGGTACCCGCCTGGCCCTTGGGCCCGGACGGGCCGGCCGACGGCGCTTCGGTGCGAGTCGCGGGTTTCCGCGGCTCGGTCTTCGGCGGCGCCGGCGGATTACCCCGCGCGGGCGGCCGGGCGGAGGCGCCCGCGCCGCCGCCGGAAAGCGGAAGTCCGCCGACCGCGCCGTTGCGCACTATCTTCAGCGGCTTTTCCGCCAGTTTCGACATGTCGTGGGAGCCCGGACCATCCGACGACTCCACCTTGTCGCAGCTCTCATCGCCCAGCGCACAGAGCTCGTAGTCGCCATCGGGATCACGTGAAGAGCCGGAGGCGAGCCGTAGGTGCAGCTTGCCGTTTCCCGGAGAGTTCTTGCGACCGGCACCCTTGAGCTCGTGCTCCGCCGAGGCCGTGGACCGGCTCGGTCGCCGGACCTGCCGGCCGGCCTGCTCCTTCGGCATTCGCGCCGGCCCGGCCTGCTGCTTGTCCTCCTTGGACGCGTTTTCCCGCCGGTCCTGCCGAGCGCGCCGCTCCCGCTGTTCGCCACGAGCCGCCTGGCTGGCCTTCCACCGATTCTGCTTTTCCCGCCGATCGGTGCTTTCCCGGCGGCGTTCCGCCGCGTTGGCGGATCCGCTGGGCTTCTTCGCCCCCTCCTTGGTGGCTTCTGCCGCCTTCCTTTCCGCGGTCTCCCGGCGTCGTTCCGCGGCCCTCTCCGACCCCGCAGCCGAAGCCTGCCGCTTCTTCCCGGCGGTTTCCTGGGCGTGCTCGGCGGCATTCGCGGAGCTGGTGTTGTCGTGACCACGCTGTTTCACCGGAGGTGGCGAGGGCCGGCCGGCGGTGTCCTTCGGTTCGGCATGGGCGTCCGTGGCCCCGAGCACGCTGACCACCGCGGTCAGCACCCCGCCGGAGACCGAACAGAGAACTGCTCTCGCCAAGTCCGGTTTCTTGATCACCGCGCTCCCCGCTTCTGTCGAACAACCTCGTAGAGTCGCACTCGCGGGCACGCTAACACTGCCGGTACACCGGAAATACATTGACGATACAGGCGGAAACGATCACTCCGCCGACTGCCCGAAGGGCCACACCTTCGCCGTCTCCAAGCCCGCGGCCGGTTGGCTTCACGCCGGACGGCTGTTCGGTGACGGCTTCGTGAGCCGCGCCGAACCAGTGCTCCGCGCCTTGCGCGTCGAACCGCGCCGGCTCGGTGAAACCCCGATTTCGCCGCGAGGCGTATCCGGCGTGTGGTGGTGAGCACCACCGGCTCGCCGGGGAAGCGCTCCGGCGAACCGTCGAGCGCCGCCTCGCACGTCTCGGTGGCGTCCCCGCCAGGGCCGCGCCGGGGTGTCCCGGCGCGGCCCGCGGTCTCACTGGTTGCAGCGCTTGCCGGTGTTGATGCAGTTGACGACCTGGTTCATCAGCCGCTGGCCCATGACGTTGGCGAAGTCGTCGTGGTCCGAACGCGGGTTGTGCTTCTCCTGCGGGAACGCGTCCACTTTGTACTGGCCCTTGACCTGGATGTCGTGCGGGATGTCGTAGACCAGCTTGATGACCAGCTGCGGCACGTTCTCGAAGCCCCGCGGGCACCGGCCCTGCCGGTCGGCGAACACGATGTGCGTGCGGTGGTTGGCGCTGTCGATGTTCTTGCCGTCCCAGCAGTTCGGGAAGGCGTGGATGCGTTCGACGCGGCTGCCCGGCGGGCAGATCGGGTAGTGGTCGGTCAGCCGATCTTCGAAGCCGGTGCACGTCCAGCTCGGCCGGGCGTTGGCCGGGCCGTTGGTGCTCTGCTTGGCGTCGCCGTAGAGGATGCGCAGGAACTGGGGCATCGCGACGACCTTGCTCGCGCCGCCGCTGGTGAACGTGATCGTCGCCGAGCGGACGCGCTGGATCTCGCCGTCGTTGCCGGCGACCTCGTTCTTGTCGTTGACCCCGGGCAGTTCGGCCGCCTGGCCGCCGCTGTTCTGGCCACCGTTGTCGAGGCCGCCGTTGCCGTTTTGCTTGAGCACGCAGGCGGCGAGCCCGCCGAGCGCGGCCGGTTTCGCGGCCCGGCGGCCGATGGCGATGGCGATCCGGTCGATGGTCGCGGTCCGCTTGTCCTCGAGCGGGCCGACGACGGCGTTCTGGATGTCCTGCGGTGTCTTCAGGTCGCCGTTCGCGATCCGCTTGTCGGCCTCGTCGATCTGCTTGTCGAGCAGGTCGAGGTTGCGGTTCACCTCGTCCATGGCCTGGTCGGGGACGTCGGGCAGCTTGCTGGCGACGTCCGGGCAGTCGACCTGCGTGCTCGTCTTGTCCTTCGCGCTGCCGGCGCGGTCGGGCTGCGTGGCGGGTGGGTTCTTCTCTTCGCCGCCGGTGTCGATGCGGACGACCGGCCAGAAGTAGGCGGACTTGTCGCCGTTTTTGCAGGTGGTGCCGGCTTTGGCGAGGCTTTTGTTGTTCGAGTCGGCGTTCGCCGACAGGTTGCCGACGTAGTCGTGCAGGTGCTGGGCGCCGTTTTTGACGCCGGGCTGGGCGATGAAGTTGTCCGGGTTGAAGTGCTGGTTTTCGTTGCGGCCGCAGTCGACCGTGAAGGTGCCGCCGGCGCCTTTCTGCTGCAGCGCCTTGTTCACGTTAACACCGGCGGGCACCTTCGCGATGTCGATGAAGAACGACGGGTCGGCCTCGTCGGCGCTGGCCTCGCCGGTGCGCCCGGCCGTGGTCGCGACGACGCTGCCGCCGACCGCGATGGCAAGCGCCAGGCCGCCGGTGGCGATCTTGGTGCGGCGGGTGATGCGATGTCTGCCCGTGGCGGGGGATCGGGCTGGTTTCCGGGCCAATGGTCACCTCGTTCGGTTTTCCGGGCACGCCGAAGAAGCTGCGTACCCGGGAGGAACGCGCGGAACCCGGGAGGCGGCACCGGCAGTCGGGGATCGGTCCGGTGCCACTGGTTCCGGCATTGGCAGAAACGGCCGTGGATCGGAACGGGTTCAAACCCCGCTCGGCGCGTTACCGTTTCGTTATTTATGGAAGGTGAAGGAAGTGCACGTCCGATGCTGTGATCGTTAACATCGGCGCATGGCCGTGGACGACGCAGGTCCCTGCCGCGCACGGGGCCGGGGCACGCTGGGCGTGATCGTCACCGGGAGCGCCTCGGGGCCCGACCTGCAGGGTCTGCACGCGGCGGCGCGGGAGCACGGGTACGTGCTGAACGTGTTCGGCGTGCCGGGCCGGGGCCGTTCCGCGGTGCCGGCGGCGGTGGCCGGGCTGCGGCTGCAGGGCGTGGCGGGCATCGTCGTGCTGGACCCGGACCTGGCGGCCGACCTGCCGGCGGTCACGGGCGTCCCGCTGGTGCCGGCGGCGTCGGCCGACCAGTACGAAGGCGCGCGGCGGGCCACCGAGCACCTCCTGGAGCTGGGGCACCCGACGGTCTGGCACGTCGGCGGCCCCGAAGAGGGCCCGATCGCCCGCGCCCGCGAGCGCGGCTGGCGCGAGACGCTGGAGCGCCACGGCGCGGAGGTACCCCCGGTGGTCCGCGGCGACTGGTCGGCCCGGTCGGGCTACCGGGCGGGACAGTCACTGGCGGTGGAGCCCGGGGTGGGCGCGGTGTTCACGGCCAACGACCACATGGCGCTCGGCCTGCTGGCGGCGTTCACGGAGGCGGGAATGCGAGTCCCCCGCGACGCCCACGTGGTGGGTTTCGACGACGTCCCGGAGGCGGCGTACTTCGCACCCCCGCTGACGACGGTCCGCCAGGACTTCGTGGCAGCGGGCCGGCAGACACTGGCGGCGCTCGCCGCACGGATCGACGGGGTGCCGCTGCCGCGCGAGCCCGTGGAGGTGGAGCTGGTGGTGCGGGAGAGCAGCCGCTGCCTGCGCACCCGCTAGCGGCGCCGAGCGCCGGGCCGATGACCCGCCACGCTTCTGCTCGCGGCCCGCTAAAGCCGCAGCCGGTCGGCGAGGTCGCGGATGTGGGCCGCCGCACCGCAGTTCAGGGACAGCTGGCGGATGCGCTCCGCCACGAACGCGCGGCCCAGGCCCGTCCGGTCCGATGTGGACATGGTGGTGCGCAGCTCGTTCAGCAGCCCGCGCTCCTCGCCGCGGACGTGCGCGTCCACCACGTTCTCCAACCGCAGCAACGCCTTTTCGAAGTCCTCGTCCTCCAGGACCGCCAGGAGGTCGTCCGCGAACGGGACCCCGGGCGCCGCCGGGCGGACGATCCGTTCCGTCGCCGTCGCGTGGGCGACCAGCAGGGCCGCCAGCTCCGCCGCCGGCGCCGAGCGGTCGGCCTCGGTGTTGCGCAGGTCGCGCAGCAGCTGCTCGAACCGGCGGTGGTCGGCCAGCAGCACCTCCACCAGGTCCGACCCGGGCGCGGCCGCGGCCGGACCCGGGCGCATCCAGCCGAACGTCAGCTCCACCGCCTGCCGCCAGTGCGCGTACTCGCTCGTCCGGCGCGCCGGGTCCATCGCCGGCAGCCACTGCCCGGCCCGGTGCCAGTTGCGCCGCAGCCCCTCCAGGTCCGGCCAGTACCCGACCGACAGCCCCGCCGCGTACGCCGCGCCGAGCGAGACCGTCTCCGCCACCATCGGACGCACCACCGGCACGTCGAGGACGTCGGCGATGAACTGCATCAGCAGGTTGTCGGCCGTCATCCCGCCGTCCACCTTCAGCGACGACAGCGCCAATCCGGAGTCGGCGTTCATCGCGTCGACGACCTCACGCGTCTGCCAGCCGGTCGCCTCCAGCACCGCCCGCGCCAGGTGGCCCTTCGTGATGTACGACGTCAGCCCGGCGATCACGCCACGGGCCTCGCTGTGCCAGTGCGGCGCGAACAGCCCCGAGAACGCCGGGACGATGTAGCAGCCGCCGTTGTCCTCGACCGTGCGGGCCAGGGTCTCGATCTCCGGCGCGCTGCCGATCAGCTCCAGGCCGTCGCGGAACCACTGCACCAGCGACCCGGTGACGGCGATCGACCCCTCCAGCGCGTACACCGCCGGCTCGTCGCCGATCTTGAACCCGACCGTGGTGAGCATGCCGTGCGTGGACAGCACCGGCGTCGGCCCGGTGTTGAGCAGCAGGAAGCTGCCGGTGCCGTACGTGCACTTCGCCTCGCCGGGCGCGAAGCAGGTCTGGCCGAACAGCGCCGCCTGCTGGTCGCCCAGCGCCGCCGCGATCCGGATGCCGGGGACCACCCGGGACGTCGTCCCGTACACCTCGGTCGACGAGCGGATCTCCGGCAGCATCGCCCGCGGGACGTCGAAGAACTCCAGCAGCTCGTCGTCCCAGTTCAGCGTGCGCAGGTTCATCAGCATGGTGCGCGAGGCGTTGGTGACGTCGGTGACGTGCACGCCGCCCTCCGCGCCGCCGGTGAGGTTCCAGATCAGCCAGCTCTCGATCGTGCCGAACAGCACGTCGCCGCGCTCGGCCCGCTCGCGCAGGCCCGGGGTGCGTTCGAGCAGCCACCGGACGCGCGGCGCGGAGAAGTACGTCGCCAGCGGCAGGCCGCACAGCTGCCGCACGCGGTCGGCGCCGGGTTCGCGGGCGAGCTGTTCGAGCATCGCGTCGGTGCGGGTGTCCTGCCAGACGATCGCCCGCCCGACCGGGTTGCCGGTCCGCCGGTCCCACAGCACGGTCGTCTCGCGCTGGTTGGCGATGCCCAGCCCGACGACCTGCTCGGCGGTCGCGCCGGCGTCGGCCAGTGCCTGCGGGACGATCCGGGAGAGGTTCCGCCAGATCTCGACGGCGTCGTGCTCCACCCAGCCGGGCCGCGGGAAGTGCTGCTGGTGCTCGCGCTGGGCCACCGACACCAGCCGGCCGCGCGCGTCGAACAGGATGCACCGGGTGGAGGTGGTGCCCTGGTCGATGGACATCACGTACCGCTGGACCATGGTCTTCCCTTCACCATCGCGACGCGCCCAGGTCCCGCGACACCGCGCGCGCCGCGTCGCGGACGTGGCCCAGCAGCCTCGGGTTCGGGCCGCCGTCCGGGTCGCAGATCCGGTCGACCGCGCCCGACACGCCGATGGCGCCCACCACGATGCCGCCGTGCCCGCGGATCGGCGCGGCGATCCCGGCCTCGCCCGAGATCATTTCGCCGTTCTCCACCGCCCAGCCCGCTTCACGCACCTTCGCGCAGGCGCGCTTGATCGCGCTCTGCGTGACCAGCGTGCGGCGCGTGTACGGCTCCGGGCTGGCCTTCAGCGTCGTGTCGTAGGCCAGCAGGACCTTGCCCAGCGCCGTCGCGTGCAGCGGCAGCAGCGTCCCTACGTCGAGGGTCTGCAGGCTGTCGTCGGGCCGGAACACGTGGTGCACGACCAGCACCCGGCCCTCCAGCGGCGCGCCGATCCGGACGGCCTCGCCGCTGCGCGCCGCCAGCGCGTCGGCCCAGTTGATCGCCCGCGACCGCAGCTCGTTGACGTCCAGGTAGCTCGTGCCCAGGTGCAGCAGCGCCGCGCCGAGCTGGTACTTGCCGGTGTCGCGGTCCTGCTCGACGAACCCGACGCCCTGCAGCGTGCGCAGGATCCCGTGCGCGGTGCCTTTCGCCAGCTCCAGTGATTCGGCGATCTCGCCGACCCCGAGGCGTCCCGAGCCGCGCGCCAGCAACCGCAGGATCGCGGCGGCGCGCTCGATGGACTGGATCGGACCGGGCACGGCGCGACCCTAACCCGACCGGCCACGATTCGACAATGTCGAACATCCACTCCGGTCGTTCGACAATGCCGACCGGCGTCCGTTGACCCCTCCGCACCCCGAACCTAGCTTTCCTCCATCAGGGGGAATGAACGGTCCTTTGTGGAGGAAGCAATGGTGCGAAACCTCAAGGCCCACGGGCTCGTCGGCGAGATGGCCGCCGAGTTCGTGGGGACGATGATCCTCATCCTGTTCGGGTGCGGGGTGGTGGCGCAGGTCGTCGCCGCGGGCATCGGGGACCACGACAGCATCGCCTGGGCCTGGGGGCTCGGCGTCACGCTCGGTGTCTACGTCGCTTCGCGGATCAGCGGCGCGCACCTCAACCCGGCCGTGACCGTCGCGCTCGCGGTGTTCAAGGGCTTCGAGTGGCGCAAGGTCGCCCCCTACGCCCTCGCGCAGACCGCCGGCGCGTTCCTCGCCGCGCTGCTGGTGCGCTGGAACTACACCGAGGTGCTCAACGCCAAGGACCCCGGCTTGACGATCAAGACCCAGGGCGTGTTCTCCACTCTTCCGGGTAACGGCACGCTGCCGGTGGGTGACTGGGGTGCCTTCCGCGACCAGATCATCGGCACCGCGATCCTGCTGATCGTCCTGTTCGCCATCACCGACCTGCGCAACACCTCGCCGGGGGCGAACCTGGCCCCGGTCGTCGTCGGCTTCCTCGTCGTCGCGATCGGCATGGCCTGGGGCACGGACGCCGGCTACGCGATCAACCCGGCCCGCGACTTCGGCCCGCGTCTGGCTTCCTGGCTGACCGGTTACGACACGGCGTTCACCGACCAGTACGGCTTCCCCTACTGGTGGATCCCGATCGTGGGCCCGATCATCGGCGCCCTCGTCGGCGGCGCGATCTACAAGTACCTGATCGAGCGCTTCCTGCCCGCCGGGCACCCGCTGGACGCCATGCCCGCCAAGGACCTCGAGCCCGCCAACTGAGTAGGAGCACGACCATGCCGGACTTCGTCGGTGCCGTGGACCAGGGCACGACCAGCACCCGCTTCATGATCTTCGACCACGGCGGCAACGAGATCGCCCGCCACCAGCTCGAGCACGAGCAGATCCTGCCCAAGCCGGGCTGGGTCGAGCACGACGCCACCGAGATCTGGGAACGCACCCGCTCGGTCATCGCGACCGCGCTCAACAAGGCCAACCTCACCGCCGGTGACCTCGCCGCGCTGGGCATCACCAACCAGCGCGAGACCACCGTCGTCTGGAACCGCCGCACCGGCCGCCCCTACGGCAACGCGATCGTCTGGCAGGACACCCGCACCGACCGCATCGCCTCGGCGCTGGAGCGCGAGGGCAAGGGCGACGTGATCCGCCGCAAGGCCGGCCTGCCGCCCGCGACGTACTTCTCCGGCGGCAAGCTGCAGTGGATCCTCGAGAACGTCCCGGGCGTGCGCGAGGACGCCGAGAAGGGCGACGCCCTCTTCGGCACCACCGACTCGTGGCTCATCTGGAACCTCACCGGCGGACCGGACGGCGGCGTGCACGTCACCGACCCGACCAACGCGTCCCGCACGATGCTGATGGACCTGGAGACCCTCGACTGGGACGACGAGCTGCTGTCGTTCTTCGGCGTACCGCGGCAGATGCTCCCGGCGATCCGGCCGTCGTCGAACCCCGGCCGCTTCGGCACCACCCGCGCGGACGGCCCGCTCGGCGGCGAGGTCGCCCTCACGGGTGTCCTCGGCGACCAGCAGGCCGCCACCGTCGGGCAGGTGTGCTTCCGGCCCGGCGAGGCCAAGAACACCTACGGCACCGGCAACTTCCTGCTGCTGAACACCGGCCAGGAGCTGGTCCGCTCGAAGCACGGCCTGCTCACGACGCTGTGCTACCAGTTCGGCGACGACAAGCCGGTCTACGCGCTGGAAGGCTCGATCGCCGTCACCGGCTCGGCCGTGCAGTGGCTGCGCGACCAGCTGGGCATCATCAGCGGCGCGTCCCAGAGCGAGAGCCTGGCCCGCCAGGTCGAGGACAACGGCGGCGTCTACTTCGTCCCGGCGTTCTCCGGTCTGTTCGCGCCGTACTGGCGCTCGGACGCCCGCGGCGCGATCGTCGGCCTCACCCGCGCGACGACCAACGCCCACCTGGCCCGGGCCACCCTGGAAGCGATCTGCTACCAGACCCGCGACGTCGTCGAGGCGATGCAGAACGACTCCGGCGTGACGCTGGACGTGCTGCGGGTGGACGGCGGCGTGACCGCCAACGAGCTGTGCATGCAGCTGCAGGCGGACATCCTCGGCGTGCCGGTGTCGAAGCCGGTCGTCGCCGAGACCACCGCGCTCGGTGCCGCCTACGCGGCCGGCCTGGCCGTCGGGTTCTGGTCCTCGACCGACGAGCTGGAGCAGAACTGGAACGAAGACAAGCGCTGGACGCCGTCGTGGAGCGACGAGCAGCGCGCCGAGGGCTACGCGGGCTGGCAGAAGGCCGTCGGCCGCACGCTCGACTGGGTCGACGTGCAGTGAACAGGAGGAGGAACACCGTGACCCCGCTTTCCCCGCAGTACCGGGCCGAGACGCTGCGGAAGCTGGTGGACGAAGAGATCGACGTGCTCGTCGTCGGCGGGGGAGTGACCGGCGCCGGCGTCGCGCTCGACGCGGCATCGCGGGGCCTGTCGACCGCGCTGGTCGAGGCCCGCGACTTCGCCGCCGGCACGTCCAGCCGGTCGTCGAAGCTGATCCACGGCGGCCTGCGCTACCTGGAGCAGCTGGACTTCAAGCTGGTCCGCGAAGCGCTGAAGGAGCGCGGGCTGCTGCTGCAGAAGCTGGCCCCGCACCTGGTGCGGCCGGTGAAGTTCCTGGTCCCGCTGCAGCACCGGGTGTGGGAACGCGGCTACATCGGCGCGGGCGTCACGCTGTACGACACGCTCGGCGGCGCCCGCGCGCTGCCGCGGCACCGGCACCTGTCCAAGCGGGGTGCGTTCAAGGTGGCGCCCGGCCTGGCCGACGACGCGCTGATCGGCGCGATCCAGTACTACGACGCGCAGGTCGACGACGCCCGCCACACGATGACGATCGCGCGGACGGCCGCCGAGCAGGGTGCTTCGGTGCTCACTCGGACTCGCGTGACCTCGCTGCTGCGTGCGGGCGAGCGAGTCGTCGGCGCGAAGGTCGTCGACCGCGAGAGCGGCGTCGAGTTCGAGATCCGGGCGAAGACGGTCGTGGCCGCGACCGGCGTGTGGAGCGACGACATGGCCGAGGCGGCCGGGATTCCCGCGCCGTTCACCGTCCGCGCGTCCAAGGGCATCCACCTCGTGGTGCCGCGGGAGAAGATCGACCTCGACACCGGGTTGATCCTGCGTACCGAGAAGAGCGTGCTGTTCGTGATCCCGTGGGGACGGCACTGGATCGTCGGCACCACCGACACCGAGTGGGACCTCGACCGCGAGCACCCGGCGGCCAGCCGCGCGGACGTCGACTACGTGCTCGACCACCTCAACGCCGTCCTGCGCACACCCGTGACGCACGACGACATCGAGGGTGTCTACGCGGGACTGCGGCCGCTGCTCGCGGCGAAGGCGACCGCGACGACGAAGCTGTCGCGGGAGCACGCGGTGGCGCGCCCGGTACCGGGCCTGGTCATCGTGGCCGGCGGCAAGTACACGACGTACCGGGTGATGGCCGCGGACGCGGTCGACGCCGCCGTCGAGGAGGTCGGCCGCCCGGCCCCGCCGTCGTGGACCGACCGGCTCCCGATCGTGGGCGCCGAGGGCTACCACGAGCTGTGGGAGGACCGCTTCTCGCTCGCCTCGCGGACGGGCCTGCCGCTGCCGCGCGTCGAGCACCTGCTGCAGCGGTACGGCACGCGGATCTGGAACCTCGTCGACCTGATCGAGGCGGAGCCCGGGCTGGCCCAGCCGATCACGGACACCTCGGACTACCTCCGCGTGGAGGCCGTCTACGCGGTTTCCCACGAGGGTGCGCTGCACCTGGAGGACGTCCTGACCCGCCGGACGCGGATCTCGATCGAGGAACGCGACCGCGGCGTCGCGGCGGCCCCGGTGGTCGCCGGGCTGATCGCGCCGCTGCTCGGCTGGGACGAGCACAAGCGCGAGCGCGAGGTCGCGAACTACCTCGCGCGCGTCGAGGCGGAGCGCTCGGCGCAGGAAGCCCCGGACGACGCGGCGGCGAACGCCACCCGCCTCGCGGCCCCGGCGCTCCTGCCGAGCTGATCCGGCGTGCTCACGGAGCCGGGACGCAGCCCAGCTCCGTGAGCACGTACCGGGCGTTGGCCGAGATCACCGGGTTGGTGTGCCGGTAGTACGGCAGCTGGATCACGGCCATCGACAAGGCCCGGCCGCGGCCGCGCGCCCAGGTCGCGTCGTCGGCGCCGACGGCGTCGCGGAAGCCTTGCCGGGTGTCCGCGGTGAGCAGGTTCCACGCCGGGATCAGGTCGGCCGCCGGGTCGCCGAGGCCCGCGGTGGCCCAGTCGAGGACTCCGGTCAGGTGGCCGTCGCGCAGCAGGAGGTTGCCCGGCATCAGGTCGCCGTGCACCCAGCACGGCGGTCCGGCCCACTCCGGAGCGTCGAGCGCTTCGCTCCAGGCGGCGAGCGCCGCGGCCGGGTCGAAGGGCTCGTCGGTGCGGCTCAGGTCTTCGATCGCCCGGCGCGTGGCCGTGTCCACGGTGGACAGCGGCTGCCCGCGGAAGGCCGGGGGACCGTCGGCCCGGTTCGCCCGGTGCGCGAGGACGAACTCCGCCAGGCCGCGCGCTGCGTGGCCTTCGCGTGCCGGTGCGCCGTCGAGCCAGCCGTGCACCGCCCACGGCCACGGATAGCCCTCGGCCGGTTCGCCCACCGCGACGACGGCCGGGACCGCCACCGGCAGCCCGCCGAGGGTGCCGAGGATCCGGCGTTCCTTCGCGATGTCGCCGGAGCCGCCCTCGGTGAGCGGAAGCCGGACGGTCAAGTCGTCGCCGAGGCGGTACACGGCGTTGACCGTGCCGCCGGAGGCCAGGGGAGTCAGCGGCAACCCGGCCCAGCGGGGGAACTGCCCGTCGACGAGCCGCCGGACCGGGCCGGTGTCGACCGCGTGCTGATCCGCGTGCATCCGCATGCTCCCACCGAACCACCCGGGTCAACGGAGTTTCCGTGACTCGGCGCACCCCGGATTGCACGGTGATGCATAGCCGTGCATAATCATTCGCATGTCCAAGGTGCTCACTTCCCTGCCCGTCGGCGAGCGTGTCGGTATCGCCTTCTCCGGTGGCCTCGACACTTCCGTAGCGGTCGCGTGGATGCGCGACAAGGGCGCGGTGCCCTGCACCTACACCGCCGACATCGGCCAGTACGACGAGCCCGACATCGCGTCGGTGCCCGGGCGGGCCCACGCCTACGGCGCCGAGATCGCCCGGCTGGTCGACTGCAAGGAAGCACTGGTCGAAGAGGGTCTGGCGGCGCTGACCTGCGGAGCGTTCCACATCCGCTCCGGCGGTCGCAGCTACTTCAACACGACCCCGCTCGGCCGCGCGGTCACCGGCACGCTGCTGGTGCGCGCCATGCTCGAGGACGACGTCCAGATCTGGGGCGACGGCTCGACCTTCAAGGGCAACGACATCGAGCGCTTCTACCGCTACGGCCTGCTGGCCAACCCCTCCCTGCGGATCTACAAGCCGTGGCTCGACGCCGCGTTCGTCACCGAGCTCGGTGGCCGCAAGGAGATGTCGGAGTGGCTGCTGGCGCACGACCTGCCCTACCGCGACAGCACCGAGAAGGCGTACTCGACCGACGCCAACATCTGGGGCGCCACGCACGAGGCGAAGTCCCTGGAGCACCTGGACACCGGCATCGAGATCGTCAAGCCGATCATGGGCGTGCGGTTCTGGGACCCCGAGGTCGAGATCGCGCCCGAGGACGTCACGATCGGGTTCGAGCAGGGCCGTCCGGTGACGATCAACGGCAAGGAGTTCGCCACCGCCGTCGACCTGGTCCTGGAGGCCAACGCGATCGGCGGCCGGCACGGCCTCGGCATGTCCGACCAGATCGAGAACCGGATCATCGAGGCGAAGAGCCGGGGCATCTACGAGGCGCCGGGCATGGCGCTGCTGCACGCGGCCTACGAGCGGCTGGTCAACGCGATCCACAACGAGGACACCCTCGCCAGCTACCACAACGAGGGCCGCCGGCTCGGCCGCCTGATGTACGAAGGCCGCTGGCTGGACCCGCAGGCCATGATGCTGCGCGAGTCGCTGCAGCGCTGGGTGGGCACCGCGATCACCGGCGAGGTGACCCTGCGGCTGCGCCGCGGCGAGGACTACTCGATCCTCGACACCTCGGGCCCGGCGTTCAGCTACCACCCGGACAAGCTGTCGATGGAGCGGACCGAGGACTCGGCGTTCGGCCCGGTCGACCGGATCGGCCAGCTGACCATGCGCAACCTCGACATCGCGGACTCGCGGGCGAAGCTGGAGCAGTACGCGAGCCTCGGCATGGTCGGCGGCAACTCGCACCCGAAGCTGATCGGCGCCGCCCAGGCGGCCTCGACCGGGCTGATCGGCGCGATGCCCGAAGGCGGCGCCGAGGTGATCGCCTCGCGCGGCAAGGCGGGCAACGACGTCCTGCTCGACCAGGCCGCGATGGAGTCCGGCACCGACTGACGCCGGAAGAGGGCCCGGCCACGACCGGGCCCTCTTCCGCTCGGCACGCTTCGGCGGCGGTTATCCGGGTGATGCCGCGGGCCGGGCCCCAGAGAATCCGGTGCGGGGCCCGCACCGCGGAGACGGTCGAATCGATCGTCATCCCCGCGACCCGTCAGCGGAACCGGGTGCCGGGCGCGAGCGGCCCGCGGAGTGCGGCCGTGAGTGCGTGACTGGTCACTCACCCGAACGGCCGGAAATTCAGGGGACGAGCACGACCTTGCCGGCGACGGTGCCGGATTCGGCCAGCGCCAGGGCCCGCGCGGCTTCGGTCAGCGGAATCCGCGCGGCGACCTGGGCCTTCACCGTGCCGGTGACGGCGAGGTCGAACACCGCGCCGAGGTCTTCGGCCAGCCGGGCGCGGAACCGGGGGAGGTTCCGCTTGCCGCCCCAGACGTTGTAGAAGTGGGCCCGGCGGCGGTTCGGCAGCGCGTTCCACCACAGCAGCCGCGCGAACAGCTTCAGCACCGGCAGCCGCGAGTTGCCGGGCTCGTCCTTGGTGGACGCGCTGCCGTAGGCGACCAGCGTGCCGCCGGGCGCGAGCAGCCGGAACGACTCGACGATCCCGGGCCCGCCGACGTGGTCGAACACGGCGTCGACGCCGCCCGGCGCCAGCGCGCGGACCCGCGACGGCACGTCGCCGCGGTAGTCGACGTGTGTGGCGCCGAGCGAGGTGACGACCTCGGCGTTGCGGGCCGACGCCGTGCCGATGACCTCGATCCCGGCCGCGCGGGCCAGCTGCACGAGCGTCGAGCCGACGCCGCCGCTCGCGCCGTGGACGAGGATCGTCGCCCCGGGCCGCACCCGGGCGATCCGGTGCAGCATCTGCCACGCGGTGATCCCGTTGACCACGAAGGTCTCGGCTTCGGCCGGGTCCAGCCCGTCGGGCACCGGGACCAGGTCGGCGACCGGCAGCACGACGTGGCTGCGCCAGCCGCCGGTCTTCGTCAGGGCGGAGACCCGGCGCCCGGCGAGCGCGGGATCGGCGGCTTCGACCACCGTGCCGACGACGTCGTAGCCGGGCACGAACGGGAACGGCGGCTGGTCGTAGTACTTCCCGCGCCGCATCTGCTGCTCGGCGAACGACACCCCGCTGGCCTCGACGCGCACGAGCGCCTCGCCGTCGCCCGGCCGCGGCAGCTCGCGGTGCTCGACGCGCAGGCCGTCGGGCTCGACCAGGCCGGGGAGGACGATCTCGGTGGCGGTCATGGTGCTTCCTTCCGTTGTGAGTGATTGGTCAATCACTGTCTGGGCGTGGAAAAGCCCGATGGGCCGGGTTCAGTTCTTGCCGGGGTGCCGGATGCCGGCGGAGAGCACGGCGGCCCAGTCGCCGGCGTGCTCGTCGAGGTCGAGGGTCGCGACGAGGTGGCAGAGCTGGCCGTAGGCGACGAACCGCTGGACGTGCTCGTCGGCGGCCCCGGACCGCGACCGGGCGAGGTCGGTGACCTTCGCGAGGCCGCGGCGCACGGCGTCGGCGATCTCGGGCGTGTCGGCGGCGGACTGGGCGTGCACCTGCAGCATCAGCAGGTTCCGGTCGGCGATGAGCTCGGCGTAGGCGCCGCCCATTTCGTCCAGGATCGTCTCGGGGCCGGCGTCGCCGGCGCGGGCGGCGCCGTTCGAAAGCGCGTGCGCGACCAGTTCGTAGCACCGGTCGAGCGCGGCGACGAAGAGGGAAACCTTGCTGGGGAACAACTTGAAGACGTAGGCGGGGGAGATGTCGGCCCGCGCGGCCACCGCGCTGATCGGCGTGCTGTGGTAGCCGGCGCGTGCGAACTCCGTGATGGCAGCGTCGACGACGACGTCCCGCCGGGCGTCGGAGGTGGAGAGGGTGGCACCGCGCTTCGTCATGTGAGTGACTGTACACTCACTCTGGTTCGGCGCGCAACTCGCCTGTCGGCCAGGGGAGCCGCCATCATCCGCAGCATCCCGAGGCCGCCCGTGCGCGCGAACCGCGTCACCAGCGCGACCGCGCCGGAACGTCCCCGGCCCCTGGAGGGACATGTGCATCGCCGCGTGGCCCTCCATCGATCCGGCGAGCCCCATCTCCGCCTGCTCGCGGGCCCGCTCCAGGAGCGGCCGGCGGACGACCACCCGGAACAGCACCGCCGGCGACGTGACGGCGAGGGTCTTCGGCCGGGGCCGGGATCAGGCTCGCCCAGTCCGGCCACGGCCGTCACCCGCCGGCTGATCACCACCGCTCGCTGACGTAGGGTCGGATCGGGGGATCCGTGACGCGGGAAGGAAGTTCTGGTGGGCGAGTCGAACTGGGCCGGGAACCACGCGTACGCCGCGGACGCGGTGGTGACCCCGCGGTCGGTCGACGAGGTCCGCGAAGCCGTCGCGGGTGCGTCGCGGGTCAAGGCCCTCGGCAGCCGCCACTGCTTCAACGACATCGCCGACTCGCCGGGCGGTGTGCTGCTCGACCTGCAGGCGCTCGACGTGCCGGTCGAAATCGGCGACGGCACCGTGACGGTCGGCGGCTCCGCGCGCTACGGCGACTTCGCGGAGCAGCTGCACGCCGCGGGTTTCGCGCTGCCGAACCTGGCGTCGCTGCCGCACATCACCGTCGCCGGCAGCGTCGCGACCGGCACCCACGGCTCCGGGCGGCGGCAGCCGGGGCTCGCCGCCGCCGTCTCGGCGATCGAGCTGGTCGACGCGAACGGTGAGCTGCGGACCTTCACCCGCGCGCACGCCGAGTTCCCGGGGCTCGTCGTCGGGCTCGGCGCGGCGGGTGTCGTCACGCGGCTGACGCTCGACGTCGTCCCCGCCTTCGACGTCCGGCAGGACGTCTTCGACGACCTGCCGTGGGAAGCCGCGTTCGAGCACTTCGACGCGATCGAGGACGCCGGCTACAGCGTCAGCATGTTCACGAACTGGGTGAACGACGCGATCGACCAGGTCTGGGTCAAAAGCCGCGTCGGCGCGTTCACCGAGCGGACCGCGCTGTTCGGTGCGCGCCCCGCCGACGGGCCGCGCCATCCCGCGCACGCCGCCGGCATCGCCGCGGACAACTGCACGCCGCAGCGGGGCGTGCCCGGGCCGTGGCACGAGCGGCTGCCGCACTTCGCGCTCGCGTTCACCCCGAGCGTCGGGGACGAGCTGCAGTCGGAGTACTTCGTGCCGTACCGGGACGCGGCGGCGGCGATCGCGGCGGTCCGGGAGATCGGCGACGTCGTCGCGCCGGTGCTGCTGGTCTCGGAGATCCGCGCGATCGCGGGCGACGAGCTGTGGCTGAGCCCCTGCCACGGCGGCGACCGGGTCGCCCTGCACTTCACCTGGCAGCCGCGCCAGGCCGAGGTCGAGGCGGTGCTGCCGCTGCTCGAGGAGCGCCTGGCCCCGTTCGGCGCGCGACCGCACTGGGGCAAGCTGTTCCACGGCGTTCGCGGGGACTACCCGCGGCTGGCCGACTTCCGCGCGCTGGCCGGACGGCTCGACCCGCGGGGCAAGTTCCGGAACCCCTTCCTGGAGCGCCACGTCTTCGGCGGCTGACGCGGCTCAGAACCAGTGCAGGCAGTGCGGAGCCCGGTCGACGCGGAAGAGGGCGTCGGCGCGGGACGCCGCGTCCGGGCCGTGGGCCCGGACGTGCCCGGCCCGCACCAGCGTGCTCGGCGCGACGCCGCCGAGGTACAGCGACCCCAGGTCGGACACGTCCAGGGTCAGGTCCGGCGCCCGGTCGGCCGGGACGCACTCGGCCTTGCCCTCGCGGACGGTCAGCAGGTACCGGCCGCGCTCGCCGCGGAACGGGTCGTCGACGTCGAGGACCAGCTCGCCGTCGGCGAACCAGCCGCGCGCGGTCAGCGCGCGCGGGACGTCCAGCAGCCGGACCCACAGCCAGTCCGGGTCGGGCTGCACCTGGGCCGCGCGCACGTCCGCCAGCTGCCACCGCAGCGGGTGGTCGGGTGGCCAGTGCTTGAAGACGACCTCGGTGGCCAGGTCGTGGCCGAGCGCGAACCGGGCCAGTGCCGTGAAGACGGTGTCGTCGGTCGCGACGACCTCGTCGACGGTCAGCGTGCCGGAGTCCAGCAGGTAACTCGCGTAGCCGTCCGCGACGCCGCTCGCGTCCCGGTGGACGGCGAGGTAGCGCGGCGCGAACGAGACCGGCGGCTGACCCGCGCCGCGTGACCACCAGTGGTGTGGCCGGGACAGCGCGCCGGGCTGGGCCCGGCGGTACCGGTCGTAGATCTCCGCCGGCAGGTCGCCGCACTCGGCCCGGCGCAGCAGCTCGATCGAGCCGTCCGCCGCGGCGCCGCCCGCCCGGGGCACGGCGAAGGCCGCCCGGTGCCGCGGGATCGTCAGCCGCTGCGTCGTGGTCGCCGGCCCGTAGCCGAACCTGCGGTAGATCACCGCTTCGGAGGCCAGCAGCACGGAGAGGAATTCGCCGCGGGCGTCCAGCCGCGCGAGCATGCGCCGCATCATCGCGCTCAGCACGCCCCGGCGGCGGTGCGTGGGCAGGACGCCGACGGCGGTGACCCCGGCCGCCGGGACGATGATCGCCCCGGGCAGGGTCAGCTCGAACGAGTACGCGGCCGCTGTGCCGATCGGCCGCCCGTCCGGCGCCACGGCGAGCAGGGCGCGATCCATCTCGTAGGCCGCGCAGATCCCGCCACCCTCGGCCGGTGTTTCCGGGAAGCGCCCGAACGCGGCATACAGCGTGTCGACGAAGACGCCGAAGTCCTCGTCGGTCGTGTCCCGGATCTCCACCGGGCCAGTCCACCGCCGGGCCCCGGCCGGGGCAAGCGAATTACCGGCCGCCCGGCGGCGCGGTGGTCGCTCGGACGATCAGGTACGTGTCGAGGACCTGGGTCGTGTGCTCGTCCGCGGTGCCGTCGAGGAGGTCGAGCAGGACCGTGACCGCCGCCCGGCCCGCCGCTTCCGTCGGCATCGCGATCGTCGTCAGCGGGGGCGCCGAGATCGCCGCGAAGACGAGGTCGTCGAAACCCACGAGACTGATCTCGTCCGGCACCGGCACACCGCGGGCGTTCAGCCGCGCCAGCGCGCCGAAGGCGACCAGGTCGTTGTAGGCCACGATGGCCGTCACGTCCGCCGCCAGCGCGAGGTCCGCGCCCTGCAGCCCGCCTTCGAACACCGGCGGGAACGGGCCGAACTCGACGATCTCCGTCCCGTGCCGCTCGGCCGCCTCGGCCAGGCCCTGGCGCCGGGTCCGGTTCGCCCACGACGCCCGCGGGCCGCCGAGGTAGGCGCAGCGGCGGTGGCCCAGCGCGGCCAGGTGCGCGATCGCCTGCCGCATGCCGTCCGCCGCGTCCATCACGATCGACGGGATCCCGGGCACCTCGCGGTTGAGCAGCACCAGGGTCGTCTGCCCGGCGAGCGCGCGCAGCTGGTCGTCGGTCATGCTCGGGCTGCCCAGCACCACGCCGTCGACCTGCCGGGCCATCCGGCGCACGAGGTTCTGCTCGGTCGCCGGGTCCTGGTCGCTGCTGGCGAACAGCACGGCGACGTCGTCCTGCCGCGCGCGGGCCTGCACGCCGTCGAGCACGCCGGTGAAGAACGGGTTGCCGAGGTCCGAGACGACGATGCCGATATGGCCGGTGCGCGCGGCGGGCTCCGGCTGCGGCGCGCCCGCGGCGTGGTAGCCGAGCTCGCTCGCCGCGGCCAGCACCCGCGTGCGGGTCTGGTGCCGGACCAGGTCCGGTGACGTGAACGCGCGCGACACGGTCGAGATCGACACGTTGGCCCGGCGGGCGACGTCGTGAATGGTCACGCTCACGGCAACTCCTCGGCAGGGTCGCTGCACATCATGGAAACGCGCGGCAGCGTTGTCAACAACGAAGTGCCTTGCGCGGGCGGGGATCGCGCCGCCGCACGGCCATTCGGCTGGGCTTGGGCTGAAAACGCTGCAAATCGTTGACCGGGTTTTGCTGCAAATCGTACAACGGAGTCTCCGCCGTGACCCGCTCCGGGCCACGGGTCCATCCCCCCTCCGAGGTGCCTGATGACCAGGAAAGCCGAGTTCTCCCTGCGCGTGCTCGCCACGGCCGCGCTCGCCGCGGCGACGGCCGTCGCCGTCCCCGCGGGAATCGCCAACGCGGCCTACGAAAGTTCCCCCGCCGGCTTCGGCGCCGGCACGACCGGCGGTGCCGGCGGCGCGACCGTCACCGTGTCGACGGCGTCGGCGTTCACCAGTGCCGTCGCGGACGCCACCGCGCGGACGGTCAAGGTGAGCGGGAAGCTCGCCCTCCCGGCCAAGACGCTGGTGAAGATCGGGTCGAACAAGACGATCCTCGGCGTCGGCTCCGGCTCCGGGTTCACCGGCGGCGGGCTGTCGGTGGACAAGTCGTCGAACGTGATCATCCGCAACCTCGTGATCGCGAAGGCCGTCGGCACCGACGCGATCCAGATCCTGCGCGGCGCGAACCACGTGTGGATCGACCACAACGACCTGTCCTCCGACCTCGACCACGGCAAGGACTACTACGACGGGCTGCTCGACATCACCCACGGCGCCGACGCGATCACCGTGTCGTGGAACAAGTTCCACGACCACTACAAGGTCTCCCTCGTCGGGCACAGCGACAGCAACGCCGCCGAGGACACCGGCAAGCTGCACGTCACCTACAGCCACAACTGGTTCGAGAACGTGAACTCGCGGCTGCCGAGCCTGCGGTTCGGCACCGGCCACGCCTACGACAACTATTTCCACGGCGTGGCCGATTCCGCCGTGCATTCGCGCATGGGCGCGCAGTTCCTCGCGCAGAACAACGTCTTCGAAAGCACGAAGGTGTGCCTCGAAACGACCGGTGACAGCGATGTCGACGGCTACCTGAACGAGTCGGGCAACTCCTTCGGCGGCTGCACGAACAAGATCACGCGGACCGGGAGTATGACCACGGCGCCGTATTCCTTCACCCTGGAACCGACTTCCACGGTCAAGGCCACCGTGACCGCGGGCGCGGGCGCCGGCCGGATCTGAGTGAGGAACCGGTTCGAGTAAGCGCTTACTCGAACCGGCCACCGCCGTTCGGAGTATCCGGCCTTCGACGAATTCGACCGCGTGTCCCGGATATTGACACACTTGTCGCGAACGCCCTACCGTGACCACCGGAAGTTTCTCCCGAACTGCCCATTCGTCAGTTCCCGCACGGCCGCAGCCCGGTCGCGCCGATCGGAGACCCATGTCGGGGAGCAGGCGCCGCGCCGTCGCGGACCGGCCGAAGCTGGCCGTGGTCGGCACGTCCGGCTACGCCTTCAGCTACCTGCACCGCGCCCGCATCCTGCACGACGAAGGCCTCGTGCGGTTCGCCGGCATGGCCGACATCCGGGTGCCCTCGGCCGCCGCGGTCGCGCTGCTGCCCGAGGGCGGCACGGCGCACGTCGGCGTGGACGACCTGCTCCGCCGCTGCCGCCCCGACATCACCGTGGTCGCCACCCCGCCGCACGCGCACGTCGGCGTCGGCGGCGCGGTGCTGCGGGCGGGCAGTGACCTGCTGCTGGAGACCCCGCCGGTGCTCGACCTCGCCGGGTTCACCACGCTGTCCCGGCTGGCTGCCGAGCACGGATCGGCGTGCCAGACCGGGTTCCAGAGCTTCGGCTCGCCGGCGTTGCCGGTGCTGCGGGCGGCGATCGCGGCGGGGCGGCTCGGCGAGGTGGCCGGGGTCGGCGCGGCCGGCGCGTGGATCCGCACCGACGCCTACTACCGGCGCAACCCGTGGGCGGGCCGCCGGTGGCTGGACGGCGAAGCCGTCGTCGACGGCGCGCTGACCAACCCGTTCTCCCACGCGGTGGCCACCGCACTGCTGGTGGGCGGGGTCGCCGCGCGCGACCCGGCGGAGATCGCCCTGGAGCTGTACGGCACCCGGGACATCGAAGCCGACGACACGGCGTGCCTGCGCATCCGGTTCCACCGCGGGCCGGAGATCGTCGTCGCCGCGTCACTGTGCGCCGAGCAGGACCACGAGCCCTACGTCGTCGTGCACGGGTCGAAGGGGCGGGCGAAGTTCTGGTACAAGAGCCACCGGCTCGAACTGGACGACGAGCGGGTCCACCTCGGTGCCCCGGTCGACCTGCTGCGCAACCTGGTGGCCCACCACCGGGATCCGGCGGACGTGCCACTGCTCGCCCCGCTGTCGGCCACCCGCGCGTTCGCCTCGGTGGTCGAGGCCGTGCGGGACGCGCCCTCGCCGTCGCGGATCCCGGCGGGCTGGATCCGCACGGCGGGCGAAGGCGCGAGCCGGCATCCGGTGGTGCGGGGGATCGGCGAAGAGGTCGCCGTCGCCGCGGACCGGCTGGCGCTGTTTTCGGAAATCGGCGTCCCGTGGGCGAGTGCCGGGCGGCCCGGCGGCCCGGCGCCGGAACGCACCGGATAGCCCGTTCCGGTGCATCGCGCTGACGGAC
Source organism: Amycolatopsis australiensis (assembly GCF_900119165.1). Lineage (NCBI taxonomy): Bacteria > Bacillati > Actinomycetota > Actinomycetes > Pseudonocardiales > Pseudonocardiaceae > Amycolatopsis > Amycolatopsis australiensis. The sequence continues at coordinate 5,758,546 of NZ_FPJG01000006.1, read as the reverse complement.
CCGCCATCCGGCACCGGTTCGGTAAGCGCTTTCTCAACGCGCCCGGAAACCATGGAAACCGTTGCTGCACAAGGGTTGCAGCGTCGTTTCGATCGTTGACACGGACGAGCCGCACTGCCTACCGTGAGCGCGCTGACAGCGTTTCAGAAAAGTGCTGACCGGCTGAGAACGGAGAGCTCGATGCGTCGGACAACGGAGAGACGGACTCTCGTCGCGCTGGCCGCGGTGGTCCCGCTGCTGCTGACCGGGGTGGCCGCGTGCGGCTCGGGATCCGGCGGCAGCGGTGGGGACGTGACCATCACGTTCGCCTGGTGGGGCAGTGATGGCCGCGCCACCCTGACGAAGAAGGCGGTCGCGCTGTTCCAGCGCAAGAACCCGGAGATCAAGGTCCAGACGTCGTTCTCGGCGTATGCGGCCTACTGGGAGAAGCTGGCGACGCAGACGGCGGGCGGCAACCCGCCGGACGTGCTCAACGTCGACACGCGCTACCTCGCCGAGTACGGCGGGCGGAACGTGCTGGCCGACCTGAACCAGGGCGCGGGCAAGGCGATCTCGCTGGCCGACGTCAACCCGGAGCTGGCGGCCACCGGCGTGTACCGGGGCAAGCGGTACGCGGTGCCGTGGGCACAGAACACGCCCGCGATGCTCTACGACCCCGCCGCGTTCCAGGCCGCCGGCGCGGACCCGGCGAAGGGCCTGACCTGGGACCAGTTCGCCGACGCGACGCGGAAGGTGAGCGCCGCCGGCGGTCCGCGCGGCACGACCGACTTCGGCATCCTCGACACGACGCTGGAAATCTGGCTGCGCCAGCAGGGCAAGCAGTTCTACACCCCGGACGGCAAGCTCGGCTTCACCGCCGGCGACCTGCGCCGGTACTGGCAGCTGGCGAGCCGGTTCCGCGACAGCGAGGGCGCGTCACCGGCCGACGTCACCGCGTCCTACAACACCTCGCCCGAGCAGTCGCCGCTCGGGAAGAAGCTGACCGGTTCCGAGTTCGCCTACGACAACCTGCTGCCCGCCTACCGGAAGGCGAACGGCAAGCCGCTGGACGTGGCGCCGTACCCGACGGACGCGAGCGGGACCACCGGGCAGTACCGGCGGCCGTCGATGTTCCTCGCGGTGTCCGCGCGCAGCCGGCAGCAGGAGGCCGCCGCGAAGCTCGTCGACTTCCTCGTCAACGACCCCGAAGCGGGCCGGATCGCCGGGACCGACCGCGGGCTGGCGCCGAACCTCAAGGTCCGCGCCGAACTGGCGAAGGCCGCGACAGGCGCCGACAAGACGCTCTACGACTACGAGGCCGCGCTCGAACCGAAGCTCGGGGCCGCGCCGCCGGTGCCGCCCAAGGGGGCGGGTGCGATCCAGAAGCTGCTGCAGCGCACCTACGAGGAGGTCGCGTTCGGCCGGCTCGGCATCGACGACGCGGTCACCCGGTTCATGGCGGAAGCCGAGAAGGGGCTGGCCTAGCCGATGACGACCGTGCGCACCCCGGACCCGCCGCTCGCCCCGCAGGCGGCCACCCGCGTCCGGCGGCGGGACCGGCCGGCCCGCCGCCGCCGGAACGGACAGCCGGCGGCCTTCGCCTTCCTCACGCCGTGGCTGCTGGGCGCGGTGGCGCTGACCGTCGGCCCGATGGTCGTGTCGCTGTACCTGTCCTTCACCGACTACGACTTGTTCACGACGCCGAAGTGGGTCGGATTCGGCAACTTCACGCACCTGTTCACCGACGACGACCGGTACCTGCAGTCGGTGCAGGTGACCTCGATCTACGTCCTGGTCTCGGTGCCGGTGAAGCTCACCGTCTCGCTGCTGGTGGCCATGCTGCTCAACACCCGGCGTGGCGCGAACGGCTTCTACCGCGCGGCGTTCTACGCGCCTTCGCTGCTCGGCGCGAGTGTCGCGGCGGCGCTGGTGTGGCGGGCGCTGTTCACCGGCGGCGGCCCGGTCAACGAGGTGCTGGCCTTCTTGGGCTGGCACACCCCGAGCTGGGTCGACGACCCGCAGTTCAGCCTCGCCTCGATCGTGCTGCTCGGCGTGTGGCAGTTCGGCGCGCCGATGGTGATCTTCCTGGCCGGGCTCAAGCAGATCCCGGCGGAGCTGCACGAAGCGGCCGCGATCGACGGCGCCGGCGCGCTGCGCCGGTTCCGGCACATCACGCTGCCGATGCTGTCCCCGGTGATCTTCTTCAACCTGGTGATGGAGGCCATCCACGCGTTCCAGGCGTTCACGCCGGCGTTCGTCATCGGCGGCGGCCGCGGCGGGCCCGCCGACGCGGACCTGTTCTACACGCTCTACCTGTTCGAGGTCGGCTTCCAGGACTTCCGCATGGGCTACGCGTCCGCGATGGCGTGGGTGCTGCTGGCGGTGATCGCGATCGTCACGGCGATCGTGTTCAAGACCGCGAAGCTGTGGGTGTTCTACGACGACGCCGAGGAGCGGTCATGACCGTCGTGCCGCGCACGGCCCGGTCGCTCGGCTGGCACGTGCTGTGCCTGGCCGGCGTCGCCGTCGTGCTGTATCCCCTGGTGTGGCTGGCGTTCGCGTCGGTGAAGCCGCCGGACGAGATCCTCTCGCGGCTTTCGCTGCTGCCGACGCGGTTCGTCTCCGACGGGTACACGAAAGGCTGGGAAGGCGCCGCGGGCGTCGGGTTCGGGCGGTTCTTCCTCAACTCGGTGCTCGTCGCCGGGCTGTCGGTGATCGCCAACGTGCTGTCGTGCTCGCTGGCCGCGTTCGCCTTCGCGCGGCTGAAGTTCCGCTTCCGCGGGGCGCTGTTCGCGTTCATGATCACGACCCTGATGCTGCCCTACCACGTCACGCTCATCCCGCAGTACGTCATCTTCCAGCAGGCCGGGCTCGTCAACACGTTCGTCCCGCTGATCCTGCCGAAGCTGCTGGCCACCGAGGCGTTCTTCGTGTTCCTCATCGTCCAGTTCATGCGCGGGATCCCGCGCGAGCTCGACGAGGCGGCGACGATCGACGGCTGCTCGGTCTACCGGACGTTCTGGCACGTCGTGCTGCCGCTGTCGAAACCGGCGCTGGTCACGACGTCGATCTTCACGTTCATCTGGACGTGGAACGACTTCTTCACGCAGATGGTGTACCTGAACGACACGGAGAAGTTCACCGTGCCGCTCGGCCTGCGGCTGTTCGTCGACACCAGCAGCGAATCGGACTTCGGCGCGATGTTCGCCATGTCGGCGCTCGCGCTCGTCCCGATCGTGCTGTTCTTCCTCGCCTTCCAGCGCCTGCTGGTCGAAGGCGTGAGCACCAGTGGCCTGAAGGGGTGACGACCATGCGGAACCGGTGGCGAACCGGGCTCACCGACTTCTCGGACTGCCTGCTGGCGGGCCTGCTCGTGGCGCTCGCGTCGGCGCCGGTGGTGACCGCGGCCCCGGCGTTCGCCGCGGGCTGCCGGGTCCTCGACCGCGCGCGACACGGCCTCGCGCGTCCACTGTGGACGACGTTCTGGGCCGACTTCCGGCAGGCCGCCCGCGGCGGGGTGCCGTTCGCGCTCGGCTGTCTCGCGGTGGCCGTGCTGTTCGCGGTCGACCTGGAGGTGGCCGGCTCGATGGCGGGGGCGGGGGTGCTGCGGACCGCGCTGTGGCTGCTCGCGGCGGCGGCCGCCGTCGTCGCTGTGCGGACGTGCGCGGTCTTCGCCGCCGGGGAGCCGTCATGGCGCCGGGCGATCGCCGTGGCCGCGCGCGAAACCGCGGCGTCGCCGGGGCACGCGCTGCTGCTGGCCGGAGCGGCCGGCCTCGCGGTGGTGCTCGTCTGGATGCTGCCGATCCTGGCCCTCGTCGTGGCCGGGCCGCTGGCCCTGGCCGCGGTCGCGACCGGCGGCCGCGCATGAGGCCGTCGGTGGTCGTCTTCGGCACGGCCGGGCACGCGCTGACCCACCTGCGCCGCGCCCGTGCCCTGCACGACCGGGGCGAGATCGTGCTCGCGGGCGCGTGCGACGTCCGGGAGCCGCCGGCGGAAGCCCGGGCGCTGCTGCCCGACGGCGCGGTCGTCACCCGCGACGCGGGCGACGTCCTGGCCGGGGCCGACATCGCCGTCGTGGCGACCCCGCCGCACACCCACCTGCCGCTGGCCCGGCTCGCCCTCGCCGCGGGCTGCCACCTGCTCGTGGAGAAGCCGCCGGTGCTGGACCTGGCGGCGTTCGCCGAGCTGGAGCGCCTGGCGCGGGACCGGGCCTGCCAGGTCGGGTTCCAGAGCTTCGGGTCGGCCGCGGTGCCCGTGGTCCGTGCGGCGCTCGCCCGCGGCGAGATCGGGACGGTCACCGGGATCGCCGCGGCGGGCGCGTGGATCCGGCGGGACCGGTACTTCCAGCGCGCCGAGTGGGCCGGCCGCCGCCGCGTCGGCGGGCTGCCGGTCGTGGACGGCGCCCTGACCAACCCGTTCGCCCACGCCGTCGCGACGGCGCTGCTGGTCAACGGCACCGCCGGCGTCCAGCCCGAGCACATCACCGTCGAGCTGTACCGCGCCCGCGACATCGAGTCCGACGACACGGCGTGCGCGCGCCTGCGGTTCGCCGGGGCACCGGACGTCGTCGTCGCCGCGACGCTCGACGCCGAGGCCGACCACGAGCCGTACGTCCTGATCCACGGCACGGACGGACGGATCCGCTGGCACTACAAGACCGACCTCGTCGTCGCGGGCGGCGAGCCGGTGCCGGTCGGGCCACCGCGCGACCTGCTGGAAAACCTCGTCGAGCACGTCCGCGACGCGGTACCGCTGCTGGCCCCGCTGGGCGAGACCCGCGCGTTCACCGCGCTGGTGGAGGCCGTGCGCGACGCGCCCGAGCCCCGGCCGCTGCCGCCGGACTGGGTCCGGACCGCCGGGACCGGGCCCGAGCGCCGGTTCGTGGTGCCGGGTATCGACCGCACGATCGACACCGCCGCCGAACGGCTCGCGCTGTTCTCCGAGCTGGCCCTGCCCTGGACCGGCGCCGGGTTCCGCGCCTGCGGCTGAAAGGAGACGCCATGGCGCTACGCCGCTACGCGATCGTCGGGCTGGGCTCCCGGGCCCGGCTGTTCGCCCGGGCACTGGCCGGCTCGCCCCGGGCCGGGCTCGCGGCTTTCTGCGACCACAACGAAACCCGCATGCGGGTCCACAACCAGTGGCTGGGCGCGTCGGTGCCGGGTTACCGGCCCGCGGACTTCACCGCCATGCTGGCGAAGGAACGCATCGACGTCGTCGTGGTCTGCACGCCCGACCACACGCACGCGGACTACGTCGTCGCCGCGCTGCACGCGGGCTGCGACGTCGTCACCGAGAAACCGATGACGACCGACGTCGACGGCGCGCGCCGCATCCTGGCGGCCCGCCGCGAGACGGGACGCCCGGTGCGGGTCGCGTTCAACTACCGGTACAACCCGGTGCACCGCCGGGTACGCGAACTGCTGGCCGAGGGGGTGATCGGCGAGGTCGGCTCGGTCGAGTTCGGCTGGTTGCTCGACACCGCGCACGGCGCCGACTACTTCCGCCGCTGGCACCGGGACAAGGCGAACTCCGGCGGTCTGCTCGTGCACAAGTCCGGCCACCACTTCGACCTGGTGAACTGGTGGCTCGGCACCCGGCCCGAGACCGTGTTCGCCTTCGGCAGGCTGTTCTTCTACGGCGACGCGAGCGACCGGACCGGTACCGCCGGCCGGTTCGAGGTGGACCTGGCAGCCTCGCCCCCGCTGCGGGCGCTGTACCGGGACGCCGAGCACGAGGACGGCTACCGGCGGGACCAGGACGTGTTCGGGCCGGGCGTCACCATTGAAGACGACCTGTCGGTGCTGGTCCGGCACCGCGGCGGGGTGGTGCTGAACTACCACCTGCACGCCTACTCGCCGCGGGAGGGTTACCGCGTCGCGTTCTCGGGTCGCGAAGGCCGGCTCGAGCTGGACGTCCGGGAGAACGAGCACCCCGCCGGCGCGCTCCCGTCGCCCGAGCCCGGCCGCGCGCGGCTGACCGTGCAGCGGCACTGGTCCCCGCCGGAAGTGGTGCTCGACGAGCGGCTGGGCGAGGGGCACGGCGGCGGGGACGAGCGGATGCTCGCCGAGCTGCTCGGTGCCGCCGAGCCCGACGAGCTGGGCTGCGCCGCCGACCACGACGCCGGCCTGCAGGCCCTGCTCACCGGGCTGGCCGCGAACCGGTCGCTGGCCACCGGCCGTCCGGTCGAGGTGGCGGAGCTGCTCGGCGAAATCGGGGAACGGGCGTGAGCCGGGCGGCGGTGGGGGACGGGACGCTGGAGCTGGCCGAGGCCGACGACGGCCGGGTGCGCGTGCGGCTCGGCGAGCTCGTCCTGGCCGAGTACGTGGTGAGCCCGGCGACCCCGGCGGCGGACTCGCCGAAGCCGTACCTGCACCCGCTGCGCACCACCGCGGGGGAGACGGTGACCGCGGTCCGGCCGCACGACCACACCTGGCACAACGGCCTGCAGTTCACCATGGCCCACCTGTCGGGGGAGAACTTCTGGGGCGGCCGGACCTACGTGCGCGGCCGCGGCTACACCCCGCTGGACAACAACGGCACCGTCGGCCACGTGCGCTGGGAGAGCATCGTCTGCGCGGCCGGGCACTGCGAGCTGCGGCACGAGCTGGCCTGGCGCACGGCGGCGGGCCTGCGATGGCTGACCGAGCACCGCACCCTGCGCTTCGGCGACGTCGCCGCCGGCCGCTGGACCCTCACCTGGTCGAGCCGGCTGCGCAACACGAGCGGCCGTGACCTGCGCTGGGGGAGCCCGGTGACCGAAGGGCGGGACACCGCCGGGTACGGCGGCCTGTTCTGGCGCGGTCCGCGCTCGTTCGTCGGCGGCACGGTCCGCACGCCGGACGGCCGGACGGCCGCGGACGCGATGGGCCACCGCGCGCCGTGGCTGGCCTACACCGGGCGGCACGACGAAAGCCTGCGGACCTCGACCCTGCTGTTCGCCGACCACCCGGGAAACCCGGGCTTCCCCACGGCCTGGTACGTCCGCGCCGAGCCGTTCCCGGTGGTCAGCTTCGCCGCGACCTACCACCGGCCGTGGCGGCTCGAGCCGGGCGAAGAGCTCACGCTGACCCACCACGTCGTCGTCCTCGACGGCGATCCCGATCCCGCCCGGCTGGCCGAGTTCGCCGCCCGGGCGGCCGAGTAGAAGGAGCCGACATGCGCTGGAAGGCCTTCGCGGGGTGTCTCGCCCTGCTCGGACTCACGCTCACCGCCGCGCCCGCGCAAGCCCACGGCCACGATCCCGGCCGGGGCGTGCTCGGCCCGCGCGACGGCTGGGCCGCGGCGACCACCGGGACGACCGGGGGAGCGGCCGCCGCCCCCGGTGACGTCCACGTCGTGACCAAGCGCTCGGAGCTCGCCGCCGCGCTGGCGGGCCACCCGGGCGCGCCGAAGATCGTCTACGTCCGCGGCACCATCGAGGGCAATGTGGACGCTCGCGACCGGCCGATGAGCTGCGCGGACTTCACCGATCCCGGCTACAGCCTGCCCGCGTACCTGGCGGCGTACGACCCGGCGACCTGGGGCCGGAACCCGGTGTCCGGGCCGCTGGAGGAAGCGCGGGCGCGGTCCCAGGCCAACCAGGCCGCGCAGGTGGTGCTCGACGTCGGCTCGAACACGACGGTCTACGGGCTCGGCGGCGCCACGCTGCACGGCCTGACCCTGCGGGTCACCGGCGACAACGTGATCCTGCGGAACCTGCGCTTCGCCGACGCGCACGACTGCTTCCCGCAGTGGGATCCGCTGGACGGCGCCGACGGCAACTGGAACTCCGAATACGACAACGCCGACCTCGCCGGAGCCACGCACGTCTGGGTGGACCACGACGAGTTCAGCGACGGCGGCAACGACACCCAGCCCACGTACTTCGGGCGCAAGTTCGAGGTCCACGACGGCCTGCTGGACATCGTCAACGGCTCGGACCTGGTCACGGTGTCCTACAACCGCCTGCACGACCACGACAAGACGATGCTGATCGGCAACACCGACAAGCCCACCCACGACGTCGGGAAGCTGCGGGTCACCGTGCACCACAACCTGTTCTCCGACGTCGGGCAGCGGGCGCCGCGCGTGCGGTACGGGCAGGTGCACGTCTACGACAACCTGTACGCGGTGAACGACCCGGCCGAATACACCTATTCCCTCGGCGTCGGTGTCGAATCACGGATCTACGCGGAGAACAACTTCTTCCGGATTCCGGCTTCGGTGCCGCCGGGCAAGCTGGTGAAGTACTGGAAGGGCACCGTCCTGCACGCGACCGGGACACTGGTGTCGGTCGACGCGGGCCGTCCGCGGCCGGTCGACCTGCTCGCCGAGTACAACGCGGCGAACGACCCCGACCTGGGGCCGGACGTGGGGTGGACACCGGCGCTGGTGAGCGGGCTCGACCCGGCGTGGGCCGTGCCGGCGCGGGTGCTGTGCGGCGCCGGCCCGGTTTTCTGAAAATCGACGGGTTCGGCGGCCATCCGGGCGACGGCGCACTTCCTGCGGTGAGTGACATTGACACCGGGAACCGGCCGAAGGGAAACTGAGAAAGCGCTTTCAGCACTCGTGTGGACCGTTTCCCGAGAGGGAAGACCAAGGAGTGATGGACATGTCTGCGATGTCCCGGGTGATCCGGGTGGCGGCCGTCGCCGCGCTCGTGGTCTCGGCCGCGGCCGGCACCGGCGCGACCGCGTCGGCCGCCTCGTGGCCGAACCCGAGCACGAGCGTGCCGGTGAGCCAGACGATCAAGGTCACCGGCGGCACCTACGACGGGGGCCTCAAGCGGTTCTACGGCACCGGCGCCCTCGGCACCGGCGGGCAGAGCGAAGACCAGGGCCCGATCTTCGAGCTGTCCGACGGCACCACCTTGGAGAACGCCGTCCTCGGCAGCCCGGCGGCCGACGGCGTGCACTGCCTGGGCACCTGCACGCTGCTCAACGTCTGGTGGGAGGACGTCGGCGAGGACGCGGCGACCTTCAAGGGCACTTCCGCCGCGCAGACGATGACCATCGACGGCGGCGGTGCGCGCAAGGCGTCGGACAAGGTGTTCCAGCACAACGGTCCCGGCACCATGTACATCCGCAATTTCCAGGTCGGCGATTTCGGCAAGCTGTACCGCTCGTGCGGCAACTGCAAGACGCAGTACAAGCGCAACGTCGTCGTCGACAACGTCACCGCCACCGCGCCCGGCAAGGCACTGGTCGGGATCAACACCAACTACGGCGACACGGCGAAGCTGACCCGGATCACCATCGTCGGCGATTCGAGCCGCAAGATCGTGCCCTGCTTGAAGTACCAGGGCGTCACCAGCGGCGAGCCGACGAAGATCGGCAGCGGGCCCGACGCGACGAACTGCCTCTACACCAACGCGGACATCACCTACCAGTGACGGCTCGCCGGGGGCACCGCCCGCCGTCCGGTGCCCCCGGCGCTGCCCAGGGAGTGCCATGGTCAAGTCCCTGCTCCTCGCCCCCGTGCTCACCGGGGCGCTCCTGTGCCCGCCGGCCGGCGCCGCGGCGGCCGACGTCGTGGTCGCGAAGGATGGCTCCGGCGCCTACGCCACCGTGCAGGCCGGGATCGACGCCGTGTCCGCGGGCGGCACCGTCTCGGTCAAGCCCGGCACCTACCACGAGGTGATCACCGTGCCCGCGGGCAAGACCGGGATCACCCTGCGCGGCACGACCGGCAAGGCGGCCGACGTCGTCGTCGACTACGACAACGCCAGTGGCACGAAGAAGCCCGACGGCTCGACGTACGGCACGTCGGGCAGCGCGACCGCGACGATCGCCGCGAACGGCTTCACCGCGACCGCGCTGACCTTCCGCAACTCCTTCGACCGCGCCGCGCATCCGGAGATCACCGCCACCCAGGCGGTCGCGGTCAAGACCACCGGCGACCGGATGGTCTTCGACAACGTCACGTTCCTCGGCCACCAGGACACGCTTTACGCCGACACCGCGGCGGTCGGCACGGCCGGCCGCCAGTACTACCGGAACTGCGCGATCAGCGGGGACGTCGACTTCCTCTTCGGCCGCGCGAGCGCGGTGTTCGACCGGGCGACGATCACCGCGCTCGACCGCGGCTCGAACCCCGACGGCTACCTCACCGCGGCGAGCACCCGCCGGAGCAACCCGTACGGCTTCCTGATCGTCGGCAGCCGGGTGGTCAGCGCGGCGGCGAACGCGAGCTTCTACCTCGGCCGGCCCTGGCACCCCGGTGGTGACGCCGACGCGATCGCGCAGGTGGTGGTCCGCGAGACCGTGCTGCCCGCCGCGATCACGGCGACGCCGTGGACCGACATGTCCGGGTTCTCGTGGCGGGACGCCCGGTTCGCCGAGTACCGCAACAGCGGTCCCGGGGCCGGCACCGGCGCCGACCGGCCGCAGCTGACCGCGGCCCAGGCCGCGACGTTCACCGCCCGGCGTTACCTGGCGGGCGGCGACGGCTGGAACCCCGTGCACTGATGCCGCCGGCAAGAAACCGACCGCCGGCTCTTGACGTGAGCCGGGCGCGCGACGACCATCGCACGGACCCGCCCACCAGCCCACCGGTACCGCCGCTCTTGAGTGTTAGCGCTAACAGTCCAGGATCACCGTCGACCCGAGGACCCGCCATGAGACTGCGCCGCCTTCCGGCCGTCATCGCCGCGGCCGCCGCCCTGCTGGGCGCCCCCGCCGCCCAGGCCGCGGACTACCCGAACCCCGGTTACGTGACCGGCGACGTCACGGCGGTCCACGACCCGTCGATGATCCGCGCGGCCGACGGCAGCTACCTGCTCTACTCCACCGACCAGTACCTGCAGGTCCGCCGCTCCACCGACCGGATCCACTTCACGAAGATCGGCTCGGTGTTCCCGGACGGCGCGCCGTGGACCGCGCCGTTCACCGACCCGGCGAACCCCGGGTACCTGTGGGCCCCGGACATCTCGTTCCACAACGGCAGGTACTACCTCTACTACGCCGCTTCGACGTTCGGCTCCCGCCACTCGGCGACCTTCCTGGCCACCAGCCCCACCGGACTGCCGGGCAGCTGGACCAACCAGGGCATCGTCGTGCAGACCGGGACGAGCGACGACTACAACGCGATCGACCCGAACCTGCTCGTCGACTCCGCGGGCCGGTGGTGGCTGAGCTTCGGCTCGTGGTGGACCGGCATCAAGCTGATCCGGCTCGACCCCGCCACGGGCCTGCGCAGCACCACCGACACCGCCCTGCGCGGCATCGCCCAGCGAACCGGCACCACGACGGCCGAGGAAGCGCCCTACATCGTCCAGCACGGCGGCTACTACTACCTGTTCGTTTCGTGGGACCTGTGCTGCCAGGGCACGAAGAGCACCTACCGGGTGATGGTGGGCCGCTCGACGTCGATCACCGGGCCGTACGCCGACCGCGACGGCGTGCCGATGACGGCGGGCGGCGGCACGCAGATCCTGGCCAGCCACGGCGACGTCCACGGGCCCGGCCACGTCGCGGTCCTGCACGACACGGACGCCGACGTGCTGGTCTACCACTACTACTACTCGGACGCGACGCCGCGGACCGGCAAGCTCGGCATCAACCTCGTCGGCTACGACAGCGCCGGCTGGCCCTACGTCCACTGACCCGGGAGGCCACCACGCCGGAGCCTCCGCACCGTCGTCCGCAGCCGCGCCTGAAAGGCTTTCCATGCACCGGTTCTCGGCTTTCTTCCTCGCTTTGCTCGTCGCCGCCGGGCTGTGCGCGGCGCCCGCGTCGGCCGCCGGGCCGGCCGCGGTGCAGCACCGGGTGACGTTCGACAAGTACTCGCTGATGCTCGACGGGCGGCGCCAGGTCGTCTGGTCCGGTGAATTCCACCCGTTCCGGCTGCCCAGCCCGGACCTGTGGCGGGACGTGCTGCAGAAGATGAAGGCCACCGGCTACACGGCGGTGTCGGTCTACTTCGACTGGAACTACCATTCGCCGGCGCCCGGGGTGTACGACTTCACCGGCGTCCGCGACATGGACCGCCTGCTCGACCTCGCCGCCGAGGCCGGACTGTACGTGATCGCCCGGCCCGGGCCGTACATCAACGCCGAGGTCACCGGCGGCGGCTTCCCCGCGTGGCTGAGCACCCAGGCGGGCAAGGCCCGCAGCGACGCCCCGGACTACCTGGCCGCGGCCGACGAGTGGCTGTCGCGGATCGACCGGATCATCGCCCGGCACCAGTACACCGACGGCCGCGGCCCGGTGATCCTCTACCAGATCGAGAACGAGCTCGCCGCCACCGGGACCGCGCAGCGCGACTACCTCGCCCACCTCCACGACAAGGTCCGCGCCGACGGCATCACGGTCCCGGTGTTCCACAACGACAAGGGCCGCAACGGGATCTGGGTGCCGGCGGACCCGGGCGTGCCCGGTACCGTGCCGGGCAAGGTGGACCTGTACGCCTTCGACGGCTACCCGGGCGGCACCTGCCGGGCCGACGCGACACCGGGCAGCCCGAGCGTGGCGCCGGACTGGGGGACCTACGGGCCGGGCGGGGCGAAGGGCGGCGCGAGCGCGTCCCCGGACACGCCGGGCTTCGCCGCCGAATTCGGCGGCGGCTGGTTCGACTACTGGGGCAGCAACGGCACCTACCCGTGCACCGCGGTCCGGCAGGGCCCGGGGTACGAGCGCGTGTTCTACGGGACCAACCTGGCGAACGGGCTGACCATCCAGAACTTCTACATGACCTTCGGCGGCACGTCGTGGGGCTGGCTGCCGGCGCCGGTGGTCTATTCGTCGTACGACTACGGCGCGGCGATCGACGAAGGACGCCAGCTGCGGCCGAAGGCGCTCACGATGAAAGAGCTCGGCTACTTCCTCGCCACCGTGCCGGACGTGTCCGAAATGGACCGGGGCACGCCGGTCGTGCCGTCCTCGGCGGCGGTGAAGGTGTACCACAACGTCAACCCCGACACCGGCGTCGAGCTGTACGTGCCGATGCACGCACCGTCGAGTGCGACCACCGACGACAGCTTCACCTTCCCGCTGTCCACACCGGACGGTACCTACACCGTCCCGGTGCGGCTGAACGGCCAGGACGCCAAGCAGCTGGTGGCGAACTTCGACGTCGCCGGTCAGCACCTGGTGTACTCGACGTCGGAGCTGATGGCCCAGGCCGCCGGGACGGTGCTGCTGCACGGCAGGCCGGGCGAAGACGGCGAGACGGTGCTGCGGTTCGCGTCCCGGCCGCGCGTGGACGTGCTCGCCGGCGCCGTCCGGGCCACCTGGACCGGACACGACCTGCGCCTGGACTACCGGCACGACGGGCTCGCGCGCGTCCGGATCAGCGGCGGCGGCCGTCCGCCGGTCACGCTGCTGCTCGCCGACGACGCCACGGCCGACACGTTCTGGCTGGCCTCGGGCCTGCTCGTCCGCGGGCCGGACCTGGTGCGGACCGCGCGGGCCGGCGTTCCGCCGTCCGGGGTATCGCTGACCGGGGACACCAAGGGGAGCCGGGACCTCGAGGTGTGGGGCGCCCGCGGCCCGGTGGTGCGGTGGAACGGCGACGTGGTGCCGGCCCGGCCGACCGCGTCGGGCAGCCTGCTCGCGCTCCGGCCGCTGCCGGGCCCGGCCGACCCGCGGCTGCCGTCGCTCACCGGCTGGCGGTCCGCACCCGGCTCGCCGGAGACCGATGCCGGCTACGACGACTCGGCGTGGGCGGCCGCGGACAAGACGTCGACGAACAGCACGACCCCGCCGCCGGCCGGGCAGCCGGTGCTGACCGCGGACGACTACGGCTTCGGCGTCGGCGACGTCTGGTATCGCGGGCGGTTCGCGGGCTCGCCGGGGGAGCAGGTCAGCCTGCGCTACGGCGGCGGTGGCGCCGGGATGCTGCAGGCGTGGCTGGACGGGCAGTACCTCGGTTCCCACGTCCTGCCGTCGGCGCTGGCGTCCCCGCCGACGACGGGCACGGCGACGTTCACGGTGCCCGCGGCACTGCGCGGGGAGGGACCGCACGTGCTGTCGGTGATGGTGCGCGACAACGGCCACAACGAGGACGGCGGCGTCAACGACGCGCACAAGGAGGGCCGCGGGCTGATCTCGGCGTCCCTGACCGGGGTGGCGTGGAAGATCCAGGGCGGGGCGCCGGACCCGGTGCGCGGCCCGCTGAACAACGGCGGTCTCGCGGGGGAGCGCGCGGGCTGGCACCTGCCGGGCTTTCCCGACCGGAGCTGGGCCCCGGCCACGCTGCCCGCGCCGTCGGCGGCACCCGGCACGACGTGGTACCGCACGACGTTCACGCCCGGGATCCCGGCCGGGCAGGACACCTCGGTGGGCCTGACGATCGGCGACCCGTCCCGGCCCCGCTCGGGCGGGCGGTACCGGGTGCTGATCTTCGTCAACGGCTGGAATGCCGGCCAGTACGTCGCCGACGTGGGGCCGCAGCACACGTTCGCGCTGCCGGACGGGATCCTCGACCCGCGCGGCCGCAACACCCTCGCGCTCGCGGTCACCAGCGACGGCGGCCCGGGCAACGGCCTGGAGCAGGTGACGCTCACCGACCTGGGCTCCGCGCGCGGCGGCGTGCCGGTCCGGGTGCTCCGGAATCCGTGAATGCCGCCTTCAGGGACCTGGTGTCCCTGAAGGCGGCGTTCACGGATTTCCGGCGGGTCAGGTCAGCTTGTTCTTGACTTCCTTGGCCTTGCCTTTCGCGGTGCCCTTGGCGTCCTGCAGCGGCGCGTAGGTGCCGTAGAGCGCCGGGTCGGGCTTCGGCGCGGTGCCCGGGCCGCCGAGGGGCTGGGGGTCCATGAGGTACTCGATGCCCGCGCCGGTGGTCCAGCTGGTGCCCTTGGCGCCGTCGGGACCGTCGGAGAGGTGCCAGATCGTGTGGTTGTGCGTCTGGTCTTCTTCGTCGAGGAGGGCGTTGGGTGCGACGTCGTCCTCGAGGCCGTCGGCCTTCAGTTCTTCGATCGCGGCCAGCCACTGCCGCTGGTGCACGGTGTCGCGGGCGAGGTTGAACTTCAGCATCGCTTTGACACCCGGGTCGTCGGTCATGTTGTACAGCCGGGCGGTCTGCAGGCGGCCTTGCGCCTCGGCGGCGGCGTTGGCGCGGAAGTCGGCGAGGAGGTTGCCGGAGGCGACGATGTACTTGCCGTTCCAGGGATAGCCGTTGCTGTCGGCGGGCAGGGCCCCGCCGCCGGCGACGATCGCCTGCTGCGGGTCCATCCCGCCGAGCACCGCCGCCATCACCGGGTCCTTCACCGCTTCCGCCGTGGCCGTGGCCGGTGCGCCTTCGAGGAGGCGGGCGACCATGGTGGCGAGCATTTCGACGTGCCCGATCTCCTCGGTCGCGGTGTCCATGATGAGGTCCTTGTACTTGCCTTCGATGCGGCAGTTCCAGCCCTGGAACAGGTACTGCATCGTCACCGTCATCTCGCCGAAGGCGCCCCCGATGAGTTCCTGGAGCTTGTGCGCGTAGACGGGGTCCGGCTTCTCTGGCTTGGCTTCGAACTGCAGGAGCTTGGTGTGTCGGAACACGCGGTGGTCCCTTTCGTCGGCGCCGGTGGTTCCCGGGGCGGAACCGATGGCCGGAAGCCAGCGCATTCCCGGCCGCCGGGGCGTTAACCCCGGAAACGGGGATTTCCGCCAGGTTTGGTGACGGCGCCGATCGGGTAGAAGTCGATCACCAGCCGGTGACCCCGCGTGGAAGGAGAACGTCGATGACCGACCTGTCCGCCCTCCTGCTGACCGTGACGACCGCCCACCCCCGGCGGGGCACGGCGCGGGTCACCGTGACGGGCGACCTCGACATGACCACCCGGCCCCGCCTGGACGCGAAGCTCGACGAAATCGTGGCGGAACTACCGGAACGGCTGGAGCTGGACCTGCTGGGAGTGGGCTTCTGCGGCGTCACGGGGGTGGCGGCGCTGGGCCGGCTGCGGGCGAAGTGCGCGGACGCGGGAATCGACCTGGTCCTGAAGCCGTCCCGCATCGTGCGGCGCGCGCTGGACCTGGCGGCGGTGGGCCCGCTGTTCCAGGTGGTGAACGACGAGCCGGAGCTCGCGGCGCGGTGAACGCCGGTTGGCTCGACGTCCGTTCCGCCGACCCGGCGCCACCCGATCTCCCGGCGATCCCGTCCGGCGACTGCGGCTAGCTGATCGGCACCGCCGCCGTGCAGGAAGCCGTGCCGCTGTCGAACTTCGCCGATGCCGTCCCACGGGCGGTCACGGGGATCGCCGGCCCGGCAGGCAGCGTCTCCTGGTGCTCCCCGTCCGTCACCGGGCTCGTCCGCGAATACACCATGTGCGTCGGCCCGCCGTCGCTGTACGAAATCCGCAGCAGCTGCGTGCCCGAGCCGCCGATGTACGGGCCCGACACCGTGCTCGCGCCCAGCGGGTGGTGGTAGCCGGCCGTTGTTTCGTACCGCAGGGTCAGCTCGCCGGTGAAGGCGCCGGCGTGGCAGGTGTTCGTCACCTGCTTGACGGTCGCCGCCCCGGCCGGGGCCGCCAGGGCCGTGGCCAGGATTGCGACGAGCCCGGCCCGCAGCGCAGTCTTCATGGGTTCCTCCCGGTCGGTCCGGGCCATCTTGCCCGGTGCCGCTTCCGTCCCGCTTCCCTCACCTCGTGCGGACCAGCAGGACCGGGCACGCCGCGTGGTGCAGCAGGGCCTGGCCGGTCGAGCCGAGCAGCAGCCCGGGAAAGCCGCCGCGGCCGCGGTCGCCCAGCACCACCAGCTGTGCCGCGCCGCTGCGCTCGATCAGCTCCCGCCGCGGGTGCGCGTGGACGACGACCTGCTCGACGTCCACGTCGCCGGTGTCCGGCAGCCACTCGCCGAGCAGCCGGTGTCCCGCCTCGGTGACATACCGCGGGTCCGCGTGCGGGGGCGGCGTGTCCGCCCAAGCGTGCAGCACGACCAGGGGAGCCCGCCGCCATCGCGCTTCGGCGAGCGCGGCCGCGAGGACCCGGCGGCCGGCTTCGCTGCCGTCGACGCCGGTGACGATCGGCCGCTCGACGGCGCCGGGCTCGTCCCAGCTGTCGCCGCGGACCACCACCGTGTCGCACCGCGCGTGCGTTCCGACGGCGGCGGCGACCGACCCGGCGAGCAGGCCGGTGAGCCTGCCGTGCCCGGCCGCGCCGACGACGAGCAGCGCCGCCGTGCGGGACGCTTCGATCAGCGCCTGGGCGGCGCGGTCGGGGTCGAGCCGGGTCGCCGCGCCGGGAACGCCTTGGGCGGCAGCCAGTTCCCGCGCGGTCCGCAACGCCCGCCGCCCGCGGGCGCGCAGCGCGTCGACCATTTCCTCCGGCGGCGGAACCACGCCGCCCGCGAGGAGCGCCGGGACGTCGAGGGCGTGCACGATCTCGAGCGGCGCGTCCCGCAGGCAGGCGGTCCGGGCGGCCCAGCGGACGGCGTCGAGCGACTCGGCCGACCCGTCCACCCCGGTGACGATCGGCGCGGCTGCAGCGGTCATCGGCCGACTCTATGCCCGCCCGAGGGTCCGGCGGGCCGACCAGCCGAGCAGCGCCAGTTCCAGGACCGCGAACCCGGCCAGCACCACCGGCCCGGACGCGGCCAGCATGGCCAGGCCGATGAGCAGCACCGGCAGCACCAGACCCGCGTACGCGGCCAGGAACAGCGCGGCGAGCACCTCCCCGCGGGTGCCCTCGTCCGCGAGCGCGGCCACCGCGGCGACCGCGGCCCGGAAACCCAGCCCGAACCCGGCGCCGGCGAGCACGCTCGCGCCGAAGAACAGCGGAAGCGAACCGGCGAACGCCGACACCGGCAGCAGCACCAGGCCGGCGCCCATCAGCGCGTAGCCGGAGCGCAGCTGCGGACGCGTCGCCAGCCGGGCGAACCCGAGCTGGGCGAGTGCGGCACTGCCGAGCATGGTGAACGGCGCCAGCCCGGCGAGCAGCCGCGACGGCTGGTGCAGTTCGTGCGCCAGCAAGGCGGGGGAGAGCGCCATGAACAGGCCGCTGAGGGCGAACGCGGCGAACGCGCCGGTCGCGGCACCGGTGAACTCCGCCCGTGCGGCCGACGGCAGGGAAAGCCGCTGCGGCCGGTACGCCGGACGCTCCTCCCGCCGCTCGACCGTCTCCGGCACCAGGCTCACCACGATCGCCTCGCCGAGCAGCACCACCAGGAACACGGCGAACGGTGTTCGCAGCGGCAGGCCCGCGTACTGCGCGAACAGCCCGCCCACCAGCGGGCCGAGTGCCAGGCCGCCGGCGTTCACCACGGTCGCGACGAGGCCGGGCCGGCCCTGCGGCCGCAGCTCGGACAGGTGCGCGGTCGCGGTGGCCGTGATCGCGCCGATCCCGGCGCCGCTCACCAGCCGCGCGACGATCAGGCCCGGCACCTCCGGCCAGAGCAGGAACATCGCCGCCGAGAGCGCCTCGGCCAGCAGCCCGGCGACGAGCACGCGGCGGCGGCCCAGCCAGTCGCTGACGTGCCCGGCCAGGTACAGGCTCAGCATCACGCCGACCGCGTACGCGGCGAAGACCACCGTGACGAGGAAGGCCGGGAAGCCGTCGCGCTGCTGGTAGAGCGTGTAGAGCGGCGTCGGGACGGTGGAGAACGCGAGCGCCGTCGCGAACGCGACCGCGACGACGCGGAAACCCAGGCCGTGGCTCACGCGGAACCGCGCCGGGGACAGGGTGAGGGACATCGGGACCTTCCGGGACCGCAGGGATCTTCCGCCCACCACGATGTCCCCGCCGACTCACCACGTCCAACGAAAAGTCGTGGTCGGAGTTATCGCTAGGATCGATGGATATGGAGACCCGTCAGCTCGAGTACTTCGTCGCCGTGGCCGAGGAGCTCAGCTTCACCCGGGCCGCGCAGCGGATGTTCGCCGTCCAGTCCACGGTGTCGGCCGCCGTCCGCGCCCTGGAGACGGAGCTCGGCACCCGGCTGTTCGACCGCTCGACCCGCCGGGTCGCCCTGTCGGCGGCCGGCGCGGCGTTCCTGCCGGAAGCGAAGAGCGCGATCGAGGCTCTCGAACGTGCCCGCGCGACCGTCCAGGAGGCGTCCCAAGGGCTGCGCGGCAGCCTGCGGATCGGCACGCTGACGTCGATCGGCGGGGTGGACCTGCCCGCGCTGCTGGGCGCGTTCCACCGGCGTCACCCGCGTGTCGACATCCACGTGACGGTGTCGATCACCGGGTCGACCGGGCTCGCCGAGGAGGTGCGGCAGGGGCGGCTCGACCTGGCGGTGGTGGGCCTGCCCGAGGCGGATCTGGCCGGCCTGGAGGTGCTGCGGGTGGAGACGCGGCCGTTCGTCGCGCTGCTCCCGGCCACCCACCGGCTGGCGCCGCGGCGGGCGGTGCGGCTGGCGGACCTGGCCGGCGAGTCGTTCATCGACACGCCGCGAGGGTTCGGCAACCGGGTGGCGATGGACCGCGCGTTCGACGCGCTCGGCTCACCGCGGCGGGTCACGGTAGAGGTGGCCGACCTGCGCACGGTGCCCGGTTACGTCCGGGCGGGGCTCGGCATCGCGGTCGTCCCGGAGACGACGGCGCCGGACGAGCCGGACGTCGTGGTGCGGCCCCTGGCGGGCGCGGGACTGGACTGGCCGCTCAACGTCGTCACGTCGGGGTCGAAGGAACCGAGCCGTGCCCTGCGGACGCTGCTCGACCTCATCGAGACTCGTGTCCATTGAGGACGGTGTTGTCCCGCAGCCGGCGCAGCATGAGCGCGAGGTGCAGCCGGAACCGCCCGCCGGGCGAGTCGACCTCGAACCCGAGAACGGCTTCGGCACGGGCGAGCCGGGCGGGCATGGTGCTGTGGTGCCGGTGCAGGACGGCGGCGGCCTTGCGCGCGGAACCGGTGGCACACAAGGCATCGAGGGCGGCGAGGGTGTCGGCGCCGTGGGGTTCGGCGGCGAGCCGGTCGAGCGCGTGGACGTCGGCCAGCTCGGCGAAGTCGGCCGTGGTGAGCTTCCCGGCGAGGGCGGCGAGACTGCCGAGCCGGTCGGAGAAGACGACGGGCTCGGCGGCGGAGGTGAACCGCAAGGCGGTCCGTGCCCCGGCCCACGAGCGCGCGGCATCGATGGCCGCGACCTCCGGCCCGACGCCCACGCGGGCGCCCTCGGGCAGCGCACCGAAGACGGCGCTGCCCGGTAGCGGGGAGCGGACTGCGGGCCCGTTGGCGAGTTGGGTGGGCATCGCGCGGTCCGGTTGCGGCGAGCGGCCGTTGGTGAGCGGGTGGGCCACCGCGCCACCGGGCTGCGCGGAGCGGCCCGCCGGGCGGCCGTCGGCGAGCGCGCCGGCCACCGCGTCACCGGGCTGCACTGAGCCCCCGTCGCGCATCCAGCCGCGCGCCGACGTCCCGTCCGCCAGAACCGCCCGCACCCCGCCCAGTTCGGCCGACCGCCCGGCGGCTCCCTCGAGCCCGATCCCCGCCAGCACGCGCAGGCGGCTCGTCGGCGGGATGCCCAGCAGGTGCAGCGCCCGCGACCGCTCCGCGGTGCCCGCGTCCGCCGACAGCACCAGCTCCACCAGCGCCGGGTCGCCCAGCTCGGGACGCGGCACGCCGCCCTGGCCCAGGAGGATCGCCGTCGCTATCGCGAACCTCTCCAGCAGCATGTCGTCGAGGGGGATCGGGGCCCCGGCCCTGGCCACCCACACCTGGATGCCGCCCTCGAGCGTGCGCGTGGCCGCTCCCGGGGGCGGTGCTCCCGGGGTCGTGACGTCCTCGCCCGGCTCCGCGCGCAGCGACAGCCCCTGGCCCGGCGCGTGCACGCCCACCGGGCAGCCCGCCAGCTCCGCCGTGCTGCGGACCAGCCCGTCCGGGCCCGCGTGACCGGTGATCAGGCGGTCGAAGAACCCGATCACCCGCACGGCGTTCTCGGCGTCGGCGTCGAGCCCGGACAGCCGCAGCAGCAGCCCCTTCATGCCGTCACGATAGGCGCGCGCGCCGCCGGATGGCGAGGTCCGCCCGGCGCAACGCCCGCCGCGTGGCGGTGGCTCCGGCCGCGTCCCGCGGCCCAAGATCGGGGCATGACCTACGCGATCGACCCCGAGCTGCTGCCCTGGCTGGACATGCTGCCGTCCGTGACCTTGACCGACTACGAAGCCCTGGTCGCCGCGCGCTCGTCGATGGGCGAGCTGCGCGACGTGCTGCCCGCCTACGAGCCGGTGCATCCCGTCGACGTCCGCGACACGACCGTGCCCGGCCCGTCCGATGCCCCGGAGGTGCCGGTGCGCGTCTACGCGCCGGCCGGCCGGACCGGCGCGGTGCCCGGGCTGCTCTACATCCACGGCGGCGGATTCGTCCTCGGCGACCTGGACATGTTCCACGCGCAGCTGGTGCGGCTGGTCGACGAGCTCGGGATCGTGATCGTGTCGGTCGACTACCGGCTGGCGCCCGAGCACCCGTTCCCGGCGCCGGTCGAGGACTGCTACGCGGCGCTGCAGTGGATCGAGGCCAAGGCGGCCGAACTCGGCATCGACCCGGCCCGGCTCGGCGTCGCGGGCGAAAGCGCCGGCGGTGGCCTCTCGGCGGCGGTCGCGCTGCTGGCCCGTGACCGCGGCGGCCCGGCGCTGTGCTTCCAGTACCTCGGCATCCCGGAGCTGGACGACCGCCTGGACACCCCGTCGATGCGCGCGTACACCGACACGCCGCTGTGGAACCAGCCGAACGCGGTGTTCAGCTGGACCAGCTACCTCGGCACGGAACCCGGCGGCGACGACGTCTCGCCGTACGCCGCCCCGGCGCGGGCGACCGACCTGGCCGGGCTGCCGCCCGCGTTCGTGACGACGTGCCAGTTCGACCCGTTGCGCGACGAGGGAATCCGGTACGCGCAGCGGCTCGCGCACGCGGGCGTGGCGACCGAGCTGCGTCACTACCCGGGCACGTTCCACGGCTCGGCCATGGTGGAGACGGCGGAGATCTCCCGGCGGATGCTCGCCGACGAGATCGACGCCCTGCGCCGCGGGCTGCGCGTCTGAGCCACGGCCGGGGAAGGCGGCTCACCAGCGCCTTCCCCGGCTCCTCCGCGGGCTACTCCGCCGCAGTGACGTCGATCAGCACCTTCCCGGTGGCGCCTTTCTCCGAAGCGGTGTGGGCGGCTGCGGTCTCCGCCAGCGGGAACCGGTGGACCGGGACGCCGCGGTCCTCGCCCAGGCGCAGCGCGCCGTCGGCCATGGCCGCGGTGATGTCCTCGGCGCCGGCGCGGAGCTTGCCGGCGCCCACGGTGTAGAGCACCAGGAACTGGTAGCGCGCGTTGAGCCACACATTCGCCCGGAAGTCGAGGCTGACGGTCCCGGTGCCGCGGTCGTCGCCGTAGGCGGCGACCGTGCCGCGCGGGCGCAGGACCTGCGTGTGCAGCCCGGCGTTGACCCCGGCGGCCACCTCGGCGACCAGGTCGACGCCGTCCGGGGCGACGTCGCGGACGCGGGCGGCCAGCTCCGGATCGGGGTAGCGCAGGACGTGCTGGGCGCCGGCCGCGCGGGCGAGGGTGGCCTTCTCGTCGCTGCTGACCGTCGCGATCACCGTCGCGCCGGCCCAGCGGGCGAGCTGGATGGTGGCGTTGCCGACCGCGCCGGCGCCGCCGCTGACCAGGACCGTCCGGCCGTCGAGCGCGCCGGGGGAGAGGCGGGCGGGCCCGTCTTCGGCGACGGTGAGCGCCCGGTGCGCGGTCAGCCCGGGCACGCCGAACCCGGCGCCTTCGTCGAACCCGGCCGTGCCGGGCAGGTGCACCAGCTGCGCCGCCGGGAGCACGGTGTACTCCTGCGCGGTGCCGGTGGCCGGCCCGTGGGTGGCCGCGAGGACCAGCCACACGCGGTCGCCGGGGGCGAAGCCGGTGACGCCGGGGCCGACCGCGTCGACGACGCCGGCGCCGTCCTGGTTGGGCACGGATTCGGGAACCTCGGTGCCGGCCGCGGCGCCGCGGCCGGCGCGCTGCTTCCAGTCGGTGGGGTTGACGGCGGACACGACGACCCGCACGCGGACCTCGCCGGGGCCGGGATCGGGGACGTCCCGGTCGGCCAGTGCCAGCACTTCGGGTCCGCCGTGGCGGCGGTAGACGACTGCTTTCATGCCGGATGCAATCCGGCGGCGGCGGGGGTTATTCCCGGCGGTGGCCGAAATGAGCTGACGGTAAATCCGCAGCGTGCGCCATCCGTTTTTACGCGTGTCGGGAAAGGTGCGGAAAACGCGTGCCACGCGGGTGATCCCCCGCGCGGGCGATTTTCGGAGCTGCCCGAGCGAAACCGGTGAGGGTCGCAGAAACTGGGCGCGTGGGAGAGGAAAAGCGCAGCCTGGGGGACGAGCGGCCGAAGCGCGACGACGGCGAACCGACGCCGATCTTCGACGCGGTGTTCAGCGCCACGCGCGCGCGGTCGAATACGCAGAATCCACCGAAGGAGCCGGGCGAATCGGGGCGGTGAATCGCTTTCGGCGTGGCGAGGGCCGGGCTTGGCGCGGGCTGGCAGCGGTGTACGCGGCGGTCTCCGCGGCCCAGGCGTATCTGGCGGCGACGACGGGTGTGGCCTGGGCGGCAGCGCTGGCGGCAGTGTTCCTGGCGGCGGCGATCGCGTGCGGCTTCGCGGCCTTCCACCGTTGACGTGTGGCACAGAGTTCGACGTACGCGGCGAAGATGTAGCATCTCCGGTGCACGTGCATCCGCGGGTGAGGAGTGGAAGTTGGCAGGCGTGGTGAACAGCATGATCGCCGCCGAGTACGCGGCGGGCGCCACGATCTCGGAGCTGGCCGAGCGCTGGGGCATCGACCCCCGCCAGGTGGTCGAACGCATCTCGGCCGCTGTCCGCTCCTGACGCACCTGCCGGTTCCGCTCCGCGGCGGCGCCACGGGTAAAGACCGGAGTTGCCTGCTTTGCCCGCGCGGGCGCCCGGGGCGGCCGCCGCCAGGCTCGGTGGCAATCGGGGCGTCCGGGGCCTCACCACGCTGCCGCCCGGCCCTCCGCCGCATCGCGAGGATGACCGGCGGCGCCCGCTTTGCCCGCGCGGGCGCCAGGCGTCACCGCCAGGCTCGGCTGCCACCGCGCAGCGGAATCGGAGCGCCCGGCCTCACCACGCTGCCGCCGACCCCGCTCCCGCGCCACGAGGATGAACGGGCGGTGCCCGCGTAAAAGGCACCGCCCGCCACCGCGCGGCTGACCTCAGATCGCGCGTTCTCCCTTGCCGAGCACCACGATCCCGCCTTCGCTCACGTGGTAGTGCCCCCGGTCGCGAGCGAGGTCCACCCCGATGTGCGCCCCCGGCGGCACGACGACGTTCTTGTCGAGGATGGCCCGCCGCACCACCGCTCCGCGGCCCACTCTCGCGCCGTCCAGCAGCACCGATCCCTGGACCACCGCGCCCTGCTCCACGAGCACGTCCGGGGACAGCACCGAGTCCACCACCTGGGCGCCCGAAATGATGCAGCCGTTGCTGACGATCGACTGGTTCGCCGAGCCGCCCTCCACGAACTTCGCCGCCGCGCGCTGGCCCGGGTGGGCCAGGATCGGCCACTTGCGGTTGTAGAGGTTGAAGATCGGGTGCGTCGAGATCAGGTCCGTGTGGGCCTCGTAATAACTGTCGATCGTGCCGACGTCGCGCCAGTAGCCGTGGTCGCGCTCGGTCTCGCCCGGCACCACGTTCGTGTTGAAGTCGTAGACCGCTGCCTCGCCCGACTTGACCAGCGCCGGGATGATGTCGCGGCCCATGTCGTGGTGCGAGGCCGCGTTCTCCGCGTCGGCGTACAACGCTTCCAGCATCACCTTCGTCGTGAACATGTAGTTGCCCATCGACACGTACGACTCGTCGGGGGAGTCCGGCAGGCCCGGCGGATCCTCCGGCTTCTCCATGAACGCGTCGATCATCAGCCCGTCGGTGGTCCGGATGACGCCGAACGAGCCGGCCTCCGCCCGCGGCACGCGGATCCCCGCCACCGTGACGCCCGCGCCGGAGGAGATGTGCGCCTCCAGCATCTGCCGCGGGTCCATCCGGTAGATGTTGTCCGCGCCGAACACCGCGATGTACTCGGGGTTTTCGTCGTGGACGAGGTTGAGGCTCTGGTGGATCGCGTCGGCGCTGCCCTGGTACCAGCGCGGCCCGAGCCGCTGCTGGGCCGGCACCGGCGTGACGTACTCGCCGGTCAGCGACGACAGCCGCCACGTCGTCGAGATGTGCCGGTCGAGGGAGTGCGACTTGTACTGCGTCAGCACGCACAGCCGCCGGATGCCGCCGTGCACGAGGTTCGACAGCACGAAGTCGATCAGCCGGTGCGTGCCGCCGAAGGGCACCGCCGGTTTCGCGCGGTCGGCGGTCAGCGGCATCAGCCGCTTGCCCTCCCCGCCCGCGAGCACGATGCCCAGGACATGGCATTCGCCGTTCACGCCGACCTCCCGCACGCCTCGTAGAGGGCGACCGTCCGCTCGGCGATCGCCTTCCAGCCGAACTCGCCGACCGCGCGCTCGCGGCCGGCGGTACCCATCGCGGCGGCCCGGTCCGGGGAGCCGACCACCTCGTTCAGCGCGGCGGCCAGGCCCGCCTCGAACCCTTCGGCGTCCCGCTCGTCGTAGTGGACGAGCAAGCCGGTCCGGCCGTCGTCGACGACCTCCGGGATGCCGCCGACGTCGCTGGCCACCACCGGCGTGCCGCACGCCATCGCCTCCAGGTTCACGATGCCGAGCGGCTCGTAGACCGACGGGCAGGCGAACACCGCGGCGTGCGTGAGCAGCTGCACGACCTCCTCGCGCGGCAGCATCTCCGGGATCCAGCGGACGCCGGTGCGCGTCTTCTCCAGCTCGGCGACCAGGCCGCGGAACTCCGCGTCCAGCTCGGGGGTGTCCGCGCCGCCCGCGCACAGCACCAGCTGGGTGCCCGGATCGAGCTTCGCGCCCGCGCGGACCAGGTGCGGGACACCCTTCTGCCGCGTGATCCGGCCGACGAACAGCACGTACGGCCGGCCCGGGTCGATGCCGTGCTTCGCCAGCGCTTCGGTGCCCGGGGCGGGCCGGTAGAGGGTGGTGTCGATGCCGTTGTGGATCACGTGCACCCGCTCGGGCGGGACGGACGGGTACGCGGCGAGCACGTCCCGGCGCATGCCGCCGCTGACCGCGACGATGGCGTCGGCCGCTTCGTAGGCCTCGCGCTCGATCCACGACGACACGCGGTAGCCACCACCGAGCTGTTCGGCCTTCCACGGCCGCAGCGGTTCCAGCGAGTGCGCGGTGACGACGTGCGGGATGCCGTGCGTCAGCTTCGCCAGGTGCCCGGCCAGGTTCGCGTACCAGGTGTGGCTGTGCGCCAGATCGTGGCCTTCGAGGGCGTTCGCCATCGAGACGGCGATGTCCATGGTCGTGAACGCGGGCTGGCGGTAGCCGTGCGGATCGGTGTGCCCGGTGGCGCCGGGACGGTCCGCGCCCCAGCAGTGCACGTCGAGGTCGACCAGCGGCCGCAACTCCCGGGCGAGGAACTCCACATGGACACCGGCGCCGCCGTAGACCTCCGGCGGGTATTCCCGGGTGAGCAGGCCGACCTTCATGACCGAAACCCTATGGCCTGAAGGGCATGGCGCGCAGTCTGGCACCCAGGGGAAATCTCACGAAGTTTCCGTACCGCTCAGATGAGCGTGCGGATCACGGCACCCGGCCGGGGTGGCCCGCCGGGGCGGGTGCCGCAAGCGGGGAGGTGCCGGGCCGGGGGCCGCCGCCGGCGACGTGCTTTCGGCGAGCGTGCGGATCACGGCACCCGGCCGGGGTGGCCCGCCGGGGCGGGTGCCGCAAGCGGGGAGGTGCCGGGCCGGGGGCCGCCGCCGGCGACGCGCTTTCGGCGAGCGCGGAGATCAGGGCACGCGGGTGAGGTGAAGTGGCCCGCCGGGGCCGGGCCGGGGCCCGCCGTCGAGCGCGGAGATCACGGCACGCGGCTGAGCGTGAAGTGGCCGACGCCCTTGGCGGCGGACTGGACCTGCCAGCTGTCCGGTCCGGTCGCCGGGCCGGTGCCGTAGACCAGCCGGTAGTCCGCCCGGCGGGGCGGGATCGAGCGGTCCAGCCAGTGGTAGTTGATGCGCAGCGCGAGACGCATCAGCGGGCCCGCCGTCGCGATGCGCTTCTCGACCAGGCCCACCGCCTGGCCGCGGTCGGAGAACTCGTCGAGGATCACGCAGTCGCAGAAGTACGCCAGGGTGCCGATCTCGCCGGGGCCGGCGACGCTCGCCCCGCCCAGGCGGGCGCCCAGCTGCGTTCCGACGCTCGCGTAGTCGCGGGCGCTCGCCCAGTTGCCGAACACCACCGGCGACGGCCACGGCACGCCCTGCGCCACGTCGACCGCCGCCCCCGACAGCAGCACCGCGCCCGTCAGCCCCAGCGCCAGCACCGGCGGCCCCGGCCGCAGCGCCCGCCGCTGCCGTGCCTGGGCGTACCAGACGCCGAAGGCCGCGACGCCGAACGTGCCCGCCGCCGTCACCGGGGCGACGTAGTACCAGTGGAACGGGCCGACCCCGAGGAACGAATACGCCAGGTAGTGCAGGATGCCGCCGGCGCCGAGCGCGGCCGGCGGGCCGAGCGCCGGGAAATCCGGCCACCGGGCGCCGAACCGGGCCGCGGCCCAGCCGGCCAGCGCGATCACGCCCAGCAGCGCCGGGAGGAACGACACGAGCACCGTCACCGGCCAGCCGAGGTAGTACATCAGCGGCCCGGTGCTGAAGCTCCACGGCGCGAACACGCCCGCCTGCAGCTGCTTGATGACCAGCGTGTCCGGCACGAACGAGCCGAAGGCGACCCAGCTGACCGCGAACCACGGCGCCGTCGTCAGCACCGCCCAGCCGGCGGCCGGCCACGGACGCCGCCGGATCGCGGGCGTGCTCAGCGCGATCACCACGACGAACACCACGAGGTCGAGCCGGGTGAGGACGGCGAGGCCGGCGGCCACGCCGAACAGCCGCGGACGGCCTTCGAGCGCGAACACCGTGAGCACCAGCAGCACGGCGGGGATCAGCAGCACCTCGAGCCCGACCGCGGACAGCACGAACGGATTGAGCAGCACCAGCGCGACGCCGAGCACGCCCGCCGCCGGCGGCAGCGTCAGCACGCGGCCGAAACGCTGCCACGCCCAGCCGAGCACGCCGCCGCAGAACACCGTGAGGACGCCGAGCGCGACCACCGGGTGCGGGCCGCCCGCGACGCGCGTCACGAACGTCAGCGCGCCGAGCAGCAGGACGTTCAGCGGGGACGTCGCGGAGTTCGCGGGCGAGCCCGGGACCAGCCCCCATTCGCCGTGCACGGCGAGGTTCTTCGCGTAGGCGAGGCTGATGTAGCCGTCGTCGGTGAGGCTGTCGCGCACCAGGAGGAAGACCGCCGCGCCGAGCACCGCCCCGAACGCCGGCAGCCACCAGCTGCGGCCGCGCGCGTTCGCCGGGTCCGGCATCGCCCGTTCCGCTCGTGTTTCCGTCAGCACCTGTCCACCCCGCGGACCCCTCGTCCGCTCCTCGGTCACCATGCCCCGGGGACCGTAGTGGCGGCTCGTTACGGCGGTGCTACACCGCGGTAATCGCCACCGTCCCCCGGGGCTTCACCCGATCGTGGCATGGCGGGCGGGACCTCGCAGCGTGGCACGCTCCACTGTGGACGGTGAAGCCCGTGGCCCGGCGGGCGGCCGGGCCACAGGCGTGCTCAGCGCTGGTAGCGCAGAGCCCACTCCTCGCCGCAGGACCAGCAGGTCCCGACCGCGACGGCGCCGTCGTCGCCGTCGGCCGGACGCCAGCCGCCGGCGACCCGGACGGTGTACCGGCCCGCCGGGACCGTGCCGAACGCCACGTGCCCCTGCGCGTCGGACACGGCGCTCGCGGCGACCGTCCCGTCGACGCGGTCGACCAGGTCGACCGCGGTGCCGGTGATCGCCTCGCCCGGGTCGGCCGTGTAGTTGCCGTTGTCGTCGTGGTAGACCACGCCGCCGGTGGTGCCGGGCGGCGCCGCGACGTGGGCGTCGAGGTTCACCCGCGGCCGGCCTTCGATCGGGCCGGGGTCGCTCCCGAAGTCGCAGGCGGCGTAGAAGCCGCCGTACTGGGTCGCGGCGGACGGGACGGTGCCGGACTCGGTGAACGTCCGCGACTCGCCCGGGGCGAGGTCGACGGCGGCCGCGGGGGACAGGTCGGTCCAGGAGCCCCAGCCGAGCAGGTGGTCGTCCGAGCCGAACCGGTCGCAGCCCACCGCGACGCCGTGCAGCGGGGCGCCGCTGACGTTGGTTAGCGTGAACGTGACCTGGACGGGGTCGCCGACCTGGTAGGTGGCGCGGTCGAACGCGCCGGTGGCGTGCAGCTTCTCCGACAGGGGCCGCAGCGCGCGCAGGTTCCGCTGCGGTCCCGGGACGCTGCCGTCGACGTCCACGTACTGCGGGCCGCCGGCATCGGACACCCAGCCGTCCGGCAGGCGGTAGCTCGAGATCCCGTAGCGCTGGGCCGGCAGGTCCGTGAAGGTGAACTGCCCGTCGGCGCCGGTGGTCACCTCGATGGGGCTGCCCGAGCCGCTCCCGGTGAGGTAGGCGACGGCGCCGGCGAGGCCCTCGCCCGCGTCGAAGGCGCCGTTCTCGTTCCGGTCGCCGTAGACGACGCCCGAGGCGGACCCGCGGGTCGTCGTCGGGTCCGTCAGCGGGACGACGAGGTCGCCGGGCTGGTCCCACGAACCGCGGAACCGCTCGTGCGGCACGTCCTGGCGCCAGCTCCAGACGACGGCGGTGACGGTGAACGACCGGGTGGCCCCGGCGTCGAGGTCGACGCCCGCCTGCGGGCTGCCGCCGAGGCCGGCCCAGTCCTGGATCGACAGGTACGAGCCGGAGACGTGCTCGTCCCAGAGCGTGACCTTGGTCAGCGGCCGGTCGGTCGTGTTGGTCAGCGTCAGCGTGATCGGGAACGGCCTGCCGACCAGCTGCGGCCCGGGATCGACCGCCGCGGTGATGACCAGCTGCGGCCCGTCGGCGTGGGCGGCGGGCACGGTGAGCGCGCCGGCGGTCAGCGCGGCGGCGAGCACGGCGAAGAGCCGTCTCACCCCGCGCAGGGGTGTTCTGGACACGGTGTATCCCCCTGGAAGTGGCCGGGCCGGCGGCTCCCCGCGGCGCCGCCCGGCGATGGCGCAGAAGACTGCGATCCCCGTCAAGCTAGCGCTCCGCGGGGCCGGCCGGGCAGGGCCGAGGGGGTGATCGCCCTGGCCGCGGTGGCATGTTGAGCAGTGCGGGAACAAGTAAATTGAGTCTGTCGTTGTCAACTCTGCGAGGGCGTGACCACCACCGCCCCGGCCACGAACCACCTGGTGGGAAGGAGACAGACATGCTGATGCGCACCGACCCGTTCCGTGAGCTGGACCGGCTGACCCAGCAGTTCTTCGGGGCCCCCGGCACCGCGAGCCGCCCGGCCGCCGTCCCGATGGACGCCTACCGCGACGGGAGCGAGTTCGTCGTCCGGTTCGACCTGCCCGGCGTCACCGCCGACTCGATCACCCTCGACGTCGAGCGCAACGTCCTGACCGTGCGGGCCGAGCGGGCCGCGACCGCGCCGGACGGCGCCGAGTACCTGGTCGGCGAACGGCCGCGCGGCGTGTTCAGCCGCCGGCTTTTCCTCGGTGACGCGCTGGACACCGACCGCATCGAGGCCGGTTACGACGCCGGCGTGCTGACCGTGCGGATCCCGGTCGCCGAGCGGGCCAAGGCCCGCCGGATCACCGTCGGCTCCGGCGACGCCAAGGCGCAGCTCACCGCCTGACCCGCGCCCGCCCCTCGTGAAGGCCACCTCGATTCCGCGAGGTGGCCTTCACGGCGTTGCGGGTGGCCACAGTGGACGGACCAGGGCCGATGAAATCCGGATGAACCGCAGCTTCCACCCGGGGCGGGATGCGCCCGCGCGGCCCGCTTCCTAGGCTGGTCGGCGTGCGGGGGAGGGCGGTGAGGGGGATCCGGGCCCGGCTGGAGACGAGCCTCAGCCGGGCCGGGATCGCGCTCCCGTGGTGGGTGCCGGTGGGCTCGACCACCTTCGGCGCGCTGCTCGCGGTCGCCGCGGTGGCGCAGCGGGGAGCGCTGGTCCCGCCCGCGCCGATCGCGCTCGCCGGGCTGCTCGCCGTCGTCACCCCGCTCGTCTGGGCCGGCACCGGCGTGCTCGTGCCGCCGTGGGTGAAGGCGGCCACCGTCCTCGCCGCCGTCGCGATCCTGCTGGCCCACCCGGCCGTGCCGGACTTCGCGCCCGTCGTGCTGGTGGTGCTGGCCGCCGAGGCGGCGTCGATCACCCGGCCCGCGTTGGCGTTCGCCGTCGTCGCCGCGAGCGTCGCCACGCTGAGCGTGGCCGCGGCCCTGGCGGGCCTGGTCGGCTTCCCCGTCTACGTCGCCGCGGTGCTGCTGGGCGCGGCCGGCGGCTGGATGATGCGCTGGTACGTCCGCGCGCTGGACGCCGAGCGCGCGGCCCGCGACGCCGTCCGCGACCAGGCGGTCCTCGCCGAACGCCAGCGGATCGCCCGCGAGGTGCACGACGTCGTCGCGCACTCGCTGAGCATCACGCTGCTGCACCTGACCGGTACCCGGCACGCCCTGCGGCAGGACCGCGACGTCGAAGAGGCCCTCGAAGGGCTCGCGGAGGCCGAACGCGTCGGGCGGACGGCGATGGCCGACATCCGCCGGACCGTCGGGCTGCTCGCCGAGGCGCCGGCCGGGACCCACCCGCTGCCCGACGTCCGCGACATCGCCGCGCTGGTCGAGCGGACCCGCGCGGCCGGGCTCGAGGTCCGCTACGAGCAGGAGGGCGACCTGGCCGCGGTGCCGGACCTGGCCGGGCTCGGCCTCTACCGGATCGCGCAGGAGTCGCTGGCCAACATCGCCAAGCACGGCGGCGGCGCGCCCGCCCGGATGCGGCTCGACGTCGGCCCGGCGGAGGCACGGCTGGTCGTCCGCAACCGGCTTCGCGCGCCGGCCGCGCCGGGTGCGGGCGGATCGGGACTGAAGGGCATGTTCGCGCGGGCCGGCCAGCTGGGCGCCGAGCTCACCGCGGGACCGGAGGGGACGGACTGGGTGGTGGCGGTCAGCGTGCCCGCGGGTGGGACGCCGTGACCGCGGGCGAGATCCGGGTCCTGCTCGTCGACGACCAGGAGCTCGTGCGGTCGGGGCTGCGGCGGATCCTGCGCCGTCGCGACGGGTTCGTCATCGCGGGCGAGTGCGCCGACGGCGCCGAGGTGCCCGCCGCGCTGGCCGCGACCGGCGTCGACGTCGTCGTGATGGACCTGCGGATGAAGCACGTCGACGGGATCGAGGCGACCCGGCGGATCGGCGGCCGGACGCCCGTGCTGGCGCTCACCACCTTCGACGACGACGAGCTGCTGGCCGGCGTGCTGCGCGCGGGCGCGGTCGGCTACATCCTCAAGGACTCGCCGGCCGAGGACCTGATCCGGGCCGTCCGGGCGGTCGCCGCGGGCGACGCGTGGCTCGACGCCGCCGTCACCGCGCGCGTCCTCACCACCTACCGGCGCGCGTCCGCCGAAGGACCCGCGGGGCCGCCGCCGGGCCTGCTCACGCCGCGTGAGCTGGATGTGCTGCGGGCGGCCGGGCGCGGGCTCACCAACGCCGAGATCGCCGCCGCGCTGGTGGTTTCGGAGCTGACGGTGAAGAGCCACCTGAGCCGGATCTTCGCCAAGCTCGGGCTGCGCGACCGGGCCGCGGCCGTCGTCTACGCGTTCGACCACGGCATCGTCAGCCCGCGCGCCGGGGCGGTCGTGGACGATGCCCCGGTGCCACCGTCGGTCGCCGAGCCGGCACCGGTGCCGGGCCTGCGGTTTTCGGTGCTGGGCCCGATGCGCGCGTGGCGCGGCGGCACCCCGCTGGACCTGGGCCCGGTGCGCCAGCAGGCGCTGCTGGCGGCGCTGGTGCTCCGCCCCGGAGTCACGGTCGGCCCGGGGGAGCTGCTGGACGGCGTCTGGGGGATGGAGCCACCGGGAACGGGCGGGCGCGTCCTGCCGGTGTACGTGCACCGGCTGCGCAAGTGCCTGCGCGCGCCGGGCGAGCGGACCCCGGACTCGGTCATCGGCCGCACGCGCGGCGGCTACCGGTTCGACGGGGCCGGCGTCCGGATCGACACGGCCCGCCTGGCGCAGCTGGACGCCGATGCCGGCGCGGCCGAGGAGGCGGGTGACCTGGCCGCCGCGGTGTCGTCGTGTTCCGCGGCGCTCGCGTTGTTCCACGGCGAGCCGCTCGCGGGGCTGCCGGGCCCGTTCGCGGAGGGCCAGCGGCTGCGGCTGTCCGAGCGGCGGTGCGCGCTGTGGACCCGCAAGGCCCGGCTGCAG
This sequence comes from Amycolatopsis australiensis, assembly GCF_900119165.1. NCBI lineage: Bacteria > Bacillati > Actinomycetota > Actinomycetes > Pseudonocardiales > Pseudonocardiaceae > Amycolatopsis > Amycolatopsis australiensis. The sequence goes on along the minus strand of NZ_FPJG01000006.1, from coordinate 5,725,394 downwards.
CTGCGGCTGGGCCGGTACGCCGCAGTGGCGGACGAGCTGTCGGCGGTGCTGGCGCTGGAGCCGCTGCGCGAGCCGTTGGCGGCGCTGCTGATGCGTGCCCTGCAGGCGACCGGCCGCCGTGCGGAGGCGATCGCGGTGTACGGCCGCACCCGCGACCGGCTGGCGGCGGACCTGGGCGTGGAGCCGGGCGAAGAGCTGCGGCGCACGCACCGCGCGGTGGTGGACGAGGTGCTGCACCCCGACTTCCCCGGCTAGCGGGTCAGGAGACGCGGCGGGGCGCGTCCGGCGTCTCGGTGACCGCCGCCCGGGCGGCCGCGACGTCGCCGTGCAGCGGCAGCAGGTGGTCGAGGCCGAGGATCTCGAGCGGCCGGGTGACCGCGGCCTGGGCCGCGGCGATGGCGTACGGGACGTCGTGCGCTCGGGCTTCCCGGTCCGCCTCGACGAGGATGCTGAAGACCGTCGAGTCGCAGAACGTCGCGGCCGTCAGGTCCGCCACGACCCCGCGGGCGCCTCGGCGGACGGGCGCCAGCAGCGCGTCCCGCAGCTGCGGGGCCATGTCCTGGTCGAGGTCGCCGGCGCAGCGGACGGTCACCACTCCGGCGTCGGTCGTCGTCGTGCAGTGCTCCTCGGTCATGCGTGAGTCCCTCCTGATCGTCCTCCCGGCGAAAGGGGTACCCACGGCGGCGCGAGCCGACGCGCCTGGCCCGGGCCGCGCGTCGCTAAGCTGCGGGCCAGCGAGGCGAAGGGGAACGGTGGAACCGAACAACGTCGACGAGCCGCCCGGCGCGGGTGCCTGGGCGCCGGGCAAGGTCGCCGAGCTGCTCGGCGTTTCGCCGGTGACCCTGCGCAGCTGGAGCGCGCGGTACGGGATCGGCCCGTCGGCGGGCGGCGCGGGACGGCACCGCCGTTACTCCGACGCGGACGTCCGGCGCCTGCAGCACATGCAGCGGCTCGTGGGGCGGGGGATGCCCGTGCGGGAGGCGGCCGCCGTGGCGTTCGGCGGCACCGCCGGCGGCCCCGTGGTGCCGGCCGCCCACCGGGTGCGCGAGCTGGAGGACGCGGCCGCGGACCTGCGGCCGGCGTCGGTCGCCGGGTTGCTCGACGAGACGGTGGGAACGCTGGGCCCGGCGGCGGCCTGGACCGACGTGCTGGCCCCGGTCCTGCGCGGGCTGGGCGGCCGCTGGCAGCGCGGCGACGTCTGCTTCGCGACGGAATGGGTGCTGACGAGCGAGATTTCCCTGGCGCTGGAGCGCTACAGCCGCCGTTTCCCGGCTGCGGTGCCGGGCCGACCGGTGCTGCTGGCGTGCTGCCCGGCGGAGCGGCATTCGCTGCCGATGGAAGCGTTGCGCGCGACGCTGGCCGAGGCGGGCGTGCCGGTGGCGTACGCGGGCCAGCTGGTCCCGGCGGAGACCTTGGCGGACCTGGCGGCCCGGTTGGACCCGGTGCTGGTGCTGCTGTGGTCGCTGGCGCCCCCGACGGCGGACGACCTCCTGGCGGCGCGAGTCAGAGACCTGGGCCGGGCGGTCGGCACGGCGGGCCCGGGCTGGGACCACCTGGGCGACCGCGGCTTCGCCCGGGTGAACGACCTCGCGTCGGCGGTGGAGCTGGCGGTCGCGCACGCGGAGGCGTAGGCCGGCCGGCTGCCAGACATCGATGTCAGGTCTCGGAATTCTTGTCTTCCTTGTCTTCTTGACGCTCCCGACAGCGGCGGCGGAAGCTTCCTGGCAACGTTGTCACCCCGCACCCGGCGCCCATCGGCCGCCGGTGGAGAACGGAGTTCGGATGGCCGACCAGCACCGCATCGGTTCCCCGTCCGCCGACGTCGCCGCCCTGTCGCGGCGGCGGGTGCTCGCCGCCGGGGGTGGGTTGCTCGCCGGATTCGGGATCGGCGCCGTGCTGCCCGGCGTGGCCTCCGCGGAAACCGAAGCCGGCACCGCCGCACCGGCGGCGAAGACCGATCTGGCCCTGTTCCGTCCGGTGCGGGTTTCCTCCACCGACTACGCCGCCACCCCGGCCGAGTTCGCCGTCGACGGGCTCGCCCAGGTCGGCGTCAAGGGCTCCGGCTGGCGTGCCGCCCAGGGCGACGGGCAGTGGATCGTCGTCGACCTGCAGGGGCCGTGCCGGATCGACTCCGTCGTGCTCACCTTCGAAGGCCAGCCCGGAGATCCCGCCTTCGACGCCGGCGCCTCCCGCAGCCACACCAGCGGCTTCGAGATCCAGTCGAGCTACGCGACGGCCTTCGACCTCGACGTCTCCGGCGACGGCAAGGCCTGGCGCACCGTCCACCACACCGATTCCGGCACCGGCGGCGTCGTGACGATCCCGCTGCCGGCCGTCACCGCCCGCTGGGTTCGCTTCACCGCGGCTCGCCGCTCGACGGGCAATCCCTTGGGCCTCAACGGCTTCCAGGTCTTCGGCACCAGCACCGGCCACCGGCCCGCCGTCCGCGGCTGGACCAGCTTCCCGGTCCGCCCGGACGACAACCCGCCGGCTCTGGCCGTCGCCGCCGACGGCACCGTGCCGCTCGAGTCCGGCTGGGTCCTCACCATGGACGACTGGGCGCCCACCGGGGACGGCACCGTCCTTTCCGGATCTACTGTGGACACCCGGGGATGGCTGCCCGCGACCGTTCCCGGCACGGTCCTCGCCTCGCTCGTCGAGCAGGGGCAGCTGCCCGATCCGGTGGCCGGGATGAACAACCTGCACGTCCCGGAAGCGCTTTCCCGCCACGCGTGGTGGTACCGCCGCCGGTTCTCGCTCCCGCGTGGCCTCGACACCTCGCCCGGCCGGCACGTCTGGCTCGAGTTCGACGGCGTCAACCACGAAGCCCGCATCTGGCTCAACGGCGCCGGAATCGGCGCGCAGAGCCACCCGTTCGGCCGCGGCGTCTTCGACGTCACCGCTGCCCTGCGCCGCACCGGCGAGCAGGTACTGGCCGTGCGGATCGCGCCGATGCCGAAGCCCGGCAGCCCCGGCGACAAGGGGTCCGACGGCAGCTCCTGGGTGGACGCGGGCGGCACGATGTTCGAGAACTCGCCGACCTACCTCGCGGTCTCGGGCTGGGATTGGATGCCCGCGGTCCGCGACCGCGCCTCGGGCATCTGGGACCACGTGCGCCTGCGTTCCACCGGCGCCGCCGTGCTCGGCGACGTCCGCGTCGACACCAAGGTGCCGGATCCGGGCACCGCCGAGGTGACCCTGACCGTGCCGGTGCGCAACGCCGCCGCGACCGCCCAGCGCGTCAAGGTCACCGCCGCCTTCGGCCCGGTCAGTGTGTCGAGCACGGTCACCGTCCCGGCCGGCCAGACCGCCGACGTCGCGTTCCCGAAGCAGGTGGTGCGCGACCCGAAGCTGTGGTGGCCCAACGGCTATGGCGACCCGGACCTCTACGACCTGACGCTCACCGCGGCGATCGGGGCGTCGGTCAGCGACCGCCGGACGGTCAAGATCGGCCTGCGCGAGCTGGGCTACCGGTACGACCTGCCGATCGTGATCAGCGACGGCCGCGCCACCCAGACCGTCGACCTCGGCCCGCAGCACGCCCGGTTCGTCCGCATGCAGGGCCGCAAGCGCGCCACCGGCTGGGGCTTCTCGCTCTGGACGATGGCGGTCGTCGACAGCGCGAACCCGGGCACGGACCTCGCGCAGGGCAAGCCGGCCACGTCGTCCTCGGTCGCCGACGGCGACCCGCCCGAACGCGCCTTCGACGGCGATCCGAACACACGCTGGACGTCGAGCTACGACGACAACCAGTGGCTGCAGGTCGACCTCGGCACCGCGACCGCGTTCGACCGCGTCGTGCTGACCTGGGAGACCGCCTACGCGGCGACGTTCGAGATCCAGGTGTCGCAGGACGGTGACACCTGGACCGGCGCCGCGTCCGTCGACAACAACGCCAAGCCGCTGACGCTGCTGGTCAACGGCGTCAAGGTCTTCGCCCGCGGCGGCAGCTGGGGCTGGGACGAGCTGCTGCGCCGGATGCCGGCCGAGCGGGCCGACGCCGTCGTCGCCATGCACCGCGACATGAACTTCACCCTGATCCGCAACTGGGTCGGCTCGTCGTACCGGCAGGAGCTGTTCGACGCCTGCGACAAGTACGGCATCCTGCTGTGGAACGAGTTCTGGGACGGCTGGTCGACCGACCCGGCCAACCACGACATCTTCCTGGCGCAGGCGAAGGACACCGTGCTGCGCTACCGGCACCACGCGTGCGCGACGGTCTGGTTCGGCTGCAACGAAGGCACCCCGCCGTCGGTGATCGACAACGCGCTGCGCGAGATCGTCACGGCCAACACCGACCTGCTCTACCAGGGCAACTCCGCCGGCGGCGTGATCACCGGCGACGGACCCTACTTCTGGCAGGACCCGAAGCGGTACTTCACCGGCGAGGCGACCGGCGGGAAGTACGGGTTCTGGAGCGAAATCGGGCTCCCGACGGTGTCGGTCGTCGAGAGCATGCGCAACCTGGTCGGCTCCGGCGACCCGGGCTGGCCGATCGGCGCGCCGTGGTTCCTGCACGACTGGTCCACCGCCGGCAACCAGTCACCGCAGAGCTACCTCGCGGCGATCGACGCGCGGCTGGCGCCCTCGACGAGCCTCGCGGAGTTCTGCCGCAAGGCGCAGTTCGTCAACTACGAGAGCATGCGCGCGATCTTCGAGGCGTGGAACGCGAAGCTGTGGAACGACGCCACGGGCGTGCTGCTGTGGATGTCGCACCCGGCGTGGCACAGCACGGTCTGGCAGACCTACGACTACGACCTCGACGTCAACGGCAGCTACTACGGCGCGCGCAAGGGCTGCGAGGCCCGGCACGTCCAGGCCGACCTGACCACCTGGCAGGTCCGCGTCGTGAACCACACGCCGGACGCGCTGACCGGGGCGACCGTGACGGCGCGGCTCCACGGCCTCGACGGCGCGAGTCTCGGGCAGCCGCGCCGGCAGCAGGTGGACGTCGCCGCGAACGTGGCCGCGGACGCCTTCCCGGTGCCGTTCGAAGCCGGCCAGCCGGACCTGCACCTGCTGCGGCTCACCCTGACCGACGCGAGCGGCGCGGTGCTGTCGGAGAACACGTACTGGCGTTACCGCACCGACACCGCCATGCGCGCGCTCAACCAGCTCCCGGGCGCCCGCCTGGCCACGACGCTGCGGCCCGACGGCGACGCCTACACCGCGACCGTCCGCAACGAGGGCTCGACGGTCGCCGCGATGATCCGGCTGTCGCTGCGGGAACGCAACGGTGCCGACCGCGTGCTGCCCACCCGCTACGGCGACAACTACTTCTGGCTGCTGCCGGGGGAGAGCCGCACGGTCCGCGTCGAGCCACGGCGGCGCGTGCCGGGCGCCCGGCTGCTGGTCGAGGCCTACAACGTGGCGGCGAAGCTGACGACGTAGCCCCTTGGTCCGGGTGGACGAAAACGGAGGCTGATTTCGTGCCCTCCGACGAACTAGGCTGACGGTGTCGCGCCTAGCTTCGGGAGGTGCTCGTTTCGGTGAACCTGCGCCCGCACGCCAGCCTCGGCCGCGTCCTCGACGACCTGGGCGGCACCCTCCTGGACCTCGTGCTCGGGGACGGCGACCGGCCCGGCGGCATCGGCGGCGTCGCCATCCACGACCCGCTCGACGAGCCCGCGCTGCCCCAGCACGCCCTGGTGCTCGGCGTCGGCCTCGCGGAACCGGACGAGGTGGTCCGGCAGCTGCGGACGCTGGCCCGGCACGACGCGGCCGGGCTCGTGCTGCGCGCGCCGGTCACGGTGACCGAGGCGATCTCCGCCGCCGTCGAGGAGACCGGCGTCGCGCTGCTGAGCCTGGCCCGCGGCGCGTCGTGGGCACAGCTCGCGGCGATGCTGCGGTCACTGCTCGCCGAAGGCGACGTCGGCGACGCCGGCCCCGAGACCCTCGCCGGGCTGCCGTCGGGTGACCTGTTCGCCGTGGCCAACGCGATCGGGGCGCTGATCGACGCGCCGGTGACGATCGAGGACCGCCGGTCGCGGGTGCTGGCGTTCTCGGGACGGCAGGACGAAGCCGACCCGTCGCGCGTGGAGACCATCCTCGGGCGGCAGGTGCCCGAGCGGTTCGCCCGGATGCTGGCCGACCGCGGGGTGTTCCGCGAGCTGTACCGCACCGACCGGCCGGTGTACGTCGACCGGCCGCCGGAGAGCCCCGACGGGTTCATGATCCCGCGGGTCGCCGTCGCGGTCCGCGCGGGCGACGAGATCCTCGGCTCGATCTGGGCGGCGGTGCGCGAACCGCTGACGCCGGACCGGACGCAGGCGCTGCGCGACGCGGCGCGCCTGGTCGCGCTGCACCTGCTGCGCGTCCGGGCCGGAGCCGACGTCGAACGCCGGCTGCGCGCGGACCTGCTGAGCACGGCGCTGGAAGGCGGAGCCGCGGCGCGGGAGGCGCTGAGCAGGCTGGGCCTGGCCGACCAGCCGGTCGTCGTGCTGGCGCTGGCGGTGCTGGAGAACGGCGCCGCCGACGCCGAGCTGGCCACCGAGCGGCAGCGGCTGGCCGACGGCCTGGCCATGCACCTGAGCGCGGTGCACCCGCGGTGCGCCGCGGCGCTGGTCGGCGACACGGCGTACGGGCTGGTCCCGGTGACCCGCGACGCCGACGGCGAACGGCGGGCACTGCGGATCGCGAAGGACTTCCTGGACCGGGTGGGCGACCGCGTGCGGGCGGTCGTCGGCATCGGGCCGGTGGCGCGCAGCGCGGCCGAGCTGCCGGAGGCGCGGGCGAGCGCGGACCGCGCGCTGCGGGTGCTGCGCTCGGGCAGCGGCGCGGGCCGCCGGGTCGCGCTGCTGGCCGACGTGCACGTCGAGGCGCTGCTGCTGGAACTGCAGGACCTGGTCGCCGCGCGCGGCGACCGCCCGACCGGGCCGGTCGCGCGGCTGCTCGAGTACGACGAACAGCACCACGCGCACCTCGTCGAGACGCTCCGGGCGTGGCTCGACGCCTTCGGCGACGTCATCGCCGCCTCGGCCGCGGTCCACGTGCACCCCAACACGTTCCGGTACCGCCTGCGCCGGCTCGCGGAGGTCGGCGGCTTCGACATGACCGACCCGGAAGCCCGCTTCGCGGCGATGCTCCAGCTCCGGGTGGTCGCGCCGCCCGCGTGACAGGCCGGCGTCCCCGGGAAAAGCGGTTGGCCGCCGGCGCGGGCGCCGCTACGCTGCGCCGGAACCCACACCGCCGCGTCGAACGAGGGGAGCCGGCCGTGCGTCACCACGTCCCTGCCGCTTCCCGGCCGCGGTCCGAGGTGATCCTCGTGTCTCCGCCTTCCCGGTGCCTGCCGCGCGGCTCGCACCGGACGCCGTGACGCGCTCCACTGTGGAGTGACCGGCACGGCGAATCGCGCTGTCCTGCCCGGATCTTCCTCCAAGGACCGCACCGTGCGTACCCACGACCTGACCACCGTCCGCAACCTCGGCATCCTCGCCCACGTCGACGCGGGCAAGACCACCGTCACCGAACGGGTCCTCCACCTCGCCGGAGTGACCCACAAACAGGGCGAGGTCCACGACGGCACCACCGTCACCGACTTCGACCCGCAGGAACGCGACCGCGGCATCACCATCTTCGCCGCGGCCGTCGGCTGCACGTGGGCCGGCCACCGGCTCACCCTCATCGACACGCCCGGCCACGTCGACTTCACCGCCGAGGTCGAGCGGTCGCTGCGGGTCCTCGACGGCGCGATCGCCGTGTTCGACGCCGTCGCGGGCGTCGAACCGCAGAGCGAGACCGTCTGGCGCCAGGCCGACCGGCACGGCGTCCCGCGCATCGCCTTCGTCAACAAGCTCGACCGCGCGGGTGCCGACCTGGACGCGGCCGTCGCGTCGATCCGCGCGCGGCTGCACCCGGCACCGCTGGTGGTGCAGCTGCCGATCGGGCGGGAAAGCGCCTTCACCGGTGTCGTCGACCTGCTCCGCCTGGACCAGGTGCCGGACGACGTCCTGGCCGAGGCGCGGCGACGGCGTCGCGTGCTCGAAGAGGCCGTCGCCGAGCTGCATCCGCTCGCGCTGGAGGAGTTCTGCGCCACCGGGACCGTCTCGGCGGAGACGCTGGAGAAGGCGTTGCGGGAGCTGACGCTCAGCGGCGACGGGCTCGTCGTGCTGTGCGGCGCGGCCTACCGCGACCGCGGGATCACGGAGCTGCTCGACGCCGTCGTGGCCTACCTGCCGTCGCCGGCGGACGTGCCGCCGGTGCGCCCCGACCGGCCCGCCGACCCGGCGGCGCCGGTGGCCGCGCTGGTGTTCAAGGTCGTCGCGACGGCCACGGGACGGCTGACGTACCTGCGCGTGTACTCGGGAACGCTGCGGAAGGGGGACCAGGTGTCGGACGCGGGCCGCACCGAGCGCATCGCGCGCGTCCTGCGCGTGCAGGCCGACCGGTACTCCGAAGTGGACAGTGCGGTGGCCGGCGACATCGTCGCGGTGGCCGGGCCGAAGGCGGCGCGGGTCGGCGCGACGCTCTGCGCCCCCGGCGCGGAGGTGCTGCTGGAGCCGCCGGTGACGGCCGACCCGGTGGTCTCGGTGGCCGTCGAGGCGCGCCGGGCGGGCGACGGCGACCGGCTGACGCCGGCGCTGGCGCGGCTGACCGAGGAAGACCCCTCGCTGGTCGTGCGCACCGACCCGGAGACCGGGCAGACGGTGCTGTCCGGTCTCGGCGAGCTGCACCTGGAGGTGGCGGTGGAGAAGCTGCGCGAGCGTGGCCTCGACGTCGCCGCCGGCCGTCCGTCGGTCGCCCACCGCGAGACCGTCGTGCGCGGCGTGTCCGGGCTGGTCTACCGGCACGTCAAGCAGGACGGCGGCGCGGGCCAGTTCGCGCACGTGGTCCTCGACGTCTCGCCGTCCGCGGAGGGTTTCGAGTTCGCCTCGGCGATCGCCGGCGGCCGGGTGCCGCGCGAGTACGTCCGCGCGGTCGAAGCCGGCTGCCGGGACGCCCTGGCCGAAGGACCGCTCGGCGGGTACCCGGTGACGGGCCTGCGGGTGGTGCTCACCGACGGCGCCACGCACCCGAAGGACTCGTCGGATCTGGCGTTCCGGACGGCGGGACGGCTCGGCCTGCGCGAGGCACTGCGCGCGTGCGAGCTGCGGCTGCTCGAACCGGTGGCCGAGGTGGCCGTGACGGTACCCGGCGACGTGGTCGGCGGCGTGCTCGGTGACCTGGCCGCCCGGCGCGGCCGGGTGACGGGTTCGGCGGTCCGGGCGGGCACCGCGGTGGTGACGGCGACGGTGCCGGTGGCGGAGCTGTTCGGCTACGCCACCCGGTTGCGGAGCCGGACCCGGGGCTGCGGCACGTTCACCGCCCGGCCGTCGGGCTACGCGCCGGTGCCGTAACCGTCGTGAGCGGGAAGCAGGGGTGCTAACCCTGTTTCCCGCTCACGACCGACGCGACGCCCGCGAGCAGCCGGTCCACGTCGGCTTCCGTCGTGTAGGGCGCGATGCCCGCCCGCACCGCGCCCGTGTCGCCGAGGCCCAGGTGCCGCGAGCACTCGATCGCGTAGAAGCTGCCCGCCGGCGCGTTCACCCCCAGCGTCCCGAGGTGCTCGTACACCGCCTGCGACGCGACGCCGTCGACGGAGAACAGTACCGTCGGGGTCCGGTGCCGGTCGGGCGCGCCGTACCGGGTCACGCCGGGCAGCGCCGCCAAGCCCGCGTCGAGCCGGGCCAGCAGCGCGTCTTCGTGCTCGGCCAGCGCCGTCAGCGAACCCCGCAGACGCGAGCGGCGCGAACCCGAGCCGGGCACGAGACCGGCGAGGAAGTCGATCGCCGCGGTCGTCCCGGCCAGCAGCTCGTACGGGAGCGTGCCCAGCTCGAAGCGTTCCGGGACCGCGTCGGTCGAGGGCAGCAGCTTGTCCGGGCGCAGCGTCTCCAGCAGCGCGGGCGCGGCGGCGACCAGCCCGAGGTGCGGTCCCAGGAACTTGTACGGCGAGCACGCGTAGAAGTCGGCTCCCAGCGCCGTGACGTCGACCGCGGCGTGCGGGGTGAGGTGCACACCGTCGACGTACAGCAGCGCGCCGGCGTCGTGCACCGCGGCCGCGATCGCCGGGACGTCCGGCCGGGTTCCCAGCAGGTTCGACGCCGCCGTGACCGCGACCAGCCGGGTCCGCGGCGACAGCAGCCCGGTGACGTCGGACGGCGTCAGCACCCCGGTGGCCGGGTCGAACGAAGCCCAGCGCACGGTCGCACCGGCGGCCGCGGCGGCCTGCACCCACGGCCGGATGTTCGCGTCGTGGTCGAGCCGGGTGACGACGACCTCGTCGCCCGCGCCCCAGGTCTTGGCGAGCGTGCGCGAGAAGTCGTACGTCAGCTGCGTCATGCTCCGCCCGAAGACGACGCCGTCCGCATCGGCGGCCAGCAGGTCGGCGACGGCCTGCCGGGCCTCGGCGACCACCGTGCCCGCCCGCCGCTCGGCGGCGGTCACGACCCCGCGGTTGGCGATCGCGGCGCACAGCGTCCCGGCCACCGCCTCGCCGACCACGTCGGGAACCTGCGAGCCGCCGGGCCCGTCGAAGTGGGCGGCTCCGGCGGCGAGGGCGGGGAAGTGCTTGCGGATCGTCTGCACGTCGTAGCTCATGGCGTCAGCGTGCCAGGAAGCCGGCGGGGCGCGGAAGGAAGCCGGTGGGCCTGCGACTGGCGCCGTGGTCTTGCTGTTTGCTAATCACGGCCGGGGTTGTTCTGCTGGTCACGGAGGTGCGGGTGCGCTTCCCGCGCACCGGCGACGTCCCTCAGCGGCGCCGGGCCGGCCCGCGCCGGAGCCAGCCCGCTCCCAGGATGAGCATCGCCGTGCCGAAGGCCAGCGCGAGGCACACACCCGCGGTGTTCATCGGCAGCACGTCGGTGACCGGCCGGGGCAGCGGCAGCAGTCCCGCGAGGCCGATCAGCGCGTAGCCGGCGCCGGCGACGACCAGGAACCAGGCGGCCCAGCGCGACGACCGGGTGCAGAACACCGCCAACGCCCCGGTCAGCAGGTGCACCAGCGCCCACACCCCGGAGACGGCGACCACGCCGAACAGCTCGCGCGGACCGCCGCCGGTGGTGACCCCCGACATCAGCTCCAGCGCGGCGAGCACGAGGAACAGCAGGCCGATGAGCATGCCCATGCCCTGGACGGGGGCGGGGCCCCGCCTCGGCACCCGGGTCCCGGGTTCGGTGGTCGTCATGCTTCCCGGATTCCCCGCGCCCGCTCTTTTAATGCACCGGCCGCGGGGTAACCGCGCCCGAATCACGCTGACGAGGAGCCGACCATGACCGAGTACCGGCACACCGCGACCGCCGACGTCCCCGCCGACGAGCTGTTCGCGTTCCTGAGCCACCCGGAGAACCTGCCGCGGTACTTCCCGGAGATGAAGGTCGCCGAGCCGAAAGGCGGCGACAGCGTGCACGTCGAAGCGGAGGTCCACGGTCAGCGCGTCGCGGGGGAGGCGTGGCTGCACACCGACCCGGCGAACCGCTCGCTGTCGTGGGGCGCCGAAGGCCCCGACGACTACCACGGCGAGCTGCGGATCGCCGAGAACGGCCCGGCGTCCTCGGAGATCACCGTGACCCTGCACAGCGTCCGCGAGGCCGGCGGCGACGAGGTGCAGCAGGGCCTGGAGCGCACGGTCGCGGCCATGACCCACGCCGCGACCGCCGACGCCGACGTGGCCGCCGCCGAAGGCCACGGCGGCTGGACCTCCTACGACGACAAGAACGACTAAGGCTGTATAACGGCCTATACGGCGGCGATCGCTTCGACCTCGACGACGTACTCCGGGGCCGCCAAGCCCGCCACGACGGCGAGCGTCTGCGCCGGGAAGTCGCCGTCGGGGAACCACTTCGCGAAGACATCGGTGAGCGCGGTGCGGTACCCGGCGAGCTCGTCCGGGCTCGCGACCAGCGCCAGCAGCTTGACGAGGTTGGCGGGGCCGGCGCCCTGCGCGGCGAGGAGCGCCTCGACGTTGGCGAAGATCTGCCGCGCCTGAGCCTCGGCGTCCGGCCCGGCGAGGCTGCCGTCCGGCCGCACGCCGAGCTGGCCGGCGAGGAAGACGAGCCGGTGCCCGGCCGGCACTTCGGCGACGTGGCTGTAGCGCCCGAGAGGAGGTGCGACGGCGTCCGGGTTCCAGCGGCGTGGCTTCACGGCGCCATGATCGCAGACCCGCTTCCGCGCCGGCCCGGCCGTACGATAGGTTCACTTCCAGATCTTGTTTGCCAAATAAACCAGTTTCGGATCTGGGGGTTCGATGAGCGACATCCCGGCGGCCGACCTGCTCGACGAGATGACGCGGCTGCGGGCGCGCACCCGGGCGGACCGGCACGCCTACGTCCCGCCGCTGTTCCTGTTCGGCGTGCTGGTGCTGCTCGCGCCACTGTGGGCCGGTGGCGCGCCGCCGCGGTTCGGCGTCGCGGGCGTGTGGTTCGGCACACCGCTGCAGCTCTACTGGCTGGTCGCGGTCGTCGGCGGGTTCCTGGCGACGGCGGCCTGGTACGTGCACCGCGGGCGTCGCCGTGGCGTGCGGACGCCGATCCGCGGCTACCTCGCCGTCGGCGTGCTGGGCGTGCTCGCGATCTCGTTCGGGGTGCCGGTCGTCGAGTCGTTCGCCTACCGGTCGGCGCGGTCGCCGTACACCCAGGCGTCCTTCACGATCCCGGTACTGGCCGGGGCGGTCTTCGCGCTCGGCTCGTTCCTGGCGCTGCGGGCGAAACTCGGCCGCGCCGCCACGGCCGGGGCGACGGTGTCGGGGTTCGTCGGGCTGGCCATGCTCGACCTGCGGTTCGCCCCGGCGCCGTACGCGCCGCTCGTGACGGTCGCGCTCGGCCTGATCGGGCTCGCCTGGCTGGAACGCAGCCGCGTGCTCGGCGTGGTCAGCGGACTGTTCGCGGCGGCCGCGCTGGTCGCCAACCTGAAGCTGATGGGCGGCCTGTTCTTCCACCTCGGCGTCTTCACGCGCTTCGAAGGCGAAGCGGCAACGGCGTTGGAGAACACATTGCTGCCAGGGCTGATCCTGCTCGCGGGCGGCGGCTTCGCGGCGTGGCACGAGTGGCGGGCCCGCGCGTGAGCGAGCATCCCGCGGCGGCCCTGGACGAAACGGTGCACCAGCGGCACCGGCTCGGCATCCTCACCATCGCCGCCGAAGCCGGGAAGGTGGACTTCGGGTACCTGCGCCGCACGCTGGACATGACGGCCGGGAACCTGTCCCGGCACGTCACGATCCTGCAGGAGGCCGGGCTGATCGACGTCGAGAAGGGCTACGAGGGCAAGCGTCCCCGGACGTGGATCACCATCAGCGCGGCGGGCCGGCGGGCGCTGGCCGCCGAGATGGCCGCGTTGCGGGCCCTGCTCTCGGCGGTCGAGCGGTCCGCTCAGGAGAGCAGCGTCAGGAGCAGCACCGTGCCCGCGACGAGCACGCCGGCCGCGATCGTCGTGCGGCGGTAGTGCAGGAGCAGCGCGGCGAACTCGCGCAGCAGGGCGCTGGGCAGGAAGTACCGCGCGGTCGGCGAGCCGGTGGCGTGGAACGGCAGGTGCAGCCGCCGGCATTCGACCGCCGCCCGGAACACGTGGTAATTGCTGGTCACCGCCACCACCCGGCGGGCGTCGCCGGGCAGGAGCGCGGCCGAGAAGCGCAGGTTCTCCTCGGTCGTCGTGGCCCGGTCCTCGCGCCGGATCCGGTGGGCCGGGATTCCGCGTTCCCGCAGGTAGGCGTGCATCGCGTCGGCCTCGCTGACCGTTTCGCCGGCACCCCGGCCGCCGGAGACGACCAGCACCGGCGGCTCGGGTTCCCGTTCGGAGAGCCGGATCGCGCGCTCGAGACGCGCGGCGAGCAGCGGCGGCACGCGGTCGCCGTCGAGGCCGCAGCCGAGCACGATGATCGCGTCGAACCCGCCGCGGCGGCCGATCCGGCTGTACACCACGGAATAGACCAGCAGTGACAGGAACACGAACCCGAAGCAGCAGGCGAGCGCCGCCGCCGCGGCCACCAGCGCCGAGCCCCACCGGCCCAGCGGCACGAAGAACAGGACCTCCAGGGCGATCAAGGCGGCGCCGAGGCCGAGGGACAGCAGGTTGCCGGGGCTGCGGCCTTCCCGCCGCCACATCAGGACGCCGTTGACCAGCAACGCGGCCGGCAGCACCAGCGTGACCAGCACCGCGGCGGTCCCGAGCAGCACCGGCAGCACCGGTGTCAGCCAATCCAGGTGCAGCGCCGCGCGCAGCAGCCACAACGCGCTCAGCAGGAGCGCCACGCCGAGCCAGACGGCGTTGCCGAGCCGCCGCGGCTCGCGGGCCAGCCGCACGGCGAACACGACGAGGGCCACCGCGGCCGCGACCGGCAGCACGCTCACCCGGCCTCCCTCGTTCGGCGCCCGTGCGCACGCCCAAGGTACCCGGGGGGCGGATCTGGCATCGTGGTGGCGTGAGCGATCGACCGGCGTTCGTGCTGCACGAGCACTGGCGCCCGCGGCACCACTTCGACCTCCGCCTGGAGGAGGACGGCGTGCTGCGGTCGTGGGCGGTGCCGCGCGGCCTCCCGCCGGACCCGGGAGCCGACCGGCTCGCGGTCGCCGTCCCGGACCACGCGCTCGAGCACCTCGCCTACGAGGACGAGTCGAAGAAGATCGCGGACACGGGCTGGTGGGAAGAGCACGACCGGACGGCCAAGCGGATCCTGTTCACCCTGCACGGCCGCGCCGAGCCGGTGCGCTACGCGCTGATCCGCACCACCCGCGACTGGCTCCTGCACCGCACCCGCGACCAGCCGTGACCCGGGCGGGGCGGTCCGGTCAGGTTCGCAGCGCGGCGCCGGTGCGGGTCGCGCGGTGGGCCCAGTGGCCGAGCACGGCCAGCAGCGCGATCTCCAGCACCATCATCAGCCGCTCGACCAGGCCGGTCGCGACCGTCGGGAGATGGTCGCCGAACACGACGTTCGCCGCGAACGGGACGATGAACGGCAGGTAGAACGGGATCGCCGCCAGCGCCAGCCGCCGGGACCAGGTGGCCGACCGGCGCCAGCGCGGGTCGTCGCGGTGGCGCCGGCCCAGCGCCCAGCCGACCACCGGCAGGCTCAGGCACGTGACCGCCGACGCGTAGAGGTGGATCTTGCCCGTCGCGGTGATCGCCCCGCCCTGCGGGTCTTTCGCGAAGATCGCGACCGCCACGAGGCTCACGCACCACAACGCCTTCCCCGCGACCAGTGCCGGGTTGGCCAGCAGCCCGCGGCGCCGCAGCGCGACCAGCAGCAGCGCCGAGCCCGTGCTGGTCAGGATCAGCGCCCCGGCCCACAGCCACCGGCCCGGGCTGAGCGCGTAGTCGCTGAGCATCGTGCTCACCGGGTCGAGCGGGGCCAGCCGCCGGTCGAGGTGCAGCACGGCCAGCAGCACGACGGCGCCGGCCAGCGCGGTCAGCGCGCCGGGCACGAGCAGGCGGGCGCACAGGTGGGGACGGGCAGGGGCGGGCAGCAGCATGAAGAGGGACACTCCCGGACGGCTCGGCTGGTTCAGGCGCAGCCGCGGACGCTACCCGTGACCTTTCCGTGACCAGTGCGCGACACGCCCGAGATGTGACCTGGACCACTAGTGGTCGCCGTCCTGCGGGATCTCCGCCGAGTCGGTCAGCCGCAGCTTGCGCCGCGCCCGCTGGAAGAACGTGGTCCGCCCGAGGCGCACGACGCGCGCGGCGCTGGGCCGGGCGCGCAGGTCGAGCCGGTCGCCGGCGACGACGTACCCCGCCACCTGCCCGTCGACCTCGACCGCGAGCCTGCCGCTGGCCGGCAGCAGCTCGAGCGTCACCTCGTCGTGCACCGAGAGCACCACGCCCCGGCTGTACGCCGAGTGCGGGGCCGCGGGCGTGACCAGCAGCGCCTCCACCGACGGGCTGGTGATCGGGCCGCCCGCCGAGAAGCTGTACGCCGTCGAGCCGGTCGGCGTGGCCACGACCACCGCGTCCGCCGAGTAGCTCACGAACGGCTGGCCGCCGACGCGGACCGCGACGACCGCGCTGCCCTCGCCCGGGACGCGCACCACCGCGATGTCGTTGAACGCGGTGATCCGCCGTCCCGCGAGCACGGCGTCGACGGCCAGCCGCGGCTCGACGGTGAACTGGTGGTCGTCGATGGCCGAGAGCGCGCCGGGCAGGTCCGGGACGTCGACCTCGGCCAGGAAGCCGAGCTTGCCGAGGTTCACCCCGAGCACCGGCGCGCGCTGCCCGTCGGCCAGCCGCATGGCCCGCAGCATCGTGCCGTCGCCGCCGAGGCTGACCACCAGGTCGGACCGGCGGCCCAGCTCCTCGGGCGTCACCGCCACCGCGGCGCAGTTCAGCCGCACGATCTCGTCGGCGATGCCGAGGATCTCGATGTTCCGGTGGCCCGCCCAGCCGAGCACGGCTTCGACGGCGGCCGCGGAGTCGCGGCGGGGGTGCAGCACGAGTCCCGCGGAGTGCATGTCAGCGGCTCCGGGCGGGCGCGGTGGCGAGGGTCATGCGCTCAGTCTGCCCGCTGCCGCCGTCCGCCGCGAGAAGCGCAGCGCGCCGTCGTCGATCCGGCCGTGCCGGAGCTTGACCAGGTCGTGCGCGTAGCTCATGCCCAGCTGCCACGGCGCCCGCGAACCGGCCTTGGGGAACTCGTCGATCGACCGCCGCACGTACCCGGCGTCGAAGTCCAGCAGCGGCCGCTCGGTGACCGCCGGGTCGTCGTTGACCGGCACGCACTGGTCGTAGCCGTGCCGGTCGAGGTGGCGCAGCAGCCGGACGACGTACTCGGCGACGAGGTCGGCCTTGAGCGTCCACGACGCGTTCGTGTACCCGATGGTGAACGCGAAGTTCGGCACGCCGCTGAGCATCATCCCCTTGTACGCCATGGTTTCCGGCAGCTTGACCGGCTCGCCGTCGACGGCCAGGCCGATGCCGCCGAAGGCCAGCAGGCGCAGCCCGGTGGCGGTGACGACGACGTCGGCCGCCAGCTCTTCCCCCGATGCCAGCCGGATCCCGGTCTCGGTGAAGGTGGCGATCCGGTCGGTGACGACCGAGGCGTGGCCGCGGCGGATCGCGCGGAACAGGTCGCCGTCCGGCACCAGGCACAGCCGCTGGTCCCACGGCTGGTACCGCGGCTTGAAGTGGGTGTCCACGGCGTACCCGGGCGGCAGCTGCTTCAGCGCGGCCTTGCGGATCAGCGCCTTCACCACTCCCGGCCGCCGACGGCTCAGCTGGTAGATCAGCGTGCTGACCGCGACGTTCTTCCAGCGCGCGAGCGGGTACGCCAGCCGCGGGCCGAGCAGGCCGCGCAGCCGGTTGGCCAGCGCGTCTTCCGAAGGCAGCGAAAGGATGTACGTGGGGGAGCGCTGCAGCATCGTGACGTGCTCGGCGCGGTCGGTCATCGCCGGCACGAGCGTCACCGCCGTCGCCCCGCTGCCGATCACGACGACCTTCTTGCCGGTGTAGTCGAGGTCTTCGGGCCAGTGCTGCGGGTGCACGACGGTCCCGCGGAAGTTCCCGATGCCCGGGAACTCCGGCGTGTGGCCGGATTCGTAGTCGTAGTAGCCGCTGCAGAGGTAGAGGAACTTCGCCGTGAGCCGCACGGGCTCGCCGTCGTGCACGGCCTCGACCGTCCACAATGCGTCCACTGTGGACCAGGACGCGCGGACGACCTTGTGCCCGAAGCGGATGTGCCGGTCGATCCCCGCCTCGGCGGCGGTGTCGCGGACGTACCGCAGGATCGACGGTCCGTCCGCGATGGCCTTCGCGTCGGTCCACGGCCGGAACCGGTAGCCGAGGGTCTGCATGTCCGAGTCGGACCGGACGCCCGGGTAGCGGAAGAGGTCCCAGGTGCCGCCGATCGCGTCCCGGGCCTCGAGGATCGTGTACGTCTTGCGCGGGAAGGCGGTCCGCAGGTGGTGCGCCGCGCCGACGCCGGACAACCCGGCGCCGACGATCAGCACGTCGACGTGCTCGGTCATGGCAGGGCAGCCTCCGTTCGCCGCGGGCGTTTCATGACGCGCGAAAGCACGGCGTGGTAATGGGTGGGGGTGATGCGGGCGAGCGCGTCGAACAGGTAGGCGTCGGGACCGACGAGGATGCGGGCCTTGCCGCGGTCGACGCCGGCGTGGATGATCGCCGCCGCCTTCTCCGGCGAGGTCATGGTCATGGCCTCGAACCGCGCCGCCATCTCTTCGCGCGTGCGGCCCAGCCCTTCGGGGTCCCGGCGCATCCGGGCGTTGCGCGCGATGTTCGTCGTGACGCCGCCCGGGTGCACGGTGACCGCGCGGACCGCCGTCCCGCGCAGCTCCTGGCGCAGGGACTCGGTGAACCCGCGGACGGCGAACTTCGCCGCGCAGTACGCGCTCTGGTACGGCATGCCGAGCAGGCCGAACACGCTGGAGGTGTTCACGATCGCGCCTTCGCCCTGCTCGACGAGGATCGGCAGGAACGCGCGCGTCCCGTGCACGACGCCGCGGAAGTCGATGTCGTGCAGCCAGTCGTCGTCCTCGGGTACCGCGTCGAGGACGGTGGAGGTGAGCGCGACACCGGCGTTGTTGAACACCGCGGCCAGCGGAGCCGGGAGCCATTCGCGGACCTCGCCGGCGAACCGGCGCTGGTCCCGCGCGTCGCGGACGTCGAGCACCCGCGTCAGCACGCGGCCGGGCAGCGCGGCCGCCGTGGCCTTCAGCCCGTCTTCGTCGACGTCGGCGAGCGCGACCGGGGAGCCGAGCCGGGACAGCCGGGTGGCCAGTGCCCGGCCGATGCCGGACGCCGCGCCGGTGATCACCACCGGGCGGCCGGTGATGCTGTGCCGCCTGGGCGCCGGTCCGGCGGCGGTCACGGCGGAAACCGCCGCCCCGAGCCGATCGGCTGCGGACCGTTTCCGCCCGCTTCCGGCCGGATCGGCACTACGGGGCCGTGACATCGCTGCTCCTCGCGTGTTCGCCGATGAGGCCGAGGATCGTGGGCCAGGCTCCTTCGGGCAGGTCGTGGCCCATGCCGCGGACGGTTTCGAGCCGGGCGCCGGGGATGGCGCGGGCGGTGGCGGCGCCGCCGGTCGGGTGGACCATCCGGTCGCGGTCGCCGTGGATCACCAGCGTCGGCGCGGTGATCCGCCGCAGCAGGGCGGTCCGGTTGCCGGACTTGAGGATCGCGGCGAGCTGGCGGCCCACGCCGCCGGCCGTCGGGTCGCGGTCCCAGCCCTTGCCGGCCGTCTCGCGCACCCAGGCCTCGTCGAACGGGTAGCCGTGCGAGCCGATGTGCCGGAACATCCGGACCGCGCTTGCGACCGCCTCTTCGCGCGTGCTCGGCGGTTTCGCGCCCATCAGCCGCCACGTCGAGAGCGCGGGACGGCCGATCAGCCGCGACCCGGTCGTCGACATGATCGACGTCAGGGTCCGGACCCGGTCCGGGTACAGCGCCGCGACGGTCTGGGAGATCATCCCGCCCATCGACACGCCCGCGATGTGGACGCGTTCCAGCGCCAGGGCGTCGAGCAGGCCCGCGGTGTCGGCGGCCATGTCCTTCAGGTCGTACTGCTGCGGCGGGAACCGGCCGGCGAGCATGCCGAAGAGGCTCGGCGGCCGGAAGCGCGGGTGTGTCGAGCGCCCGGCGTCGCGGTTGTCGAACCGGATGACCTCGAAGCCGCGCTCGGCCAGCTGCGCGCAGAAGGCGTCCGGCCAGCTGTGCAGCTGCTGGCCCAGTCCGGCGACGAGGACCAGCGGCTCGGCGCCGCGGTCCCCGATCCGTTCGTACGCCAGGGAAATTCCGCGGCCGACGTCGGCGATCTCTTCGGTCACTGCGCTCCTCCGGTGGTCCGGCGGCGCACGACAGCGCGGCCGCCCTTGGCCGGGGCGTAGGCCACGCCCCGCGAATGCCAGCGTTCGCCCGGCTCGGCGGCCGGGACGAGGGTGAACTCCCGCAGGAGCGTCCGCAGCACGACCGTCATCTCCATGGTCGCGAAGGCGGCGCCGAGGCAGCGGCGGGTGCCGCCGCCGAACGGGATCCACTGGTAGAGGTCCGGGCGCGCGCCGGCGAAGCGGTGCGGGTCGAAGGTGGCCGCGTGCGGGAAGACGGCGTCGTCGTCGTGGATCAGCGCGATGCTGACGAGTACCGCGTACCCCTTCGGCAGCGTCCAGCGACCCAGCCGGAAGCCGTCCTGCCTGACCTGGCGGGCGGTGAGGTCGATGACCGGGCGGGTGCGCTGGACCTCGAGGATCGTGGCGTCGAGGAGCGTGCCGTCGTCGCCTTGCAGTTCAGCCAGCAGCGCGGGGTGGCGGCGCAGGCGTTCGACGGCCCAGGCCAGCGTCGTCGCGGTGGTTTCGTGACCGGCGGTGAGCAGGGTGAGGAGCTGGTCGGAGATCTCCTCGCGGGTCAGCCGCGATCCGTCGTCGTAGCGGGTCTGCAGCATCATCGACAGGACGTCGTCGCCGTCCGGACGGGCTTTCGCGATCAGCCGGCCGACGATCGCGTCGTACTCGCGGCGCATTGCTTCGAAGCGGCGCCACGGGTTGAAGCGGCCCTTCTTCGGGATCGGCAGCACGGCGAGGCGGGACCCGAGGGTGACGAACGGCGGCAGGAGCTCGCGCAGCTCGGCGAACTCGGCCCCTTCGGCGCCGAACACCGCGCGGAGGATGGCGTTGAGCGTGATCCGCATCATCGACGGCAGCGTCGCGAACGGGCGCTCTTCCGGCCAGCTCGCGAACTCGCGCACGGCCTCCGCTTCCACGATCTTCTCGTAGGCGGCCAGCCGGCGGCCGTGGAACGGCGGGACCAGGAGCTTGCGCTGCCGCTTGTGCTCCTCGCCGGACAAGGCGAACAGCGACCGCGGCCCGAGCACCCGGCCGAGGTTGACCTCCAGGTTGTCGACCAGCTCGGGCCCGGACGTGAACAGCTGCTTGATCTCGGCGGGATCGCTGATCACGACGGCGTTGCCGAAGATCGGCACGTTCACCGTGAAGGCGTCCCCGTAGCGGTCGCGCAGGCGGCGCAGGCCGCGCAGGGGCTGCGTCAGTGCGTAGGCGCCTTGGACGGCGCGCGGTGCCGTCGGCCCCGGCGGCAGCGTCACGGCGCTGGTCATGGTCGGCATCGACCCTCCCGGAAGGTGGTACGCGAGCGTACCGTCGGTACGGTACGCCGGTGTACCATCCAGGTTCAAGAGCGGGCCGCAGCGAGGGGTATACCGTGACTTCCGTGGACGTCGACACCCGCCGGCACCGGCAGCGGCTGCTCGACGGGCTCGCCGCGTCCATCACCGAGACCGGCTTCCGCGACACGACCGTCGCGGACATCGTCCGGCGCGCCCGCACGTCCCGCCGGACGTTCTACGAGCACTTCGCCGGCCGGGAAGAGTGCCTGATCGCCCTGCTGGCCGACGCGAACCGCTCGATGATCCAGCGGATCTCCGAGGCGGTCGACCCGCGCGCGCCGTGGCATGCCCAGGTCCGCCAGGCGATCGAAGCGTGGATCGCGTGCGCGGAGTCCGAGCCGGCGATCACGCTGAGCTGGATCCGCGACGTCCCGGCCCTCGGCGCCGCGGCCCGCGACCTGCAGCGCGACGCGATGGAGGGGTTCATCGCGATGACCCAGCAGCTGACGGACACCCCGGCCCTGCGCGCCGCGGGGATCAGCCCGCCGTCCCGCCAGCTGGCGATCATGCTCCTGGGCGGACTGCGGGAACTGATCGCGACGACGGTGGAGGACGGCGGCCGGGCCGGCGACGTCACCGAAGTCGCGGTGCGCGCCTCGATCGCGTTGCTCGGCCCGGCCTGACCGCTTGGGCCTATGCGTCCAGGTCCTGGGCGATCAGCTCGGCCAGTGCGTCGACCGACTCCCGGGCCGCGTCGCCCTCGGCGGTCAGCTCCACCTCGTCGCCGTGCCCGGCGCCCAGGGTCATCAGGCCCAGGACGCTGGCCGCGTCGACCGGGTCGCCCGGGACGCCGCCGGTGACCTTGGCGATCTTCACCTTCGCCCGCTGACCGGCGGCCGTCTTCGCGACCAGGCCCGCCGGGCGGGCGTGCAGCCCGACCGCGCTGGCGACGAGCGTGCGACGTCGGTACACAGTGGACTCCTTCACGCGTTGACGGTGTGGGCGGTGACGGCGGCGGAGCGTTCGCCCGCCCGGAACCGCACCTGCTTGAGGACGATCACCGAGCCGGCCGCGACGGCCGTACCCGCGACCAGGGCGACGAGGAACAGCAGCGGATTGCCGATCAGCGGGAGCACGAAGATCCCGCCGTGCGGGGCACGCAGGGTCGCGCCGAACGCCATCGACAGCGCGCCGGTGACGGCCGAACCCAGCATGACCGACGGGATCACCCGGAACGGGTCCGCCGCGGCGAACGGGATCGCGCCCTCGGTGATGAACGACGCGCCGAGCAGCCAGGCCGCCCGGCCGTTCTCGCGTTCGGCTTCGGTGAACAGCTTCTTCCGCGCGGTCGAGGCCAGCGCCAGCGCCAGCGGCGGCACCATGCCTGCCGCCATCACCGCGGCCATGATCTGCAGCGACGCCGTGGCACCGGTGGTCAGGCCGCCGACGGCGAACGCGTAGGCGGCCTTGTTGACCGGCCCGCCCATGTCGAACGCCATCATCAGGCCCAGCAGCGCACCCAGCAGCAGCGCGCTGACGCCGCTGAGGCTGTTGAGCCAGTGGGTCAGCCCCGTGGTCGCCGCCGCGATCGGCTTGCCGACCACGACGTACATCAGCACACCGACCACGATGGACCCGAGCAGCGGGTAGACGACCACCGGCATGATGCCGCGCATCGCCTTCGGCACCTGGATCTTCTTCAGCGCCAGCACGACACCACCGGCCAGCAGGCCGGCGACGAGGCCGCCGAGGAAGCCGGCTCCGACGGTGACGGCGATCGCGCCGCCCACGAAGCCGGGCGCGATGGCCGGGCGGTCGGCCATCGCGAAGGCGATGAACCCGGCCAGCACCGGCACCAGGAACTTGAACGCGGCGCTGCCGATCTGGAACATCAGCGCGGCCCACCCCGCCACCGAACCGGCGTCGAAGTGCTCGGTGACCGCGGGCGCGTCCGAGATCCGGTAGCCGCCGAGCGCGAACCCGAGCGCGATCAGCAGCCCGCCCGCGGCGACGAACGGGATGAGGTAGCTGACGCCGGTCATCAGCCACTGGCGGAACCGGGTGCCCGCCTTGTCGTTGACGCCGGCCTTGGACGTCAGCTCCGGCTCGGCGGCCGGGGCGGGCACGGGCTCGCGGGCCGCGGCCTTCGCGCGTTCGAACAATCCGGCGGCGTCGTTGATCGCGGCCTTGACCGGCGCTTCGACGATCGGCTTCCCGGCGAACCGTTCGCGTCCCCGCACGGCGAGGTCGGCGGCGAAGATGACGGCGTCGGCGCTCGCGATGTCGGCTTCGGACAGCGGTTCGGACCCGGCGGAGCCCTGCGTCTCGACGACGATCGTGTCGCCGTTGGCCTTGGCGGCCTGCTCCAGCGACTCGGCGGCCATGTAGGTGTGCGCGATTCCGGTGGGGCAGGCGGTGATGGCGACGAACTTCATGATCAGGACACCTCCTGGCGGATGTACTCGGCGACGGCCGCGGCGTCGGTGGCCTCGAGCAGGGTCTGCTTGAACTCCGCCCGGACGAGCCGGCGGGCGAGGGCGGCCAGGACCTTGAGGTGGTCGCCGCCGCCGCCTTCCGGCGCGGCGATGAGGAAGATGAGCCTGGCGGGGCCGTCCGGAGCGCCGAAGTCGACGCCGCCGGTGCTGCGGCCGAACGCCAGCGTCGGCGCGGTGACCGCGGCCGAGCGGCAGTGCGGGATGCCGATGCCGCCCTCGAGCCCGGTGGCCATCTGCTCCTCGCGCGCGGCGACGTCCTTGAGGAACAAGTCGAGGTCGGTCACCCGCCCGGCGTGGACGAGCCGCTGCGCGAGCGCGCGGGTGGCCGCGTGCTTGTCGGCGGCGTCGAGGCCGAGGTCGACCAGGTCGGCGGTGATCAGGTCCAGGGTGGTCATGCGGCGGCTCCGCTGAGGGTGAAGGTGGGGTCGGCGTCGAGGACGCGCACCTGGTCGGGGTGCACGTCTTCGGGGGCGGGCATGCGGCTGCCCTCCTGCGTCACCGCGGCGGTGCCGTAGGCGACCGCGGTGCGCAGGGCTCGGGGGCCGGTTCCTCCCGCGTGGAGGAATCCGGCGAGTGCGGCGTCTCCGGCGCCGACGGTGCTGCGCACGGCCACCAGCGGGCCGAGCGCGTGGTGCGTGGCGGTGTCCTCGACGAGCACCGCGCCGCGCGCGCCGAGGCTGACGAGCACGCGCCCGACGCCACCGGAGATCAGCTCGCGGCAGAACGCGACGACGTCGCCGAGCAGCGGCAGCGGCCGTCCGGCGAGCTCGGTCAGCTCGTCGAGGTTCGGCTTGAGCAGGTCCGGCCCGCTCGCGCACGCGGCGGCAAGCGGCGCACCGGAGGAGTCGACGGCGACCTTCGCGCCGGCCTCGCGAGCCAGCCCGGTGAGCCGCGCGTAGAAGTCGTCAGGCACGCCGGCGGGCAGGCTGCCGCAGCACACGAGCCAGTCGGCGCGCCCGGCGAGTTCGACGGCACGGCGTTCGAGCGCGGCCAGCTCGGCGGGGGAGATCTCCGGCCCGGGCTCGTTGATCTTCGTCGTGGTCCCGTCGGCTTCGACGAGCGTGATGTTGCTGCGCGTGGTCCCGCCGATCGGCACGGCGACGACCGGCACGCCTTCGGGCGCGAGCAGGTCGGCGAGCCGTTCGCCGACCACCCCGCCGGCGGGCAGCAGGGCGACGGTCGGGGTGCCGGCGGCGGCCAGCGCGCGGGCGACGTTGACACCCTTGCCGCCGGGATCGAGCCGCACGGCCTCGGCCCGGTTCACTTCGCCGCGGCGCAGCTCGG
The DNA here is from genome assembly GCF_900119165.1 of Amycolatopsis australiensis. Taxonomy (NCBI): domain Bacteria; kingdom Bacillati; phylum Actinomycetota; class Actinomycetes; order Pseudonocardiales; family Pseudonocardiaceae; genus Amycolatopsis; species Amycolatopsis australiensis. The sequence goes on along the minus strand of NZ_FPJG01000006.1, from coordinate 5,700,584 downwards.
CCAGGCGGGCGGTGCGGTCGAGGCTGGGGTTGGGGGTGACGGTGAGGATCATGCGAGCACCACCTCGGGGCCGGCTTCCTCCAGCTCGGCCACGGCGCCGGCGTCGATGCCGCTGTCGGTGACCAGCACGTCGATCTCCGACAGGCGGGCGAAACGGCTGAGCTGGTCGGTGCCGTACTTGCTGTGGTCGGCCAGCAGCACCCGCTTGCGCGCCGCCGCCACGACCGCGGCCTTCACCGCCGACTCGGCCATGTCCGGTGTCGTGCAGCCGTGCTCGGCGGAAAAGCCGTTCGCGCCGAGGAAAGCGACGTCCACCAGCAGCCCGTCGAGTGCGTGCAGCGTCCAGGCTTCGACGGCCGCGAGCGTCGTCCCGCGGACGCGGCCGCCGAGGATGTGCAGCGTGAGGCCCGGGCGGGTGGCCAGGATGGACGCGACGGGGATCGAGTTGGTGATCACCGTCAGCTCGCGGTCGGCCGGCAGGAGCGTCGCGAGCCTGCTGGTCGTGGTGCCCGCGTCGAGCAGGATCGAGCCGCGGTCGGGCACCAGGTCCAGCGCGGCGCGGGCGATCGCGTCCTTCTCCGCGGCGTTCGTCCGGTCCCGCTGGGCGACCTCCGGCTCGAAGTCGAGCCGGTCGACGGCGACCGCGCCGCCGTAGACACGGCGGACCACGCCCTGGCGTTCGAGGACGCCGAGGTCGCGGCGGATGGTCTCGGGGGCGACACCGAGTTCGGTCGCGACGTCGTTGACGTCGACGCGGCCGTCGCGACGTGCGCGTTGCGCCAGGAGCTGATGCCGTTCGGCGGCGTACATGCCCGTTCCTCTCCGATGTTTGCCCGTTGCTGTTTGATTGTGCCCGTTGTTACCGTACTGTCAATCCCCAGTTACGAGATCCTTTGCCCCCGGAGGTCCCGCCATGTCGTTGTCCGGAGTCGGAGTCAGCCCCGGCCGGGTCGCCGGTCCCCGCGTGGTCGTGGCCGCTGACCTGCCGGAACCCGTGTCTTCGCCCGCGCCGGACGACGTCCGGGCCGAAGCGGGCAGGATCGGGCCCGCGGCGGCCTCGGTGGCGGCCGCGTTGTCCGATCGTGCCCGTTCCGTGTCCGGTGATGCCCGGTCGCTGCTCGAGACGACCGCGGCGATGGCGGCGGACCCGGCGCTCGTCGCGGCGGCGGAACGGCTCGTGCTGGACCGCTCGCTGCCCGCGCCGCGCGCGGTGTGGGAGGCGGCGGGGGAGTTCATGACCGCGTTGCGGGCCGCGGGCGGCTACCTGGCGGAACGCGCGGCCGACGTCGCGGACGTCCGCGACCGGATCGTGGCGTCGTTGCTCGGGCTGGCGCCGCCCGGTGTTCCGCAGCTGACGTCGCCGAGCGTGCTGGTGGCCCGCGACCTCGCGCCGGCCGACACCGCGGGGCTCGATCCGGACCTCGTGCTGGCGCTGGTGACGGCGGAGGGCGGCCCGACGAGCCACACCGCGATCCTGGCCAGGGCGCTGGGCATCCCGGCGGTCGTCGCGTGCGCCGGCGTTCTCGGCCTGGACAGTCCCGGGCTGGCGGTCGACGGTTCCGCGGGAACGGTGTCGCCTTCGGATGGCACGGTGCGAGCGCCGGCGCGCACGTCCCGTCCGACGTGGGACGGCGTCGGGCGGCTCGCGGACGGGCATCGCGTGAAGCTGCTCGCCAACGTCGGATCTGCGGCGGACGCACGGGCGGCCGCCGCGGCAGGAGCGGAAGGGATCGGCCTGTTCCGGACGGAGTTCTGCTACCTGTCAGCCGCTTCGGAGCCGACGGAGGCCGAGCAGCGCGCGGCGTACGCGGCGGTGCTGGAGCCGTTCGCCGGAAAGCCGGTGGTGGTCCGGACGCTGGACGCGGGGTCGGACAAGCCGTTGGCGTTCCTGCCGATGGGTGCCGAGCCCAACCCGGCACTGGGCGTCCGCGGCCTGCGCGTCGCCTTCGACCGGCCGGAGCTGCTGGACCGCCAGCTGGCAGCGATCACCGCGGCGGCGGCCGACACGGGCGTCGAGCTGTCGGTGATGGCCCCCATGGTGGCAACGCCGGAGGAGGCGGCCTGGTTCGCGAAGCGCGCCCGCGCGGCGGGAATCGAGCGGGCGGGCGTGATGATCGAGATCCCGGCGGCGGCGTTGTGCGCGGCGGAGATCCTGGCGGAGGTCGACTTCGTGTCGCTGGGCACGAACGACTTGGCGCAGTACGTGTACGCGGCGGACCGCCAGCTCGGCGCGGTGGCGTCGTTGAACGACCCGCGTCGGCCCGGGTTGCTGCGTCTGGTGGGAATGGTGGCCTCAGCGGCGGCGGAGGCGGGAAAGCCGGCCGGCGTGTGCGGCGAGGCAGCGGCGGACCCGTCGTTGGCGCCGAAGTTGGCGGGCTTGGGCGTGACGTCGCTGTCGATGAACGCGGCGGCGCTGGCCGGCGTCGGTGCGGCGCTGCGGGAGGTCGATCTGGCGGGGTGCCGTTCGACGTCCTGGTGACGACTACCGAGGAGGCGCCGTGACCGGACCGATCAGGCTTTACATGACGATGTCGCTCGACGGTTTCGTGGCCGGGCCGGATGATCGGCGCGGCCAGGAACTGGGCCGCGGAGGTGGCCGGCTCTTCACCTGGCTGGACGACCGCTTCGGCGACGGTCCCAGCGGGCAGGTGTACGCCGAAGCGTCGGCGACCGGGGCCGTGATCGCCGGCAGGCGGACCTATGAGCTGGCCGGCCGCTGGGGTGGCGACCACCACGACGGCGTCCCGATCCACGTCCTCACCCGCCACCCCGACGACACGCCGCCCGGGAGCGTCCGGTACTTCACCGACGTGGTCGCCTGCGTGGAACAAGCCCGTGCGGCCGCGGGAAGCCGCGCTGTCATGGTGCACGGGGCGAGCGCCGCGCAGTCGTTGCTGACGGCCGGTTTGCTCGACGAGCTGGAACTTCACGTCGTCCCGGTGCTGCTCGGTGCCGGCCGCCGGTTGTTCGGCGGCGGGGGACCGGTCGAGCTGGATCTCGTCCGGTGGCTGGCCGGCCGGGACGTGCTGCACCTGCGCTACGCCGTGTGCCGGTGAGGACACGCGGCCGGCCGGGCCGCGTGTCCACTGTGGTCAGTCCGCGTCCGGGAAGTGGATGTCCGCCACGTGGATGTCCACCGTGGCCACTTCCAGGCCCAGGTGTTCCTCGACCGCCTCGATCACGTTCGTGCGCAGCTGCTCGGCGAGCGTTTTCACCGCGCGGCCGAACTCGACCACCAGCGTGACGGCGATCGTCGCGACCTCGCCTTCCACCTCGACCGACGTGCCCGCTTCGTCGAGCTCGTGCACGCCTTCCGCTTGGCGGGTCACGCGGGTGACGATCTTGGACACCACGCCGTCGGCCACCGTCGTGCTGCCGCGCGAGCCCGCCGCCGGGCGGGCCGCTTCGGCTTCGGCCTCGGCTTCCGCCGAAGTGGCGGCTTCTTCCGAAGCCACCGGCTCCTCGACGGTTCCGGTTCCGGCGTACGCCGGACTGGGCGTTTCGTTCTCGGTGCGGCCGAAGATGCTGTTCATGACGTCGGACATCAGTTCCCCTTTTCGGGAGCGTCGACTGCGGATGGGGACAAGCAGACGGCGACATGATAGGGGTACGGCCCGGCCGTGTTCGGCGGTTCGCGACGGCTATTCGGAATATGTCCAGGAGTTGACCACTTTCCGGCTCGTGGCCATTTTTCTACTCGCCGCGGAAAAGGCTTGCCGGAATGCTCTGCCCCAGCGCCCGGTAGCCGGCGGGATCGAGGTGCAGGTGATCGCCGACGTCGTAGGCGGGGAGCAGGCGCGCCGGGTCGGCGGGGTCGCGGACCACGCGGTCGAAGTCCAGGACCGCGTCGAAGTGGCCGCCGCGGATCCAGGCGTTGACCGCGTCCCGGGCCGCTTCGCGCTCCGGTGAGTCGTAGCCGGTGTTGCCGCCGAACGGCGTCAACGTCGCGCCGTAGACCTGGATCCCGGCCGCGTGGGCGCGGGTCAGGATCTGGTCGTAGCCGTCGATCAGGTCCGCCGCCGTCGACGCCGCCGCGGCCGGGGCCGCCGTGCCGATGTCGTTGACGCCCTCGAACACGATCGCCCACGAGACGCCGCTGGTGGCCAGCAGGTCGCGGTCCAGGCGGGCCAGCACGTTCGGGCCGAGCCCATCCTGCAACACCCGGTTGCCGCCCGCGGCCTCGTTCACCACCGCCGAGGACAGCCGCGCGGCGAGCACGTCCGGCCAGCGGTCGTTGCCGTTCGTCGTCGAACCCCGCCCGTCCGACAGGGAGTCGCCGATCACCACGACCGCCGAGGCCGGGGACAGCACCTCGATGCCACTCAGGAAGTACCAGTGGTCGACCGGGGTCGCGCCGGGCAGGTCCGGGGCGGCGACCTGGTTGCCCGTGATCAGGTACGACGTCGTGCGCGAGCCCGGGTGCGAGGTGATCGAGAGCGAACCCTGGCCGTGCGCCAGGTACGCCGTCACCGTGATGTTCTCGCCTTTCCGGACTCCGAACGGCAGCGGATCCGACACGACCTGCGCGCCCGCCGGGACCGTCGTCGACGGCTTGCCGTGGAAGGTCACCGGCACGACGCTGCCCGGGACCACCGCGGAGACCCCGGCGGCGCCGCCGGCCGGGCGGGCCACCGAGACCGCGGTGAGCGGCAGCGGCGCGCCGCCGAAGGCGTTCGAGAAGCGCAGCCGGATCCGCGGCCCGCCCACCGTCACGTGCGCCGTCTGGCGCAGCGAAGCGTTGTCCAGCACTCGGTCGGTACCGGTGAACGGCGCCGGCGGCATGTTCGACGGCTCGGTCAGCTGCGGCATCGACGTCCAGGTCGCCACCCAGTGCGCCGCGGGCGGCCGTGCCGACGCGCCGACGAACAGCGCGGTCAGCACGGCCAGGCAGAAGACCGCGAACGGGCGTTTCACGACCCGAACTCCGGGGTGAGGACCCGGTCGAAGCCGACGTGCCGCCGCCGCCCGGTCAGCGTGCAGTGCAGGGTCGCCTCGAACCGCTCGCTCGACGTCCCGACCCGCAGTTCGACGTCGCCGGGGTCGACCACGCGCTGCCCCGCCCGGCCGGTGTAGGACGTCAGGTCCGCGTGCAACCCGATCTCCACCACGACGGTCGCCCCGGGATCCAGCGGCACCCGGCGGGCGGCGATCAGCTGGCGCTCGGGCCGCGCGACCTCCGCCACCGGGTCGTGCAGGTACACCTGGACCACTTCGGTGGTCGCCACGGCATGGTCGTTGCGCAGCGTCACCCGCACCCGGCACACGCCGTCGGTCGGCCACAGCGAGCCGGTCGCGCTGACGTCGACCCAGGTCGCCGGCGCGTACGACAGCCCGTGCCCGAAGGGGAACAGCGCCGTGGGGTCGACCGTGCTCACCTCGCTGCGGCGGCCCAGCGGCGCCGCGAGGTACGTCGACGGCTGGCTCGCCCCGGTCCCCGGGAAGCTCACCGGCAGCCGTCCGGACGGGTTGATCCGTCCACTGAGGACACCCGCCAGCGCCGGGGCGCCCTCCTCGCCCGGGTAGAACCCGCACACCACCGCGGCCAGCCGGTCGATCTGCCGCGACAGCTCGTACGGCCGTCCCGAAAGCAGGACCACGACGACCGGCTTGCCGGTGGCCAGCAGCGCTTCGAGCAGCTCCTCCTGGCGCCCGGGCAGCCGCAGGTCCGGCGCGTCGCAGCCTTCGCCGGACGTCCCGCCGCCGAACAGCCCGGCCCGGTCGCCCAGCACGGCCACGCACACCGACGCGTCCGCGCACGCCGCCACGGCTTCGGCGATCCCGTCGTCGTCACCGCCGGTGACCGGGCAGCCCAGCGCGTACGTGACGTCGAAGGACGACCGCAGCGCCTCGACCACCGTCGGCACCTCGACGCCGAACGGGACGTCCGGGTGGTGGACGCCGACGTGCAGCGGGAACGAGTAGCAGCCGAGCATGGCGCCGGGCGTGTCCGCGCGTGGCCCGACCACGGCGATCTTCGCCCCGGGCGACAGCGGCAGCGTGCCGTCGTTGTGCAGCAGCACGATGGACTCTTCGGCCACTTCCCGGGCCAGTGCGCGCGAATCGGCGTCGTCCAGGTCGATCTCTTCGGGCACCTCCGGCGCCCAGTCCGCGTCGAGCAGGCCCAGCTCGCACTTCTGCCGCAGCACCCGTTCGAGGGCGCGGTCGACGGCGGCGGCGTCGACCGCGCCCCCTTCCACCGCGGCGAGCAGGGGCTCGCCGTAGCAGTCCATGGTGGGCAGCTCGACGTCGACGCCCGCGGTCAGCGCCTGCCCGGCCGCGTCGCCGCGGTCGGCCGCGACGTGGTGCAGGCGGTGCAGGAACGCCACGCCGAAGTAGTCGGCGACGACCGTGCCGGTGAAGCCGTAGGTGTCGCGCAGCAGGTCCGTCAGCAGTGCCGCGTCGGCGGCCGCCGGGACGCCGTCGGTGTCGTTGTAGGCGCTCATCACCGACCGGGCGCCTGCCCGCAGCGCCAGCTCGAACGGCGGGAGCAGGACGTCCGCGACCTCCCGCGGCCCGGCCGAAACCGGCGCCAGGTTGCGGCCGGCGCGCGAGGCCGAGTAGCCGACGAAGTGCTTGAGCGTGGCGACGATGCCGGCCGACTCCAGGCCGGCGACGTAGGCGCTGCCGATCGTGCCGACCAGGTACGGGTCCTCGCCGATGGTCTCCTCGACACGGCCCCAGCGCAGGTCGCGGGCGACGTCGAGGACCGGCGCCAGGCCCTGGTGCACGCCCAGCCCGCGCATCGTCCGGCCGATCCGCTCGGCCATCCGGCGCACCAGGTCCGGGTCGAACGTCGCGCCCCAGGACAGCGGCGCCGGGTAGATGGTCGCCTGCCAGGCGGCCAGGCCGGTGAGGCATTCTTCGTGCACGACGGCCGGAATCCCGAACCGGCCGCTGGAGACGATCTGCCGCTGCGTGCGCGCGAGGCTGTGCGCGCCGATCAGCGGGTCGACCGGCCGGGTGCCGAAGACGCGGGTCAGCTGGCCGATGCCGTGGCGGACCAGGTCGTCGAAGTCGACCGCCGGGTCGTCGAAGTCGTGCTGGTGCGGGGCGACCTCGCCGGCGGAGTCGATGCCCACCCAGATGCCGTAGAGCTGCGCGAGCTTCTCGCGCAGGGTCATCCGCGCCATCAGGGCGCGCACGCGCTCGCCCGCGTCGGCGGTGGGGTCGCGCCACGGTTCGGGTGAGGTGGAAGGCTGCGTGGTCAAGGCTTTCCGCCCTTTCGTCGGAAGTCTTTCCGGGGGTCCGGATGTCAGGGGGGATCAGGAGAGGGCGCGGGTCGAGTGCCGCACCACCAGGCCGGTGTCGAGGGTGACGTGGGTGCGCTCGACCTCGTCGCCGTTGATCAGCGCGATGAGCATGCTGATCGCCCGGTGGCCCATCTCGCGGATCGGCTGGTCCACTGTGGTCAGTGGCGGGCTGCAGAGCGCGGACTCGGGGACGTTGTCGAAGCCCACCACGGAAAGGTCGCCGGGCACCGAAAGGCCGAGCTCGCGCGCCGCGCCGACGGTCGCGATGGCCGAGATGTCGTTCGCGGCGAACACCGCGGTCGGCCGGTCCGGCCCGGTCAGCAGCGCGTGCGCCGAGGCCGCCGAGATTTCCGGGTCGTAGGCGCCGATCCGGATCAGGCTCTCGTCGGCAGGCACGCCGGCGGCCTCGAGGGCCCGCAGGTAGCCGGCTTTGCGCAGGGACGCCGATTCCAGATCGGGACGGCCGGCCAGGAACGCGATCCGCCGGTGCCCCAGCTCCAGCAGGTGCTCGGTGGCCAGCTGTGCGCCGCGCAGGTTGTCCGAGTCGATGGTGGGCAGGTGCGACGGCCCGGTGTGCGGGTCGACCGCGACGACCGGCGTGCCCGGCACGGCTTCCAGCGAAACGGCGGGCGTGACGAGCACGGCGCCGTCGACCAGGGTCCCGGACAGCCGCGACAGGTAGCGTTTCTCCCAGCCCTGCGGGTCCCCGGTCCGCCCGCCCGCCGAGTAGACGACGAGCTCGAACCCGCTGCCGCGGATGGCGTCGGCGGCGCCCTTGAGCAGCTCGGTGGAGAACGGTTCGAGGTCGGCGACCAGGATCCCGATCACGTTGGTCCGGTGGTTTCTCAGGCTCTGCGCGACGAGGCTCGCCTCGTACCCGAGTTCTTCGATCACCGCACGGACCTTCGCGAGCGTCGCGGCGGAGACGCCGTAGCGCTCGTTGATCACTTTGGACACCGTGGCCACCGAGACGCCGGCACGGGCCGCGACGTCACGGATGGTCACCCTGGAACTGGGCTGCATCGGCTCAGACTAGCCATGTAAAACGTTATCGACAACGATTGACATCGGTTTTGCCCGGGAGCAGACTCTTCGCCAACCCGGGCGCAGTCGCGCCCCGTCCAACTCGGCCGAAGTCGTCAGGAGTGGACCCACGATGTCTGTCAACCGCCGGATCCCCGTTCTCGCCGCACTCGCGGCCGTCGTCCCGCTCGCCCTCTCGGCGTGCGGCGGGGGAAGCGACACGCCCGCGCAGCCCAGCGGGCCGGTCACCCTCACCTGGTGGCACAACGGCACCACCGACCCGATCAAGTCGATCTGGGAGAAGGTCGTCGCCGACTACCACCAGGCGCACCCCGACGTCACGATCAAGGCGCAGCCGCTGCAGAACGAGGACTTCAACACGAAGGTCCCGCTCGCCCTGCAGTCGGCCGAGCCCCCGGACATCTACCAGTCCTGGGGTGCGGGCGACCTCGCTTCGCAGATCACCTCCGGCAAGGTCGCCGACATCACCGACGCGACGAAGCCGTGGATCTCCTCGGCCGGCAAGTTCGCCCAGAACTGGCAGGTCGACGGCAAGCAGTACGGCGTGCCGTTCGAGCAGCACTTCGTCGGCTTCTGGTACCGCAAGGACCTGTTCCAGCAGGCGGGGATCACCGCGCCGCCGAAGACGCTCGACGACCTCAACGCCGCGGTCACCAAGCTCAAGGCGGCCGGCATCGCGCCGATCTCCGTCGGCGGCAAGGACCGCTGGCCGGATGCCTTCTACTTCAACTACTTCGCCGTCCGCGAGTGCTCCGCCGACGTGCTCAAGCAGTCGGTGAAGGCGGTCAAGCTCGAAGACCCGTGCTGGACGAAGGCCGGGCAAGACCTCAAGAACTTCCTCGCCACGCAGCCGTTCCAGACCGGGTTCGCCGGCACGCCCGCCCAGCAGGGCGCGGGCAGCTCGGCCGGCCTGGTCGCCAACGGCAGGGCGGCGATGGAACTGCAGGGCGACTGGGAGCCCGGCACGATGTCGTCGCTGACCGAGGACAAGGACCTGGACTCGAAGGTCGGCTGGTTCCCGTTCCCGTCGGTCGCGGGCGGTCAGGGTGACCCGAACGCGGTGCTCGGCGGCGGCGACGGCTTCGCCTGCACCACCCGCGCGTCGAAGGCGTGCGCGGACTTCCTGCAGTACCTCGGCAGCGAGCCGGTGCAGACGCAGCTCGCCGCGCAGGGGGCGGGCCTGCCCGTCAACACGGTCGCCGCGAAGTCGCTGAAGACCGACACGCTCCGCGAGGTCTACGACTACGGCACGAAGGCGCCCTACCTGCAGATGTACTTCGACCGGGCGTTCCCGACCGCGGTCGGCGCCGCGCTGAACGACGCGGTGGCCAACATGTTCGCCGGCCAGGGCACCCCCGAAGGCATCGTGAACGCCGTCAACCAGGCCGCGGCGGGCAACAAGTGACCACGGCGACGACGCCGGTGCGGACGGCGGCGCGGCCGTCCGCACCGGCGGCGGGACCCCGGGCGAAGCGCTCCGGCCTCGGCAAGCGGCTCGAACTGGCCCTGCTGCTCGGGCCGGCCCTGCTGCTGTTCGCCGGGTTCGTCCTGGTGCCGATCGGGATCGCCGCGTTCTACAGCATGTTCAAGTGGAACGGCTTCGGCCCGCTCGACGACTTCGTCGGCTTCGACAACTACGCCGACGCCTTCTCCGGCTCGGTGTTCCAGGGCGCCATCGTGCACAACCTGATCATCGCGGGGCTGTCGATCGTGGTGCAGCTGCCGTTGTCGATCGGGCTGGCGATGCTGCTCAACCGGAAGCTGCGGGGCCGCGCGGTGCTGCGTGCGCTGGTGTTCGCGCCGTACGTGCTCTCCGAGGCGATCACCGCGGTGATCTGGGTGCTCATGCTGCAGCCCAACGGGTTCGCCGACCGGGTGCTCAAGGGCGCCGGGCTCGGCGGCCTGGTCCACCAGTGGCTGGCCGACCCCGGCATCGTGCTCTACACGCTGTTCGCGGTGGTCACCTGGAAGTACATCGGCTTCGGCATCATCCTGCTGCTCGCCGGCCTGCAAGGCGTGCCCGCCGAGCTGCGCGAAGCCGCGGCGCTCGACGGCGCCTCGGCCTGGCAGACCACCCGGCACGTCGTGCTGCCGCTGCTCGGGCCGACCATCCGGATCTGGATCTTCCTGTCGGTGATCGGGTCGCTGCAGCTGTTCGACGTCGTGTGGATCATGACCCTCGGCGGGCCGGCGAACGCGTCGACGACGATGGCGACCTACCTGGTCGACCACGGCTTCAAGCGCTACGAGTTCGGGTTCGGCTCCGCGGTCGCGGTGATCCTGTTCGTCATCTGCTTCCTGTTCGCCCTGCTGTACCAGCGGTTCGCGCTGCGCCGGGACACCCAGGGCGCCCTGACGAGGATGGTGGGCTGATGCGTCCGCGCAGGTTCGGCCTGTCGGTGGGGTACCTGGCGGCGATCGTCGTGCTCGGCGTGACCGTCGTGCCGCTGCTGTTCGTCGTCCTCGGTGGTTTCCGCACCAACGCGCAGATCAACTCCGACCCGGCCGGCCTGCCGGGGCCGTGGGTGACCGACAACTACGCCTCGGTGCTGGGCTCGAGCGCGTTCTGGACGTTCCTCGGCAACAGCGCGCTGATCGCCGTGATCGCGACCGCGGTCGCCGTCGGCCTGGGCTCGATGGCCGGGTACGCGCTGTCCCGCTACCAGTTCAAGGGCCGCGAAGGCTTGTACACCCTGTTCACGCTCGGCCTGCTGTTCCCGCTCACCGTGGCGACGCTGCCGCTGTACCTGTGGCTGCGCCAGCTGGGCATGCTGGAGAGCTTCTGGGGCGTGGCGATCCCGGAGGCGGCGTTCTCGCTGCCGGTGACCATCGTCATCCTCCGCCCGTTCATGCACGCCATCCCGGGCGAGATCGAAGACGCCGCCGTGCTCGATGGCGCCGGCAGGCTCGGGTTCTTCTGGCGGATCCTGCTGCCGCTGTCGGCGCCCGCGCTGACCACGGTCGCCGTGCTCGCCTTCGTCACCAGCTGGAACGCCTACCTGCTGCCGCTGCTGGTGTTCAACGACTCCGCGCACTTCACGCTCCCGCTCGGCGTCGCGATGTTCCAGTCCCAGTTCTCGCAGGACACCGCCCGCGTGCTCGCGTTCACCGCGTTGTCGATGATCCCGGCGCTCGGCTTCTTCGTGCTGGCCGAACGGCGCATCGTCGGCGGGCTGACCGGATCCGTGAAGGGCTGACTCAGGAGGTCTGCCGTGCCATCCGAGGTACACCGTCGTGCCTTCCTCCAGCTGCTCGCCCTGGCCGGCGCCGGGTCCGTCGCCGGGGCGGGCCTCGCCGCGGCCGGGACCGGGTTCCCGCTGGTGGCCGGGGGAGCGGCCGCCACGCTCGTCGTGAGCCCGGACGACCTGCCGGGGGTGCGCCGGGTCGCCGGCGACCTGGCCGCCGACGTCGAACGCGTCACCGGGATCCGCCCGGCGGTCACGGACGTCGTCCCGCCGCGCGGACCGGTGGTGCTGATCGGCACCCTCGGCCACAGCCCGCTGGTCGACGACCTGGTCGCGGCCGGGCGGCTCGACGTGCGGGGGATCGCGGGGCAGTGGGAGACGTCGCTGAGCCAGGTCGTCGACGGCCGGCTGGTGCTCACCGGCAGCGACCAGCGCGGCGTGATCTACGGCGTCTACGAGGTTTCGCGGCGCATCGGCGTCTCGCCGTGGTACTGGTGGGCCGACGTCCCGCCGCGGCGGCAGGCCGAGCTGCACCTGCCGGGCGAGCGGTTCAGCCTCGGCACTCCGCACGTGAAGTACCGCGGCTTCTTCGTCAACGACGAGAACCCGGCGCTCGGCACGTGGGCGCCCGCGTACTTCGGGCCGGGCCAGGCACCCGGCTACCCGAACGGCTTCAACCACCTCTTCTACGCCAAGGTCTTCGAGACCATGCTGCGGCTGCGCGCCAACTACCTGTGGCCGGCGGTCTGGGGCCGCGCCTTCGCCGAGGACGACCCGCTCAACCACGCCACGGCGAAGGAGTACGGGATCGTCATGGGCACCTCGCACGAGGCGCCGATGATGCGCGGCATCGAGGAGTGGAACCGGCACGCCGTGCCCGCGGTCCGCGACGCCTCGGGCACCATCACGACGCCGGGCCACGACCCGTACGGCGGCACGGGGGAGTGGAGCTTCCGCCGCAACGGCGAGGCGATCAAGGCCTACTGGACCGACGGGATCCGCCGGATGGCCCGGGAGGGCTTCGAAGGCGTCGTCACGCTGGGCATGCGCGGCAACGGCGACGTCAGCCTCCCCGACGGTGACGGCATCGAGCTGATGCGCGAGATCCTGGCGACCGAACGGGACATCCTGGGCCGCGAACTGAGCACCGGCGTCCCGCAGGTGTGGACGCTGTACAAGGAGGTCCAGCGCTACTGGGCCCAGGGCCTGCGCCCGCCGGACGACGTCATCGTCGTGTTCACCGACGACAACTGGGGCAACATCCGCAAGCACCCGGACCTGTCCCTGCCGCCGCGGCCCGGCGGGTACGGGCTGTACTACCACTTCGACTACGTCGGCGGCGGCCGCAACTACAAGTGGGTCGACACGGCGCTGATCGCGAACACGTGGGAGCAGCTGCACCAGGCGATCGCGTACGGCAACGACCGGCTGTGGGTGGCGAACGTCGGCGACATGAAAGGCAACGAGCTCCCGCTGCAGTTCTTCCTCGACTACGCCTGGGACCCGGCGGCGTGGCCGGCCGAGCGGCTGTCCACGTGGGAGCGTCAGTTCGCCGGGGAAAACTTCGGCCCGGCACTGGCGTCGGACGTCGCCGGGGTGCTGCACGACTACGGGCGGCTGCAGTCGCGCCGGAAGCCGGAGCTGCTGAACCGGCGGATCACCCTGCAGCCGGACGGCACCATCGTCTACGACGACCAGATGACGCCGTTCAGCCTCGTCAACTACCGCGAGCTGGACCGGGTCACCGACGAGTGGCAGGACCTCGCGGCGCGGGCGTCGAAGATCTCGGCCCGGCTGCCCGCGGCGTGGCGAGACGCGTTCTACGAGCTGGTGCGGTACGAGGTGCAGGCGTCGGCGAACCTGTACGCGTTGCGGCGGGCCGAGTTCACGAACCTGCTCTACGCGGCGCAGGGGCGCGCGTCGGCGAACGCGCTCGCGGCCGTCACCGAGGCGCGGTTCGCCGACGACCTCGCGCTGGCGGAGAAGTACAACACCGGCATCGCGGGCGGCAAGTGGAACGGGTTCCAGACCCAGCCGCACATCGACTACGGCGACGTCGCCCGCTACGGCCCGAACGCGCCGTGGCAGCAGCCGGAGAAGGACAACGTCGCGCTGCCGGACGTCATCTTCCCGGCGGTGCGGCGGATCGACCTGCCTCCGGCAGCGGCGCTGGGCGTGGCCGTGGACGGGTCGCCGGAGGCGTGGCCCGGTGCGCCGGGACGCCCGGTGCTGCCGGAGTTCAGCCCGTACCAGAGCGCGCCGCCGCAGTACGTCGACGTGTTCAACCGCGGCCGGGCGCCGTTCCGCTGCACCGTTTCCGCCGGTGCGCCGTGGGTGCTGGTCGAGCCGCGCGGCGGCCGGGTGGAGGAGGAGCTGCGGATGACCGTGCGGATCGACTGGGCCAGGGCGCCCCGCGGGACAACGACCGTCCCGATCACGGTGTCGGGCGCGGGGGAGTCGGTGGTGGTGGACGCGGTGGTGCGCAACCCGGGACTGCCGGCCGGCGGGTTCGTCGAGGCGGGCGGGTACGTGTCGATGGAGGCCGAGCACTGCAGCGCGAACTTCGGCGCGGGCCCGGTTTCGTGGCGGCGCATCCCGGACCTGGGCCGGACGGGAGCGGGCATGACGCCGTTCCCGGTGACGGCGGCGAGCCGGGCACCGGGCACGGGACCCCGCCTGGAGTACCGGCTGACGTTGTTCACGACGGGACCGGTGACGGTGTGGGCGTATTCGTCCCCGCGCAACAACGTGCTGCAGGGCGACGGCCTGCGGTACGCGGTGGCGTTCGACGACGCGCCACCGCAGGTGGTGAACATCAACAAGGCCACGGGCGCGGATGACACGACGATGAACCGCCAGTGGGAGCGCACGACATCGGACAACGTGAACCTGACGGCGACGAGGCACGAGATCGCCACGCCGGGCGGGCACGTGCTGAAGGTCTGGATGGTGGACCCGGCGGTGGTGGTGCAGAAGCTGGTGGTGGACACCGGCGGCCTGCGGCCGAGCTACTTCGGGCCGCCGGAGAGCCTGCGGTGGCCGGGATGAGCCCGGAGGGGCCGGGCGCGACCGGCCGGCGGGGGTCGGCCCGGTCCGGTGGGGTTCGCGGGGCAGCGGCACGCGGCCTGAGGTCGCGAGGGCCGGAAAGCCCGGCCGAGCACCCGCCCGCCGGGGGCGCCCCCCGTTTTCCACTCTACCGGTGGGCACCGACAGTTTCGGCGCCCGGAAGTCCGCGATCGCCCGCCGGGGCGGTCGGCGGTGAGCTACCTCGCCAGCGCCACGTGGCCGCGGTGCGCCGGGGCCGCCGTGCTGTGGCGGACCACCAGGCTGGTCGCCAGCTCCAGCCGATGGCTCTCCGGGTGCGTTCCCCGCGCCAGCGAGATCGCCAGCCTCGCTCCCGCCGCCGCCATTTCCTGCAGCGGCTGGCGGATCGTCGTCAGCTCCGGGGTCAGCCAGCGGGCCACCGGCAGGTCGTCGAAACCCACCACCGAAAGGTCGTCCGGGATGCGCAGACCCGCGTCGCGCGCGGCCTCGTACACGCCCAAGGCCTGCAGGTCGCTGCCGGCGAACACCGCTGTCGGGCGGTCGGGGAGGGTCAGCAATGAAGCCAGCTCGCGGTAGCCGGACCGGACGTGGAAGTCGCCGCGGCGCACCAGGGCCGGGTCGAACGCCAGGCCCGCCGTCTCCAGCGCCGTGCGGTAGCCGTCGATGCGGGCGCGGCTGCACAGCACCCCCTCCGGCCCGCCGATCATCGCGATCCGCCGGTGCCCCAGCTCGATCAGGTGCCGGGTCGCGGTCAGCCCGCCCTGCCAGTTCGTGGCCCCGATCGAGGGCGTCTCCGGTCCCGGCTGCCCGGCCGGGTCGACGACCACGAGCGGGATGTCGCGGGCCCGCAGCTTCGCCAGCTGACCGCCGGTGAAGTCGGAGCACACCGAGACGATCCCGACCGGCCGCCGGGCGAGCACGCTTTCCAGCCAGCTCTGCCCCGGCGTGTGGCGGCCCGACGATTCCGCGAGCACGACCGCCATTCCGTTTTCGCGGGCGACGTACTCGACGCCCCTGATGATTTCGAGGGCCCACGTGCTTTCCAGTTCGTGGAACATCAGCTCCAGCAGCCGGGAACGGCGGGAACGTTCATCGGCACGGCGGCGGTAGCCGTATTTCCCGATGACCGCTTCCACGCGGGCACGGGTGCTTTCGGCGACGTCGGGACGGCCGTTCAGCACTTTCGAAACGGTCGGCACGGAAACTCCGGTCTCGGCGGCGATCCGGGCGATGGTGACCCGGGACGCGGCAGGCTCGAGATCCTCGGACTTCGTTGTCATGGAGGAGATTCTAAGTCATCGAAACCCGGTTTGACACGCTTCGAAACTTTCGGAAAACGAAGGGAAGAGACAGTGCGAGCAATTGCGGTGAAACGCGTCCTCGTGGCGATGACGGCCCTCGCGGGCGTGACGGTTTGGCAGGCGCCTGCCGCGTCGGCATCGGTTCCGCTGAAAGACATCACCGACCGTTACGTCGGCAGCGCGGTGGCGGCGTCATACCTGGCGAACGAACCCGATTACCGGGCCGTGCTGACGCGGGAATTCGACAACGTGACGCCCGAGAACGAGATGAAATGGGGCACGGTCGAGCCGGTGCGCGGGCAGTTCGACTGGTCGGGCGCCGACGCGATCGTGCGCTACGCCCAGGAACACCACAAGACCGTCCGCGGCCACACGCTGGTCTGGCACTCACAGCTGCCGGACTGGGTGGCCGCGCTGCCGGCCGGCGAGCTGCGGCGGGTGCTGCGCGACCACGTCATGACGGAGGTCAAGCGCTACAAGGGAAAGGTCCGCGCCTGGGACGTCGTCAACGAGATCT
The DNA here is from genome assembly GCF_900119165.1 of Amycolatopsis australiensis. NCBI lineage: Bacteria > Bacillati > Actinomycetota > Actinomycetes > Pseudonocardiales > Pseudonocardiaceae > Amycolatopsis > Amycolatopsis australiensis. Next base: position 5,684,242 of record NZ_FPJG01000006.1, on the reverse strand, counting down.
TCAACGAGGACGGCACGCGGCGTGACACGGTCTTCCGGCAGAAGCTCGGCGACGGCTTCGTCGCCGACGTCTTCCGCTGGGCGCACGCGGCCGACCCGGCGGCGACGCTCTACATCAACGACTACAACATCGAAGGGATCAACCCGAAGAGCGACGCGGTGTACGACCTGGTGAAGACGCTGCGGCGGGAGGGCGTCCCGATCGGCGGCGTCGGCATCCAGGCGCACCTGTCGATCCAGTACGGCTTCCCCGCGGAGTACCGCGAAAACCTGGCCCGGCTGACGAAGCTCGGGGTGGACGTCGCGATCACCGAGGCGGACGTCCGCATCCCGACCCCGCCCGACGCGGCCAAGCTGGACACGCAGGCGAGCTACTTCGGCCGGTTGTGGGACGGCTGCATGGCGTTCCGGCGGTGCGTCGAGTTCACGACGTGGGGCTTCACCGACCGGCACTCGTGGGTCCCGGGCGTGTTCCCGGGCGAGGGCGCGGCGTGCTTGTTCGACGAGAACCTGCACCCGAAGCCGGCGTACTTCCGCATCAACCCCTGACCGGCCCGGGACGCAACCCGCGGGCGGCGAGCCCGGCGAGGATGCGCGGGACTGCTTCGACCGTCGCCGGGCGGCCCTCGTGCATCAGCACGACGCCGCCCGGCGACACCGCGGAGGCCGCGGTGACGATCTCGTCCGCGGTCGCGCCGTCCCAGTCGCGGGTGTCGACGGTCCACAGCACCTCGGTGAGGCCGTGTCCGGTCAGCGTGTCCGCGACCGCCGCGTCCGTGTCGCCGTAGGGCGGCCGGAACAGCGCCGGGCGCGTGCCGGTCAGCCGCGCCAGGAGGTCCTGCGTACGCCGGACCTCCTGGTCGCGGGCGTCGGCGTCGAGCGCGGTGAGCCGGGGGTGCGTCCAGCTGTGGTTGCCGATCACGTGCCCGGCCGCGGCGATGCCGCGGACCAGCGATGGGTGCGCTTCGGCGTGCTCGCCCCAGAGGAAGAACGTCGCCTTCGCCTCGCCGAGGGCGGCGAGCAGCGCGGACGTCGTCCCGGGGTACGGGCCGTCGTCGAAGGTCAGCGCGACGGTGTCCACCGGGTCACCGGGCGAGCGTGGCCAGCCGCTTGGCGGTCGGCCACCGGACGTTCCACGCCCAGCCGAGCTTCTCGAACGCCCAGATCACCCGGGCGGAGACGTCGATCTGGCCGCGCAGCACGCCGTGGCGGGCCGACGTCGGGTCCGCGTGGTGGGTGTTGTGCCAGGACTCGCCCATCGACAGCAGCGCCAGCGGCCAGAAGTTGGCCGAGCGGTCACGGCTGGCGAACGGCCGTTCGCCGATCATGTGGCAGATCGAGTTCACCGACCACGTGACGTGGTGCTGGAAGGAGATCCGCGCCAGGCCGGCCCAGAGGAACGCGGTCAGCGCGCCCCACCACGACAGCGTGATCAGGCCGCCGAGCAGCGGCGGGAGCAGCAGGCTCACCGCGACCCACAGCGGGAAGAGCCGGTCGACGACCCGCATGTCGCGGTCGGCGGCCAGGTCGGGGGCGAACCGGTCGACGTTGGTCTTGTCGCGGCCGAACAGCCAGCCCATGTGGGCGTGCCAGAAGCCGCGGGCCAGCGCGACCGCGGACGTGCCGAACAGCCACGGCGAGTGCGGATCGCCCTCGCGGTCGGAGAAGGCGTGGTGGCGGCGGTGGTCGGCGACCCAGCCGATCACCGGGCCCTGCGCCGCGAGACCGCCCGCGATGGCGAGCGCGATCCGCAGCGCCCGCTTCGCGCGGAAGGCGCCGTGCGTGAAGTAGCGGTGGTAGCCGACGGTGATGCCCAAGGTCGACAGGACGAAGAACGCGCCGCCGATGGTGAGGTCGAGCCAGCTGACGCCCCAGCCCCAGAAGAACGGGACGGCCGCGGCCAGCGCGAGGAACGGGACCAGCAGGAACGTGCGGATGGTGATGAGCTCGGGGAGGGTCTGCCTGCCCTCCAGCACGGGTTTGGGGGCAGGTCGGGAAGCCTTCACGGAGGCTGTCATGCGGTACTCGTTTCGAAGTTCTCGGTGCGCGGGACGGGGCCTCGCGCGGGGCCGGGGAGCGGGACACCCGGCGGTCAGCAGGTCTGCGGGTGGCCGGGGAGGTCGCCGCTCCTGTCGACGATCGGCCCCGGACGGCCACGGGTCGGGAGTGGGGCCGGCCGGCCGCCGGCGTACTGAGGTGCTCTCGACCTCTCCCAGGTTACCGGATCGTTGTGAACGCGCAGTGTGGGCGAGGGGAAGACCGGACGAGAAAGGCCCCCGCCCCGGGTGCGGGGCGAGGGCCTTCGGGTGTCTCGTGGCTCAGATGACGCTGACGCGCTGGGCCTGCGGGCCCTTCTGGCCCTGGCCGATCTCGAACTCCACGCGCTGGCCCTCGTCGAGGGACTTGAAGCCGTTGCCCTGGATCTCGGAGTAGTGGACGAACACGTCCGGACCCCCGCCGTCCTGGGCGATGAAGCCGAAGCCCTTTTCACCGTTGAACCACTTGACACTGCCCTGAGCCATACCAATACCTACTCTTTGTAGTGAGCCTGGACGTCCCGTTCGGACACCCTGGTCTCCCCACTATCCTCGCATCCGCGCCCGCGCGGGGCGCGCCCGGTGTCAAACTCCCCAATCGGGGCGCAGCGGCATGCCCATCCCGCCCTCGCTGTCGGTGCGCACGCCGAGGATCTGGTGCAGCTCGATCTCGCGCCGTTCGAAGGCCAGCCGGCAGGCCGCCAGGTACAGCGCCCAGACGCGGCTGCGGCCGGCGCCGGCCTCGCGGACCGCCTCGTCCCAGTGCTCGTCGAGGTTCGCGCACCACCCGGCCAGGGTCAGCGCGTAGTGCTCGCGGAGGTTCTCCTCGTGCCGCACCTCCAGCCCGGCGTCGTGCATGGCCGTGACGAGCTCACCGGGCGCTTCGAGCTCGCCGTCCGGGAAGACGTAGCGGTCGATGAACCCGCGTGAGCGGTGCGCGACGCTGGTGTCCGGGTTGGTGATGCAGTGGTTGAGCAGCCGCCCGTGCGCCTTGAGCTTGCCGGCGAGGAACCGGAAGTACCCCGGCACGTTGCGGGCGCCGATGTGCTCGGTCAGGCCGATCGAGGAGATCGCGTCGAACCCGGTTTCGGTGACGTCCCGGTAGTCGAGGTGGCGGATCTCGGCGCGGTCGGCCAGGCCGAGCGCGACAATGTGCTTCTGCGCCCACTGGGCCTGCTCGCGGGAGAGCGTGACGCCGAGCGCCGTGACGCCGTAGTGGCGCACGGCGTGCGCGACCATGCCGCCCCAGCCGCAGCCGACGTCGAGCAGCCGCATCCCGGGCCGCAGGCCGAGCTTGCGGCAGACCAGGTCGAACTTGTGCTCCTGCGCCTCTTCGAGCGACGCCCCTTCGCGGGGGAACACCGCGCACGTGTAGGCCATCGACGGGCCGAGGACCAGCTCGTAGAACCGGTTGGACACGTCGTAGTGGCTGGCGATGGCTTCGCTGTCGCGGCTCTTGGAGTGCCGCAGCGCGGTCAGCCCGCGCCGGAACCGGCTCGGGTGCTCCTCGGCCGGCGGCCGGACGACCCGCAGGTGGCGCGGGCCGAGCTTGCGCAGCAGCCACAGCCGGTCGGCCGGGGAGAGCTGGTCGACCTGCGTCGACAGCGCGCGCAGGGCCGTGTAGAGGTCGCCTTCGACGTCCAGCGCCCCGGCGACGTACGCGCGGGCGAGGCCGAGGTCGCCGGGGGAGGACATGAGGTAGTCCAGGGCCAGCGGGGAGCGCACCCGGATGGCGACCGGGGCGTCGGCGGGGCCGCTGCGGCTGCCGTCGTAGGCGGTGATCGACACGGCGGCGCGGGGGCCGAGTAGCCGTTCGAAGACGGCGCCGACCTGGGTCACGTTCGTTCCTTTCACCGGCGGCGGACACATTTCTCGTAGAGGCCGAGCAGCCGCCCGGCCGGGTCGTAGTTCTGTTTCAGCTCGCGGTAGGCCGGGCCGTTGTAGAGCCGCCAGAACTCGTCTTCGGTGTAGAAGCTGTCCGAATAGAGCGACTTGTGCCCGCCCAGCCGGGTGACCTCGGCTTCGATCATCCGGTTGTGCACGCCGTCGCGCTCACCCGGGTCGAGCGGCACGGCCGACCAGAACCCGAAGTTGACGTACAGCCGGTCGGGATCGAGCTCGTACAGGGGCCAGCGGACGCCACCGGGCCGTTGCTTCAGCGGGCAGATCCACACGGGACTGATCGGGATTTCCCGTTCGAAGAACTCGAGGAACTCGGCGGCGCGGCCGACGGGCACCTCGATGTCCTGCACGATCGTCTCCTCCGGCGGCAGCCGGCGCAGCTTGAGCAGCCGCTCGGCGATCTTGAACCGCCGGTCGAGCGCGACGGCCTTCCAGTACACCGAAGACCGCAGCAGCCGGCGCCCGAGCAGCAGCCGCGGCAGCCGGTGCTGGACGCCGAACGCGCGCGAGCACCAGAACCAGTCGGTGTCCCACCGCCAGAGGTAGTCCCGGACGGTGAGGTGATCGGTCCGGCGCCGCGGGATGGAGCGGTAGTAGATGTCCAGCCAGGTGTAGTCGCTGGTGGCGGGCGCGGAGTCGGTGAACGTGGCGAGGGTCAGGTAGAGCTCGTCGGGGCCGAAGATCGTCCCGTCGACGAAGTCGACCTGCTCGCCCTCGTGTTCGCGTTGCGCGCAGACGTCTTCGAGGGCCTGGAAGTAGCCGGCGCGGTCGTGGTGGCGGACGTGCCGCAGCTTGACGAACGGCTTGACCGGTTCGAGGAGGATCTTCAGGCGCAGGGCGTAGCCGAGGGTGCCGTAGGAGTTCGGGAAGCCGTGGAAGAGGGCCCGGTGCTCGTTGTCCGGCCGCGCGAGCACGATCCGGCCGTCCCCGGTGAGGATTTCCAGTTCGAGCACCGATTCGTGGGGCATGCCGTTGCGGAAGGAGGAGGACTCGATGCCGAGGCCGGTGACCGCGCCGCCGAGGGTGATGGTCTTCAGCTGCGGGACGACGAGCGGCATCAGGCCGTGCGGCAGCGTGGCGTCGACGAGCTGCTCGTAGGTGACCATGCCTTCGACGTCGGCGGTACGGCTGCCGGGGTCGACGCGCAGGACGTGGGTGAAGCCGGAAACGTCCAGTCCGGGGTGTTTGGTGGCGGCCCGGGAGCGGAAGAGGTTGGACGTCCGTTTCGCGAGCCGGACGGTGGTTTCCCCGCTGAGGGAGGTGAGCTGCCGCCGCAGGGCGTCGACGCGGGCCTCGTGCCCGGGAAAGGCGGGGCCCGGCCGTGCCGCGGCCTGTTCGATGGTCACAGCACGATCCTGCCTCACCACGAGGGCGGCCGCATCGCGCCGAAAGGGCGGGGTTTCGCGGCCCGTCCCGAGGAGTGGGAGCCGCGGCGGCCGGTCATCGGGACGGCGGCGGGTGGGCCGGGCTCCGCGGTCGCCGGAGGCACGCCGGTGCGCCCGGCGGGTGCGCGGCGGGCCGGCCGCCGGGGCGATCGGCCGGGTGTTCCTCCTCCCGGCCGGTCAGGCCACCGCGCGCAACGGCGCCGACTCCTCCAGCAGCGTCTCCGCGTCGGCCAGGAACGCGTCCATCTGGCGGAGGCGGTCCGCGGTGCGGCGCTCGATCGCCGCCAGGCGGTCGGCTCTGCGGCGGGCGTCGTCGACCATCCGGTACGCCCTCGCGCGCGCGTCCGCCGCGCGTTGCTCCGCCGCTTCCTCCGCTTCGCGCACTATCGCCGCCGCGCGGTCGCGGGCCGTTGCCACGATTGCCGCCGCTTCCGCGTGGGCCAGGTCCAGCAGGTGGCGCACCCGGTCGCCGACCGCGGCCGGGTCGGCCGGGGTGCGGCACAGCCGGTCGGTGCGGGCGCGCAGCTCCGCGTTCTCCGCGCGGGCCTCCTCCAGGCGCCGCGTGAGGTTCTCCGCCTCCGCCACGGCCGCGTCGCGGTCGGCCGTCAGCAGGCGGATCTCGGCGAGCAGCTCGTCCAGCCGCTCGTCGACCTGCTCGCGGTCGTAGCCGCGGAACGTCAGGGCGAAGCTCTCCGGCAGGGGCAGCGGCGCCGTCATCGGACCGCGGCGGGCCGGCGCAGGAGCGCGGCGAGCTCGTCGGCGTCCCCGGCGGTGCGGAGGCGCGCCGGATCGGGGCGGCCGATGGTGTGGTCGTCTTCGTGCAGCGCCCTGACGAACCGCGCGACCCGGTGCGGCGACGGCGCCACCGTCGGCCCGCCGAGGTACCGCAGGACGATCAGGTCTTCGCCGGAGTGCGTCTCGATCGCCGCCGACCAGCCGCGTTCCTCGTCCCAGAGCAGGGCGACGTCGCGGTCCGGGTAGTGCGGCAGGCGGGTGTCGAGGGCGACGTAGGCCGACATCGGCGTGTCGTGGTCGAGCGTGCAGGACTCGAGGCCGATCCCGAGCTCGGCGGTGACGTCGCGGAGGTACTCGAGGAGCGCGGGGACGGCGGGGTGCTGGTAACCGGTCGGCAGTTCGATCGATGCGGTCACGGGGGTGCGGAACCTTTCTCGGTCACGGACTGGTACCACCGTCTTAACACGTCATCGAAACGATGACAAGCGCGATGTCGCCGGATGGACGACATCCGGCATCGGATCTTCGCGATTGATCGGCGTGAGGCCGGGGTATCCGCTTCAGGGACCGCGGAGGATCCCGCGGCGAGACGGGGAAAGCGAGGCGGCGTTGAGCATTCTGATCGATTTCGGGCGCGACACGGAGTTCTCGTTCGAGCGGGGATTGCGCGGGTACGTCGCCGCGGTGGCCCGCGCCGTGGGGGTCGGACTGGAGTCCTGCACGCTGGACGCGGGTACGCCCGCGGCGGCGTACATCGCGCTCGACTGGCGCCTGACCCGCTTCCCCGGCCACGACCTGGCACTGGTGTGGGACGAGGTGCACGGCTGGGCGGCGGCGATCGAGGACACCGCGGGCGCGACGGCACTGGCGTATCTGGGCGGCGAGGTCCTGCCCGAACCCCGCGCGGTGGTCCGGTTCCTGGCGGCGGTCCGCGCGGACGACCCGGACGCCGGGTCGCTCGAAGCACCGGTGCTGCGCGCGCCGGGTGACCACGAAGAACTGCTGACGGTGTTGGCTCCGGCGCCGGTGTAGGCCACTCTGACCGGTATGGCAGTGCTGACGGCCGAAGCCGTGGTCGACCGGATCGTGCCGAGCAAGCCACGCGTCTCCCCGGACGGCCGCTGGGTGGTGTTCGTGACGGCCCCGGTCGGCCGGGCCGGGAAGCACCCGGTGAGCACGCTGTGGCTGGCACCCGCCGAGGGCGGCGAACCGCCGAGCGAGCTTGCCGGCGGGGTGGCCGGGCACCGGGAACCGCGCTGGGCTCCGGATTCCGGCTCGGTGTTCTTCCTTTCGGACGCGGCCGGGCGGGGGACCGCGCAGCTGTACCGGGTCGGCGTGGCCGGGAGAGAAGCCGAGCGGCTGACCGACCGGCCGGCGGGAATCAGCGGCCATGCGCCGCTGCCGGACGGCGAATCGGTGGTGCTGATCGCACCGGACGACGAGCCGGTGGCGGACCCGCGAGTCCGGGTCGTGCCGGGGGAGAGCCGAGGCGGGCACGGGGCACCGCCGGACGGCACTCCACGGGACGGCCACACCTGGGACACCCAGACCCGCCCGGACCGGCTCTGGCTCCTCGACCTCCGGACCACCACCACCCGCCCGCTCGGGGACCTGGGCCGCCGGCACGTCCGGGAAGTCGCCGTGCGGCCCGACGGGACCACCCTCGCCGTCTTCACCTGGTCGGTCGCCGACCGGGCGCCCGGAGTCTTCGCGCCCGGCCTGCACCTCGTCGATGCCGCCACCGGCGAGACCCGCGACCAGGCCACCCCGGCTCTCGAAGCGTCCGACCCGGCCTGGTGGCACGACCACGACGGCTGGCACCTCGCCTACCTCGGCCTCACCCCGCCCGGCCTCGTCGGCGGCACCGCCGTCTTCGAAGGCCGCCGGAACCTCACCGCCGGCCTGACCGTCTGCCCGACCGAACTCGTGCAGGTCGACGACGGGCCGCCGCTCGCGGTGTTCGCCGAAGGGCTCGACACCACCGTCCGGCGGCTCGATCCCGCCACCCGCACCTTCACCAAGATCGCCGACGTCCCGGGCGCCGCGTTGTCCGCCAGCCGCGACGGCCACCGGATCGCGGTCGTGGGCAGCGGCCCCACCGAGCCCGACGAAGTCCACGCCGGACCGCCGGACGCGCTCACCAAGCTGAGCGCGACCGGCCCCGAAGGTATCCGCTGGGGTGCCCGGGAACGCCTCCGCTACCGGGCGCCGGACGGCCTCGACCTCGACGGCCTCCTGATCCTCCCGCCGGGCAAGAGCCGGCGAGACGGGCCGTTCCCGCTGGTCACGCTCGTCCACGGCGGACCGCACGACCGCTACGCCGACCGCTTCCACCTCGGCTGGTACCCGTCCGGCCAGTGGCTGGCGGCCGCCGGCTTCGCGGTCTTCCTCCCGAACGCCCGCGGCGGCCTCGGCCACGGGCACGACTTCGCCGCGAAGGTCGCCGGGGACGTCGGCGGCGCGGAGTTCACCGACGTCCTGACCGGGATCGACCTCCTCGTCGCCGGCGGCGTCGCCGACGGAACCCGGCTCGGCATCGGCGGCTGGAGCCACGGCGGGTTCTTCGCCGCCTGGGCCGTCACGCAGACCGACCGCTTCGCCGCGGCCGTTGTCGGTGCCGGCGTCACCGACTGGCCGCTGCTCGCCGCCACCGGTGAGCATTCCCGCTTCGAGGCCGCGCTCGGCGGGCGGGAAAACAGTCCCGTCACCCACGCCCACCGGATCCGGACGCCCGTGCTCATCCTGCACGGCGAAGACGACACGAACGTCCCGCTCTCCCAGGCCGAACTCCTGCACCGCGCGCTCGGCGGCAAGCACCACGAATACGTCGTCTACCCGCGGGAGAACCACTCGATCCGCGAACGCGGCCACCAGCTCGACGTCCTGCGCCGCACCCGCGCCTGGTTCTCACACCTGCTCGCCTAGCTTGAACTCCGAACCGGCGCTGAACGAGAACCCGTCCGCGCCGATCGTCACGTCCGCTTCCCGCGGCTCCGACCGCGCGATCACCGGCTGGACGCCTCCGGCGAGGTCCAGCACCACCGACGCGTCGGTGTACCAGCTCGGCACCACCGGGTTGCCCCACCAGTCGCGGCGCTGGTTGTCGTGGACGTCCCAGGTGATCACCGGGTTGTCGGGGTCGCCGGTGTAGTAGTCGTGCGTGTAGATCTCGACGCGGTGCCCGTCGGGATCGCGGACGTAGAGGTAGAAGGCGTTCGACACGCCGTGCCGGCCCGGGCCGCGCTCGATCATGCCGGGCTTGCGCAGCGCACCCAGGTGGTCGCAGATGTGCAGGATCTGGTGCCGTTCGTGCGACGCGAACGCGATGTGGTGCAGCCGCGGGCCGTCACCGCCGGTCAGCGCCACGTCGTGGACCGTCGGCTTGCGGAACATCCACGCCGCGTACACCGTGCCCTCGTCGTCCTGGATGTCCTCCGACACGCGGAAACCCAGGCCCTCGTAGTACTTCCGGGCCGCCGGGACGTCCGGGGTGTCCAGGTTGAAGTGGTCCAGCCGCGACAACGCTCCGGCGCCGTGGACGTCGTAGCGCTGCGTGAACCGCTCGACGTGCTCGGCGTCGTGGAAGAACTCCACGGGGAATCCGAGCGGGTCGAGCACCCGGACCGCCTCGCCGATGCCGCGTGTGGCGCCCGCCGGGCGGCGCTGCACCGGCACCCCGAGCGCCCGGTAATACGCCTCGGCGAGGTCGAGGTCGGCGGGTGTGCGGACGCGGTAGGCCAGCACCGCCAGCGCGGGCGTGGCTCCTTTCCGCAGCACCAGCGAGTGGTGCAGGTACTCCTCGAACGCGCGCAGGTACAAGGCTTCCGCGTCCTCGTGCGTGACGACGAGACCGAGCACGTCGACGTAGAAGGCGCGGGACGCGGCCAGGTCGGTGACGACCAGCTCGGCGTAGGCGCAGCGGATGACGTCCGGCGGGGTGGCGGTCATGACTGTCCCTTCCGGCCGCTGCCGAAGCGGGCGGTGTGCACCGGCCCGAGCGAAACGTGGATCGCCTGCTGGTGGGTGTAGAAGTCGAGCGAGCGGTAGCCGCCTTCGTGGCCGAGGCCGGACGCCTTGACCCCGCCGAACGGGGTGCGCAGGTCGCGGACGTTGTGGGAGTTCAGCCAGACCATCCCGGCCTCGACCGACTGCGCGAAGGTGTGCGCCCGCTCGAGGTTCGACGTCCACAGGTAGGCGGCCAGCCCGTACTTGACGTCGTTGGCCAGCGCCAGCGCTTCGGCTTCGGTGTCGAACGGCGTCAGCGCGACGACCGGCCCGAAGATCTCCTCCTGGAAGATCCGGGCGGACGACGGAACGTCCGCGAACACCGTCGGGGCCACGTAGTTCCCGGTGTCCAAACCGGACGGACGCCCGCCGCCGGCGAGCAGCCGGCCCTCGGCCTTGCCCAGCTCGACGTACCGCATGACCTTGTCGTAGTGCTCGGGGTGGACCAGGGCGCCGACCTCGGTGGCCGGGTCGTGCGGGTCGCCGACGACGATGTTCGCCGCCCGCTCGGCGTACCGCACGCAGAACTCGTCGTAGATCGAGCGCTCGACCAGGATCCGGCTGCCCGCGGTGCAGCGCTCGCCGTTGAGGGAGAACACGCCGAACAGCGTCGAGTCGAGGGCGGCGTCGAGGTCGGCGTCGGCGAACACGATCGCCGGGGACTTGCCGCCCAGCTCCATCGACATGCCTTTGAGGTGCGCGGCGCAGTTGCGGTAGATCGTCTGCCCGGTCGTGGTCTCGCCGGTGAAGGAGATCAGGGGGACGTCGGGGTGCTTGACCAGCGCGTCGCCCGCCTCTTCGCCGAAGCCGTTGACGAGGTTGAACACGCCTTCGGGCAGCCCGGCGTCGGCGAAGATCCCGGCCCACAGGCTCGCCGACAGCGGCGTGAACTCGGCTGGCTTGAGCACCACCGTGCAGCCCGACGCCAGCGCCGGCGCGAGCTTCCAGCTCTCCAGCATGAACGGCGTGTTCCACGGCGTGATCAGCCCGGCGACGCCGACCGGCTTGCGGTGCACGTAGTTGATCTGCCGCCCGGGCACCTGGTAGGTGTCGTCGGCCTGCGCGACGACGAGGTCGGCGAAGAACCGGAAGTTCTCGGCCGCGCGCTGCGCCTGGCCCAGCGCCTGGGTGATGGGCAGGCCGGTGTCGAACGTCTCCAGCTCGGCCAGGCGTCGGTCCTGGGCTTCGACGGCGTCGGCGATCTTGTTGAGGATCCGGGCCCGTGCCCGGGGCAGCATCCGGGGCCACGGCCCTCCGGTGAACGCCTTCCGGGCCGCCGCGACCGCCCGGTCGACGTCCTCGGCCCGGCCGGCGGCCGCCGTCGCGTACGGCGTGTTCGACACCGGGTCCAGCACGTCGAACGTCTTGCCCGACATGCTGCCGACGAGTTCGCCGCCGATGTAGTGCTTGAGCTCGCCCGGCAGTCCTTCCGGGACGTAGTGGGTCATCGCTTTCCTTCCACGGTGAAGCCTTCGACCGGCGAGAGGTACTTCGCGCCTTCGGCCATGAGGTCCTTGATCCGGGCCAGGCCGGATTCGGTGGGCGGGATCAGCGGCGGCCGGACGTGCCCGGACGCGATCAGCCCGCGGTGTTCGAGCACCCACTTGCCCGGCGCCGGATTGGTTTCCACGAACAGCAGGTCGACCAGCGGGTGCAGGCCGTAGTGCAGCTCCCGCGCCCGCTCGTGGTCGCCCGCCTGCCACGCGGTGTACATCTCGGCGCACGCGGCCGGGGCGATGTTGGCCGTCGCGCTGACGAACCCGGCGCCGCCGAGGGCCAGCAGCGGCAGGCAGAGCAGCTCGATCCCGGACCACACCAGCAGGTCCCGGCCGCACAGGTGCAGCACGCGGGAAAAGTGCTCGAAGTCCTTCGTCGTCTCCTTGATCCCGACGAAGTTCTCGCACGAGCGGTACAGCCGGGCGACCGTCTCCGGCGCGAGGTCGACTGCGGTCCGGCTCGGCACGTTGTAGGCGACGATCGGCAGGTCCGGGAACTCGCGGCAAATCGTGCGGTACCAGACGAACAACGCGTCCTGCGTCGGCCGCGCGTAGTAGGGCGTGATGACCAGCGCGGCGTCGATTCCTTCGTCCCGGGCGAGCGCCGTCAGCTCCAGCGTCTCGTCGAGCTTCGCCGAGCCTGTGCCCGGGACGAAGGGGACGCGGTCGCCGACCTCCGCGGCCACCGTGCGGATCGCCGCGGCGCGCTCGGCGACCGTCTGCGAGCCCGGTTCGCCGGTGGAGCCGCCGATCGAGATGCCGTGCGAGCCCGAGGCGAGCTGCCAGCGGACGAGGTTGCGCAGGCCGTCGTGGTCGACGGCGCCGCCGGCGGTGAACGGCGTCATCAGCGGCGCGATCGACCCGCGGACGGCCTGGGGGTCGGAGCGGAATCGCATGGATTTCCTTCCTGCGTCGGGAGGTCAGGGGTGGCGGTAGGCGAGGTAGGCGTCCAGGGTGGCCAGCCGGTGGGCGCGGACGGCCTGTTCGACCTCGGCGGCGGGCGCGCCGCCGCCGATGAGGCCGAGGATGGTTTCGTGCTCGGCCACGGATTCGCGGGCGCGGCCCGGCACGAAGCTGAACGTCGAGGTGCGCAGCCCGCTCAGCCGGTCCCAGCCGCGCCGGACTAGGTCGAGGACCTGCGGGTTGGGGCAGGCGTCGAACAGCACGGCGTGGAAGTCCCGGTTGAGCGCGGTGAACCGGGCCGGCTCGAAGTGGCCGAGGCAGCCGGCCAGGTCGGCGTTGAGCGCGCGGGCCTTCTCCAGGGTGCCGGGCGGCAGCAGCGGCGCGGCCAGCGCGGCGGCGTAGCCCTCGACCAGCGCGAGGGTCTGCATCGTGTGCTGGTACTCGCTCTCGTCGGCCATCGCGACCTGCGCGCCGACGTGGCGTTCGAACGTGACCAGCCCTTCGGCCTCCAGCAGCCGGATCGCTTCGCGGATCGGGACGACGCTCACCCCCAGCTCGTGGGCCAGCTGGCCGAGGACGAGCCGGTAGCCGGGGGAGAAGGTGCCGTCGGCGATCCGGGCCTTGATCCACTCGTAGGCGATCCGCGACTTGCTCATCGCGGTGCCGTTCACCGTTTCGCGCGCCATGCGGCGTACCTCCCGCGCCAGTACTCGTCCATCGGGTAGAGCCCTTCGACGCGCTCGCCCGCGGCGACCTGCTCGGCGATGAACGTCTCCTGCCGCTCCTGCTCGACGGCCGCGTCGACGACCTCTTCGACGAGGCCGGGCGGGATCACCAGGACGCCGTCGCCGTCGCCGACGATCACGTCGCCGGGGCAGACGGCCGCGCCGCCGCAGGCGATCGCGACGTCGACGTCCCACGGCACGTGCCGGCGGCCCAGCACGGCGGGGTGCGGGCCCGCGTGGTAGGTCGGGATGTCCAAAGCGGACACCGCCGCCAGGTCGCGGACGCCGCCGTCGGTGACGATCCCGGCCGCGCCGCGGACCTGCGCCCGCAGCGCCAGGATGTCGCCGATCGTGCCGGTGCCGCGTTCGCCGCGGGCCTCCATCACCAGGACGTCACCCGGGCCGAGCGTGTCGATCGCGCGCTTCTGGGCGTTGTGGCCGCCGCCGTGCCGCTCGAACAGGTCCTCGCGGTAGGGCAGGTACCGCAGCGTCCGGGCCCGGCCGGTGAGCCGCGTGCCCGGCCGGGTCGACGTCAGCCCGTCGATCGACACGGCGTTGTAGCCGCGCTTGCGCAGCTGGGCCGACAGCGTCGCGGTGCCGACCGACTCGATCTTCTCGTGCAGCCGGGGCGTCAGCTCGAACTCCGCGGCCGATGTCCCGTACGCGTCCGCCCGCTGCTTGTCGTCCACGCGGGGGAGCGCGCCGTACGGCCCGAACGGGATTTTGCCTTCCGTGATCGGCGTGACCAGCCGTCCGGTGCTGTGCCCGGCGGTGTCCACTTCGACCTCGACGACGTCGCCGGGGACGGCGACCGACGCGCCCGCGGGCGTGCCGGTCAGGACGACGTCGCCGGGTTCGAGGGTGATCAGCTGGGAGAGGTCGGCGACGAGCCTGCCGAAGCCGAACAGCAGGCCGGCGGTCGTGTCCTGCTGCACCAGCTCGCCGTTGAGCCAGGTCCGCAGCCGCAGCGCGCCCGGGTCGACCTCCGCCGCCGGCAGCACGGCCGGGCCGAGCGGGGTGAAGCCGTCGCCGCCCTTCGAACGCAGGTTGCTGCCCTTGTCGGCGTACCGCAGGTCGTAGACGCCGAAGTCGTTCGCGGCGGTGACGCCCGAGACGTACGACCAGCCGTCCTCGGGCGGCACGCGGCGGGCGGTGCGGCCGATGACCAGCGCGATCTCGCCCTCGAAGCCCAGCAGCTCGGTGCCCGCCGGGCGCTCGAGCGCGGTGCCGCTCGCCGCGACGGACGTCGGCGGCTTGAGGAAGTACGACGGCTGCTCCGGGACCCGGCCGCGCTGGGCGGCGCGGGACCGGTAGCCGACGTGCAGCGCGATGATCTTGCCGGGCCGCTGCGGAAGGGGGGTCATCCGTGGTTCCTGCCTGCTCGGGAACATATCTCAAATGATATACGATCTGTGGTGCGGGGATACCCCCGTTCAGTAGCCGTAGTGCAGCCACACGGACTTGGTCTCGGTGTAGGCGTCGAGCGCCCACGGGCCCATCTCGCGGCCCCAGCCCGACGCCTTGTACCCGCCCCACGGCGCGGCCATGTCGGGGATCGGCGGCATGTTGACGAACACCGCGCCGGCCCGGATGCCGTCGGCGTAGCGCTGCGCGGTGCGGATGTCGCGGGTCCAGATCGTCGCGGCCAGGCCGTATTCGGTGTCGTTGGCGCGGCCGAGCAGCTCGTCGCCGTCGTCGTAGGCGGTCACCGCCAGGACCGGCCCGAAGATCTCCTCGCGCATGATGGCCATGTCGTCGCGGACGCCGGCGAACAGCGTCGGGGTGTAGAAGTAGCCGTCGCCGTCGACCGGGCGGCCGCCGGTGACCAGGTCGGCGCCCTGGTCGCGGCCGGTGCTCACGAGGAAGTCCACGTGCTCGCGGTGCTTTTCCGACACGAGCGGCCCGAGCTGGGTGGTCTCGTCGACGCCCGGGCCGAGCCGCAGCCCGTCGAGCCCGCGGGCCAGCTTGTCGACGAACTCCTGCTCGCGCTGGCGGTCGACGTAGAAGCGCGTGTAGGCGGCGCAGACCTGGCCGGTGTTGAGCGTCGCCCCGGCGAGGTTGCCCGCGACGGCGGCGTCGATGTCGGCGTCGGCCGCGATGATGCTCGGGGCCTTGCCGCCCAGCTCCAGGGTGAGCCGCTTGAGGTTGGAGCCCGCGCTCGCCGCGGTGATCAGCTTCCCGACCGCCGTGGACCCGGTGTAGGACAGGTGGTCGACGTCCGGGTGCGCGCTGAGCATCGCCCCGACCGCGCCGTCCCCGGTGACGAGGTTGACCACGCCCGCCGGGATCCCGGCTTCGTGGGCCAGCTCGACCAGCCGGATGCTCGTCAGCGGCGTGACCTCGCTGGGCTTGATCACCACGGTGTTGCCGGTGGCCAGCGCCGGGGCGAGCTTCCACGCCAGGATCATCAGCGGGAAGTTCCACGGCGTGATCAGCGCGTTCACCCCGACCGGCTCGCGGCGGGTGTAGTGCAGCGTGTCCGGGAAGGACACCGGGTTCGTGGTGCCCTGCAGCTTGGTCACCCAGCCCGCGAAGTACCGGAAGTGCTCGGCCGCGCCGGTCACGCTCACCTGGCGGGACACGCCGATCGGCTGACCCTGGTCGAGCGTTTCCAGCCGGGCCAGCTCTTCGTGGTGCTCGTCGACCAGGGCGGCGAGGCGGAACAGCAGCGCGGCCCGCCGGACCGGGAGCAGCCCGGCCCACTCGGGCGCCGTCAGCGCGCGCCGGGCGGCCGCGACGGCGGCGTCGACGTCGGCCCGCGACGCCGTGCCGACTTCTTCGAGCACGCGGCCGGTGGCCGGGTCGCGCGTCGGGATCGTCCCGCCACCGGCCTCGGTCCACTGTCCGTCGATGCACAGGCGTGTCGCCATCCCGGGTTCCTCCTCGGCGTTCGGTGCGCCGAGTATCGGCGGCCGGGCGGCCGCGGGTCTTGTCCGCTCCCGCATGCCCGTTGACCGACGGCGAAGGGATGCACCGCGTCCGGCGGGCCACGCTCCACGCTGGGACGCATGGACGTGATCGTGGTGGGTGCCGGCTCGGCCGGCTCGGTGGTGGCCCGGCGGCTGGTGGACGCGGGCGCGGCGGTGACACTCCTGGAAGCGGGCGGTCCCGACGGGAACCCGGCCATCCACGACCCCGCGCGGGCGGGAGAGCTGTGGCACGGCCCGGAGGACTGGGACCTGTACACGGTTCCGCAGCCGCACGCGGCGAACCGGCGGCTGCACCTGCCGCGCGGCAAGGTCCTCGGCGGGTCGCACGCGCTGAACGCGATGATCTGGGTCCGCGGCGCGCCCGCGGACTACGACGGCTGGGGCCTGCCCGGCTGGAGGTGGGCCGACGTCGTGCCGGTGTTCGAGCGGATCGAGAAGGATCTCCTCGACATCGTCCCGAACGAGCCGCTGCACCCGGTCCAGCAGTCCGTTGTGGACGCCTGCGTGGAGACCGGCCTGGCGGTCAACCCGGATTACAACGCGGGTGTCCTGGACGGGGTGTCCGTCCAGCGGATCACCCTGCGCGGCAACCGGCGGTTGAACACCTGGCACGCCTACGGGCTTCCGGTCGCCACGCGGATGACCGTCCACACGGGAGCGTTCGTGCACCGGCTGCGGTTCTCCGGCACCCGGGCGACCGGGGTCGTCGCGGAGATCGGCGGCGAAGTCCGGGAGCTGGCGGCGGACCTCGTCGTGCTCGCGGCGGGCGCGCTGGCCTCGCCCGCGATCCTGTTGCGCAGCGGCGTCGGCCCGGCGGGCGAGCTGCGGGCGCTCGGCGTCGACGTCGTGGCGGACCTGCCCGGGGTGGGCCGCAACCTGCACGATCACCTGCTCTCCCCGGTGATCTTCACGACGGACCACCCGGTCGAGCCGCCGTCGGCGGGGCGGTCGGTCACGCAGGTCCACTGGTTCTGGCGCAGCCGCCCGGATCTCGCGGTGCCGGACACGCAGCCGATCTGCTTCAGCGTCCCGATGTACGAGCCGTGGATGTCCGGGCCGGCGGCCGGGTTCTCGCTGATGGCCGGGATGGTGACGCCCGAGAGCCGCGGCAGCCTCCGGCTGTCCGGGCCCGCGCCGGACGACCCGCCGCTGATCGATCTCGGCGCGTTGTCGGCGCCGCCGGACTTCGCGAGCCTGCTGGCGTCGGTGGAGCAGTGCCTCCAGGTCGGCCGGGCGCCGGCCCTGGCCGCGGAGTGGGGCGCGCGCCCGCGGTACCCGGGGCCGGGCGACGACCTCCGCGAGTACGTGCGCCGGACGGCCATCACCTACCACCACCAGGTCGGCACGTGCCGCATGGGCACCGACGCCGCCGCGGTCGTGGACCCGGCGCTGGCGGTGCACGGGCTCGACGGGCTCGTGGTCGCGGACGCGTCGGTGCTGCCGCGGGTGACGACCGGCAACACCAACGCGCCCGCGGTGCTGGTGGGGGAGCAGGCGGCGAAGTTCATCCTCGGCCGCTGAGCAGCCGGCGCAGCCAGGACGAGCGAGCCGCCAGTGCCGCGCGCGTCACCTCGGTGTCCGGGGCGAACCGGTCGAAGCCGTGGTGCGCGTCCGCCCAGACGTGCAGCTCGGTGGGGACGCCCGCCCGCGCCAGCCGCTGCGCGTATGCGACGTCCTCGTCGCGGAACAGCTCCGCGCCGCCGACCTCGACGAAGGCCGGCGGCAGCCGGGTGAGGTCGGCCATCCGCGCGGGGGCGGCGTACGGCGAGGTCTGTCCGGCCAGCAGGCTCCGCCAGCCGAAGTCGTTGGCCGCGCGCGTCCACACCGCGTCCGGGACCTCGTGCGCGGTCCGGTCGTCCAGCATCGGGCACAGCAGCAGCTGCCCGGCGAGCGCGGGGCCGCCCCGGTCGCGGGCGAGCAGGGCCACGCCGGCGGCGAGCCCGCCGCCCGCGCTGCCGCCGCCGACGACCAGCCGGTCGAACCGGAACGTCTCCGCGAACCAGCGCAGACCGGCGTAGCAGTCCTCCAGCGGCGCCGGGTGCGGGTGCTCGGGGGCGAGCCGGTACTCGACGGTCGCGGCGACGAACCCGAACTCCTCGATCAAGGCGACGAGCCGCGGCAGGTCGGCGAAGCGGTCGTCCATGACCATCCCGCCGCCGTGGATGCTGTAGAGCCCGGGCGCGCCGGGCCGCGGCTGCCGCGGCCGGAGGACCGTGACGACCACGCCGTCGCCGAGCCGGTGATCGGACCAGGCGATGTCGCGGTCACCGATCGCCTCGGCGGGCGTGAGGTTCCCCGCGCGAACCGCGGCGCGGATCGCGGGCAGCGTCTCGGCGGACAGCTCGGGGGAGGTCACGGGCCCTCCGGATCGACGGCGTCGCGGTCGGCCCAGAACGGCTCCGCCAAAGCCCTCAGTTCGGCCGCGCCCACCCGCTCCACCACCGCGACGGCCGCCAGGTTCTCCTCGAGCTGGCCGGTACTCGTCGCGCCGAACAACGTCGTCGTGTTCGCCGGGTGGGTCAGCGTGAACGCCAGGCACAGCTGCGCGGGCGTCGCCCCGATGCGCTCGGCCGCCTTCGCGAGGTCCGCGGCCGAGTCCGCGATCCGCTGCCGGACGCCGCCCGGGTCGCGGCCGACCTGGCGGCCGCCCTTGCCGAGCAGCACACCGCCTTCGAACACGTCCGACGACTGCAGCGACACGCCCAGCTCGCCGAACACCGCGGCGAACGGCGGGCCGTCCGGAATGGACCGCCGCGCCACGCTGTACTTCAGCTGCGCGATCGCCGGGCCGGGCACGCCGTCCGCGGCCGCGAAGCCGTGGACCGCGCGGATCGCCGAAGCGGACCAGTTGTTGACGCCCCACTGCCGGATCAGGCCGGCTTCCCGCAGCGCGGCCAGGTCGGTGACCAGGGCGTGGAGGTCGGTGTCGTCGCGGCGGAGGTCGCCGAGGATCACCAGGTCGGCGTGCGCGACGCCGGCGCGGAACAGCGCGTTTTCCAGCTGCGCGCGCAGGCTCTGGTCCGGGTAGCCCTCCAGCCACAGTTTCGCCGACAGCAGGTAGTCCTCGCGCGCGAGGCCCGCCGCGCGGACCATGGCCGAGAACAGCACGTCGGTGAACACCGGCGGGCTGCCGGGGAAGCCGTACACGCCGACGTCGAACAGCGTGATGCCGGCGTCCACGGCGGTGCGCAGCAGCCGCACCGCCTCGCGGAAGTCCATCCGGTCGTAGGTGTGCCACGAGCCGAGGGACAGGACCCCGGTGCGGGGACCGTCGCGGCCGATGCGGCGCTGGGGGATCGTCACGGGAGCTCCAGGGGCAGTCGGGGGTCGATGACGGCTTTGAGCTCGCCGAGCCGGGACATCGACTCGACGGCGGCGGACGCGCCGGCCAGCCCGACCGGCGGGCTGAACAGCTCCGCCCAGGGCATCCGGCCGGCGAAGGCGCGGAAGAACTCCACCGAGCGGTGGTAGTCGGCGATGTCGCCGTTGAGCGAGCCGGTGATGGTCAGTTCCTTGCCCATCACCGTGCCCAGCGGCACGGGCGAGGGGGCAGGCCCGGTCGAGCCGACGATCGCGACCGTCCCGCACTGGGCGGCGAAGGCGACGGCCTCCGCGCCTACGGTCGGGCCGCCCGCGAAGTCGAAGACGTGGTCGGCGCCGCGGCCGCCGGTCAGTTCTTGCACGCGCGCCACTCGTTCGTCCGGAGTGGACTCGACGGAGACGGTCGCCGTCGCCCCGAACCGTTCGGCCACCCGCAACCGGCTCTCGGGACCGCCGACGGTGATCACCACGCCGGCGCCGCAGAGCCGGGCGACGGCCGTGGCGAACACGCCGAGCGCGCCCGCGCCCTGGACGACGACTGTCGCGTTCGGACGGATGCCGCCGCAGCGCGCCACCGCCCGCAGCACGGTCTTGCCCGCGCAGCCGGACATCGACGCCCAGGTGTCCTCGACGTCGCCGGGCAGCAGGAGCTTGGCCGCGCCCGGCGTGACGTAGCAGTGCCGGGCGAGCCCGCCGGTGGCGTAGGGGAACCGGTCGGCGCGCTGCCGGAACCCGTAGCCGCGGTGCTCGCAGGCCACCGGCTCCCGGAGGACCGTGCAGCCGAAGCACCGGCCGCACGTGGACTCCGACCAGCCGATGCGGTCGCCGGGCCGGATTTCGCGGCCGAGCGTGTCAGTGGTGCCGGACCCGGTGGCCAGCACCTCGCCGACCATTTCGTGGCCCAGCACCATCGGCAGCATGCCCGGCAGGCTCATCTCGCCGGACCAGAGGTGGACGTCGGTGCCGCACAACGTGGTGCACGTGAGCCGGACGAGGGCGGCGCCGGGTTCCAGCTCGGCCGGGAGCGGGAGCTCGCGCAGTTCGAGGGGAGCGTGGTGGCCGGTGAGGACGGCGGCCTCCGTGTGGGTGGGCAGAGCCATCTTTTTAGTCTACAGTCGTGGAAGAAAAAGTCCAGGGCCGGGAGGAAACCATGACGGCACAACGGATCCGCCCGGCGGACCTGGTGGTCCACGGCGGCACGGTCCGCACCTTCGACGCCGAGGACACGGTCGCCGACGGGCTCGCCGTGCGGGACGGCCGCGTCGTCGCGGCGGGCGCGGTCGCCGGCCACATCGGACCGGACACCGAGGTGCTCGACCTGGCCGGGCGCACGGTGCTGCCCGGCATCAACGACGCGCACCTGCACGCGACCTGGCTCGGCGCGCGCTGGCCGCACCCGCTGCTCGGCGCACCGCACGAAGAAACCCCGGTGGTGACGGCCGGCGACCGCCGGTCGGCGATCCTGCGCGCCGGGGACGTCTGCGCGTCGCTCGGTATCACCAGCTACACCGAGCCCGGGCTCGGCCCCGGCGAAACCGGTTGCTTCGCCGCGGAAGTCGTCGACGAGTACGCGGCTCTCCACCGGGAAGGCCTGCTGCGCGCTCGGGTGACGGTCCTGCGGCTGTTCGGCCTCCTCGACGGCCCCAGCGCGCTGCCGGACTTCGCGAGCGGCCTCGCGACACCCGTGCCGGCGGCCGATCCGGAGTGGCTGGCGGTCACGGGCGTCAAGATCTTCGCCGACGGGATCCCGCCGATGCGCACGGCCTGGACGCACCACTGCTACGCCGACGGCAGCCACGGCGCCCTGCTCGTCGACGGCCCCGACGACGACACCCGCGCGGTCAACCTGGCGGCGATGATCACGCTGGCCCACGAAGCCGGCCTGGTGGTCGGCGTGCACGCCACGGGCGAGCGCAGCATCGAAGCCGCGCTCGGCCACCTGCGGGAAGGCGACCACCTCGTGCACGGCGACCTCGTCACGCCGGCGCAGCTGCGGCGGATGGCCGGCCGCGGGGTCGGCCTCACCACCCAGCCCGCGATCGCGACGGCGATGCGGCCGATGGTCGCCACGGCGCTCGGTGACGAAGTCGCCGCGAAAGCGTGGCCGCTGCGGCAGATCCTCGACGCCGGCGTGCGGCTGACGTTGAGCAGCGACGCGCCGGTCGTCACGCCCGACTGGCGGATCCACCTCGCCGCCGCCGGGGAGCTGCTCGGCGCCCGCGGTGTCACGCCCGAGCTGACCGCGCGGCTGCTTCGCTGCTACACGACCGAAGCCGCCGCGCAGGACGGCTCCGCGACCTGGAAGGGTTCCTTGGCGCCGGGCATGGCCGCCGACTTCTGCGTCCTGGCGGACGATCCGCTCGGCGTCGCCCTCGCCGACCTGCCGTCGGTCGCGGTCGAGCTGACCGTGACCGGCGGCCGGATCGTCCACAAGGGATAGTCAGGTGAGCAGCTGGCCGCCGTCCACCGCCAGGCTCACGCCGGTGATGTGCCCGGCGGCCGGCGAGGCCAGGAAGACCACCGCCGGCACGACGTCGCCGACGGTGGCGATCCGGCCCAGCGGGATCCTGGCCTCCCACGCCGCCCGGGCCGCCGGGTCGGCCGCGAAGCCCGCGGTCATCGGGGTGAGCACCGGTCCGGGCGCGACGGCGTTGACCCGGATCCCGTGCGGTGCCAGCTCTATGGCGGCCGAGCGGGTCAGCGCGTCGACCGCCGCCTTCGTCGCTTCGTAGTGCCCGAGCCCGGGCGTCGGCTGCCGGGCGCCGATCGACGACACGTTGACGATGGCGCCTCGCGTGCCCGCCGCGGCCATGTGCGCGCCCACGGCCCGGGTCATCAGGAACGTCCCCCGGAGGTTGACCCGCACGCAGCGGTCGAACACGTCGAGGCCGAGTTCGGTCAGCGGGCCGCCGCCCCCGGCGAGCCCGGCGTTGTTGACCAGCACGTCGACCGGCCCGAACCGGCTCGTGACGAGTTCGAGCGCGGCGTCGACCGAAGCCGGGTCCGCGATGTCGGCTTCGACGTGCGCGGCCCCGAGTTCGCGGCCGGCGTCGTGCGCGGCCCGCGCGTCCACGTCGGCCACGACCACCCGGTCGCCCGCCGCGACCAATGCCTCGGCGACGCCCCGGCCGATTCCGCTCGCCCCGCCGGTCACCACCACGATCCGTGTTTTCATTCTACAATCGTAGATGAAAGATATGCTGCGGCGAAAGGAAAACCCGTGCTCGGAAAATCGGCCTTCGGCCTCGGCTCGTGGAACACCTGGGACCGGATGGCCTTCGACGACGCCGTCCGGCTGCTGAAGACGGCGGTCGGCGCCGGGGTCACGCTGTTCGACGTCGCCCACTACGACTTCGGCCCGCACGCGGAGAACTCGCGCACCGACGTCATCTTCGGGGAAGCGGTGCGGGCGGCCGGGATCGCGCGCGAGGACTACGTGCTCTGCGGGAAACTCTGGCTCTGGGACTACCCGCGCCGCGGGTTCGCCGAGCAGCTCGAGACGTCGCTGGGCCGGATCGGCACCGGCCACGCGGACCTCGTCGTCGTGGGCGACTACCGGCAGCGCCCGGACGTCCGGCAGGTCGTCACCGATGTCGCCGCGCAGATCGACGCCGGGCGGATCGGCGGCTGGGGCGTGAACAACTGGCTCGCCGCCGACCTCGGCCTCGCGCTGGAATTCGCCGACCGGGAGGACCTGCCGGGCCCGGAGTTCGCGCAGCTGAAGTACTCGATCGCCCGCCGTTCGATGGCCGAAGGCGCACCCTACGGGACACACTTCGCGAGCGGACGGCTGGCCTTGCAGGCCTCCGACGTCTTCGAAGGCGGCGTCCTGCTGGGCAACCCGGCCCCGGCCCGCAAGATCGGCGCGGACGTCGGCGGCATCCGCTCGTCCATAGTGGACGCTGCCGCGGAGGTCGCCCGCGTCGCGGCCGGCTTCGGGGCCACGCCGGCCCAGCTGGCCCTGGCGTTCTGCCTGGCGTACGAGCCGGTGGTGAACGTCCTGTTCGGCGTGAGCCGCCCCGCGCAGCTGGCCGACAACCTCGGCGCACTGGAGCTGGCCCGGCACCACGGCCCCGAGATCCGCGCCGCGCTCGACCACCTCTGGCTGGACCGCGACGTCGACCCCGACGGCTCCTGGTGACCCCGTCGTGAGTGAGAAACAGGGTTTTGACCCTGTTTCTCACTCACGACCCGCGCCGAGGAAAGCCAGGGCGGCGGTGCGGAAGGAGGCGCCGCGCAGTGCGCCGCCGTGGTCGCCGGGGACCAGGACGAGGTCGCTGCCCGGGACCAGCGGCACCAGGGTCTCGATCCCGGCGCTCACCGGGTCGTCCCGGCCCGCCACGAACCGCGTCGACACGGCGACCGTGCCCGCGCGCGGGACGAACGGTTCCCGCCGCAGGCCCTCGATGCACTGGGCGAGGGCGGCCGGATCGCGGCCGGGCGCGGTGATCATCCGGGCGATCGCCGCCGTCAGCGGGTCGGCCGGGAGCTTGCCGCCGCCCGCGAAGGCCAGCGCGGCCTCGACGTCCACCGCGCCGAACGGCTCGTGCGGGCTGAGCCCGCCCAGCACCAGCCGCCGGACCGGCAGCAGCGCGGGCAGCTCCCACGCCAGCCGGGCGCCCAGCGAGTAGCCGACGACGTCCACTTCGGACACCTCGCCGACCGCGAGGGCCAGCTCGCCGGTGACGGCTTTCGGCGTGGTGCCGGCGAGCACCGGGCTGGAGCCGTGCCCGGGCAGATCGGGCACCAGCACCGGGCGGCCGGCGGCGGTGAGCGCCCCCGGCCAGCCGGTGCTGACCCAGTCGGTGTGCCCGTCGGAGGCGAAGCCGTGCAGCAGCAGCACCGGCGGCCCGGCGGGCGGGCCGGAGGGTGCGAACCGGCGGACGGCGAGGGAGGCCGGGAGCGTCAAGGAGGTCCTTTCTCAGGAGGAACGGCGCAGGCGCTGCAGCTCGCCGAGCGTGCGGGCGCGGGCGTCGACGGCGATCCGCAGCGCGGAGCCGACGAGGTTGAGCAGGAACACGCAGAGCATGATCGTCACGCCCGGCACGACCACCAGCCACGGCGCGACGACGAGGTACGAGCGGCCCTCGGCGATCATGTTGCCCCAGGTCGGGGTGGGCGGGGCGATGCCGAGGCCGAGGAAGCTCAGCGCGCCGTCGACGAGCATCGCGGCCGCGGCCAGGATGACGACCTGCACCAGCGCCAGCGGCAGCACGTTCGGGAACACGTGCACCACCAGGATCTTCCCGCGGCTCATCCCGGACACGCGCGCCGCGCCGATGTACTGCCGTCCGGCGACGCCGAGCACCCGGCTGCGGATGACCCGCGCGGTGAACGGCGTGAAGAGCACGGTCAGCGCGATCAGCTCGGTCCAGATGCTGGCGCCGAGGGAGATGGCCAGCGCCATCGCGAGGATGATCGCCGGGAACGACATCCACGCGTCCATCAGGCGCATCAGCACCGCGTCGGCGGCCCGGTAGAAGCCGCTGACCAGGCCGATCACCATGCCGGAGAACGCCGCGCAGACCGTGATCAGCGCCGAGAGGCCAAGCGACGCCCGGCCGCCGGACACCAGCCGGGCGAGCACGTCGCGGCCGAACGAGTCCGTGCCGAGCGGGTGCGCGGCCGACGGCGGGAGCAGCCGGTGCACCGGGTCGGTCGCGCTGACGCTCGGCAGGAAGAACGGCAGCACGACCACGGCGAGCACGATCAGCCCCAGCAGCACCGAGGCGATCACCAGGGTCCGGTTGCGGCGGAACAGCCGGGCCGCCCGCCGCGGCGGGGGCGCGGCGGTGACCGCGGGCGAATCGGCGACGGCGAGGCTCATGCGACACGCACCTTCGGGTCCAGCAGCGCGTACGACAGGTCGACCAGCAGGTTGACCACGACGAACAGCACCGCGACGAACAACGTCACGCCCTGGATCAGCGGGAAGTCACGGGTCGACACCGCGCCCATGAGCAGGTGGCCCAGCCCCGGCACCACGAAGATCGACTCGATGATCACGATCCCGCCGACCAGCATGGCGAAGTTGCTGCCGAGCTGCGTCACGAGCGGCATCAGCGCGTTCGGCAGGACGTGCTTGAGCATCACCCGCCGTTCGGGCAGGCCCTTGACCCGCGCGGTGCGCAGGTAGGCCAGCGGCAGCTCGCCGAGCACGCTCTCGCGGAGGGTGAGCACGAACAGCGCGGTCTGCCCGATGACCAGCACGGTCACCGGCAGCACCAGGGCGGGCACCGCGGCCACCGGGTCGGTCAGCAGGTCGTGGTAGCCGCTGGAGGGGAACCACCGCAGCGTCACCGAGAAGACCAGGACCAGCACCAGCGAGATCCAGAAGTCCGGCATCGCCATGCCCAGCGAGGACAGCCGGTCGAGTGCCCTGGCCACCGGGTTGCGCGGCGACACCGCCTGCCACGCCGTGATCGCGACCGACAGGAAGAAGCTGATCACGGTGGACAGCACGGCCAGCGTCAGCGTCGGCACGATGTGGCTCGCGACGACGCTCAGCACCGGCTGGTGGTAGGTGATCGACGTCCCGAAGTCGCCGCGCAGCACGTGCCCGGCCCAGGTCAGGTACTGCTGCCACAGCGAGCCGTCGAGGCCCATGCTGGAGCGCAGCGCGGCGACGTCGGCCGGGCGCGCGGTCGGGCCGAGCAGGGCCTGGGCCGGGTCGCCGGGGATCAGCCGGATGACGAAGAACATCATGGTGCCGACGATGACGAGGATGATGACCAGGTCGCGCAGCCGGCGCAGCAGCATCCCGGTCATGCGGCCAGCCAGGAGTTCCAGAAGACGCGGTAGAAGTCGCCGTAGCCCTTCAGCCGCGGGGTGTAGGCCGCGTAGAGCTTGGACTGGCTGAGCGTGATCACCGACAGCTGCTTCCACGTGAAGGCCTGGAGCTTGTCGATGACGGCCTTGGCCTGCCCGGGCGTGGTCGAGGCGTTGAACTCGGCCATCAGCCCGTCCAGCTCGGGCGAGGAGGAGCCGTTGAGCGTGCCGAGGGTGAGCGCGGGCATCTGGGCGGGCGAGGTCAGCGACGAGTCGAAGAACAGCGTCGTGATGTCCCAGCCCCCCGGGTCCTTGGTCAGCGTGCCGAGCATGGTGGCGAAGTCGAACGTGTCGATCTTGGCGCGCAGGCCGATCTTGCCCAGCTCGTCCTGGATGAGCACCGCCCACTTGCCGAACTCGGGGTAGGAGTTGGTGGTGACGATGTGGATCGTCGACCCGGCCGTGATGCCCGCTTCGGCGAGCAGCTGCTGGGCGCGCGCCGGGTCGTGCTGCCGGTAGACGTCCTCACCGGCGGTCGAGTAGGACGCCTTGTTGTCCGGTGAGGCGAACGCGCCGGTCTCGATCGTGAGGTCCTTGCTGCCCCCGGTCGCGGCGTTGATGGCCGGCTTGTCCAGCAGCAGGTTCAGCGCCTGGCGGGCCCGCGGGTCGGCGAACTTCGAGCCGGGGTTGAAGTTGGGGATGACGACGTTCTCGTTGCCGCCGGGCAGGTTGTGCACCACGAGGTTCGGGTTGGCCTTGAGCGTCTCGTACTGGTCGTTGGCCGGCATCGCGTGGTCCCACTGGCCGGTCTGCAGGCCGTTGATGAGCGCGTCCTGGTCGCCGACGATCTTGTAGGTGACCGTGTCGAGGTAGGCGTGCTTGGCGCCGGCCTGACCGCCCCAGTCCTCTTCGGACCGCGACTTGTAGCCGTCGTAGCGCTCCAGCACCAGCTGCTGGCCGATGTCCCAGCTCTTCAGCTTGTACGGCCCGGTGCCGATCGCCTTGTCCTGGCCGAACCCGGTCGCGGGCAGGTCCACGAGGTTCTTCGCCTCGTAGATCTCGGTGCCCGCGCCGGCCAGCTCGTCGATCAGCGGGTAACGCGGCCGCTTGAGCTTGATGCCGACGGTCGCCGGGTCCGGCGCGGTGATGGCGTCGATGTCCGGGGTGACGAGCTGCCCGGTCCGGTGCTTCTTCTGCCAGCGCTGCAGGCTCGCGACGACGTCGTTCGCCGTCAGCGGGTTGCCGTCCTGGAAGGTGACGCCCTGGCGGAGCTTGAAGGTGTAGGTGAGCCGGTCGGGGCTGGTCGTGTAGGTGTCGACCAGCATCGGGCGGGCGACGAAGTGCTGGTCGACCTCGAAGAGCTTCTCGTACATCATGTTGCCGATCTGGGCCGTCACCTGGCCGGGGTTGGCGACCATGTCGAGCGACTGCGGATCGGTGGGGACGGCGACGGTGAGGTTGCCGCCGCGGACCGGCGGTCCGGCGGCGGCACCGGCACCGGGGGCGGCACCGCCCATGCAGCCGGCGAGCAGCGTGGCCGCGGCGGCGAGGGCGGCGAGCAGGGGAGTTCTGGTCATGGGCGCGTCGATCCTGTGTGGGGGAGGGCGGGCAGGTCGGGATTGGCGGCCAGCAGGCGCCGGGTGTAGTCGTGCTTCGGCGCGAGCCGGATTTCGTCGGGTGTCCCGGTCTCGATCAGCTCGCCGCGGTACATCACGCCGACGCGGTCGGCGACCGACAGCACGAGGCTGAGGTTGTGGGTGATGAACAGCAGGCTGAGCGTGCGGGTGCGGCGCAGGTCGAGCAGGAGGTTCATCACCTGGCCCTGCACCGAGACGTCCAGGGCGGAGGTCGGCTCGTCGGCGACGATCAGCTCGGGCCCGGCGGCGATGGCCCGGGCGATGGAGACGCGCTGGCGTTGCCCGCCCGAAAGCTGCGAGGGCAGTTTTCCCGCGGTGCCGGCCGGCAGGCCCACCTCGTCGATCAGGTCGGCCACGCGCCGGTCCAGCTCGGCGCCGCGCAGCGGGGTCAGCTCCTTCAACGGCTCGGCGATGATCCGGGCGGCGGTGTGGCGGGGGTCCAGTGAGCTCTGCGGGTCCTGGAAGATCAGCTGGACGCGCCGGCGGAACGCGCGTTCGCCGCCGGTCAGCCCGGCGGGCGTGATGCCGTGCGGGCCGAACACGACCGTGCCGGACGTCGGCGGCTCGAGCGCGGTCACCAGCCTGCCGAGCGTCGACTTGCCCGAGCCGGACTCGCCGACCAGCCCGAAGAACTCGCCCGGCGCGATCTCGAGGGACACGTCGCGGACCGCCTGCACCCGCCGTCCTTTTCGGCCGTACACTTTGGACACCGACGTGACGGTGACCGGGACGCCCGTGCCGTTCGTCCGCGGGCGCGGCTTCAGCGTCCGGGTTTCGACGGCTTCGGTGGCTTCGCCGGCCATCGCGGCTTCGAGCCGGGCGGGGGAGATGGTCGGGAAGCCGTCCCGGCGGCTGACCCCGAGCTGCGGCACGCACCCGAGCAGTGCCCGCGTGTACGGGTGCTTCGGGCGGGTGAGGACCTCGTCGCGGGAGCCGGCCTCGACCAGGCGGCCGCGGTACATCACCGCGATCCGGTCGGCGACCTGCGCGGCGACACCCATGTCGTGGGTGATGAACACGCACGCCGTGCCGTGGTCGCGGCGGACGCGGTCGAAGAGCGTGAGGATCTCCGCCTGCGTGGTGACGTCGAGCGCGGTCGTCGGCTCGTCGGCGATGAGCAGGTCGGGGTCGGCCATCAGGGCGAGCGCGATCATCACCCGCTGCTGCATGCCACCGGACATCTGGTGCGGGTACAGCCGCAGCACGCGGTCGGTGTCGGTGAGCCCGACCTCGGCCAGCAGCCGGCGCGCCTTGGCCTCGGCCCGCCGGCGCAGCGGGCTGCCGCGCCGGGCCGCCTGGCCGGGGAGGGATCCGGCTTCGCGGTAGGCCTCGACCAGCTGCCCGCCGACCCGGCGGCCGGGGTTCAGGGAGTCGAGGGCCTCCTGGAAGATCATGCCGATCCGGGTGCCGCGGTAGGCGCGCATCGCTTCGGCGGGCAGCCGGGTCACGTCCACGCCGTCGACGGCGATCGTGCCGTGGGTGCGGACCGGGGCGACGAACTCGAGCAGGCGGATGATCGACAGGGCGGTGACGGTCTTGCCGCTGCCGGACTCGCCGACCACGCAGAGCGTCGTGCCTTGCCCGAGATCGAGGGACAGCTCCCGCACGAGTTCCCGCTCCGCGTCGTCAGTGACCACGCCGACGGTCAGGTCCCGGATTTCGAGCAGCGTCATGGATTCCCCTTCCTCGCGCCCGCCGCGACGGGCGGGCCGGACTGCCGGGCACCGGCAGGGGTAGTTCTACGCATGTTGACACTGGCCGGGAGGCGTGTCAATGCTTTTATTCTACGAATGTAGGAAGTTGAAACACGACGGTTTTCCGTTGCTGCGCGTGGGAAATCGGCACTGGACTCTTTTATCTACACATGTAGAGTGTCCGCGTCGAACAGAAGGAGGACGACGTGACGCCCACCCCTGCCACGCCCACCCGGATCGTGGAGACCGCCGTCGGCTACATGGCCGCCCAGCAGCTCTTCGCCGCCAACCGGATCGGCCTGTTCCCCGCGCTGGCGGCCGGCCCGCTCGGCGCGGGCGAGCTGGCCGAGCGTCTCGGCAAGCCCGGGAACATCGTCCGGATCCTCGGGGACACGCTCGCCGCGCTCGGCCTCCTGTCCCGCGTGGACGGTCGATACGCGCTCACCCCCGACACCGCCGCGTACCTCGGCGGAGAAGGTCTGGACCTCAAGCCTTTCCTGATCTTCCTCGAAACCATCAGCTACCCCCACTGGCTCCAGTTCGCCGGCACCGCCGACACCGGCAAACCCGGCGAACTCGACCTCGACGGCGACCGCTGGACCACGTTCCTCGGCGGCGTCATGGTGTATAACGCCCTACACGCCGAGCAATTGGCCCGCGTCTTCGACTTCGGCGGCTACGAAAACCTCCTGGACCTCGGCGGGCTGTCCGCGGAATTCGCGTTGCAGGCCCTGCGGGCCAACGAAGGCCTGCACGCGACGTTCGTCTACGACCCGAGGTCGGTCGAACCGGTGACCGCCGCGGTCGCGGAGTTCGCGAACCGCACCACGGTCGTCGGGGCGCCGACACCGGACGCGGAGCCCGAAGGCCGGTTCGACCTGGTGCTGGTGAACCACGTGGTGCACCGGTTCTCCGCCGGCGAGAACCGGGCGATCCTGCGGCACGCGCGGGCCGCGGCGGCGCCGGGGGCACGGCTGCTGCTGCTCGACTTCTTCCTGGACGAAGACGCCGCGCCGCGCGCGCTGGACGCGCTGCACGCGGGGGAGTACCTGGTCATCGACGGCACGGTGGTGTACCCGGAGGCCGAGGTGCGGGACTGGCTGTCCGGCGCCGGCTGGCGGCAGGTGGACCGGCTGACGCTGCCGGGCTCGCCGCGCGTCCTCGTCGCGGAAGCGGTGTGACCGTGGGTCTCGACCCCGCGGTGCGGGCCCTCCTCGACCAGGCCGCTTCGGCCCCGGCGCCGGCCCGGCCGCCGACGGCGGTGGAGCTGCGTGCGGCCTTCGCGGCTTCCCGCCCGGAGCCCGGCCCGGCGGCGCCGGTCGCCTCGGTGACCGACCACCTCGTTCCCGGCCCCGGCGGCGACCTGCGCGTCCGGCTGTACCTGCCCGACGCGCCGGGCCCGGTGCCGGTGTTCCTGTGGATCCACGGGGGCGGCTGGACGCTCGGCTCGATCGACGAGAACGAGGTCGCGTCCCGCGCGGTGTGCGCGGCGGCGTCGGTGGCGGTCGCGGCCGTCGAGTACCGGCTCGCGCCCGAACACCCCTACCCGGCCGCGCCCGCGGACTGTTACGCGGTGCTCGAATGGCTGGCCGGTGGCGGCGCCGGTCAGGCCGTCATGCCTTCGCGGGTCGCCGTCGGCGGAGAGAGCGCGGGCGGCAACCTGTCCACAGTGGTCTCTTTGCTGGCACGCGACCGCGGCGGGCCGCCGATCGCGGCGCAAGTGCTGATCTGCCCGGTGTTCGGCCATCCCGACGACGGTCACGCGTCCTATGCGGACTTCGCGACCGGCTACGGGATGACGGCCGACGCGATGCGGTTCTTCTTCGCCCAGTACGTCCCGGATCCCGCGCTGCTGGCCGAACCGTACGTGCTGCCGTCACGGGCCAGCGACCTCGCGGGCTTGCCGCCGGCGTTGGTGCTGACGGCGGAGTACGACGTCCTGCGTGACGAAGGCGAGGCCTTCGCCCGGCAGCTGTCCGACGCCGGCGTGGCGGTGGACCTGCACCGGTACGCGGGCCAGATCCACGGGTTCTACGGCCTGTACACGGACCTGCCCGCGTCCGCCCGGTCGCACGCCGAGGTGGCGGCGTACCTGCGGGGGATCTTCGCCTGAGGTCAGGGGCGGGTGAGCCGGTCCAGGAGGGACTCCAGGTGCCGGTGCTGGAGCTCGACCGTGGAGAACTCACCCGCCACCAGGCTCATGACGTTGGCGCCGGCGTTGAGCAGGACGATTTCGTCGACGATCTGCTCGTCCGGCGTCGCGGTGACGATGTCGCCGTCCTCGCGGCCCTCGGCGAGGAAGCGGTGCAGCAGGCCGCGCCATTCGCGGACGTGCTCGAGGTACTTGTCGTGCATGCGCCGGTTGGCCAGCGACATCTGCCAGAAGATGAGCAGCACCCGCCCGGCGACGATGCGCTCTTCGTCGATCGGCATGGACGACACGCAGATCTCCCGCAGGGCGGCGAGCCCGCGCAGGCCGTCGAGGTCGACGTACTGGCGCATCATGTCGAGAGCCCGCTCGTAGGTGGCCGCGATGATGTCTTCCTTGCTGGGGAAGTACAGCTTGAGGGCACCGTTGGCGAACCCGGCGGCGGCGGCGATCTCCCGCATGGTGGCGGCCTCGATCCCGCCCCGCACGATGAGGTCCCAGGTGACGTCGACGATGTCCCTGCGCCGCTGGTCGTGGTCGATGATCTTGGGCACCCGGCACCTCCCGCACTGGTTTCTCTACCAGTGTAGGAGAAAGTGCGCGTGCGGACCGCGCTGGGGCGGCGCTGGCCGACGCGGGCCGGGGGAGGCGGGGGTTCGGCGGGCGTTGCGGTGCGACCCCGCGTGCTCGCTGGGGCGGCGCTGGCCCACGCGGGCCAGGGCCGGGGCTCGGCCAGTGTTCCGGCGGCATGCCCCGCGCCCGCTGGGCCGGCGTGGGGCATGCGAGCCTGCGCCTCGGCCGGGCCCGCGCCGGGTCAGCGCTGGAAAACTCGGCGTCCCGCGAACCACGTCTCCACGACCCGCGTGCCCGCCACGTCCTGCGTCCGGAAGGGGTCGCGGTCCAGCACCACGAAGTCGGCCGACCGGCCGGGCGTCAACGCCCCCGTCACGTCGTCGAGCCCGCATGCGCGCGCCCCGCCCAGGGTGAACACCTCGATCGCCTCCGCGAGGGTGATCGCCTGCTCCGGCCACAGCGCTCCCGGGCGGCGGCCGTGCGGGTCTTCGCGCGTCACCAGACCCGCGATGCCCTCCCACGCGTTCGGTGACTCGCTGACCGGCCAGTCCGACCCGCCCGCGACCAGCGCCCCCGTGTCCAGCAACGTCCGGTTCGGCTGCATCCGCGAAGCGCGCGACGCCGGGAGCACCTCCGCGATCGCCGACGGGATGACGCCCGGCACCCACAGGAACGGCGAGATGTCCGCGGCGACCCCCAGCCCGGCGAACCGCGGCAGGTCGTCCGGGTGCACGAACTGCCCGTGCGCCACCTGGAAGCGGGCTTGCGTGAAGCCCGCGGCCCGCACCTTCGCCACCGCGTCGAGGAACTGGCGGACCGAAGCGTCGCCGGTGCAGTGCACCTTCGCCGAGAGCCCCGCCGAAGCCGCCCTGAGCAGCCAGTCCGTCAGCTCGTCCGGTGCCATCGTCGTCGAGCCGTGGAAGCAGGCGCCGTGGACGTCGTCGGGCAGGTACGGTTCGAGGAACGCCGCTGTGCGGGTCGGCGGGACGCCGTCGAGGAAGATCTTCACGAAGTCCGGCCGGTGGTGCTCGGTGCGGTAGTCCTGGGCGACCGCCAGCAGCGGCGCCCCGACCGGGTCGAACCCGAAGATCGGGTCGTTGACCAGCAGCGACGACACGACCCACGCGGCCAGTTCGCCGGCCTCGTCCAGCGACTTCAGCGCGCCGAGGATGTCGGTCGACACCCCGGCGTCCTGGAACGCCGTGACGCCGAAGCCGTGCAGGATCTCGATCGCCCGCTGCGACGCGCGCCGGTGCTGGTCCGCGGTCAGCGTGCCGGTCACCCGCTCGACCGCCACCCCGGCGGCCTCCAGCAGCAGCCCGCTCGGCTCGGCGCCGTCCCGGACGATGACCCCGCCCGGCGGGTCCGGCGTGGCCGCCGTGATCCCGGCCAGCTCCAGGGCCCGGCTGCTCACCCAGCGGTTGTGGCGGCTGTCGTCGGACAGCGAAACCGGGCGGCCGCCGGCGGCGTCGTCGAGCGCGCGCCGCGCGGCGGATTCCGAGAGCGTCGAGACCAAAGTGGACGCCCAGGCACCGCCGGTGAGCCACTCGTCCGGACCCAGCGACGCGGCCCGCGCCCGGACCAGATCGAGGATGTCGCCGAGGCCCGCGTCCGCGCCGAAGGTGAGCTCGAACAGCTCGGCCCGGCCGGCCATGGCGTGGTGGTTGTGCACGTCGACCAGCCCCGGCATCACGAACGCGCCGCCGAGGTCGAGCACCTCCGTCTTGGGGCCGCGCTCGACGTCTTCGAGCGCGGCGATCTTGCCGTCGGCGACGGCGAGCGAGGACGCCCACGGCCGCGCGGAGTCCACTGTGTACACCACCGCGTTGGTGAGGACGAGGTCGGCCGCCACGTCAGTGCTCCGCCGGGTCGAAGCCGTCCGGGTGGACGGTCGTGCCGAGCAGCCTGCCGTGCGCGCCGAAGGTGAAGTGCACCGTCCGTTCGCCGGTGGCGTCGAGTCCGAAGAGGACACCGTGGGACCGCAGGCTGCGGGCGTCGCGGTGGTCGGCGACCGTCACCGACGCGCACGGGATCACCTTTTCCCGCCAGGCGAAGACGTGGATCCCGGGCCGGATCCGGTAGACGGTGTTCTCGTCGGTGTCGGCGAGCCCGCGCTCGGGCCCGGCCAGGCACTGCCAGGTGTACCAGTGCGGGCTGAGGTAGACGTGCTCGTAGGCGTGCTCGGGGCTGTACACCCACAGCACGCGGCGGCCGATCAGCGCGGTGCTCGGCGCCATCGGCTCGCCGCGGACCGCGAGACCTCCGATCGTCGCGGGCCGGAACCGCTGGGTGACGCGCGGTGTCCCGTGGTCGCCGATCGTGGTGGTGACGACCAGCGCCCGGCCGTCGCGCAGGTCCAGGAACAGCGACACGGCCTCCCGCGAGTCCGCCGGTGGGGGCACCTGGACGTAGTAGAGGTCGTCGTCGACGCGGAACGTCTCGCCGGCCGCGATGTCGGCGCCGGTGGACCGGTCGGGACCGGCGCCGTCGTCGTGCAGGACGAAGGACCGGCCGTGGAGGTCGCCGACCGCGGGAGCCTTGTTCGCGTCGAAGCCGGGGGCCAGCCCGTCGAGCGGGAGCCACGTCGAAGTGTCGGAGAGCGTCATCGGTTTCCTCAGTGGTCGCAGTGGTCGCGGGCGGGCACGTCGAGCGCCGGGTTGCGGTCGCAGAAGCCGTACGGCCGGAACAGGAACCCGGACTTGTCGACCGGCATCACGGGCCAGTCCTCAGGCCGGGGCACGTGGGTGGGGCCGAACACGTGCCACAGCACGAGCTCGGTGCCGGCGAGGTCGCGGTCGGCGGCCGTCCAGGCGGGCAGGCCCGCGCCGCCCGGGTGGGCGTTGGGGCGCTCGCCGGCCGGGTAGCGCTCGTCCTCGTGGTACGGCGTCGCCCACAGGTGTTTCGTCGCGAAGGTGGCTCGCGCGTGGACGGACGCCTCCGGCTGGGCCATCAGCGTCGCCGACGGGCGCGGGACGAGCTGGTAGGCGGTCGGCTTGCCGAGCCGGTTGACGCGCTCGGCGCTGCGGACTTCCCACACCCGGGCGCGGGCCGGGTCGGCGAGCCGCTGCGCCTCGCGTTCGGTCCGCAGCGGGGTGCTGCGCCAGGTGAACGCGTTGCCGTGGGGGTTGTCCGGCCCGGTCGGCACGCCCACGACGTCGACCTCGTGCAGGCTGGTGCGCTCGCCGTCGACCTCGACGTCGAGCCGCGCGCAGAACAGGTGCTGGTGCACCGGGGCGAAGAGGCCGGGCGCGAGCTCGGTGGCGTGCGGCTGGTCCAGGCCCGGCGTCCCGGCGCCGCAGAAGACGACGCCGGTGGCCTTCGCCTCGAACTCGATCGAGCCGTCGAGGTGGAAGTACCAGTAGTGGCCGTAGTCGTAGTTGCCGATGGTGGAGATCGAGGAGACGACCAGCCGCCGCGAGCGGCGGACCTCGGGCGCGCCGGCCAGGTCGGTGTGCTTCCAGAGGATGCCGTCGTCCTCCTCGTGCAGGCAGATCGCCCGCGGGATCTCGACCGGCTCGCCGCGGTCGTCGGCGACCCACGCCGGGAAGTACCGGATCTCGCCGACGCAGTCGCAGCCGAGCCGCAGGTCGTTGCCGTTCTTGCCGAACTGGTACTCGCCGGCGTCGAAGTAGCTGATCCAGAACCGGCCGGGCGCGACGTCGCCGTACGGGACGACCATCTCCGGGATGGCCGCCCGGTACAGGACCGGCCGGTCCTGGAAGCTCACCTGGTGCAGGGTCAGTCCTTCGCGGGAGTTGAAGCCGACGCGCAGGCGCCAGCCCTCCCACGTCACCTCGGAGCCGTCGACGGTGAAGCTCGGCCCGTGCGGCTGGGTGATCTCGATCGGCCGCTGCGTGGTCCGCGCCGCGATCCCGGTGTAGCGGCCGTGCTCTTCCGGCACCGGGACGTCGCCCTCGTCCTCGACGCGCAGGACGCGCCGCCCGGTCAGGTCCAGGTGCACGACCAGGCCCTCGACCGGGTGGGCCCACGGGCTGTCGCCGACGTCCTCGCGGAGGAAGGTCAGGGAGCGCATCACGCGGCCGGTCTCGTCCTCGCGGCCGAAGTACCCGGGCGCGAGCGGCGCGCAGAAGGCGTGGCCGACGCGGTCGCCGAGGCCGCGCCGGGCCATGGCGGCCTGCCAGCCGGGGGCGGCCTTGGTGAGCTGTTCGGCGAGTTCGTACTCCTCGAACAGGTAGGACGGCTGGCCGGCTTCGGTGCGCCAGCCGTCCCAGGTGATCAGCTCCTGCTTGGTGAGGTCGACGACGGCTTCGCCGGACGCGCCGGTGGCGGTGTCGAGCAGGGTGTAGCGGATCCGCCGGTGCGCGGTGCCGGCCCGGACGTCGGCCTTGGCCGGTTCGAGCGGCACGACCTGCGGAAACCGGATCGTGCCGGTGACGAGCCCGGCGTCGGCGAGGAGGTCGCGCCCGGCGGAGAGCTCGGCGGCGGTCAGCGGGTCGAGGGGGTGCGGCGTGCTCACCCGGGGCAGTCTCGCGCGCATCGCGCCACTGCGGAACCGCCCGTGCGGCGGCGGACAACAAGGGTGCGCTCGGCGCCAACCACCGCGGCGGCGGTCGCGGTGAGGATGGGCGCATGGAGACGGGACTGGCCGGGAAGGCGGTGCTGGTGACCGGCGGGGCGTCGGGAATCGGCCGGGCGTGCGTGCGCGCGTTCGAAGCCGAAGGCGCGCGGGTCGGGGTGATCGACCGCGACGGCACGGACGCGGCGATCGTCCGTGCGGACGTCACCGACGAGCTTGCCTTCGCCGCCGCGGTCGACGGCATCGCCCGTCGTCTCGGTGGGCTCGACGTCGTGGTCGGGTGCGCCGGGATCTCCGGGCCCGTCGGCACGCCGCTCGCCGGGACCACCGCCGCCGACGTGTCCGCCGTGCTCGCCGTCAACGTCACCGGGCAGTTCCTGCTGGCCAAGCACGCCCTGCCGTGGCTCGGCGACGGTGGCTCGGTGGTCCTGCTCGGCAGCGACTCCGCCTTCGTCGCCGCGCCCGGCATGGTGCCCTATTGCGCCTCGAAGGGCGCTGTCG
Source organism: Amycolatopsis australiensis (assembly GCF_900119165.1). NCBI lineage: Bacteria > Bacillati > Actinomycetota > Actinomycetes > Pseudonocardiales > Pseudonocardiaceae > Amycolatopsis > Amycolatopsis australiensis. Next base: position 5,646,946 of record NZ_FPJG01000006.1, on the reverse strand, counting down.
TCGCGATGACCCGGGCGCTGGCCGTTGAGGTCCCCGGCGTCCGGTTCAACTGTGTCTGCCCGTCGGTGGTCGACACGCCGATGGCGCGCGGCGACCTCGGGGCCGTTCTCGACGATCCCGCCTTCCCCGTGCAGGCACCCCACGACGTCGCGCGGCAGGTGCTCTTCCTCGCCTCGCCCGCCTCCCGGCCGGTCAACGGCCAAGCCCTGCTGGCCGACTTCGGGATGTCGGCCCGCTCGGCGTTCCCCGCCTAGGAAAGGATCCACAGTGGACATGTCAGACACCGTTGTCGCCATCACCGGCGGCGGCACCGGCATCGGCGCCGCGGTCGCCCGGCGCTACGCGAGCGAAGGCGCGCGCGTGGTCGTGCTCGGCCGGCGGCGCGAGCCCCTCGAGAAGGTCGCGGCCGAGACGGGCGCGCACGTCATCGCCTGCGACGCCAGCGTCCGCGACGACGCCGAGCACGCCATCGCCGAGATCGTCGGCCGGTACGGGCGGCTCGACGTCGTCGTCGCCAACGCCGGCGGCCACGGCCTGTCGTCGGTCGTCGACACCGGGGACGAGGAGTGGGAACTCGCGCTGCGCTCGAACCTGTCGAGCGCGTTCGTGTTCTGCCGGGCCGCGCTGCCGTCGCTGGTCGAGACCGGCGGGCAGGTCGTCGTCGTGTCGTCGCTGGCCGGGCTGTTCGCCGGGCCGAACGTCGCCGGCTACACCGTCGCCAAGCACGCGCTGATCGGCCTGACCCGCTCGATCGCCCGCGACTTCGGGCCGAAGGGCGTACGGGCGAACGCGGTGTGCCCCGGCTGGGTCCGCACGCCGATGGCGGACGCGGAGATGGACCAGTTCGCGGCGGCGGCGGGCTTCACCGGCGGCCACGACGAGGGCTACCGCCGCGTCACGGCCGAGGTCCCGCTGCGCCGCCCGGCCGAGCCGGAGGAGATCGCGGCGATCGTCCGGTTCCTGGGCTCGGCGGAGTCGTCGTACGTCACCGGCGCGGTCCTGGTCGCCGACGGCGGCGCCCACGCCGTGGACCTGCCGACCCTGGCCTTCGAACGCGCCGGCATGTGAGACGTCGTGAGTGCGCAACAGTGTTCCACCACTGTTGCGCACTCATGACCCCAGGTAGGCCGCGTGCAGCGTCGCGGGGGAGTCCAGCAGGGTCTGCGCGTCGCCGGCGTAGGTGACGCGGCCCGACGAGACGACCAGGGCCTCCTGCGCCACCCCCAGCGCCAGGTGCGTGAACTGCTCCACCAGCAGGATCGCCGTCCCCGCAGCGGCGGACCGCGTCACGACCGGCAGCAGCCGGGTGAACACCACCGGCGCCAGCCCCAGCGACATCTCGTCGATGAGCAGGAACGCCGGGCGCGCCGCGAACGCCCGCGCCAGCACGACCATCTGCTGCTCGCCGCCGGAGAGCAGCGCCGCGGGCGAGTCGCGCCGCTTTTCCAGCTCCGGGAACAGTTCGAGCACCTCGTCGACGCGAGCGGGGGTGCGGGCGGTCAGGCGGAGGTTCTCCAGCACCGTGAGCCCGGGGAACACCGCCCGGCCCTGCTCGATGTGCGCCAGCCCGAGCCGCGCCCGCGCCACGCGCGAGTGCCGCGTGACGTCCACGTCGCCGACCCGCACCCGGCCCGCCGACGGTGCCACGACCCCGGACACCGCTTCCAGCAGGCTCGTCTTGCCGGCGCCGTTCGGCCCGACCAGCGCGGTGATCCGGCCGGGCTCGAGGGTGAACCCGACGTCGCGGATCACCGGGCCCGCGCCGCGCTTGACCGTCAAGCCCTCGACTCGCAACGCCTTCACAGCAGCTCCGTTTCGCCCATGTACGCCTTCAGGACCGCCGGGTCGGCCAGCACGTCCGCCTGCGGCCCGCTGGCCAGCACCTCGCCGAAGTCGAGCACGGTCAGCCGGTCGCACACCGACCGCACGAGGTCGAGGTCGTGCTCGATGAGCAGCACGGACACGCCGAACCGCGCCGGCACCTGCCGCAGCCGCCGCCCGAACGCCACGTGCTCCTCGTGCGGCAGCCCGGCCGCCGGCTCGTCGAGCAGCAGCACCCGCGGCCGGGCCAGCAGGTGGCCGGCGACCTCGACCAGCCGTCGGGCGCCCGCGTCCACGCGCGACAACGGCGTGCGCGCGGGCGGGCAGCCGAAGAACTCCAGCGTCTCGGCGACCTCGTCGCCGGACAGCCGCCGCCGCGCGACGAACCGCACGTACGCCCCGACCGTCAGGCCCGGCGGGACGAGGTCCTGCTGGAACGTGCGCCGCAGCCCGGCGCGGGCGCGGCGGGCGGGCGAGCCGGTCAGCGGGCGGCCGTCCAGCGTCACGGTCCCGGTCGCCCGCGGCAGGAACCCGCTGATCACGTCGACCAGGGTCGACTTCCCGGCGCCGTTCGGGCCGATGACGCCGAGCACGCCGTGTTCCGGCACCGAGATGTCCACATGGGACAGTGCGGTGACGTGCCCGAAGCGGACACTGAGGTCGCGGACCTCCAGCACCGGGCCGCCCGGCGGCAGCGGCGGCACGTCGGCGACGTCGCCGGTGAGGCCGACCCCGGCCGTCGCCCGTGACCGGCGGCGGTACCACAGGTTCCGCCACGCCGTGCCGAGGTTGCCGCGCCCCGCCAGCGCCTGGACGCCGAGCACGCCGAAGATCACGAACCCCCAGTCCTGCGGGACGCCCCAGCGCTTCAGCAGCTCCGGCACCGCGACCCAGAGCAGCGCGCCGAACACCGCCATGTCGATCAGGTGCGCGCCGGACATGATCGCCAGCACGTACAGCGCCAGCGACTGGATCGCGGTGAAGCTCGCCGGGAAGGCCAGGCCGACCTGGCCGATGAGCAGGCCGCCGCTGATCCCGCCGAGGGCGGCGCTGACCGCGAACGCCGTCAGCTTCGACGTCCGCACGCCCGCGCCGACCGCGGCCGTGCCCCGCTCGGAGAAGGCGACGAGGTGCCAGCTGCTGCCCCAGCGGCCGCGGCGCAGGAAGTGCACGCCCAGCCCGCAGCCGGCCAGCACGAGGACGGCGAAGAAGAAGTACGCCCGGTCGTCGGAGAACGCGTCCGGCCGCTCGACCGAGAGCCCTTGGGTGGCGCCCGGGAACTGGATCTGCACCAGGGTCAGGTCGGCGGCCGCGGCCAGGCCGAGGGTGACCACGGCCAGCGTGATGCCCCGCAGCCGCAACGCGGGCAGCCCGACGAGCACGCCCGCGACGGCGGCCGCCAGGCCGCCGAGGACCAGCCACACGACGAACCCGCCGGGCACGCCGGCGACGTTGCACGCCGAGACCACGAACGCGCCGACCGCGGCGAAAGTCAGCTGGCACAGCGAGATCATCCCGGCCGTCCCGGTCACGACGCCGAGCCCGAGCAGGGCGATCGCCGCGACGACGGCACTCACCCCGAGGTAGACGAAGTACCCGGCCAGTCCCACGCTCAGCGCGTAGCCGACCCCGATCGCGGCCGCCGCGACCAGCAGCGGCAGGAACCGTTCAGCGAGCCGCATCCCACACCTCCTTGCGCTGCGTCCACAGCAGCAGCGCCACGATGACCAGGAACGGGAGGAAGTAGCGCAGCACCGACAGCTTGTCGGACTGGGCGACCGCGCCCTGGGCCATGCCCAGCACCAGGCCGCCGGCCACGGCCAGGTCCAGCCGCCTGAACCCGCCGAGCAGGGCGGCGGCCGCGGCCGGCACCACGAGCATCGCCAGCGACGTCGGGTCGTTCGACTGCGAAGGCGCGACGATCGAGACGGCGAGCGTCGCGATCACCCCGGTCGCCGTCCAGACGCCGACCGACAGCGGCCGGGCCGGGATGCCCAGCAGCTCCGCCGTGGTCGGCCGCTCCGACAGCGCCCGCAGCCGGACGCCGAGGGCCGTGCGGGCCAGCACCGTGCGGCAGCCGAGCGCCACCAGCACGGCCAGCGCGACCGTGACGACGGTGACCTGGCTGACCACCACGCCGCCGGCGGTGAACGCCGGCCCGGCCAGCAGCGGGCGGAACGGCTGCGGCTTGTTCCCGAACAGGATGAACGCCAGTGAGATCAGCAGCAGGAGCACCGCGACGGTCACCGCCGAGCGGGTGCCGGTGTCCGCCTCGGCGAGCCACGTCGAGACGATCCAGCCCAGCACCGCGCTCAGCGCCCCGCCGAGCACGATCCCGGCGAGCGTCGCCGCCCACTCCGGCAGTCCGAGGTGGACAGCCAGGAACACCGCGACGTAACAGCCGAACATGCCGGTCGCGGACTGCGCGAAGTTGACCACGCGCACCAGGCGCGACATCAGCGTCAGGCACACCGCGAGCACCGCGTAAAGGCCGCCGGCGGCGAGACCGGCCAGAGCGCCCTGCAGCATGAACGTCCTCCTACTGCTTCGGGATGCGGAGCCAGTCCTGCGCGGCCGGCTCCCACTTGTTCGTGCCGGTGGCCAGCTTGATCGGCCAGCCCGCGGTGTTGTCGTGGTGCGCCTGCGCCGGGCCGAACACGTACGGCGTGCCGACCATCGGGTCGCTGATCGGCTGCATCCCCCGCAGCGCCTTCGTGACGGACTCGCGGGTGATGTCGCCCTTGATCCCGCGCAGGACGTCGAGGAAGTACTTCGCCGCCAGGTAGCCGCCCTGGCTGAACGACGTCAGCGGGATGCCGTTTTTCACCATCAGCTCCCGCCACTGCCGGTTCGCCGGGGCGCCGGCGTCGGTGAACGGGTAGAACTCGGCCGGCACGTACACCCCGGCGCCGGCGTTCGAGATCGCCTTCGCGTAGTTCTCGCTGTAGACACTGGTCAGCAGCAGCCAGGTGACGTCGTTCCAGCCCTGCGCCTGCGCGGCCTTGAGCTGGCCGATCGAGTCGGGCTCGACCGGGTTCACGGTGATCGCCCGGCACCCCGCGGCCCGCGCCTTGACGATGTAGGACGTGTAGTCGGAGCCGCCGTAGGGCACGGTCGCGTCGACGTACTTCAGCTTCTTCCCGGTGACCTTCGTCCACTCGTCGATCGCGGCCTGGTACGCGGGCAGCGTGTTGCCCGCGATCTCCAGCAGCGCGCAGATGTTGTCGAGCTTCAGCGTCTCCGACCCGTACAGCAGGGTGAGCGTCATGTCGTGGAACGGCCCGACGTTCGCCGGCGCGATGTTCGGGCTCGAGAAGCACGCCGGGTCGACGCCGATGCCCGGCACGGACAGGATCTTCTGCTGCTCGTAGTACTTGGCGTTGATCTCGCACTCGATCAGGCTGGACGACCCGACGAGCGCGACCGCGTGGTCGCCGCCGACCACCTCGCGGGCCGCGGCCGCGGCGGCCGCCGGATCGCCCTTGTCGTCGATCGCCTTGTACTCGATCGTGCGGCCGTTGACCCCGCCGGCGGCGTTGGCCGCGTCGAACACTGCCTTCGCCGCCCGCGAAGCCTCCGGGAAGGTGGCCGCGCCGCTGAGCGCGTTGACCGAGCCGACGACGATCGGCCCGCTGCCGCCGGCTTCGGACCCGGCGCAGCCCGCGGCGAGGAGGGCGGCGGCCGCCAGGACGGGAAGGATTTTTCTCATGACTGCTCCCGGGCCGCGGCCACGACGGGCGCGGAGTCGACGATCTGCTCGAACGAGGTGACTTCGCCGTTCTCGAACCGCCACAGGTGCGCGACGCGGGCGGTGAACGACTTGCCGGTCCGGCGGTGGGTGCCGGTGTAGGTGCCGACGCCGACCACGGTGTCGCCGGCGTCGAGGAGGTCGGCGAGGGTGAAGCGGTAGTGCGCCCAGTCCCGGCCGATCGGCTCGAAAACGTGGCGGCGCACCTGCTCGGGGCCGGTGTAGGTGCCGGCGTAGGGGAAGCCGGCGGCCTCGGTCCACGTCGTCTGCGGGCCGACCGGGGCGAGCATGCCGGTCAGGTCGCCCCGGTCGCTGGCGGCGTAGTGCGCGCGGATCACGTCCACAGTGGACAAGTACGGCTCCTTCAGACGGGCTGGGCGTCGGGGTAGGCCACCGAGCCCAGCGGGTAGATGTGCCCGCCGGCGCGGGAGTGCTCGGACCGGCCGTCGCCGGTGAGGCCGAGGAAGACGCCGGTGGTGCGCAGGGCGTAGCCGAGGTCGTGCAGCCACACGCTCGCCACGGCGATGCGGAACTCGCGGAAGCAGAACAGGTACAGCCCGTCGGCGAACTTCCACACCGTGGACAGGTCCATGTCGCCGTGCCCGCGCTGCACGCCTTCGAGGCACTGCCACGCGTAGCGCTCCGACGAGACGTAGACGTGCTCGTAGAGGTGGTCGGGGCTGTAGCGGTAGAGGTTCCGCTTGCCGATCAGGTCGCGCGACGGCCCGGGCGCGGCGCCGGACGGCGTTCCGCCGCCGGTCACGCCGGCGGAGAACCGCTGGGAGACGCGGGGAACGCCCTCGATGTCTTCGGCGCCGATCACCGAGCGGACGGCGAGCGCGCGGTGGGTCGTCGTCGAGTACACGACGGTCAGCGCTTCGCCGTCGACGCTCTCGAACGGCAGGTTCACGAAGAAGACGTCGTCGCGCACGGCGACCGCGTCGTACGGGTCCTCGACGCCGTTGCGGACGACCCGGCCGGCGTCGGAGAAGCTCAGCTCGAGGACTTCGCCGTCGTCGAGGGTGATCGTGACGGCCCGGCCGGCGAGGTCGACGTTCGGCAGGCGGTAGGTGGCGATCCCGGCGGCGAACTCGTCGTAGGTGCGCCAGCCGTCGGTGGGGGCTTCGGGCATGGCCTCATCGTCGGCTGGGCCACCCGTCCGGGCGAGCGGTCACGCGCTGCCGGGCAACTACCGGACGCTGACGGTCAACTCCCGGCGCAGCTCGCTGGGCGCCCGGCCGAACGCGCTCTTGAACACCCGGCTGAAGTGGGCGGCGTCGACGAATCCCCAGCGCGCGGCGATCGCGGCGACCGGGCGGCCGGCGTGCACGGGGTCGAGCAGGTCGCGGCGGCAGTGCTCCAGCCGCCGGGTGCGGATCCAGCCGGCGACCGTGGTGCCCTGCTCCTGGAACAGCCCGTGCAGGTGCCGGGTCGAGATGAAGTGCTCGGCCGCGATCCGCGCCGGGCTCAGGTCGGGGGAGTGCAGGTTCGCGTCGATGTGCGCGCGGATCCGGCGCATCAGCTCGTGGTGCGGGTCGGCGTTGGCGGCCGCGAGGTCCAGCTCGGTGGCCACCAGCGTCGACAGCAGGTCGACCGCGCTGTGCGCCAGCCGCGCGCCCGCCGGGCCGGCCAGCTGCTCGAGGTTGGTCCCGAGCTGCGCGAGGAACGGCACGACGACGTTGCCGACGCCCTCCTTGCCCGACATGCGCACGGCCGTCAGCCGCCCGACGAGTTCCGCGGGCAGGTCGATCAGCCGCTGCGGGAACATCACGACCAGCGTCCGGAAGTCCTCTTCGAACACCAGCGAGTACGGCCGGTGCGTGTCGTAGAGGGCGACGTCGCCGGGCCGCAGCACGGCCTGGCGGTCGTCCTGCACCAGCAGCCCGGTGCCGGCCAGGATCAGGCTCAGCTTGTAGTAGCGCCGTTCGCCGCGCGCGATCAGCTCGGGCGTGCGCTCGACGACGTGCGGTGCCGCGGTGACCTCGGAGACCTGCACCTCGTCGGCGGCCGACGAGCGGATGCGGCCGCGGAAGCCGTCGCCGCCCGCCGTCACGTGCAGCGGGACGAACGACTGCGAGACGGCGGTGCGGAACTCGGTGAAGTCGCGGGCGATCAGGGTCGTGGGGGCGGGCACGGGTCACCTCGCAGCGTCGAGAGGGGAGCAGTGTCGTATACGATAAGCGATACGATCTTCGGCGACAATGGCGCCGCGTGTGAACACCGCCCCGATCGGGCACTCACCCCGGGTGACCAGAACCCGGGCCTACCGCGACGGCGTCCTGCAGAAAGCGGACTTCCCGGTCGCCGACGTCTCCGACTTCCTCGCCGATCCGGGCACCGCCGTGTGGGTGGACCTCTGCGAGCCGTCCGAAGCGGACCTCGCCGAGCTCGCCGCCGAACTGGGCCTGCACCGGCTCGCCGTCGAGGACGCCGTGCACGAGCGTCAGCGGCCCAAGCTCGACCGCTACGACGGGCACGCCTTCCTCACCGCCTACGCGGTCCGGTTCGCAGCGGAGACCGGCAGCCTCGCGACGTCCGAGCTGGCGGCGTTCATCACCCGGAACGCGCTGGTGACGGTGCGCAAGGACGACGGCTTCGACATCGAGGCGGTCGTGCGCCGCTGGGACCAGAACACCGAGCTGACCCAGGCCGGCGTGCCGTTCCTGGTGCACGGCCTGCTCGACTTCGTCGTCGACGGGCACTACGAGGCCGTCCAGGCGCTCGACGAGCAGGTCGAGGCGCTGGAAGACCTCGTCTTCGACGACCGCCCGGACCAGTCGCAGCTGCAGCGGCGCTCGTTCCGGCTGCGCAAGAGCCTGACCGCGCTGCGCAAGGTGGTGCTGCCGATGCGCGAGGTGATCAGCTCCCTGATGCGGCCGGACCTGAAGCTGGCCGGCGAGCTGACCCGGCCCTACTTCGAGGACGTCCACGACCACGCCCGCCAGGCCGCGGAGCAGACCGAGTCGCTGCGGGAGCTGGTGGGCACGATCCGCGAGACGCAGCTGAACCTGCAGGGCAACCGGCTGAACCTGATCATGAAGAAGGTCACCGGCTGGGCGGCGGTGATCGCGGTGCCCACCGCGGTGACCGGGTTCTACGGCCAGAACGTCCCTTATCCCGGCAACGGCACGCCCGCCGGGTTCTGGACCTCCACGGCCGTAATGCTGGTGCTTTCGGCCGGGCTCTACGGCCTGTTCAAGAAGAAGGACTGGCTCTGACCGCCGACCCTCCACAGTGCACTGTCCACTCACGACTCGACCGCGGGCGCGCCGAATCGGGCGACGGCGTCGGGCGCACGTCACCGCGACCCGTGCCGCCATTCAGCCGAACGGGTCAACGCAGGCGGATGGCCTGGCAGGGAAGGAAAGACTCGGGAGGACCACCTGGGGGACGCGCACGGACACGGGCCCGGCTGGTTGCTCAACCGTTGCGGTCCAGCATAGTGCAGCTGCACTATGCTGGACCATCCGGTGCGCACACCGGGACGGTGCCGCGGCGACGACAAGCGAAGAAACGGGTGGCGGATGGGTGGGGCAATGGTCGAGGGGACGCGCCCGGCTGCGGGGGCGGACGCCTCGGGCGTGGGCGAGGCGGGGGAGCAGGAGCTGCGCCGGTTGCTGGCCGGCCTCACCGCGGTGCGGGACGGCGACTTCGGCATCCGGCTGCCGGGTGGCACCGACGGCCTGCTCGGCGAGATCGCCACGGTCTTCAACGGCATGGCCGACCAGCTGTCGCTGTTCACCTCCGAGGTCACCCGCGTCGCGCGGGAGGTCGGCAGCGAGGGCCAGCTCGGCGGGCAGGCGAAGGTCCCCGGCGTGTCCGGCACCTGGAAGGACCTCACCGACTCGGTCAACGCCATGGCGGGCAACCTCACCACCCAGGTCCGGGACATCGCCCAGGTGGCGACCGCGGTGGCGAAGGGCGACCTGTCGCAGAAGATCGACGTCGACGCGCGCGGTGAGATCCTGGAGCTGAAGGACACCGTCAACACGATGGTCGACCAGCTGTCGTCCTTCGCCGACGAGGTCACCCGCGTGGCCCGCGAGGTGGGCAGCGAAGGCCGCCTCGGCGGCCAGGCCCAGGTGCCCGGCGTCGGCGGGGTGTGGCGCGACCTCACCGATTCGGTGAACTTCATGGCCGGGAACCTGACCGACCAGGTCCGCAACATCGCCCAGGTCACGACGGCGGTGGCGAAGGGTGACCTGTCGCAGAAGATCACCGTCGACGCCCGCGGCGAAATCCTGGAACTCAAGAACACGATCAACACGATGGTCGACCAGCTGTCGTCCTTCGCCGACGAAGTCACGCGCGTCGCGCGGGAGGTGGGCACCGAGGGCCGGCTGGGCGGCCAGGCGGACGTCAAGGGCGTCTCGGGCACCTGGCGCGACCTCACCGACTCGGTGAACTTCATGGCGGGCAACCTGACCGACCAGGTCCGCAACATCGCCCAGGTCGCCACCGCGGTGGCGAAGGGCGACCTGTCGCAGAAGATCAACGTCACCGCCCGCGGCGAAGTCCTCGAGCTGAAGGACACGCTGAACACGATGGTGGATCAGCTGTCCGCGTTCGCGGACGAGGTCACCCGGGTGGCGCGGGAGGTGGGCACCGAGGGCCGGCTGGGCGGCCAGGCGGACGTCAAGGGCGTCTCGGGCACCTGGAAGGACCTCACCGAGTCGGTCAACGTCATGGCCGACAACCTGACCGCGCAGGTCCGGTCGATCGCGCAGGTCACCACCGCGGTCGCCCGCGGCGACCTGTCCCAGAAGATCCGCGTGGACGCCCGCGGCGAGATCCTCGAGCTGAAGGACACCATCAACACGATGGTGGATCAGCTGTCCGCGTTCGCGGACGAAGTCACCCGTGTGGCGCGCGAGGTCGGCACCGAGGGCAACCTCGGCGGCCAGGCGACCGTCCGCGGCGTGTCCGGGACCTGGAAGAACCTCACGGACAACGTCAACGTGATGGCGTCCAACCTCACCGGCCAGGTCCGCTCGATCGCCCAGGTCGCGACGGCGGTCGCGCGCGGCGACCTGTCCCGCAAGATCACCGTCGAGGCCAAGGGCGAGGTCGCGGCGCTGGCCGACGTCATCAACACGATGGTCGACACGCTCTCCGCGTTCGCCGACGAGGTCACCCGCGTGGCGCGCGAGGTCGGCACCGAGGGCATGCTCGGCGGCCAGGCGCGCGTCCCGAACGTCGCCGGGACGTGGAAGGACCTCACCGACAACGTCAACTCGATGGCGAACAACCTCACCGGGCAGGTCCGCAACATCGCCCAGGTGACCACCGCCGTCGCGCAGGGCGACCTGACCCGCAAGATCGACGTCGACGCCCGCGGCGAGATCCTCGAGCTCAAGACCACGATCAACACGATGGTCGACCAGCTCTCGGCGTTCGCCGCGGAGGTCACGCGCGTGGCGCGCGAGGTCGGCAGCGAAGGCCGCCTCGGCGGGCAGGCCGAGGTGGAAGGCGTGTCCGGCACCTGGAAGCGGCTGACGGAGAACGTCAACGAGCTGGCCGGGAACCTCACCCGCCAGGTCCGCGCGATCGCCGAGGTGACCAGCGCGGTCGCCGAGGGCGACCTGACCCGCTCGATCACCGTCGACGCCTCCGGCGAGGTCGCGGAGCTGAAGGACAACATCAACTCGATGGTGGAGTCGCTGCGCGAGACCACGCGGGCGAACCAGGAGCAGGACTGGCTGAAGTCGAACCTGGCGAAGATCACCGGGCTGATGCAGGGCCGCCGCGACCTCGCCGTCGTCGCGGCCGCGGTGATGGACGAGCTCGTCCCGCTGGTCAACGCCCAGTACGGCGCGTTCTACCTGGCCGACGACACGACCGAGGTGCCGGAGCTGCGGCTGGTCGGCGCCTACGGCCACCCGGACGACGGGGACGGCCCGGCCGTCCGGTTCCGGGTCGGCCAGTCGCTGGTCGGGCAGGCCGCGCGCAGCCGCCGCCCGATCGTCGTCGACGACGTGCCGCCCGGCTACGCGACGATCTCCTCCGGCCTCGGCGCCACCACGCCGGCCAGCCTGATCGTGCTGCCGATCGTGGTCGAGGACCAGGTGCTCGGCGTGCTGGAGCTGGCGTCGGTGCACGGCTTCACCGACGTGCACCGCGCGTTCCTCGAGCTGCTGATGGAGCAGATCGGCGTCAACGTCAACAGCATCGTCGCCAACGCCCGCACCGACGAGCTGCTCGGCGAGTCGCAGCGGCTGACCGCCGAGCTGCAGGCCCGGTCCGAAGAACTCCAGGCGCGGCAGGAGGAGCTGCAGTCGTCCAACGCCGAGCTGGAGGAGAAGGCCGCGCTGCTGGCCACCCAGAACCGCGACATCGAGACGAAGAACCTGGAGATCGAGCAGGCCCGCCAGGAGCTGGAGGCGCGGGCCCAGCAGCTCACGCTGGCGTCGAAGTACAAGTCGGAGTTCCTGGCCAACATGAGCCACGAGCTGCGCACCCCGCTCAACAGCCTGCTGATCCTGGCCCAGCTGCTCGCCCAGAACCCGACCCGCAACCTCACCGCGAAGCAGGTCGAGTACGCGGGCATCATCCACTCGGCGGGCTCGGACCTGCTGCAGCTGATCAACGACATCCTCGACCTGTCGAAGGTCGAGGCCGGGAAGATGGACGTCACCCCGGAGCAGGTTCCGCTGCGCGGCCTGCTGGACTACGTCGAGGCGACGTTCCGGCCGATGACCTCGCAGCGCAACCTCGACTTCCGGATCACCGTCGCCCCCGGCTCGCCCACCGAGCTGGTCACCGACGACTCGCGGCTGCGGCAGGTGCTGCGCAACCTGCTGTCCAACGCGGTCAAGTTCACCGAGGTCGGCGGGATCGAGCTGCACATCGAGCCGGTCGGTCCCGAGTCGCTGCCCCGGCCGATGCGCGCCCACGGCCCGGCCGTCGCGTTCCGCGTGACCGACACCGGCATCGGCATCGCCGAGCACCAGCTGGAGTCGATCTTCGGCGCGTTCCAGCAGGCCGATGGCACGACCAGCCGCAAGTACGGCGGCACCGGGCTCGGCCTGTCGATCAGCCGCGAGATCGCGCAGCTGCTCGGCGGCGTCATCACCGCGGAGAGCACGCCCGGCGAAGGCAGCACCTTCACCTTCACGCTGCCCGTGGCCCGGCCGGATTTCGCCAGTACGCCGGCGGGCGAGCACCCGGGCACCGCGCTCGTCGCGGGCGAGCCCGCTTCGGGCGGCACGTCGTCCGCGGCGCCGCGGACGCACCGGCGGCTGCTGGTCGTGGAGGAACGCCAGCACGGCCTGCTGACCCTGGTCGCCGAAAGCGCCGCGGCCGACCTCGCCGACAGCCGCGACATCGGCCTCTCACCGGCCGACGTCGAGATCGTCACGGCGGTCGGGACGCAGGAGGCCGCGGCCGCGCTGGCCACCGACGCCTACCACTGCGTCGTGCTGGACCTCGACCTGCCGGACCGGTCGGCGTTCGGCTTCCTCGACGCGATGCAGGGCGACGCCGCGTTGCGGCTGGTGCCGGTGCTCGCGCACAACAGCCGCCGGCTCGACGGCGAGCTGGACCAGCTGCTGCGGTCCCGCGCGGACGTGCCGTCGCTGGAAGTGCTGTCGGGCCTGGACGAGCTGCGCGAGCGGATCGCGCTGCACCTGTCGGCGGAGGAGCCCGGCGCGGTGCTGCCGCTGGTCCGCCCGGACGAGCCGGCCGCGCCGGTGCGCGCCGCCGACGTCGACACGACACTGGCCGGGCGCACGGTGCTGATCGTCGACGACGACCCGCGCAATGTCTACGCGCTGACCGGGATCCTGGAACTGCACGGCATGCAGGTCCTGCACGCCGAGGACGGCCGCAAGGGCGTCGAGACGGTCGCCACGCACCCCGGCATCGACCTGGTCCTGATGGACGTGATGATGCCGGAGATGGACGGCTACACCGCGACCGCGAAGATCCGCGCGATGCCCGAGCACGCCGCGATCCCGATCATCGCGGTGACGGCGAAGGCGATGCCCGGCGACCGCGAGAAGAGCCTCGCGTCGGGGGCCACGGACTACGTGACCAAGCCGGTCGACGCGGACGACCTCATCGCCCGCATCAAGCGGCACGTGACGGCGTGAGCGGGGACAAGGCGTTGGCTGCCGAAGAGCAGGGCGTGCCGGTGCTGCCGTCGCCCGCCGAGGTGTCCGCGAACCTCGCCCGGCTCGCCGACACCGTCGCCCGCCTGCGCGGCGAAGTCGACCACGCGCACGCCGTCGCGGACGGCCGCGCGCTGATCGAGCTGGCCAAGGGCGTGCTGATGGAACGCCTGCACTGCACGCCCGGCGACGCCGCCCGGCAGCTGGAGTCCCTCGCCGAACGCGCGGGGATGACGCCGCTGGAGTTCGCCGCGGACGTCGTCGGGGAAGCCGCCGAAGACAAGATCACCGAGGTGACGCAGGAGTTCCTGGCCCGCGCCGACGGCGAGGAGTCCGTCGCGGTGCGGCTGCGCACCGCCGAAAGCGGCGTGCTGGCGGCGGGCGACACCCAGCGCGTCGCGGAGTCCATTTTGGAGCACGCGCTGCGTCCGCTCGGCGCGACCGCGGTCGCGGTGTGGCTCGCCGGGCCCGACGGGTCGCTGACCCTGGCCGGCTCGGCGGGTTTTTCGGCCGAGGAGGCCGCGCGCTGGCGGTACGTCCCGCCCGGCGTGGCGACCCCCGCCCGCAGCGCGCTGACCGAGCGCGACCTCGTGTGGTTCCCGACCCTGACCGGTGCGGGGCTGCCGTCGATCGGGCAGCACACGCTGGCCGGGGGCGGCCGCGTGGCCGTGCCCACCGGCACCGGCGGCCGGATCATCGGCGTCGTCGAGATGTGCTGGCCCGACCCGCTGCCGGCCGAGCCGGGGCGGCAGCGCCGCCAGCTGGAGGCGCTGGCCGAGCTGTGCGCGCACACGCTCGACACGTGGGACGGCGTGGTCGCTCCGGTGGCCGCCGACGGCTCGGGCGACTTCCTCGGGGAGCTGGTGGACTTCGTCGACGGCCTGCACGACCCGGCCGTGCTGCTCTCGCCGTGCCTGGACGGCGGGCAGCTGAGCGACTTCCGCATCCACCACGCCAACGTCCGGTTCGCCGACCCCGGCGGCAGGCCCCGCAGCCGGATCGTCGGCACGCGGCTGCTGGAGACCTACCCGCTCGCGGCCGAGGAGAGCGGCCTGCTGGACATGATCCAGCGGGTCTACGCCACCGGTGAGCCGTTCCGCGCCGACAGCATGGCCGTCACGACCCTGGTGGACAAGGTGCCGCTGACGGTGCTGACCGACGTCAGCGTGACCCGCTTCGCCGGCAACGTGCTGCTGATCCTGCGCATCCAGGACGAAGCCGCGAAGCTCGCCGTGCTCCTGCAGCACGCCCAGCGGCTCGGCCGCATCGGCGGCTTCGAGGAGAACGTGGTGACCGGCGCGATCACCTGGAACACCGAGCTGTTCTCGCTCTACGGCCTGCCGCCGACCGCGACCCCGTTGTCGCTGCACGAGCTGGCCGCGCACGCGCACCCCGACGACGAGCCGGCGATCGGCCGGTTCCTGCGCGCGGTGCTGCACCACAAGCGCCCGTCGTCGACGGCGTTCCGGCTGCAGCGCTCCGACGGCGTCGCCCGGTACATCCGGGTGGTCGCCGAGCCGGTCACGGACAGCCGCGGCGAGCTGGTCGCGGTCCGCGGGGCCTACCAGGACGTCTCGGCGCAGCACTGGACGGAAGTGGCGCTGGCCGCGACGCGGGACCGGCTGGCCGAGACCGAGCAGGAGGCGATCGAGCGCAACCGGCTCACCCTGCAGCTGCAGCGCGCGATCATGCCGCCGGCGAAGGGCCCGATCGCCATGCCGGGCCTGCGTGCCGCGGTCCGCTACCGGCCCGCCGAGAAGGAGCACCTGGTCGGCGGCGACTGGTACGACGCGGTCGCGCTGCCGACCGGCGAGGTCCTGCTGTGCGTGGGCGACGTCGCCGGGCACGGCATCGACGCGGCGACCGGCATGGTGAGCCTGCGCAACGCGCTGCGCGGGCTGGCGGCGACCGGCGCGGGCCCGGCCCAGCTGCTCACGTGGCTGAACCTGGTGGCCTACCACCTGACCGACCACGTCACGGCGACCGCCGTGACGGCCGTGTACGACCCGGCGAGCCGGAAGCTGCGCTGGGCGCGGGCCGGGCACCTGCCGCCGATCGTCCGCCACCGCGACGGTTCGGCGGTGACGCTGCCGCTGATCCGCGGCTCGCTGCTGGGCGCGGTGCGCGACGTGACCTACCAGGAGGAAGAAGTCCAGCTCGACGGCGGCGACATCCTGCTGATCTACACCGACGGCCTGATCGAGCGCCGCGACCGCCCGGTCCAGGAAACGGTGGCCCGGCTGGTCACCCTGGTGGAGCGCCACGACGGCGAGCTGGAGAACCAGCTGGACACGCTGCTGACCTACAGCACGGCCGACACCGACGACGACACCTGCGTGGTGGGCATCGAGGTGACGGCCTCGGAAGCGGTGCCGGGCCGGGTCACGGGTTGACCGCCAGCACCAGGAAACCGGCCAGCAGCACCAGGTGCACGCCGCCCTGGAGGCGGGTCGCGCGGCCCGGGACCACCGTCAGGACGCTGACCACCACCGTCAGCGCCAGCAGCACGATCTGCGTCGGGCCCAGGCCCAGCAGCAGCCGGGTCGGCAGCCAGATCGAGGCCAGGGCGATCGCCGGGATGGTCAGGCCGATGCTCGCGATCGCGGAGCCGTAGGCGAGGTTGAGGCTGATCTGCATCCGGTCGCGCAGTGCCGCGCGGACCGCGGCCAGCGTCTCCGGCAGCAGCACCAGCAACGCGATCACGACGCCGACGAACGACTGCGGGAACCCGGCGGCTCGCACGCCCGCCTCGATCGCCGGGGACTCCACCTTGGCCAGCCCGACCACCGCGACCAGGGCGACCAGCAGGAGCGCGAGGCTGCCCAGCGCCGCCCGGCTCGACGGCGGATCGGCGTGGTCCTCTTCCTTGACCGCGCCGTCGGCCGCCACCGGGAGGAAGAAGTCGCGGTGGCGCACGGTCTGCGTCAGCACGAACGTGCCGTACAGCGCCAGGGACGCGAGCGCGGCGAAGGTCAGCTGCGCGGACGAGAACGCCGGGCCCGGGGTGCTGGAGGTGAACGTCGGCAGCACCAGGCTGAGCGTGGCCAGGGTCGCGACCGTGGCCAGTGCCGCCCCGCTGCCCTCGGGGTTGAACAGGGTCGCGCCGTAGCGGCGCGCGCCCACGAGCAGCGCGATGCCGACGATGCCGTTGGTCGTGATCATCACCGCGGCGAACACCGTGTCGCGCGCCAGCGAGCCGGCCTCGGGACCGCCGGAGACCATCATCGTGACGATCAGCGCGACCTCGATGACGGTGACCGCGACCGCGAGCACGAGCGACCCGAACGGCTCGCCGACCCGGTGCGCGACGACTTCGGCGTGGTGCACCGCGGCGAGCACGGTGGCCGCGAGCGCGACCGCCACGACGGCCACGAACACCGGGCCGAGGTCGCGCCCCCAGGCGAGCGCCAGCACCAGCACCCCGAGGACGGGCGTGACGGAGGTCCAGGACGTCAGGAAGCTTCTCAGCGCGGCGACCATGACCCCACCTTCGCACAGCCGCGATCACCGCGCGTGTCCGCACGGCGATTCTCACACCGTCCCTTGTGGACTGCCGAGGCCGGCGGGCACGGTGGCGAGGACGTGCCGCCGGAACGTTTCGCTGGGCGGCGGGAGGGTCCGGCCCGCCGCCCAGGCCAGGCCGATGTCCCGGGCGGCGTCCACATCGGTCAGTTCCAGGTGCGGCGCCCGGAACGCCGCCGTGTGCGGCAGCGGCAGCACGGACACGCCGAGCCCGGCCGTGACGAGCCCGCGCAGCGTCTCGACCTCGTCGCCCTCGAACCCGATGCGCGGGGTGAACCCCGCCTCGGCGCACAGCCGCTCGGTCGTCTCGCGCAGGGCGTACCCGGGACGCAGCAGGATGAAGGTTTCGCCGGCGACGTCGGCGAGCCGGACCCGGCGCCGCCCGGCGAGCCGGTGGTGCGGGGGAACCGCCAGGCGCAGGGGTTCGACGAGCAGCCGGGACCAGCGCAGCTGCGGGTGTCCGGGGTCGCCGCTGGTGATGACGAGGTCCGCGGTGCCCTCCAGCAGCTCCGCCTCGAGCCCGGCCTCGCCGTGCTGGCGCAGCTCGAACCGGGTGTCCGGGTGCTCGCGCAGGAAGCCGCGCAGCACCGACGGCACCAGCCACGTCCCGAACGTGTGCAGGAAGGCCAGCGGCACGATCCCGGCGCCGGGCGCGACGATCTCGCCGACTTCGCGGAGGCCCTGGTCGAGCTGGTCGAGCGCGATGCCGGCGCGCCGCTGGAAGGCGTGCCCGGCCGGCGTCAGCCGCAGCAGCCGGCCGGACCGGCGGAACAGCTCGGCCCCGGCCTCGCGCTCGAGCCGCCGCAGGGCCCGCGACAGGGCCGGCTGGGTCAGGTGGGCCGCGGCCGCGGTCTCCGTGACGGTCGCGCCCCCGGCCACTGCCCGGAAGAGCCGCAACGTCTGCACGTCCATGTCTCAAGTGTATGGATTTTCAGCCAATCAGGCATTGGACGCATGCATCCGGAAGGACGAAGCTGGAGGCATGGCTACCGTGGCAGAACAACTGGTCAGGACGTTGCGGGACGCGGGCGTCGAGCGCATCTACGGCATCGTCGGCGACAGCCTCAACCCGATCGTCGACGCGGTCCGCCGCACCGACGGCATCGACTGGGTGCACGTGCGCCACGAAGAAACCGCCGCCTTCGCCGCGGCCGCCGAAGCGCAGGTCACCGGCAAGCTCGCCGTCTGCGCGGGCAGTTGCGGCCCGGGCAACCTGCACCTGATCAACGGCCTGTTCGACGCCCACCGCTCGGGCGCGCCGGTGCTGGCGATCGCGTCGCACATCCCGTCGAACCAGATCGGCACCGGCTTCTTCCAGGAGACCCACCCGGACCGGCTCTTCGCCGAGTGCAGTCACTTCAGCGAGGTCGTGGCGGACCCGGCCCAGCTGCCGCGGCTGCTGCGTATCGCGACGCAGGCCGCCGTCGGCAAGGGCGGGGTCGCCGTGCTGACCATCCCCGGCGACCTCGCCGACCGCAAGGCCACCGGCCCGCTGACCGAGCGGCTCCCGCTGGTCACGCCGTCGCCCGCCGTGCCGTCGCCCGAGACCGTCCGGGAGCTGGCGGACCTGCTGAACTCGGGCGGGAAGGTGGTGCTCTTCGCCGGCGCGGGCGTCCGCGGCGCGCACGACGAGGTGCTGGCGGTCGCGGAGAAGCTGGCCGCGCCGGTCGGGCACTCGCTCGGCGGCAAGGAGTGGATCCAGTTCGACAACCCGTTCGACGTCGGCATGAGCGGCCTGCTCGGCTACGGCGCCTGCTACGACGCGATGCACGAAGCCGACCGGATCGTGCTGCTGGGCACGGACTTCCCGTACGACAACTTCCTCCCGCAGGCGCGCACGATCCAGATCGACCACGACGCTTCGCGGCTCGGCCGCCGCACGCCGCTGGACCTGGCCGTGCACGGCGACGTCAAGGAGACCCTGCGTGCCTTGCTACCGCTGCTGCGGCCGCGCACCGACCGGGCGTTCCTCGACCGGATGCTGCGGGAACACGTGCGGAAGCTGGAGAAGGTCGTCGGCGCGTACACGACGAAGATCGAGCACCGGCGCCCGATCCACCCGGAGTACGTCGCGTCGGTGCTCGACGACGTCGCCGCCGACGACGCGGTGTTCACCGTCGACACCGGGATGGGCAACGTCTGGGCCGCGCGCTACCTCACCCCGAACGGCCGCCGCCGCGTGCTCGGCTCGTTCCGGCACGGCAGCATGGCCAACGCGCTGCCGCACGCCATCGGCGCGCAGCTCGCGCAGCCGGGCCGCCAGGTCGTGTCGCTCTCGGGCGACGGCGGGCTGGCGATGCTGATGGGCGACCTGCTGACCCTGCCCGCCTACGACGTCCCGGTGAAGGTGGTGGTGTTCAACAACGCCACGCTGGGCATGGTGAAGCTGGAGATGCTCGTCGACGGGCTCCCGGACTTCGGCACCGACCACCCGCCGGTGGACTTCGCGGCGATCGCCGCGGCCTGCGGGGTGTACTCGACCCGCGTCGAGGACCCCGCGGACGTCCGCGGCGCGCTGGAGAAGGCGTTCGCCCACCCCGGTCCCGCGGTCGTCGAGGTGGTCACGGACCCGAACGCGCTGTCCATCCCGCCGCGGATCACCGGCGAGATGGTGCGCGGCTTCGCCCTCGGCGCGACGAAGACGGTCCTCAACGGCGGCGTCGGCAAGATGGTGGACCTGGCGCGCGCCAACCTGCGCAACACCCCGCGGCCGTGAAGGGGAGGTGGCCACCACGGCCCGGTCGTGGTGGCCACCTCCTCTCACGGTTCGGCGACGATGATCCCGGCGGCGGCGAGGCGCTCGAGCGCCGCCACCACCCGGGCCCGGCTCGTCTCGCCGAGGTCCGCGGCGTCGAGGGCGTCGCGGGCCGTGGCGTGCATCGCCAGGTCGCGGACGAAGCGGACCACGTCCGGGGCGCCGGACAGGCACGCGCAGCGGTGGGCGAGTGCCTCGAACGGCTCATGCGGGTTCACCCGGTACGGCGCGTCAAGGTCCACTGTGGACACCGCGGGCTACGCGTGGACGACGACGCCGCGGATGTTCTTGCCGTCACGCAGGTCCTGGTAGCCCTCGTTGACCTGCTCGAGCGAGTACTTGCGGGTCACCAGCTCGTCGAGCTTGAGCTGGCCGGCGTCGTAGAGCCGCAGCAGCCGGACGATGTCGTACTGCGGGTTCGCCGAGCCGAAGAGCGTGCCCTTGACCGTCTTCTCGAACAGCGTCAGCACGCCGCCGGACAGGTGCACGGTGAGCTTCTCGGGGTTGGCGAGGCCGGTGATGACGACCGTGCCGCCCTTGCCGACGACGTTGAACGCGTCGGTGACGACGTCTTCGTCCACCGTGCCGACGGTGATCAGCGCCTGGTCGGCCAGCTGGCCCCAGGTCAGCTCGTTGACCTTCTCGGCGGCTTCGGCGGCCGTGGCGAAGGCGTGCGTGGCACCGAACTTCAGCGCCGTCTCCCGCTTGAACTCGACGGGGTCGACGGCGACGACGTACTTCGCCCCGGCGTGCGCGGCGCCCTGGACGGCGTTGATGCCGATGCCGCCGATGCCGTAGACGACGGTGGTGTCCCCGGCCCGGACGCCGCCGGCGTAGTTGGCGGTGGCCCAGCCGGTCGGGACGCCGCAGCCGACCAGCACGGCCGTCTCCAGCGGCAGCCAGTCGTCGACCTTGACGACCGAGTGCTGCGAGATCGTGGCGCGCTCGGAGAACGTGCCGAGCATGCACATCGCGCCGAAGTCCTGGCCGCCGGCGTGGAAGCGGAACGTGCCGTCGGGCATGTGGCCGTCGAGGATCGTGGCGCCCATGTCGCACAGGTTCTGGCGGCCGGTCGAGCAGTAGCGGCAGGTACCGCAGTTGGGGATGAAGCTGCACACGACGTGGTCGCCGGGCTGTACCTTCGTGACGCCGGCGCCGACCTCCTCGATGATGCCGGCGCCTTCGTGCCCGCCGATGATCGGGAAGCGCGGCACGAGGTCGTTGTCGATGAGGTGCAGATCGGAGTGGCACAACCCGGCGGCGGTGTACTTGATCAGCACCTCGCCGGGGCCGGGGCCGTCGAGGTCCAGTTCCATGATCTCGAACGGCTTCCCGGCGTCGAACAGTACGGCTGCCTTGGTCTTCACGGCCATCTCCTCCACGTGCGGCGGTGGTCCGTCGATTGTGGGGAGCGGCGACGGCGGTGGACTGTCCAAATCCCGGACAGTCCCCGTCAGCGGACCCGCAGGGCGCGCATCCGGTTGTAGAGCGTCGAGCGGCTGATGCCCAGCTGCTTGGCCGCGCGCACCTTGTTGCCGCCGCAGGCCCGCAGGGTCCGGACGATCACGTCGTATTCCGCCTGCTCCCAGCCGCTCAGCGCCCCGCCCGTGGCCGGGTCCAGCGCGAGGTCGGCCGCGGTCAGGTCGCCCGCCGACCGGCGGTCGGCCGCGGCGGCCAGCACCCCGGCCAGCTCGCGCAGATTGCCCGGCCACTGCTGGGAACCCAGCACCTCCAGCGCGCCCGGCGTCAGCCTGAGCGAGCCGCCGGACCGGCGCAACAGCGCGCGGGCGATCGCCGGGATCTCGTCGCGGCGCTCGCGCAGCGGGGGCAGCTCGATCCGCCGGTGCACGCGCGCCGCGAGCGTCGCCTGTTCGCCGCGCAGCTCCGACGGCGGTCCGCTGAGCAGCGCGAACCAGGCCGTCGTCGTGTCCAGCAGCCGGGCCAGGCGGGTGGCGGCCAGCGGCGGCAGCAGCTGGATGCCGTCGATGACGAGGAGCCCGCGCGCGCCCACCGCGGCCTCGACCCGCGCGCACCACCCGGCCGCGCCCGAGACGACTTCGGAGGCGTCGAACTCGTGCAGCGGCTCGTCGCCGGCGACGACGCGGGCCGCCGTGCTGCGGCCGGCGCCGGGTTCGCCGGAGATGAGCACGCGCCGCCGGGCGCGTCCCGCGCTGCGCAGGCGGGCGTCGACGTGGGCGGGGAACAGCGCGCGCGAGGCGCGCGGCCGGGACACGACCGGGCTCGCCGTCCGCACCGGTGCCAGTTCGAACAGCAGCCCGGCGTTCGCCGAAACGGCCTCGACGCGGACTTCGACCGGCGTGCCCGACGTCAGCCGGATCCGGCGCAGCCCCCGCTGCGTGCGGCCCAGCTCCTGCAGCAGCCGGTGGTCGGCGGTGTCGACCAGCTCGGTCGCCGCGGTGTTGGCCAGCACGACGTCCTGGCCGAGCGCCAGCACCGCGCACGCCCGGTGCTGCACCGACTGGAACGCGGCCAGCAGCTGCTGCTCGGCGAGCTTCGCGCCGTCGAGCAGCCGCCGTTCGATGTCGGCGACCGCGCGGCGCAGGAACGGGCCGAGCAGCGGGTTGGCGTCGCCCGCCGGCCCGGTGATGTCGAGGACGCCGGCCAGCCGCCGCGTCGCCGGGTGCACCACCGGATGGCCGTAGCAGGTGAACTGCTTCAAGGCTTCGAGGAAGTGCTCGTCGCCGTCGACCGCGACGCCGCGGCGGGTCTCGAACGGGGTCGCGAGGGCGTTCGTCCCGGTGCGTTCCTCCAGGAACTGGCAGCCGGGCACCGCGCTGATGTTCTCGAGCGCCAGCTCCACCGAGCGTTCGCTGAACCGGCGCGCGACGATCCGGCATTCGTCGTCGGCGAGCACGACGCAGAACCGCGTCCCGGCCAGCTGCCGGGCCAGCTCGTCGAGCACCGGCGAGGCGGCCCGCAGCAGCCGGCTGCGGCTGTCGACGTCGGCGACGTCGAGCCGGTCGACCGACGACGCGGGCGAGAGCCCGGACAGCTCCGCCCGCCGCCACGACTGCGCGATCTCGGTCCGCAGGTCCACTCGCACTCCTCGTCGAGCCGATCGGTGTACCCGGTGGTCCATCATCACACGGACCGGGCGCCTGGAGAACCTCCGCGGCGGATCCGTTGCCGGGCAAGGGTTCCGCCGCTACGGCTACGCACGGTGGTGTCCGACCACTCGTTCGGCTGCTGGGGCGGCGGGCGGTCGGGCTCCTACCGTCGAGGGAGTTTTCCTCGAGGGAGGGGTGACCGGCGTGCTCGTGGCCCTCCAGCGCCCCGGTGAAGCACGGCGCCTGCCCCCGGCGGCGGAGCACGTCGCGGGGCTGCTGCGGTCGTGGGGCCCGGGACCGCAGCACCTGACGGGCCTGGCGCTGGTGGGCGTCACGGTCCCCAGCGGCCGCGGACCCCGGTTCGTGGACGCGCTGGTGTTCACCCGGTACGGGCTGGTGGTGGTCGCGGCCCACGAGCCGGGCACGGCGGAGTGGCCGGAGCCGGAGGAGCGAGCGGGCGCCGGAGTGACGGCCGCGCGGGGAGCACTGGCCGCCCACGACGGCGGCCGGTACGTGACGGGCCTGGTCGCGCTGGTACCGCCGGGCGGGGACGACGCGGCCCGGCCGCCGGTAATCGCCGGCGAGCCGTTCGCGCCGGCCGCGCTCGGGGAGAAGCCGCTTGGACAGATCCCGCGTCTCGGCGCCACGGCCGATGCCGTGGAGGGCGCCGGCGAGCCCGCGCCGCTGCCCCGGGTCGCCGTCGTGCTCGCCGATCCGCGGGGGCTGCGGCGCATCATCGGGCAGCACAACCGGTGGCGCACCGTCTGGTCCGCCGACGACGTGCTCGACGCCTGCTACGCGCTCTCCCTCGCGCACCTCGCGCCACCCCGCGTCGCGCTGCTCGACGATGGCTTTCCCGCGCGTGTTCCCGCGCTCTCGCGGCTGCCGGAACTGCCCGCCGTCGTGCCCGTGCCCGTCGAGCCTCCGCCGTCCGCCGAGCCCGAGACCGACGAGCCCGGTCCGGTTCCGCGCCGGGCTGCCGCGGCCGTGTTCCCGCAGCCGCGGCCGATCCGGATCGTGCCGTGGCGGCTGGTCTTCGTGCTCACCCTGCTCGTCACCGCCGGCGTGATCGCCGCCGTCGTCGTCGGCCAGGTCTTCCACGGCTCTTGACCCGATCGGATCGCGCCAACTAAGCCATCTGCACCGTTTCCCCGCGCCGCCCGCTGGGCACCTCCCGGTCGACGTGAAAGGGGTTCACGATGCCGCGCACCCGAGCGCTCGTCCTGCTCGCCCTCCTCGCGGGCTCCTCGCTCACCGGCTGCAAGCCGGTCGGCGACCTGGCCGCCGGCACCGGCGCACAGCCGGCCGCGACCGCCGCGCCGCCGGTCGCGCCCGCCGAAGCGCGGGCTCGGCTCGCGCAGCTGAAGATCGCCGTGCGCGGCACCATCGACGGCTACAGCCGGGACAAGTTCCCGCACTGGGACAAGGTCGACGGCGCCTGCGACACGCGCGAGGAAGTCCTCAAGCGCGACGGCGAGGACGTGACCACCGATGCCCAGTGCGCTCCGAAGTCCGGCACCTGGGTCAGCCCGTACGACGGCGAGACCTGGCACAAGGCGTCCGATGTGGACATCGACCACCTGGTGCCGCTCGGGCAGGCCTGGCTCAGCGGCGCCAAGGCGTGGACGCAGGAGCGCCGCGAGCAGTTCGCGAACGACCTCGTCCGCCCGCAGCTGCACGCGGTCACCGACAACCTCAACGAGCAGAAGGGCGACAAGGCCCCGGACCAGTGGAAGCCGCCGCTCGTCTCGTACTGGTGCACCTACGCCACCGACTGGATCGTGGTCAAGGCCGATTACGGCCTGACGATCACCGTCCCCGAGAAGACGGCACTGGAGACGATGCTGCAGCGCTGCTAGCCCAGCGTACGGGCCGCCGCCAGCGCCTGGCCGGCGTAGGACTGTCCGAACAGGACGGTGTGGACCAGCAGCGGGAACAGCTGGTGCGCCCCGATCCGGTCCCGCCGGCCGGCGGCGAGCGGCGCCGCTTCGTCGTAGGCGGCGACGACGCGGTCCAGGTGCGGGCAGCCGAACAGGTGCAGCATCGCCAGGTCCGTCTCGCGGTGGCCGCCGTGCGCGGCCGGGTCGATCAGCCAGGCTTCGCGGCCGTCCCACAGCACGTTGCCGTTCCACAGGTCGCCGTGCAGGCGTGCCGGCGGCTCGTCCGACGCCGGGAGCCGGGCACAGGCCCGCTCGAACACCGCCGCTTCGGCAGGACCGAAGGTCCCCGCGTCGACCGCGAGCCGCACGTAGGGCAGGACGCGGTGCTCGGCGTACCACGCTGCCCAGTCGTCACCGGTGACGTTGGCCATCGGCGCGCGGCCGATCCACGCCTGGACGGGCCCGTCCGGCGGCGGCGCGCCGAACGCCGGCGCCCCGGCCGCGTGCAGCCGCGCCAGCCCGCGCCCGAAGCGCTCGGCCGCCGGCGGCGACGGCCGGCCGGCCGGGACGCGGTCGATGACCAGCCGGTCCCGGTCGTGGTGGTGGACGGCGGGCACCCGGACCGCGTCCGCCGCGGCCAGCCAGCGCAGGCCCGCCGCCTCGGCCGCCGCCGCGCCGGGCGCGTGTCCCCGCTTGACCACGACTTCGCGGCCGTCGTCGAGTACGGCTTCGCGGAGATCTCCGGGCTCGCTCATGTCCGGCCACGCTACCGGCGCGCTACGGTATCCGCCGGAGGGATGCGGTGAGTGTGCGGGTGAGCGAGTTCGAACGGGTGCTGGGCGCGCTGGCGGAGGTCCAGCGTGCCGAGGCGCGCGACTACTCGGCGTTCAGCGTGCGGGGCAAGCGGTTCGGCTACTTCTGGCCGCGGACCCGGACCGTCGGCCTCAAGCAGACGATCTCCGAGCAGCTCGCGCTGGTCTCGGAACGGCCGGACGCCTTCGAGGTGCAGTTCACCGCGGGCGGCTTCGGCTGGGTCGTGGCGTACCTGGACGAGATCGAGGCCGACGAGCTGGCCGAACTCGTCTACGAGGCGTGGCGGCTCTCGGCCCCCGAAGAGCTGGTCGCCGAGGTGCCGTTCACCAGGATCGCCCGCGCGTAGCGCGGCCGCGAACCGCGCGCGCGAATCCGAGCGCGTCGCCGCGGAAACGCCGTTCCCCGTCCAGGTCCCCACCGTGGCGGACGTGGACGGGGAACGGGTTCTCAGCCCTCCACGCGGTGCGCGGCCCAGAACGACGTCAGGTCGGTCGACCCGGCCGCCGCCTGCGCCGCGGCCTTGAACTCGGCCGTCGTCGACACGCCGTACCAGTGCGACTGGGCGTACGACTTCAGCAGGTTCGCCATCGCCGTGTCGCCGATCAGCCGCCGCAGGTCGTGCAGGGTGCACTTGCCGTAGTTGTAGACCACCGTGGAATACCGGGACGAGTGCGCGTCCCAGTAGGCCATCGAGTTGGTCAGCTTCTCCGCGCTCGACTGCCACGTGATGCCGCAGCCGCTGCCGGTGATGCCGCGGTAGAGGTCGGTGGCGTAGTCGGTGAAGCTCTCGTCGAGCCACGGCGAGTTGTACTCGTCGTCACCGACGATGCCGTACCACCACTGGTGGGCCAGCTCGTGCGGCAGCGCCGTGGTCGACACCAGGTCCAGCACGAAGCCCGGGTACTCCATGCCGCCGAACCAGAAGTTGTTGTCCAGCACCACGTCCACCTCGCCGTACGGGTAGTCGCCGAAGCGGCCCGAGTGGACGTCGATGGCGTCGGCTGCCAGCGTCAGCATCTGGTTGGCGCTGGTGGTCGAGATCCCGCTGACCGAGTAGACGTTGACCCGCACGCCCTTGCCGGACGTCGTGGTGATCTTCGCGAACGGGCCCGCGGCCCAGGCGAAGTCCCGCACCTTGCTCGCCACCGCGTGCGTGGTGGTCGTGCTGCCGCTGGTCGTCTCGGTCGACGTGCCGGTGGCCGGGGTCAGCAGGGCCGTGGGGTGCACCAGCGTGACGTCGAAGTCGCTGATCACCGTGTAGAACGACTCGCCGTTGTTGGTGTACGGGTCGAGGTGCCAGCCCGCGCCGTCGCGGATCGCCAGCACCGGCAGCGCGTTGCCGATCATGTTGTACGCGCCGTCGTGGCCGAACCGGTCCGCGCCGCTCGGCACGACGATGCTCAGGTCGAACCCGATGGTCGCCGACTGCCCCTGGGCGAGCGGGCCCGGCAGGGTGATCTTCATGGCCGTGCAGTCCACGCTCAGCGCGGCCGGCGTGCCGCCGGTGACGTTCGTGACCGTGATCGGCGTCGACGGGCAGCTGCCGTGGTAGTTGTCCCACAACCGCAGGTAGACCTCGGGCAGCGCGGTCGCCGAGCCGTTGGTGAAGCTGACGCTCTGGTGCCCGGTCCACGTGTCGCCGGCGGTGTTCGACGTCAGGTTGACGGTGTACGCCGGGTTGATCGGGGTGCGGGTCGAGTCGGCGGGGGCCGCCGTGACCGTCCAGGTGAAGGTGGTGCTGCCGCTGTTGCCGGCGGGGTCCTTCGCCGTGACCGTCACCGAGGACGTCCCGGCCGTGGTCGGCGTGCCGGTGATCTTGCCGGTGCCCGCGCCGATCGCCAGGCCCGCGGGCAGGCCGGTGGCGCTGTAGGTGAGCGCGTCGCCCTGCGGGTCGCTCGCCTGGACCTGCAGCGACACGGCCTGGCCGACGGCGGTGGTCTGGGCGCCGGGCGAGGTGACCACCGGTGACTGCGGGTCGGACGTGCCGCTGGTGGTCAGCGAGAAGTCGTCGAGGAGGAAGTCGGTCGCGAGGCTCGAGTCTTCGGTGCCGGTGATCTTGAGCGTGACCGTCTGGCCCAGGTAGCGCGACACGTCCACGCTGCGCTGGACGTACCCGGTGTTCTTGTCGGCGTTCGAGTAGCTCGCGAGGGTGTCGGTACCCACCTGCACGACCAGCTTGTCGTAGGCGGTGCTCGTCGTCTCCTGCGTGTCGATGTGCGCCCACCAGGACAACGTCGCCGACGCGCAGCCGGCGGGCAGCGTCAGCGACTGCGACAGCGTGTCGGTGTGCGTGCTGCCGTAGCCGTCCAGCCACGCGTCCATCGTCCCGCTGTGCGCGGGTTCGGCCGTGGTGGCGGCGGAGATGACCCCGCTGGTCTGGGTCCACGGCGTGGTGCCGTTCTCGAACCCGCCGTTGCCGACGACCTGGTCACCGCAGGCCGCGGCGGCGTGCGCCGGCGCGGCGACGACGACCGTGCCCAGCAGGCCGGCGACGGCCCCGAGCGCAGCAGAAAGCACCCTCGATCTCATGGAGGCAGTCCTTTCCCGGCTCCACCCGTGGGAGCCAGGAAAAGCGTCCTCTGCGGTCCGGGCGCCAACAACCCGCCATGAGTCGGGTTCCGGTCAGGCCTGCTGCAGCACGTTGAGGAGGATGACGAGGAGCACCACGGCGCCGGCCACCGCGACGGCGGCGGACACCGTGCTGCGGATCCACTCCCCGAAGCCCTTGGCGGTGCGGGCGCGGTAGGCGGAGTAGTTGGCGCGCGCCTCGCGGGCGGTGTGGACGCGGGCGCCGACGAACAGCCCCGCGCCGAGGGCGAGGAGGACGGCGAGGAAAACGGACACGAGCGAACCTTTCCGGATCGGGAACCGAGGGACGGCCTCATTCCTAGACCCGACGGACGGCGCGCGCCATGCCTTTCCGATGATTTTCTCCGCGAGACGGCCCGCGGCCACCGCCCGGCGGTCGCGGTACCCGGCGGTATCCGTGGTCTTCCCTGCCGGGTGCGGAGAAATCGGCGGCTCAGCCGTCCGTCGCGAGTCCTTTGTGCCGCTCCCGCAGTTCCCGCTTGACGATCTTCCCACTGGGATTCTTGGGAAGCCGGTCGGCGAACACGACGTACTTCGGGCATTTGTAACCGGCGAGATGTGCCTTGGCGTGGTCGATCACTCGCGCTGCGTCGAGGGTGACGCCTTCGCGCGGCACGACGACCGCGGTGACCGCTTCGATCCAGTGTGGATGGCTGATCCCGAACACGGCGACCTCCGCGACGCCGTCCAGCCGGTAGAGCACCTCCTCGACCTCGCGGCTGGCGACGTTTTCCCCGCCGGTCTTGATCATGTCCTTCTTGCGGTCCACGACGGACAGGTAGCCGTCTTCGTCGACGACACCCAGATCGCCGGAGTGGAACCATCCGGCGCGGAACGCCTCGGCCGTCTTGGCTTCGTCGCGGTAGTAGCCGAGCGTGGCGTGCGGGCTGCGGTGGACGATCTCGCCGATCTGTCCCGGGGCGACCGGGTTGTCCTCGTCGTCGACGATGCGCGTCTCGACGTTGAGCGACGGCCGCCCGGCCGAGCCGGCGCGGGCGAGCTGTTCGTGCGGGCGCAGGATGGTCGCCAGCGGCGCCATTTCCGTCTGGCCGTAGAAGTTCCACAGCGCGACGTCCGGCAGGCGGCGGCTCAGCTCGCGCAGCACCTCGACCGGCATCGCGGAGGCGCCGTAGTAGCCCTTGCGCAGGCTGGACAGGTCGGTCCGGTCGAAGTTTTCGTGCCGCAGCAGGGAAATCCACACCGTCGGCGGCGCGAACAGCTTCGTCGCCCGCTCCCGCTCGACGGCCGCCAGCAGCCGGGCGGGGTCCGGGCCGGGCAGGATCACGCTGGTCGCCCCGAGGTAGACGTCGACGGAGAAGAAGCAGTCGAGCTGGGCGCAGTGGTACAGCGGCAGCGAGTGCACCTCGACGTCGTCGGCGCTCATGCCGCCGTCGATCGCGCACGAGACGTACTGCGCCACGAGCGACCGGCTCGACAGCAGCACGCCCTTGGGCCGCGACTCGGTGCCGGAGGTGTACATGATCCGCAGCGGGTCGTCGTCGGCGACGAGGATGTCCGGCGCTTCGGCGTCCCCTTCGGACAGCCAGGGCGCGATGTCCTCCCACTCGCCGCCGGCGCCGATCCGGCCGCGGACGATCGAACCCAGCGCGGCGAGGTCGAGGGCCTTCCGCGCGGTCGGCTCGAGGGTGTCCTCGGCGACGAACGCGGCCACTTCGGCGTGGCGGAGGATGTAGGCGATCTCCTCGGCGCCGAGCATGAAGTTGACCGGCACGAGCAGCACGCCGAGCTTGGCCGTGGCGAACGCCAGCACGCCGTACTGCCAGCAGTTGTGGCTGAGCAGGGCGAGCCGGTCGCCCTTGCGGAGGCCGCGGGCGGCGAGCGCGTGGGCGCAGCGGTTGGCGGCGGCTTCGAACTCGGCGAAGGTGAGCTTCCGGTCCCCGTCGACGACGGCGAGCTTGCCGGGCAGCCGCAACGTGGTGCGGCGGAGCAGGTCACCCAGGGAGTGCTGACGGGCGCGGTCGACGAGCTGCTGATCCATCCCGGCAGTCTCGGCCGGGGCGCGGCGGCACGCAAGTCTGCCGGAGACTGCTCACGCGGGGAGCTTCCCGAGGAGCCGGGCCGCGCGGTTCTCGAGGGGCCGGTAGCCCGACTGGGCCGCCAGCTTCGCCGCCGCTTCGCCGTGCAGCCGGGCCTGGCCGGTGTCACCCGCCGCGAAAGCCGCTTCCGCCAGGCCCGTCAGCGCCGCGGCCTCGCACCACGCGAAACTCGTCTCCCGGGCGATGTCCCGTGCCGCGGCCAGCGGCTCGGCGGCCGGGCGACCCAGGTGCAGGCACGTCTCACCCAGCGCCGCCAGCGCGGCGGCCTCCGTGCCCCGGTCGCCGATCCGGCGGGTCAGCTCCACCGCCTCGGCGGCGTCGGCGAGGGCGCGCGTGCCGTCGCCGGCCCGGGCCTCGAGGACCGCGCGGCCCGACAGTGCCGCCGCTTCGCCGTACTGGTAGCCCAGTTCCCGGTTGGCCGTCAGCGCCCGCTCGTACAACTCGGCGGCGACGGGGTCGCCCAGGTCCCGGTGGACGTGCGCGAGGTCGACCAGCAGCACCGCGACGCTGAACCGGGCGCCGTCGCGTTCGGCGATCTCCAGCGCGCGGCCGAAGTGGCCCAGCGCCGCGTCGAACTCGCCGACCTGGCCGCACGCGAACCCGAGGTTGGCCAGCGCCATCGTGACGCCGGGGATGGCCAGCTCCTCGCACAGCCGCAACGACTCCTCGCCGCACGCGATGGCCTCGTGCGGGTCGCCGAGCCGCTGGTGGACCGCGCTCAGGTTGTTGAGCGCCGCCGCGCGCCCGGCGGGCCAGTCCGCGGCCAGCCCGGCGTCGAGGACGGTCGTGAGGTGCGTGCGGGCCTCGGCGTACCGGCCGCTGTTGACGCCGGCCAGCGCGATCGACAGCCGCATCGCGGCCTCGGCCTGCCGCGCGCCGGCCGCCTCGGCCGCGGTCAGCGCCGTCGTGGCCGTGTCGATCCACTCCGTGTGGTGGCCGCGGTGGTGGAAGAACGCCCGCAGCGCGTCGGCCAGGTGCCAGGCGTACTCGCGCGGCCCGTGCGCCGCCGCGTGCTCGACGGCGGCGGCGAGGTTCGGCCACTCGGCGTCGAGCCAGGCCAGCGCGTCCTCGGTGCCCGCGAACACCGGCGCCGGTTCCGGCCGCGGCAGCCGCAGGAAGTGCGGGATCAGCCGGCGTCCGGCCGCGTCCGCCGTGGCCAGGTAGTGCTCGAACAGCCGTCGGCGCGCCGCGTCCCGGTCTTCGCGCGTGTCGTCGGCGGCCGCCCGGCCCGCCGCGTAGCTGCGCAGCAGGTCGTGGAACCGGTAGCGCCCGGGCAGGTGCCGCTCGACGAGGTTGGCCGCGGCCAGCGCCTTGAGCTGCTGCCCGGCCCGTCCGTCGGCGACGCCGGCCAGCGTGGCGGCCGCCGGCGCGGTGAACGTCTGGCCCGGCACCAGCGCGAGCCGCCGGAACAGCAGGCGCTGCTCGGCGGGCAGCGCCCGGTACGACACGGCGAACGCGGTCGTGACGGCGCTTTCCTCGGCACCGTCGACGCTCAGGGCCGCCAGGCGATCACCGCCGGCGAGCTCCCGGGTCAGCTCCGCGATGCCGGCCGCCTCACCGGCGGCCAGGTTCGCCGCGGCGAGCCGCAGGGCCAGCGGGAGGTGCCCGCACAGCCGCGCCAGCTCGGCGGCCGCCGCGGGTTCCGCGGCCACCGCGGCCGGGCCGAGCACGGTCTCCAGCAGCTGCCGGGAGTCGGTGGCTGGCAGCACGGACAGCGGCACCGGGCGCGCCCCGGCGCGGGCGATGAGGTCGCCGAGCCGCTGACGGCTGGTGACCAGCACCGTGCCCGACGGCGGC
Source organism: Amycolatopsis australiensis (assembly GCF_900119165.1). Lineage (NCBI taxonomy): Bacteria > Bacillati > Actinomycetota > Actinomycetes > Pseudonocardiales > Pseudonocardiaceae > Amycolatopsis > Amycolatopsis australiensis. Next base: position 5,614,788 of record NZ_FPJG01000006.1, on the reverse strand, counting down.
AGCAGCGGCGTCACCTGCGCGCTGTCGCGGGCGTTGTCGAGCAGGACGAGCACGCGGCGGTCGGCCAGCAGGGACCGCCACAGCGCGGTCCGCCCGGCCGGGTCGGGCGGGACGGCGCGCGGGTCCGTGCCGAGGGCCCGCAGCAGCTGCGCCGCCGCGGCCGCCGGGGTGAGCGGCTCGTGGTCGGGGTCGAAGCCGCGCAGGTCGAGGTAGAGCTGGCCGTCCGGGAACCGGTCGCGGACGCGGTGCGCCCACCGCACGGCCAGCGCGGTCTTTCCGACACCCGCGGTGCCGGTGAGCACGCGGATGTCGGGGCCGGGCCCGGGACCCGCGGGCTCGTCGAGCCGGGCCAGCTCGGCGGCCCGGCCGGTGAAGCCGCGGACGTCGTGGGGCAGCTGTGCCGGACGCACCGGCCCGGGCGGCGGCTCCGGCGTCGCGTCCAGAGCCGGGTCGCCGGCGAGGATCGCGGAGTGCAGGCGGGTCAGCTCGGGTGCCGGGTCGAGGCCGAGGCCGGTGGCGAGCCGGGCCCGCAGCTCGCGGTACGCGGCGAGCGCGGCGTCGGTCCGGCCTTCGCGGTGCAGGGCGAGCATGAGCTGGCCGACGAACCGCTGCCGCAGCGGATGCGCGGCGACGAGGGTCGTCAGCTCGGCGAGGACGTCGCGGCCGCGGCCGAGCCGCAGCTGCGCGTCGATGCGGTCTTCGAGGGCGCTCCAGCGCGCTTCGTGCAGACCGGCGAGGAGCCGCTCGGCGACGTCGGCGGGCGCGGTTCCGGCCAGGGCGTCGCCTCGCCAGAGGCCGAGAGCTTCGTCGAGCAACGCGACGGCGGCCTCGTCGCCGGCCTCGCGGGCTCGGCGCACGAGCGCGGTGAAGCGGTGCGCGTCGACCGTCTCCGGGGCCGCCCGCACCACGTATCCGGGGCCTTCGGTGATCAGCTCGGGGCCGTCCGCGGCGCGGAACACCGCGCGCAGCCGCGAGACCAGCGCCTGGACGGTGTTGCGCGCGCTCGCCGGGGGAGCGGTGGGCCAGAGCAGGTCGACGAGGCGGTCGAGCGAGACCGGGCGGCCGGCCTCGAGGAGCAGCACGGCGAGCACCAGCCGTTGCTTGCGGGAGCCGAGGTCGACCGGGGCGCCGTCCGCCGTCGCCTCGACGGCGCCGAGGACGCGGAACTCCACCCGGTCACCTCCGTTCACCCGGCCGGTGCAAGCGTACTGCAAGCGGGGTGCAGCCTTGATCGACGATGCTGGCCGCGCTGGAGGACACCACCCCGACGATGTCCGCGGCCGGCTCGGTCGCCGGTGTTGACCGATGGGTTCGGCTGTCGCTCTCCCGGGCGGCACGAGCTGGGGGTAGGGCCACCTCGGCGACCTCCACCCCCGGTCGCCGCGGTGGCCCTTTGTCCGTTCAGCGGGCGCTGTCGTCGATCTGCACCGGGTAGCCGGCACGCAGGACCGCGATCGTGGCCGGCGGGGTCAGGACCGCGACGGTCCCTGCCCGGGGCAGTTTCCGCCGCCGGCAGTAGCCCTCGGTCGTCCACTCCGTCAAGTGACCGTCGACCACCACTTCCGGGTGACGGTCGCGGAGCACGAAGACGCCGTCCGGCAGGCCGGCCCAGGGAAGCTCGTGCCGGCGGCGGACGTGGGTGCCGCGGACGAGGCGTTCTTCGTGCAGCCGCCGGTTCATCGCGGTCGCCGACGGGCGGCCGGGGAAGGCGTCGCGGTAGGCGGTGTAGGCGGACCGGCGGCACTCACCGCACGGCCGGTGCCCGGCGGCGAACGAGACGGCCTCGTCGTGGAAGTACAGGTGCGTGTAGCGGTTCGGCAGCCACTGCTCGCGCCACCGGTCCTTGAAGGCGAGCGCGCAGGTGATCCACAGGTCGCCGGCGTGGCAGCGGACGATCTCGCGGCCCCGGTGCAGGACGCCGCGGTTGCCGGTCCACGCGCCGCGCAGCGGGATGTCGACGATTTCGCCGGCGGGGGTCACGCGGTTGCGCACCGGTGGCCTCCGGAGTGGCGGCGCGCGCGGACGCACCGCAGAATGCGCGCATGCGGCCGACGGACGTCCGGGTGGCGCGCCTGGCCGACCCGGCCGGGCCCGCCGACGGCGTCCGCGTGCTCGTCGAACGCCTGTGGCCCCGCGGAACGGCCCGCACGCAGCTGGTCCTGGACGGCTGGTACCGCGGGCTGGCCCCGTCGGACGAGCTGCGCACGTGGTACGGCCACGACCCGGACCGCTTCACGGAGTTCGCGCAGCGGTACCGCGCGGAGCTGCGGCAACCGGACCGGCAGGCGGCCTTGGAACGCCTGCGCGAGCTGGCGGCGGGCGGCCCGCTCACGTTGCTGACGGCGAGCGGCTCGCCGGAGATCAGCCAGGCGGCGGTGCTGGCGGCGGTGCTGGCCGGCGAGCAGTGAGGTCCCGCCCGCGGCGGGGGAGCGAAGACCGCTGCGAGGTCCCGGCCCGAGCGACGTCACGACCGCGGCCTGCATGGGCGCTTCGGCTCGCCGGTCACGATCGCGGCCCGCACGGTCGCTTCGGCCCGCCGGTCGCGGTGGCCTCCCGCGGCAGCGATGGTCCGAGGCCGCTCGCCGGTCACGATCGCGGCCCGCACGGTCGCTTCGGCCCGCCGGTCCCGCCGGCGTCCCGCGACAGCAACGTCCCGAGGCCGCTCGCCCGTCATGACCGGGTCCCTCCTGCCGTGCCGCTCGCGGTCGTCGTCACCGTCGCGGTGGCCGTGCCCAGCACCTCGTGGCGGGCGGTCAGCGTCAGCGTCCCCGGTGTTCCCGCGAACGGCCGCAGCCACACCGCCGCCGCTCCGCCTGTCGCGCCCAGGTCGATCGTGTCGTCGTCCACCAGCGCTCCCGGGCCCGTCATCGTCAACGCCACCTTGCCGGTCGCTCCGGCGCGCAGCGTGCCGAACCGGTCCAGCGCCGACACCACCACCCGGGTCGCGTCGGTGCCGTCCGCGCGCAGCTCCGTGTCGTCCGGGACGCAGCCCAGCACGTCGCGGCTCCGGTCGCCGCTGAACCTGCGTGACACCACCAGCCGGCCGGCCGCGTAGCCGTCGATCCGCAGCTGGGGACGCTGCCCGCGCGGCACCACCAGGTCCACCGCGAACGGCGGGTACCGCAGGTGCGGGAAGTCCGCGCGACGGCTGCGTGCCGCCCCTGCCGGGTGGTCGTCGAGGAACAGCTCCAGCCGGTCGCAGTTGGACCAGATCGTCGCGTTCCGGCCCGGCCCGGTGGGCTGCGCGGTGAAGTCCCAGGCGAACCCCGGCTCCACGACCGCCCGGGCCAGCGGGTCGCCCTGCGAGGCGTAGAACGCCGCCGCCGGCTTGGGGATCCGGAAGAGGTCCGCGACGCCCGCGAACTTCGTCCCGCCGACCGAGCGCTGCCAGCCCGACGGGTAGTCGAACGCGCACCACGCCAGCAGCCCGCAGTAGCGGTCGTCGGCCGCGGCCAGGTCGTGGGCCTTCGCGTGCAGTTCCGCTTGCTGCTGCTGGGTCGCCGCCGGGTCCGTCCGGCGGTAGGCGCGGGCGCCGGCGAGCGTGCCGATCGACTCCGTGACCAGGTACGGCACCCCCGGGCGCGGCGGCCGCAGCTGAAACGGGCCGCCGCGGCGGGCGGTGTAGTCGTTGTAGGCCAGTACCTCGACGTCGCTGCCCGCGTACCGCGCGCCCGTCGAGCTGGCCAGCGCGCCGCTCGTCGGCCGGGACGGGTCCAGCCGGCGCGCGAGCTGCCCGGTCCGCTGGTACATCGCGGTGGTGCCGTTGGCCTCGTTCACCCGCGTGCCCCACACGACGATGCTCGGGTGGTTGCGGTCGCGGGTGATCATCGCCGAGACGTCCCGGAGGTTCTGCTCCTGCCAGGCCGTGTCGCCGACCCGGCCCCAGCCGGGGATCTCCTCCCAGACCAGCAGACCCAGCTCGTCGCAGGCGTCGAGGAACGCGCTCGACTGCGGGTAGTGCGAGCAGCGGACCATGGTGCAGTTCAGCTCGCGCCGCAGGATCTCGGCGTCGCGCCGCTGGACGCGGTCCGGCATCGCCCCGCCCGCGAACGGGTACCACTGGTGGCGGTTGAGGCCGAACAGCTTCAGCCGCCGCCCGTTGAGGAAGAAGCCGTCCGGGGTGAACCGCGCTTCGCGGAACCCGGTCCGCACGATCCGCTGGTCGAGCACCGCCGACCCGGCCCGGACGGTCACCACGACGTCGCACAACGCCGGATCTTCGACGTCCCAGAGCCGGACGGCGCCGAGGCCGCCCACGTCGAACTCGGCGGTCGTGCCGCGCACCGGGGCCGCGGCGCGCGCGAGCTCGCGGCCCGCCTGCCGCACCGACGCGGTCACCTCGGCCGTGACGGGTGCCTCGAGCGTGCACGTCAGGTGCAGTGACCGGCCGGGGGAGAGGACGTCGACGGGCTGGGCGAAGACGTCGGCGAGCCGGGTCCGCCCCACCGCGGCGACCGTCGCCGGCCGGTAGATCCCGGCCGGCTGGTAGAAGTCGATCACCGACGGGCCCGCGCTGCGGGGCAGGTTGGGCGGCACGTCGAGCGCCCACCGCCCGTCGACGACCACGGCCAGCACGTTGTCGCCCGGCACCACGCCGGGCAGGTCCACCTCGAACGGCAGGTACCCGCCTTCGTGGGTGGCGACGAGCTCGCCGTTGAGGTGCACTTCGGCGTTGGTCAGGACGCCGTCGAAGCGGGCGCGGAACCGGTCGCTCGCGGTGCCCGTGAAGTGCTTGCGGTAGATCCAGCGGTCCTGCCAGGACGCCGGATCCCAGCCGGTCCACGACAGCGGCGTCACGCAGTGGGGCAGCTGCACCGGGTCGAGGTCGCTCTCGTCGAAGCCGGGGTCGGTGCAGCCGTCGTCGTACCGCCCGAACAGCCAGAAATCGCCCAGCTGCGCGGTGCCCGCGCCCGGCGCGGCGTGCCCGGCCGAGCCCGCGACGACGGCGCCGAGCAGCGCGGCTCCGCTCGCGGCGAGGAACCCGCGCCGGGACAGCCGCGGTACCGAGTCGGCCATCGACGACCTCCGTGCTCCCCGGTGTTATCGCCGGTACCCGTTCAGACGTCACAAACGATCAGCGGGTTGCTCACCGGAGGGTGGAAGCGCGGACCACCAGCTCGGGGGTGAAGACGACCTGCCGGTGCTCGTGGCCCGGCTCGGCCTCGGCCAGCAGCAGCTCCGCCGCCGTGCGGCCCAGGCGGTGCCGGGGCTGCCGGACCGACGTCAGCGGGACGGCGGCCGCCGCCGCGAACTCGATGTCGTCGTAGCCGACGATCGCCAGGTCGTCCGGGACGCCCATGCGCAGGTTCGCGCACGTCTGCAGCAGCCCGAGGGCGACGAGGTCGTTGGCGCAGAACGCCGCGGTCGGGCGGACCGGCGCCGGCAGCCCGGCCAGCCGCTCGCCCGCGCCGCGGCCGTCGGCCACGGTCAGGGCCGTCGTCGTCAGGTCGACGAGGTGGTCCGGGCCGAGCCCGGCCGCCTCGAGGGCGCGCAAGGCGCCGAGCCGCCGGTCGCGGACCTGGCCCACGGAGGTGTGGTTGCCGACGAACGCGATCCGCTCGTGGCCCTGCTCGATCAGGTGCCGCACGGCGATTTCGCCGCCGTGGACGTCGTCGACGGCGACCGAGCAGTGCGCGGTGCCGCCGGGAGTGCGGTCCACGACGACCACCGGGGTGCCGCGGCGCGCGATCTCGCCGAGCAGCGGCGCATCGGGGTCGACCGGCGTGATGAGGATGCCCTGCACCCGCTGCTGCTCGAGCCGGCCGAGGTAGGCGGCCTCCCGGGCCGGCCGGTGGGCGCTGTTGCAGAGGAACAGCGAAAGGTCGCCGGCCTCGGCGGCGTCCTCCATGCCGGCCGCGACGTCGGTGAAGAAGGGGTTGCTGCCGTCGAGCATCACGTACGCCAGCACGCGGCTGCGCCCGGCCCGCAGCTGCCGCGCGGACTCGTTGCGCACGAACCGGAGCTCGGCCATCGCGGCCTCGACCTTCGCGCGCGTGGCCGGGCTGACCCGGTCGGGCCGGTTGAGCACGTTGGACACCGTGCCGAGGGAGACGCCCGCGGCCGCGGCGACGTCCTTCATGCCGGCCGCGCGCGGCTCGGCGCCGGACTGCTGGACGCTCATGCGCACCCCTTTGAAACGTAACATCACCGCGCACCGCGCGGCCAGGACGACGTTTGGCCACGCTTCGGCGGATTCATTGACTTGCTCTCCGACCGCATAGTAGCGTCGCCGCACCACGTTTGTGAAACCTTTCAATCCGGAGGTCGCGATGAGGCGGCAGGACCCGGGCCGGGCCCCTCTGCTGGAGGTGCGCGGCGTGACGAAGTCGTTCGGCGCGGTCGCGGCCGTCGACGGCGTCAGCTTCGCGCTGCACGGCGGTGAAGCCCATGCGCTCGTCGGCGAGAACGGCGCCGGCAAGTCCACGATCGTCAAGATGCTGGCGGGCGTGCACCGGCCCGACGACGGCACGCTGCTGCTGGCGGGCGAACCGGTCGAGTTCGGCTCCCCGGCCGACGCCAAGGCCGCGGGCATCGCGGTGATCTACCAGGAACCCACGCTGTTCCCCGACCTGAGCGTCGCGGAGAACATCGTGATGGGCCGCCACCCGCGCCGGAGCCTCGGCCGGATCGACCGGGCGGCGATCCGGGCCGAGGCCGGACGGCTCTTCGCCCGGCTCGGCGTCCGCATCGACCCGGCGCGCCCGGCACGCGGCCTGTCGATCGCCGACCAGCAGATCGTCGAGATCGCCAAGGCGCTCAGCGCCGACGCCCGCGTGCTGGTGATGGACGAACCGACCGCCGCACTGAGCCAGGTGGAGGTCGAGCGGCTGTTCAGCGTCGCCAGGGCGCTGCGCGACGAAGGCGCGGCGATCATGTTCATCTCGCACCGGTTCGAGGAGATCACCGCGCTGTGCCAGCGCGTGACCATCATGCGCGACGGACGGCACGTCTCCACCGACCCGCTCTCCGACGTGACGGTCGACGACATGGTCAAGCGCATGGTCGGCCGCGACCTCGACGCGCTGTTCCCCAAGCAGGACGTCGAACCGGGCGCGGTCGTGCTAGAAGTCGACGGCCTGACGCGGGAAGGCGTCTTCCGCGACATCTCCTTCTCGGTGCGGGCGGGCGAGATCGTCGCGTTCGCCGGGCTGGTCGGTTCCGGCCGTTCGGAAGTCGTGCAGGCCGTTTTCGGCGTCGACGCGCGGGACGCCGGGGTCGTGAAGGTCGGCGGCAGGAAGCTCAAGCCGCACTCGTCGCGGGCCGCGATGGCCGCCGGCATGGCGCTCGTCCCCGAGGACCGGCGCCAGCAGGGCCTGATCATGGACCTGTCCATCGAACGGAACGTCACGCTGCCGCGGTCGAGGGCGCTGGCGAAGCTCGGCTTGCTCACCGGCGCGAGCGAACGGCAGGAGGCCCGGCGCTGGACCGAGCGCCTGCGCACCAGGTACCGCCGTCTCGGCGACCCCGTCGGCACGCTGTCGGGCGGCAACCAGCAGAAGGTCGTGCTGGCCAAGTGGCTCGCGATGGCGCCGAAGGTGCTGATCGTCGACGAGCCGACGCGCGGCATCGACGTCGGCACGAAGGCCGAGGTGCACCGGCTGATGTCGGCGCTGGCCGCCGAAGGCGTCGCGATCGTCATGGTGTCCTCGGAGCTGCCGGAGGTGCTCGGCATGGCCGACCGCGTGCTCGTCATGCGCGAGGGACGGCTGGTCGCCGAGCTGCCGCGCGCCGAGGCGACCGAGGACGCCGTGATGTTCGCCGCGATGGGGCAGGGAGCCGCCGCATGACCGTGACCGAGGAGGCCCCCGTGACCGGGCAGCCCGCCGTCCACACGCGACGGTCGTGGACCGCGAACGTGTTCAAGGCGCGCGAATCCGGCATCGTCCTCGCGCTGATCGTGCTGGTCGCGTTCACCGCGACGCAGAACTCCCGGTTCCTGTCCTGGCAGAGCATCCGGGACATCCTGCTCGGCACGGCGATCCTGGCCGTGCTCGCCGTCGGGCAGGCGATCGTGATGATCACCCGCAACATCGACCTGTCGGTCGGCTCGGTGCTCGGCCTCGCCGCCTTCGCCGCCGGGACGCTGATGAAGGACCACCCGGGCCTGCCGGTGATCGTCGCCGTGCTCGCCGGGCTCGGTGCCGGCGCGGTGTGCGGCCTGGTCAACGGCGCGCTCGTCCGGTTCGGGCAGGTGCCCGCGCTGGTCGTCACGCTCGGCACGCTCTACGCCTACCGCGGCGTCAGCTACTTCTGGGCGGGCGGGCGGCAGATCAACGCCGACAAGCTGCCCGCGTCCTTCCTGGACTTCGGCACGGCGTCGGTGCTCGGCGTCCCGTGGCTCGTGCTGATCGCGCTGCTCGTCCTGGTCCTCGCCGGGATCGTGCTGCGCAGCTACCCGGCCGGCCGCGAGCTCTACGCGATGGGGTCGAGCCCGCAGGCCGCGCAGCTGGCCGGCATCAAGGTCGGCCGCAACACGACCGCCGCGTTCCTGGTCAGCGGCGCGCTCGCCGGTCTCGCCGGGGTCCTGTTCGCGGCCCGGTTCGGCACGGTCGACGCGGCCGCCGGCACCGGCTACGAGCTGAATGTCGTCGCCGCGGCCGTCGTCGGCGGGGTCGCGGTGTTCGGCGGCAGCGGCTCGGCCTGGGGCGCGGGCCTCGGCGCGCTGCTGCTGACCGTCATCGGCAGCGCCCTCGCGGTGCTCGACATCAACCAGTTCTGGCAGCAGGCGATCGTCGGCGCGCTGATCCTCCTCGCGATCGGCGCCGACCGGCTCGTCGCGGTCCGGGTCCAGAAAACACTGTCAAGGCGCTCAGTGTCACAGAAGAGGGATTCCCATGTCTGACCGAGGCCACCGGCTCGGCCGGCTGCTCAGCTGGGACGCCGCCGTCGTCCTCGTCACGGTCGTGGTCCTGATCGTCGCCTCCGGCGCGGTCGAGAACTTCGGCACCAGCCGCAACTTCACGTTCCTGCTGCTCGACCTGCTCCCGATCGCGCTGGTCGCGCTGCCGATGACGTTCATCATCGTCACCGGCGAGATCGACCTTTCGGTGGCGAGCACGCTGGGACTGACGTCGGCGGTGATGGGCTCGCTGTGGGACGCGGGGCTGCCGATCGAGACGATCATCCCGCTCTGCGTCGTGCTCGGCGCGGTCCTCGGCGCCCTCAACGGCTTCTTCGTCACCGTGCTGAAGCTGCCTTCGCTCGCCGTCACGATCGGCACCCTGGCCCTGTACCGCGGGCTGGCGTTCGTGGTCCTCGGCGACGGCGCCGTGGCCGACTTCCCGCGCGCCTACACCGGCTGGGTCACCGGGACGATCGGCGACGGCCCGATCCCGAACGTCCTCGTCCCGCTGGCCGTGGTGGCGCTGATCTTCGGCGTCGTGCTGCACGCGACCCCGATCGGCCGCGGCGTGTTCGCGGCGGGCGCGGGCGAGCAGGCGGCCCGGTTCGCCGGCATCCGCACCGGGCGGCTCAAGTTCTGGCTGTACGTCGTGAGCGGCGCGGTCGCCGGGATCGCCGGCGTCCTGTGGACGCTGCGCTACTCCAGCGCCCGCGCCGACAACGGCTTCGGCCTCGAACTCGCCGTCGTGGCCGCCGTGCTGCTCGGCGGCGTGTCCATCTTCGGCGGCAAGGGCACCCTGCCCGGCGTGCTCGCCGGGGTGGTCCTGCTGGCGACCCTGCAGAACGCGCTGCGCCTGCAGGACGTGTCCAACGAAGCGCTCAACATCGTGACCGGCGTGCTGCTCATCGTGTCGGTCCTGCTGCCCAACATCGTGACTTCGGCCCGCACGGCAGTGCGTCGCCGTCGGCAAGCCGTAACTCCGGAAAGGTGACGAAGATGTCCCGACGGTTCCTCACCGGCGCAGTGTCGGCCGGGCTGGTGCTCGTCCTGGCCGCCTGCGGCGGCACGACCAAGAACGACAGCGGCGGCTCCGGCGCCCAGCAGTCCACCGCCACGGCGAACCCGAACGCCGCGGCCAAGGAAGGCGTCAAGATGGCCTTCCTGCCCAAGCAGCTCAACAACCCCTACAGCGACATCGAGGTCAGCGGCGGCAAGGAGGCCCTGGGCGAGCTGAAGGGCGAGTACAAGCTCGTCGGGCCGAACGACGCCAGCGCGTCCTCGCAGGTCAGCTACATCAACACGCTGATCCAGCAGCAGCAGGACGTCATCGGCATCGCCGCGAACGACCCGAACGCCGTGTGCCCGTCGCTCAACCAGGCCCGCAGCGCCGGCATCAAGGTCGTCGCCTTCGACTCCGACGCGGCCAAGGACTGCCGCGACGTCTTCGTCAACCAGGCCACCACCCAGGGCATCGGCGAGCAGCTGGCCAAGCAGGCCAAGGAGCTCTCCGGCGGATCGGGCGAGATCGCCGTGCTGTCCGCGACGCCGAACGCGACCAACCAGAACGCCTGGATCGACGTGCTGAAGAAGGAACTGGCCACGCCCGAGTACGCGGGCCTCAAGCTGGACAAGATCGCCTACGGCAACGACGACGACCAGAAGTCGTTCCAGGAGGCCCAGGGCCTGCTGCAGTCGTTCCCGAACCTCAAGGTGATCGTCGCGCCGACCACGGTCGGCATCGCGGCCGCCGCGCGGTACGTCAGCTCGTCGAGCTACAAGGGCAAGGTCGCGGTGACCGGCCTCGGCACGCCGAACCAGATGCGCGCCTTCGTCAAGGACGGCACGGTCAAGCAGTTCGCGCTGTGGAACCCGGCCGACATCGGCTACCTCGCCGCGTACGCGGGCGTCGCGCTCAAGTCGGGCCAGATCACCGGCAAGCAGGGCGAGAAGTTCAAGGCGGGCAAGCTCGGCGACTACACGATCGGCGAAAACGGCGAGATCGTGCTCGGCCCGCCGACGACGTTCGACGCGAACAACATCGACAAGTTCAACTTCTGAGACACCCGGCCGGGTTGCGACGGGCGGCCCGGCCGGGCTCCACCAAGGACGGACTGTGCCCCGATACTGCTTCTGCCTGCAGGTGAAACCCGAGCGGGCGGCCGAGTACGCCGCGCGCCACCGCGCCGTGTGGCCGGAGATGCGGCAGGCCCTGCACGACACGGGCTGGCGCAACTACTCGCTCTTCCTGCGCGAAGACGGCCTGCTGATCGGGTACGTCGAGGCCGACGACCTGGCCGCCGCACAGGCCGCGATGGCGAAGACCGACGTCAACGCCCGCTGGCAGGCGGAGATGGCGGAGTTCTTCACCGGCCTCGACGGCGGCCCGCCCGACGAAGGCTTCCGGCTCCTGGACGAGGTCTTCCACCTCGACCCCACCCCTGTCGCGGAAGGACAGTGATCGCCGTGGACGTGAAAGCGGCTCTGCGGGCCCAGCGGATCGAAACGCCGTCGTGGGCCTACGCGAACTCGGGCACGCGCTTCAAGGTGTTCCCGCAACCCGGTGTCCCGCGGACGCCGGAGGAGAAGATCGCCGACGCCGCGACCGTGCACCGGTTCACCGGTGCCGCGCCGAGCGTGGCGCTGCACATCCCGTGGGACAAGGTCGACGACTACGGTGCCCTGACGGCGTACGCGCGGGAGCAGGGCATCGAGATCGGCGCGATCAACACGAACGTGTTCCAGGACGAGGACTACAAGCTCGGCTCGGTGACCAACCCCGACCCGGGCATCCGCCGCAAGGCGACCGACCACCTCCTCGAGGCCATCGACATCATGGACGCGACGGGTTCCCGTGACCTGAAGCTGTGGTTTTCCGACGGCATCAACTACCCGGGCCAGGACGACATCCGGGACCGGCAGGACCGGCTGGCGGCGGCGCTTCGCGAGACGTACGAGCGGCTCGGCGACCACCAGCGGATGCTGCTGGAGTACAAGCTGTTCGAGCCCGCGTTCTACGCGACCGACGTCCCGGACTGGGGCACGTCCTACGCGCACTGCGTGGAGCTGGGGGAGAAGGCGGCCGTGTGCATCGACACCGGCCACCACGCCCCCGGGACGAACATCGAGTTCATCGTGGCGTTCCTGCTGCGGGCCGGGAAGCTCGGCGCGTTCGACTTCAACTCCCGCTTCTACGCCGACGACGACCTGATGGTCGGGGCGGCGGACCCGTTCCAGCTGTTCCGGATCATGTACGAGATCGTCCGCGGCGACGCGCTGGACCCGGCCTACGGGATCGCGTTCATGCTCGACCAGTGCCACAACATCGAGGCGAAGATCCCGGCCATCATCCGGTCGGTGATGAACGTGCAGGAGGCGACGGCCAAGGCGCTGCTCGTCGACCGGGACGCGTTGCGCGCGGCCCAGCAGTCCGGTGACGTGCTCGGCGCGAACGCCGTGCTGATGGACGCCTACAACACCGACGTCCGGCCGCTGCTGGCCGAGGTGCGGGCGGACGCCGGGCTCGACCCGGACCCCGTCGCCGCCTACCACCGCAGCGGCTACCAGGAGAAGATCGTGGCCGAGCGCGCCGACGGGCAGCAGGCCGGATGGGGAGCGTGAGCATGACCGTGCCCGAGGAGCTCATCGCGCGCAGCAACGCGCTCGGGGCCGACCCGCGCAACACCAACTACGCCGGCGGCAACACCTCCGCCAAGGGCCCGGTGACCGACCCGGTGACCGGCGCGCCCACGGAGGTGCTGTGGGTCAAGGGCTCGGGCGGCGACCTGGGCACGCTGACCGAGGGCGGGCTCGCGGTCCTGCGCCTGGACCGGCTGCGCGCGCTGGTCGACGGCTACCCCGGTGTCGACGGCGAGGACGAGATGGTCGCCGCGTTCGACTACTGCCTGCACGGCCGCGGCGGAGCCGCGCCCTCCATCGACACCGCGATGCACGGCCTGGTCGAGGCGGCCCACGTCGACCACCTGCACCCCGACTCCGGCATCGCCCTCGCCACCGCGGCCGACGGTCCCGCGTTGACGAAGGAGTGCTTCGGCGACCGGGTCGCCTGGGTGGACTGGCGGCGGCCCGGGTTCCAGCTCGGCCTCGACATCGCCGCGGTCAAGGCGGCGAACCCGCAGGCCATCGGCGTCATCCTCGGCGGGCACGGCATCACGGCGTGGGGCGCGACCTCCGAGGAGTGCCGGCGGAACTCCCTCGACATCATCCGCACGGCCGAAGAGTTCCTGTCGTCCCGGGGCGCTCCCGAGCCGTTCGGCCCGGTCGTCCCCGGGTTCGAGGCACTGCCGGAAGCCGAGCGGCACGCCAGGGCGGCGGCCCTGGCGCCGGTGATCCGCGGGCTGGCGTCGACCGACCAGCGGGTCGTCGGGCACTACACCGACAGCGAAGTCGTGCTGGAGTTCCTCGCCCGCGAGAAACTGCGGCCGCTGGCCGCGCTCGGGACGTCGTGCCCGGACCACTTCCTGCGCACCAAGGTCCGGCCGCTCGTCGTGGACCTCCCGGCGGGCACGCCGCTCGACGAGGTCGTCACGCGGCTGAAGGAGCTGCACGCCGAATACCGCGCCGAATACCGCGCCTACTACGAGCGCTATGCGACCCCGGACTCGCCGCCGATGCGCGGCGCCGACCCGGCCATCGTGCTGGTCCCCGGGGTCGGGATGTTCTCGTTCGGCAAGGACGAGCAGACCGCGCGGGTGGCGGGGGAGTTCTACGTCAACGCGATCAACGTCATGCGCGGCGCCGAAGCCGTCTCGGCCTACGCGCCGATTCCGGAGAGCGAGAAGTTCCGGATCGAGTACTGGGCGCTCGAAGAGGCGAAGCTGCGACGCATGCCGAAGCCCAAGCCCCTCGCCGGGCGGATCGCGCTGGTCACCGGCGCCGGGTCGGGCATCGGCAGGGCCATCGCCCGGCGGCTCGCCGCCGAAGGCGCCTGCGTCGCGATCGCCGACCTCAACGGCGACGCGGCCGCCGAGGCCGCCGCCGAGACCGGCGGCATCGCCGTGACCGCCGACGTCACCGACGCCGGGGCGGTCCAGGCCGCGATCGACGCCACCGTGCTCGCCTTCGGCGGCATCGACCTGGTGGTCAACAACGCCGGGCTGTCGATCTCGAAGCCGCTGCTGGAAACCACCGAGCGCGACTGGGACCTGCAGCACGACGTGATGGCCAAGGGCTCGTTCCTGGTCGCGCGGGCCGGGGCCAAGGCGATGATCGACCAGGGCATCGGCGGCGACATCGTCTACATCTCCTCGAAGAACTCGGTGTTCGCGGGCCCGAACAACGTCGCCTACGGCGCCGCCAAGGCCGACCAGGCCCACCAGGTCCGGCTGCTGGCGGCCGAGCTGGGCGGGCACGGCATCCGGGTCAACGGCGTCAACCCCGACGGCGTCGTCCAGGGCTCCGGCATCTTCGCCGGCGGCTGGGGCGCCCAGCGGGCCGCGGTCTACGGCGTGCCCGAGGAGAAGCTCGGCGAGTTCTACGCCCAGCGGACCATCCTCAAGCGCGAAGTGCTGCCCGAGCACGTCGCGGCCGCGGTGTTCGCCCTCACCGGCGGCGACCTCACCCACACCACCGGGCTGCACGTGCCGGTGGACGCCGGGGTCGCCGCCGCGTTCCTGCGCTAGGAGGACCCATGACGCTCGACCGCATCACCCCGCCCCGGACCCGCGTCGGCCTCGTCTCCGGCGGCCTCGGCGCGTACTGGCCGCAGTTCCCGGATCTGCTGCCGCAGCTGCGGTCCTCGGCCCGGCGAGTGGCGGCCCGGCTGTCCGAAATGGACTGCGAAGTCGTCGACGCCGGGTTCGTCTCGGACGCCGTCGAAGGAGCGGCCGCGGCCGAGAAGCTGCGCGTCGCCGGGTGCGACCTGATCGTCGGCTTCCTCACGACGTACCTGACCTCGAGCATGCTGGCCCCGGTCGCGCAGCGCTCGGGCGCCCCGGTGCTGCTGCTGAACCTGCAGCCGACCGAGGCGATGGACCACGAAACGTTCGACACGGGCGCGTGGCTGGCCTACTGCGGCGCGTGCCCGCTGCCGGAGCTGGCCAACGCGTTCCGCCGCCTCGGCGTCGAGTTCCGGTCCGTGTCCGGGTACCTCGAGGATGCCCGGGCCTGGACGCGGATCGAGCGCTGGATCAAGGCCGCCGGTGTCCGGGCGGCGCTGCGGCACGGCCGCCACGGCCTGCTCGGGCACCTCTACCCGGGCATGATGGACGTCTCGACCGACCCGACACTGGTGTCCGGCCAGCTCGGCGGGCACGTCGAGATCCTGGAGATCGACGACTTGCGGGTGCGCGTGGAGCAGGTCACCGACGCCGAAACGCAGGACCGGGTCGAGCTGGCCCGCGAAGTGTTCACTGTGGACGAGTCGGTCGTGGACGAAGACTTCGCCTGGGGCGCCCGGGTTTCCGTCGCCCTGGACCGGCTCGTCGAGGACTTCTCGCTCGACTCCCTGGCCTACTACCACCGCGGCCTCGACGGCGAGACGCACGAACGGGTCGGCGCCGGGTTCATCCTCGGCGCGTCCCTGCTCACCGCCCGCGGCATCCCGGCCGTCGGCGAGTACGAGCTGCGGACGTCGCTGGCCATGCTGGTCATGGACCGGCTCGGCGCGGGCGGCTCGTTCACCGAGCTGCAGGCGCTGAACTTCCGCGACAACGTCGTCGAGATGGGCCACGACGGCCCGGCGCACCTCGGCATCAGCGCCCGCAAGCCGCTGCTGCGCGGCCTCGGCGTCTACCACGGCAAGCGCGGCTGGGGCGTGTCGGTGGAGTTCGACGTCAAGCACGGGCCGGTGACGCTCTGCGGGCTCGGGCAGCGGCGCGACGGGACGTTCACGCTCATCGCGTCGGAAGGCACGGTCGTGCCGGGGCCGCTGCTGCGCATCGGCAACACGACCTCGCGCGTCGACTTCGGCTGCGGCCCGGGGGACTGGACCGACGCCTGGTCGGCCAGCGGCATCGCGCACCACTGGGCGCTCGGCACCGGCCACCGCGCCGGCGAGCTCGCGGCCGTCGCGGACCTGCTCGGCCTGGAGCTGACCGTGGTGAACCCGTGAAGCGGGTGGCGGCGGTCGACCTCGGCGCGTCCAGCGGGCGGGTGATGGCGGGGACGGCCGGGCCGGATCTGCTGCGGCTGGCGGAGGTGCGGCGCTTCCCGAACGGCGGCGTCCGCGCCGGGCCGGCGTTGTACTGGGACATCCTGGGCCTCTACCGCGAAACCCTCGCCGGCCTGCGCGAGGCGGGCGACCTCGACGGGGCCGGCATCGACTCCTGGGCCGTCGACTACGGGCTGCTGGACTCCCGCGGCGCGCTGCTGGGCAATCCCGTGCACTACCGGGACACGCGCACCGACGGAATCCCGGAGAACGTCGCCGCCACCGTGTCGCCGCGCGAACTCTACGACGTCACGGGGTTGCAGCAGCTGCCGTTCAACACGCTGTACCAGCTGGTGGCCGAAGGCGACCGGCTCGACGCGGCGGCGACCCTGCTGCTGGTCCCGGACCTGCTGAACTACTGGCTCACCGGGGAGATCGGCGCCGAGCGGACCAACGCGTCGACCACGCAGCTCTACGACGTGCGTGCCCGGACCTGGGCGACCTCGCTCGCCGCGCGGGTCGGGATCCCGTCCCGGCTGCTGCCGCCGCTGCGCGACCCCGGCACGGTGGTCGGAACGGCGCCGGAGCTGGCCGGACTGCCCGTGATCGCGGTGGGTTCGCACGACACGGCGTCCGCGGTGGTGGCCGTGCCCGCCGAACCCGGCACGAACTTCGCCTACATCTCCTCGGGCACGTGGTCGCTGGCCGGGCTGGAGCTGGACGCGCCGGAGCTGAGCGACGCGGCACTGGCCGCGAACTTCACCAACGAAGGCGGTGTCGACGGCACGATCCGGTTCCTGCGGAACGTGATGGGCCTGTGGGTGCTGTCCGAGACGCTGCGCGGCTGGGACACCTCGGACCTGCCCGGCCTGCTCAAGGCCGCGGCCGCGGCGCCGGGACTGGCGGCCGTGGTGGACATCGACGCGCCGGAGTTCCTGCCGCCGGGCGACATGCCCGCGCGGATCGCCGCCGCCTGCCGGGCGAGCGGGCAGCGGCCGCCCGCGGACCGGCCGGCGGTGGTCCGGTGCGTGCTGGACAGCCTGGCGCTGGCCCACCGCCGCGCGATCCGGGACGCGGCCCGGGTGACGGGCCGGCGGGTGGACGTCGTCCACATCGTCGGCGGCGGCGCCCGCAACGAGCTGCTGTGCCAGTTGACGGCGGACGCGTGCGGAGTCCCGGTGCTGGCGGGCCCGGTCGAGGCGGCGGCACTGGGCAACGTCCTGGTCCAGGCCCGGGCACTGGGCGAGAACCTGCCGGACCTGGCGTCGATGCGAGCCCTGGTCCGGCGAACCCAGGAGATCCGCCGCTACGACCCTTCCCCCGACGACGATTGGGACGCGGCCGAAGCCCGCCTCGCCGTGCTCAGGTCGTGACCGGGCGGCCGCGGCCGCGCTTCAGCTCGGCGAAGCCTTCGGTGCCGGTCACCAGCAGCACGCCGTCCCACAGCCGTCCGGCTGCCTCCCCGCGCGGAACCGGGCTGACCACCGGGCCGAAGAACGCGGTGCCGTCGACGTGGATCGCCGGAACGCCGAGGTCCTCGCCGATCGGGTCGAGCGCGGCGCGGTTGCCCGCACGGAGGTCGTCGTCGAGGTCCGCCGACCCGGCCGCGTCCGCCAGCGACGCCGGCAGGCCCGCCTCGCCGAGCGCGGCGACGATCGTCTCGCGGTCCACCGGTGCCTTGTCGCGGTGCAGGCGCGTGCCGAGCGCGGTGTAGAAGTCACGCAGGACCTCGTTGCCGTGCGCGCGCTCGGCGGCCAGCGCGACGCGGGCGGGTCCCCACCGCTCGTCGAGCCAGCCGCGGTACCAGTCGTCCACTTCACGGCCCTCGTTGTGCAGGGACAGGCTGAAGACGTGGAACCTCGTCCGGACGTCCCGGACTCCTTCCACCTCCAGCAGCCAGCGCGAGGCGATCCAGGCCCACGGGCACACCGGGTCGAACCACAGGTCAACGGTTTTCACGCGGCCCACGCTAGAGACGGCACCGGCCCGGCAGAAGATCCAATCCGGACGCGGCGGGCCGGGCCAATCAGAGCCAGCCGCGCTCGTCCGCGATCCGCACCGCTTCGACGCGGTTGCGCGCTCCCGTCTTGGTGATCGCCGCGGAGACGTAGTTGCGCACAGTGCCTTCGGACAGGTACAGCCGCGCCGCGATTTCGGCCACGGTGGCCCCGGTGCGGGCCGTGATGAGCACGTCCCGCTCCCGCGCGGTCAGCGGCGACTCGCCCGCGGCGAGCGTGGCGACCGCCAATGCCGGGTCCACCACCCGCTCGCCGGCCCGCACCCGGCGGATCGCGTCGGCGAGCACGTCGGCGGGCGCGTCCTTGACCACGAACCCGGCCGCGCCCGCCTCCATCGCGCGGCGCAGGTACCCGGCGCGGCCGAACGTCGTGAGCATGACGACGCGGCAGTCCGGCACCTGCGCGGCGAGCACGGCCGCGGCCGCCAGCCCGTCGAGGCCCGGCATTTCGATGTCCAGCAGCGCGACGTCGGGCCGGTGCTCGCGCGCGGCGGCGGCGACCTCGTCGCCCCGGCCGACCGACGCGACCACCTCGAAGTCGTCCTCGAGCGCGAGCAGCGCGCACAACGCCTGACGGACCAGTTCCTGGTCGTCGGCGAGCAGCAGGCGGATGGTCATACCGTCACCCGCAACCGCCAGCCGCGGGGCCGCACCGGCCCGGCCCGGAGCTGCCCGCCCGCGGTTTTCACGCGCTCGCGCAGCCCGGCCAGCCCGGATCCCTCGCCGGGCGAGCCGCCCACGCCGTCGTCGACCACCTCCACAGCGGACGCGGAAACAGTGACCGCACACCGGGTCGCGCGGGCGTGCCGGGCCACGTTCGTCAGGCCTTCGCGCACCACCCAGCCGAACAGCTCCTGGTGGTCCGGGCCGACGACGTCGGTCGCGGTGGGCAGGTCGGCGACGACCCCGCAGGCACGCAGCAGCTCGCGGCCGCGGGCCAGCTCGCCCGCGAGCGTCACCTCGCGGTAGCCCGAAACCGCCGCGCGCACGTCCGTCAGCGCCTGGCGGGCGAGGGTCTCGACGGCGGCCATCTCTTCGCCCGCGCGGGCGCCGTCGGCGGTCACGAGCCGCTGGGCGAGGCTGCTCTTGACGGTGATCGCGGTGAGCGAGTGGCCGAGCAGGTCGTGCAGGTCCCGCGCGATCCGGGTGCGCTCGGCCTCGGAGGCGAGCCGCGCGACCTCGGTGCGGGCCTCGACGAGCGCGGCGTTGGCCCGGAACGCCTCGGCGAACGCGGAGATCATCAGCACGGTGAACAGGAGCGCGACCGCCTGCGTCCAGCCGGGCTCGTCGCCCCAGAGCGGCCACGGCAGCACCACCGCGGCGGCCGCCGAGACGGCGACCAGCGGGATGGCGAGGCGGCGGAGCCGCGGGGCGGCCAGGGACAGGACGACGGCGGCGAGGAAGAACGCGTCGGCGTGGGCGAAGGGGAGCGCGGCGGCGGACAACACGGCGCATCCGCCGACGAGCAGCCAGAACCGGCGCGTGGCCCGCCGCGCCGCCGCCCGCGCCGCGAGGAGGTAACCGGCGGCGAAGGCGGCGACGATCACGCACCCGGCCACCGCGGCGGCCCCGGACCGCTGCCGCAGCACCTCGGCCAGGGTCAGGGCCGGGTAGACGAGCATGCCCGCGTCGAGCACCATCCGCCGCCGGCCGCGCACCCAGCGCTGCACGTCGGGGACCGGCGTCGGACTGTCCATCACCGGCACGTTACCGCGCCCGCGGCCGCCGGCCGTTGACCAGCACGGTGACGGCGAGCAGCAGCAGCCCGCAGCCGGCCTGCTCGATCCGCAGCCACAGCGGGAACAACCCGGGCAAGGCGACGATCACGACGATCGCCACGAGCATCACCGCGGCGACGATCCGCAGCCGCAGCAGGCCTTTCCGCGATCCGCGGGCCGCGCTGCGGGCGAAGGCGAACGTCAGCAGCGAGCTGGCGACGACCAGGGTGGCCCGCACCCAGACCGCGTCGGTCACCATCGCCGGGTCGTTCCGGAACAGGATGATCACGACGAGCGTGAGCACGGACAGCGCCGCGTAGGCGCCGGTGAGCAGCAGCACGGGCCGGAAGGCGCCGCTTCGGGTGGTGGTGTCCATGGCGAAAATGCTCGCCGGGAGCGGGGTTGTCGCGGCAGTGCCGTCGCTCAGCGGCCTGGCATGACTTTTGTCATCGCCCGGTGCTGGGAGAGCGCTCTCACAGCGTGCTACAAAGGACGGGTGACGACGCATCCGCCCCCGGCGCCGCCGACACTGGAGGACGTCGCGCGGGTCGCCGGCGTCTCGCGGGCCACGGTGTCCCGCGTGGTCAACAGTGTGCGCAACGTCGATCCGAAGCTGCGCGAGACGGTCGAGCGGGCCATCGCCGCGACCGGGTACGTGCCGAACCGGGCGGCCCGTTCCCTGGTCACGCGCCGGACGGGCGGCGTGGCGCTGGTGGTGTCGGAGCCGGAACGGCACATCGAAGCGTTCACCGGCGGAGTGTTCGGCGACCCCTTCTTCGGGCGGGTGGTCGAAGGCGTCGTCGCGCACCTGCGCCCGCGGGGCCTGCACCCGCTGCTGATGCTCGTCGACAGCGACGAAGAGCGCGAGAAGCTCGTGCCGAAGCTGCGGCAGGAGCAGGTGAGCGGCGTGCTGCTGATCTCGCTGCACCCGGCGGAGGACCCGCTGCCGCGGATGCTGACCGACGCGGGTGTCCCGACGGCGTTGTTCGCGCGCCCGGCCCGCCCGGCGCCGGTGTGCTACGTCGACGTGGCGCACCAGGACGGCGCCCGGCTGGCGGCAGACCGGCTGGTGGCGCGCGGGTGCCACCGGGTGGCGACGATCGCGGGCCCGGCGGGCACCCCGGCGGGCCAAGACCGGCTGGCCGGCTTCCGCGACGCGATGGCCCGCCACGGCCACGCGTACGTGGCGGTGGCGGAGGGCGACTTCACCGAGCACGGCGGCGAGCGGGCGATGGAGCGGCTGCTGGCGGAGGAGCCGGGGCTGGACGGGCTGTTCGTGGCGAACGACCTGATGGCGTACGGCGCACTGACGATCCTGCGCGAAGCGGGCCGCCGGGTCCCGGAGGACGTGGCGGTGATCGGCTTCGACGACAGCCGCGTGGCACTGAGCTGCCGCCCGAGGCTGACGACGGTCCGCCAGCCGGTGGAGGAGATGGGCGCGGCCATGGCCCGGATGGTGCTGGACCGCATGACCGACCCGGGGCGGCGAGCGGAGTCGGTGATCTTCGACCCGGAGCTGGTGATCCGCGACTCGGCTTGAGGGCCGCGGGTGAGGAGTGCGGCCGCGGGCCGGGGTGGTGAGGCGCGGCAGGGCTGCGGGTGGTGACTGCGAGCCGGGGCGGTGAGGCGCGGGTTGGCTTGCGGGCCGCGGGTGGTGGCCGCGAGTTGGGGTGGTGAGCCGCGGCTTGGCTCGCGGGCCGGGGCAGTGACCCGCGGCTTGGCTGAGGGCGGCCCGGTGGCCCGGCGGCCGAGGCGCTGCGCCGCCGCTCGGCGGGTCTCGAGCCGTGGCGTGCGCCCGCGCCGGTGCGCCCGGCCCGCATCACCACTCCCATGGCCGCGCGGGCAAAGCGCCTGGCCTGTCCGGACAGTTCCGCTCAGCGGTATGGACATCGGCCCGGCTCCTGTGCTCAGATCGAACCGGCTTTTCCAACGTTGTAAAACTGGCTGGGTCCCCACCCGGAACGGAGTTCCGCCCGTGCGGCCGAGAACGATCCTCCCCTTGACGTGCGCGCTGGCCGTCGCCGCGGCGGTGGTCACCGTCGCCGCTCCGGCCGGTGCCGGGCCGGTGCGCCAGACCGTCACCGCCGGCAACGCGCGCTTCCAAGTCCTCTCCCCGACCCTGATCCGCACCGAGTACGCCGGTGACGGCCGGTTCACCGACGCCGCCACCTTCAACGCCGTCGGGCGCGGGTCGTTCACCCCGACGCCGTACACCTCGACGACCGCGAACGGCGTCCTGACCATCCGCACCAGCGCGACGACCCTCACCTACAAGCTCGGCTCCGGGCCGTTCGACGCCGGCAACCTCCGGATCACCACCAGCGCCGGCGCCGCGCCGGTGACCGCGGCGCCGTGGCACCACCTGACCTGCGCGGTCGGCGCGCTCTGCGAGGCCGAAGACCTCACCGCCGACGGGCTCGGCGTCGCCACCGACCACAGCGGCTACACCGGCGAAGGCTTCCTCGCCGGATTCGAAAGCGCCGGCACCTCGGCCACCGCCGACGTCCTCGCCGCCTCGGCCGGCACCTACACCCTGACCGCCCGGTACGCCAACGGCCAGGGCGGCGACGGCCAGCACGTCACCCGCACGCTGAGCGTCTCCGTCGATGGCGGGGCGCCGCAGAAGCTCACGCTTCCCGTGACGGCCGACTGGAACAGCTGGGCCCTCGCCTCGGTTCCGGTCACCCTCGGCGCCGGACGGCACAGCGTCCGCCTGATCCGGACCGCCACCGACTCCGGCAACGTCAACGTCGACGCCCTCGCGGTGCTGACGCCCGGCGCGGCCTTCCCGCCCGCGTCGGCACGTGCGTTCACCGGCTGCGCCCTCGACGTCAGCTGCGAGGCGGAAGCCGGCCTCCGGACCGGCACGGCCGTGGTCGCCACCGACCACGGCGGGTACGCCGGACGCGGGTTCGTCGCCGAGCTCAACCGCGGCTCGTCGCTGACCCACCGGGTCGTCGACGTCCCCGCCGCCGGCACGTACCAGCTCGATGTCCGCTACGCCAACGGCACCGGCGGCGACGGCCGCCACGAGACGCGGACCGCGACCGTCGCCGCGAACGGCGTGACCCGCACGCTCAGCCTCCCCGCCACCGACGGCTGGGACAGCTGGCGGACCACGTCGGTCCCGGTCGACCTGCGGACCGGCACGAACGACGTCGTCCTCGGCTGCCCCGACGACGTCAGCTGCCACGTCAACCTCGACACGCTCGCGGTCACCCGGCCCGGGGCCGCCGCCCCGCAGCCGCACCTGACGCTCGGCGGGTACCGGCGCGGCCTCGACGGCGTCAACGGCGACAACGGCACACCGTCGCTCACCGAAGGGCTGCTGCACTCCGACGGCTGGTACCTGCTCGACGACACCCCCTCGGCCCTCTACGACACGCGGACCGAGGCGGTGACGCAGCGGCCTTCGCACGGCGGTGACGTCTACCAGGACGGCTACGTCTTCGCCTTCGGCCACGACTACAAGGCGGGCCTGCGCGACCTGGCGACCCTGACCGGGCCGTCGGAGCTGCTGCCGCGCTGGGCCTACGGCGTCTGGTACTCCGAGTACATCGACCGCACCGCGGCCGACTACCGCGACACGATCCTGCCGCGGTTCCGCAGCGAAGGCGTGCCGCTGGACGTCCTGGTGACCGACACCGACTTCAAGGCGCCGGACACGTGGAACGGCTGGCAGTTCGACAAGTCGAAGTTCCCCGACCCGGCCGGGTTCTTCGCCTGGTCGCACTCCCAGGGCCTGCACAACACCCTGAACATCCACCCGAGCATCATGGGCTCGGACCCGCAGTTCGCCCGCGCGCAGGCGACCGCGAAGGGCAAGCTGGCCAGGACCTGCGGCGACGACTGCTACGTCTTCGACTGGGGTGACCCCGATCAGCTCAAGGCGTACCTGGAGCTGCACGGCGAGATGATGAGCCAGGGCAACGACTTCTGGTGGCTGGACTGGTGCTGTGACGGCTCGAAGTCGAGCCTGCCGGGCGTGACCCCGGACTCGTGGATCAACCAGAAGTACGCGGACCTGTCCGCGCCGGCGATCGAGCGCGGCTTCGTGACGTCGCGGGCGTACGGCTCGCTGCAGGCCGGCGGGTACGGCGGTCCGGTCGGCCTGTCGACCGGGCCGTGGGCCGACAAGCGCAGCTCGGTCCACTTCACCGGCGACACGTCGTCGACGTGGGGCACGCTGCGGATGGAGGTCGGGATCACGCCGGCCGAGTCGGCCGCGACGGGCCTGTCGCCGATCAGCCACGACATCGGCGGCCACAACGACACGACCGGCCTGCGCGGCAGCGAGACCTACACTTCGGGCGGCCAGCAGCGCCAGACGTTCAAGCTGCCGGACGATCTGTACGCGCGGTGGGTCCAGCTCGGCGCGTTCCAGCCGATCGACCGGCTGCACAGCAACCACAGCGACCGGCTGCCGTGGCAGTACGGCGACGCGGCGAAGGCGTCGGCGACGAAGTTCCTGAACCTGCGGGAAAACCTCGTGCCCTACACCTACACGCTGGCGCAGCAGGCCGCGACGACCGGTGTCCCGGTGGTGCGTCCGACGTACGTCGAGTACCCGGACGAGCCCGCCGCCTACGCCGCGGCGAACAGCGAGTACTTCTACGGGCCGGACCTGCTGGTGGCGCCGGTGACGTCGCCGGGGACGTCGGCGACCACGTCGGTCTGGTTCCCGCCGGGCCAGTGGACGGACTACTTCACCGGCAAGACCTACGCGGGCGGGACCACGCAGCAGGTCACGACCGACCTGTCCGGCATGCCGGTGTTCGTCCGTGCGGGCGGCATCACGGTGACGCGGACGGCGGACGTCGCCAACGACGTCCAGAACCCGCTGAACCGGGCGACGGTGACGGTCGCGCCGGGCGCGTCCGGCGCGTTCAGCCTGTACGAAGACGACGGCAAGTCCGCCGCCCACAGCTCGGCCACGCGGATCACCTACTCCGAGCGGCCCGGCGCGCACACCGTGACGGTGGCGCCCGCGCAGGGCGGCTTCCGGGACCAGGTGACCGCGCGCGAGTGGACGGTCAAGTTCCTGGGCGTGACGTCGGCGCCGCGGGGCGTGCGGATCGGCAACGGCTGGGCGCCGTCGGGTGCGTGGCAGTGGGACGCCACGACGCACACCCTGACGGTGACCACCCACGGCGGGCGGGGCCCGGTGACGGTGACCTACTGATCCCGCGCTGAAACACCGTGAATGCCCCAGCCGCGGACACTTGGTCCTCGGCTGGGGCATTCACGGCTTTCCGGGTCAGGCGGCGGTCGCCAGTGCTTGCTGCTGGCGGGTGGCTTCGGCCGCGGCTTCCCGGGCCAGTCCGCGGGTTTCCGCGTCGGCGCCGGAGGTCTGCTCGCCGCCGGCCAGCACCACCAGCTGCGCCGCGTGGGCCCGCAGCAGCGCCACGAGCCGCCGGTCGAACTCCGGGCCGTCGCCGGTCCGCAACGCCACCAGGTCGGCCGGCGTCACCATGCCCGGCATTCGGTGTCCACTGTGGACCTCGGTCGCCGGGAGCCCGGCCCGGTCGCGGGCCGCCTTCAGCCGGACGAGCAGCCGCTCCGAAGGCGCAACGATCGAACCCGCGGCGGCACGCACCGACGCGCTCGCGGCGTGGTCCGGTGCCAGGCGGGCCGCCGCCAGCGCGTTCTCCGTCATCGGCACGACCAGCTGCAGCCAGGCGATGTCGGTCGGGTCGAACGACGACGCGGGACCGGGCGCGGGGACGGTGGTGGCGCATCCGCCCATGGTCAGCGCCACCACCGCCCCGAGGAACAGCCGTCTCACGGACGGCCGGGCAGCCGGTAGTTCGGGCCGAGCACGCCGCCGCGGTCCGGCTTGTACAGGTCGAAGCCGCGCGGGTCGCACTGCAGGCCGCCGTTGATGCAGTGCGTCACCAGCGCCGCCAGGGTCTCCGGGTCCCACGCGTTGAAGAAGTCGTAGTGCCACGAATACCCGCGCCCGCTGGCCAGGTGCACGCCGGACATGTCGCCGCTGACCGGGAACGCCATCTTGAACTCGAGCATCGGCACCGGCACCGGGTGGTCGGCCGGGCAGACGAGCGTCGCCCGGTCCGGGTACGCCATGTGGCTCTTGTGGTCGGCCGAGTCGAGGTGGACGCCGTCCCAGCAGCTCGGCGCCTGGTAGCGGATGTTGAGCTGGCTGCCGTCGGCGCAGTGCACCGGGATGTCCCAGTTGTGGAAGCTGTCGCCGCATTCCCAGCCCTCGATCGCGCCGGGCGCGTGCTGGAACTCGTCCTGCGTCGCCGTGACGCTCCCGGCGACGTACCGCAGGCCGGGCGGGAACGGCACGACCTTCGTGTAGTCGAGGATGCCGGACTTGTAGTACACGACCTGCGCGAAGTTCGGCAGCACCACCTGGTTCCCGTTGTAGACCGTCGGGAACCAGTACGCGGACAGGTCGTCCGGCGCCAGGCACGTCGTGTTGCCGACGCCCGCGGCCTGCAGCGACTGCAGCGTGGTCGTCGCGTCGGTGGTCTTGTTGCCGAGGAACGTGTGGTCGTGCGACGCGCCGGGCAGGCCCGGGAAGACGATCGGGTCGTCCGGCCGGTGGTGGCTGGGGGAGCAGTTGACCTGGAACTCGTGGTGGGTCACCAGGTCGTCGGCCCCGGCGGGCGACCAGGTGGCCGCGGTCAGGAAGGCGCCTGCCAGCACGGTGGCGGCGGTGCAGGCGAGGAGCGCGGCTTTCGTTGCCAATGGTCCTCCACGGTGAGGGTGCCAAGGATGGGAGAGCGCTCTCCCAGAGCATGCGCACCGCGGTGCCGCCGTGTCAAGGAGCGGCCGGACAGTCCTTGTCGGGTTGCGGCCCGGGCCTTGACAACGCGGGCCGTGGTGCCGAACCATCGGTCGCGCCGGAGAGCGCTCTCCGATCTCCGTCCCCTGGCCGTACGGGAGTCATCGTGGACCGACCGTCGCTTCTCCGTGCCGTCCCGGCGTTCGTGGCCCTGCTGCTGCTGGGCCTGCTCGCCGCCCCGTCCCCGGCGCACGCCGCGACCGTGCTTTCGCAGGGCAGACCGGCGACCGCGTCGAGCACCGAAGGCGCGGGCACGCCGGCGTCGGCGGCGGTCGACGGCGACCCCGGCACCCGCTGGGCGAGCGCGTGGAGCGACCCGCAGTGGCTGCAGGTCGACCTCGGCGCGCCCGCCGACATCAGCCAGGTCACGCTGAACTGGGAAGCCGCGTACGCGACCGCCTACGAAATCCAGGTCTCGGACAACGCCTCGTCGTGGCAGACCGTCTACAGCACGACGACCGCCGCCGGCGGTGTCCAGACCCTCTCCGTCACGGGCCACGGCCGGTACGTGCGGCTCTACGGCACCCACCGCGTCGGCGGTTACGGCTACTCGCTGTGGGAGTTCCAGGTCAGCGGCACACCCGCGGCCCAGGGCGGTCCGGGCGCCACGCGCGTGACCGGCACCCAGGGGAACTGGCAGCTGACGGTCGACGGGCAGCCGTGGACCGTCAAGGGACTCACGTGGGGCCCGCCGGTGGGCGAGGCCGCCGCGCGGATGCCGGAGCTGCACGCGATCGGCGTCAACACCGTCCGCACCTGGGGCACCGACGGCACCACCCAGCCGCTCCTCGACGCCGCCGCGGCGAACGGCATCAAGGTGGTCAACGGTTTCTGGCTGCAACCCGGCGGCGGCCCGGGCAGCGGCGGCTGCGTCGACTACACCACCGACACGAACTACAAGACCACGGTGCTCGGCGAGATCCAGAAGTGGGTCACCGCCTACCGGGCACACCCCGGCGTGCTGATGTGGAACGTCGGCAACGAGTCGATCCTGGGCATGCAGAACTGCTACTCCGGCACGCAGCTCGAGCAGGAGCGGATCGCCTACACGCGCTTCGTCGAGCAGGCCGCCCAGGCGATCCACGCCATCGACGCCGGCCACCCGGTCACCTCGACCGACGCGTGGACCGGCGCCTGGCCGTACTACAAGGCGTACGCGCCGAGCCTGGACCTGTACTCCGTCAACTCCTACGCCCACGTCTGCCAGGTGAAGCAGGACTGGCTCGCGGGCGGCTACACGAAGCCCTACATCATCACCGAGACCGGCCCGGCAGGCGAATGGGAGGTGCCGGCCGACGCGAACGGCGTCCCGGCGGAGCCGACCGACCAGCAGAAGCGCGACGGCTACGTCAACGCGTGGAACTGCGTACTGGCCCATCCGGGCGTGGCGCTCGGCGCGACCCTGTTCCACTACGGCACCGAAGGCGACTTCGGCGGCGTCTGGTTCAACATCACCACCGGCAACGAGAAGCGGCTGTCGTGGTACGCCGTCCGCAAGCTCTACAGTGGACAGACGGGCGGCAACACGCCGCCGGTGATCTCGTCGATGGACCTCAGCCGCGTGACCGACGTCCCGGCCGGCTCGACGTTCACCGTGACCGCCCGGGTGTCCGATCCGGACGGTGACCCGGTCACCTACACCATGGGCTACAACAGCAAGTACATCGACAACGCGTCGGGGCTGATTCCGGCGCAGTTCACCGGGACCGGCCCGTTCACGGTGACGGCACCGCAGCAGCTGGGCGTGTGGAAGCTCTACCTCTACGCCCGGGACGGCCACGGCAACGTCGGCATCGAGACGCGGTCGCTGCGCGTGGTCGCCCCGCCGGTGCCGGGCACGAACCTGGCCCGCGGCGCGGCGACCACGGCGTCGACCTACCAGGCCGACGGTCCCGGCGCGCCCTACCCGCCCCAGGCCGCCACCGACGGCGACACCGCGACGCGCTGGGCGAGCGCGTGGGCCGATCCGCAGTGGCTGCAGGTCGACCTGGGCGGCAGGCAGGCGTTCGACCACGTCCAGCTGGTCTGGGAGGCCGCGTTCGGCAAGGCCTACGAGATCCAGGTGAGCGACGACGCGGCGAACTGGCGCCCGGTGTACTCGACGACGTCCGGTGACGGCGGCGCCGACGACCTCGCCGTCACGGCGACGGCCCGGTACGTGCGGCTGTACGCGACCCAGCGCGGCACCGGGTACGGCTACTCGCTGTACGAGTTCGGCGTCTACCGGACCTGACGGCTCAGCCCGGGATGAGGCAGAAGAGGTGGCCTTCCGGGTCGGCGAGCACGACCCAGCCGGTGCCACCGGGCTGGAAGCCCGGCTTGGTGGCACCGAGCGCCTCGAACTCCCGCACGGCGCGGTCGAGATCGGTGACGCGGAGGTCGAGGTGGGCGTGCTTGGCGTCGTCCGGCCAGCCGGGGCCGCGGTAGCCGGCGACGCGCTGGAAGCCCAGGTTGCCGAGCTGGACGGTGTCTTCGTCCTGGTAGGTCACTTCACGGCCGAGTGCCTTGGCGTAGAAGGCGGCGAGCGCGGCCGGGTCGGCGCAGTCGAGGACGATGGTGGTGAGTTCCGCGGGCATTTCCCGACTCCTTTCGGTCGCGGCCGAGCCTGCCCGCCGGCCGGGGCCGCGGTCTTGAAGATCCTTGCCGAAACTGTCGTACCCCCGGCGTAGGTTGCGGTTCGTGCGTGAGGCAGTGGAAGTCGCGGCCCGGCCGGGGTACGCGCTGAGCGTGGTCAAGTGCGCGGACGAGCACACCGGCTGGTCGCCGCCCGAGGTGGCCGACGGCCACCGGATGGTGCTCGTCCGCCGGGGCCGGTTCCGCCGCCGCGTCCGCGGTGAGGTGGCCGACGCCGACCCGACACTGGCGTACCTGGCTTCGCCGGGCGACGAAGAACGGTTCGCGCACCCGGCGGGCGGAGACGTCTGCACGTCGGTCACGTTCGGCGCGGCGAGGTGGCGGCAGCTGGCGGGCGACCGGGTGACACGCTCGACGGTGTACGTCGACGGAGTGCTGGACCTGGCCCATCGCCGGGCGGTGGCGGCGATCGGCGACCCGGACTACGCGCTGGCGGAGGAGTTGCTCACGCTGGTGGGCCGCGCGATCACCCAGGCGGCCGAGGAGCCGGCACCGGTCTCGGCCCCATCCGCCGACGGCGCGCTGGTGGCCCGCGCCCGCGAGGCGATCGCCGAGGACGTTCCGGCGGCGGCGGGTCTGTTCCCGCTGGCGGATTCGCTGGGGGTTTCGCCGTATCGGCTGAGCCGGGCGTTTCCGCGGGAACTGGGGGTGTCGCTGACGCGGTATCGCAACCGGGTCCGCGTCGGGCGCGCCTTGGACAGGTTGGAGGCGGGGGAGCGGGGGTTGGCGACGCTGGCGGCCGAGCTGGGGTTCGCGGATCAGGCGCACCTGACGCGCACGGTCCGGGAGCACACCGGCAGGACACCGGCGGTCCTGCGCCGCCTCCTGGCCGGGTGAAGCCCACCGGAGCAGCCACCGGACCGCGCTCCGAGCGGGGCGGCGCGGCGGCGGAAGGGCTGGGCGCGTGGCCACCCCCAGCGACCACGTGACGTACCCCGCGGGCCGCTGCGCCACCCCGGGCCCGGTGTCCAGTTTTCGAAACACCGAACAGGGGTATCGTAGTCTTCACGGCACAGGCTGTGTCAAGTTTTCGCAACAGCTAGGCTGACGGTTGTCACGTTTCCTGGCTGAAGGTGGTGTGTGGTGAGCGAAGAGCGCAGTTTCGCCGAACGGCTGGCGCACCTGATCGCGACCGTGCACCCGCCCGACCGCAAGCCGTACTCCTACCGGGAGATCGCGCACGGCGTCGCCGAGCAGACCGGCGTCACGATGTCGGCCACGCACGTCCAGCAGCTCGCCGTCGGTGCGCGCAAGGACCCCAAGCGCTCGCACATCCAGGCGCTCGCGCAGTTCTTCGGCGTGCCCGTCACCTACTTCTTCGACGACGAGGTCGCCGAGCGGATCGACCAGCAGGTGGAGGACGTCATCGCGTGGCGTGACAGCGAAGCGCGCCACCTCGCGCAACGCGCCATGCGGCTCTCGCCGAGGGACCGCGAGACCGTCACCGCGCTGCTCGACCAGCTGGCCGGCTACGACGAGAACCGGCGTCGCGAGGGACGGCGGCGGAAGCCGGAGTGACGGCCTCCGGTCGGCTACGATGACCTCGTCCGTGATCGCGCCCCGGTGCACCCGGCTGGCGCCCGGTGAGCGGGGAGGACCCATCGACGAGCGCGACCTGCGAGCCGGTGCCCGGGAGCGGGTGCGGGCCGTGCTCGCCGCCGTCCCGATGCCCCGGCCGTGGTCGATGAACGCCTGGGTCGACGCCCTCGAAGCCTGGCGGGGCCGCGAGATCGACCTCGTCCCGGTCGAGTACCGGCCCGGCCGCCCGTCGGGGGCCTGGCAGGCCCGCCCGGACTACGACCTCATCGCCTACGTCGAGCACACGTCGGCGCTGCACCAGGACCACATCATCGCCCACGAGCTGGCCCACATGCTCTGCGCGCACACCGGCACGTGCCGGATCGCGGAGCCGGACGCGGCGCGGCTCGCGCCCGATCTGGCGCCGCAGGCGTTGTCGCACCTGCTCACGCGCGTCACCACCGGCAGCGACGAGTACGAGGCCGAGCTGATCGCCGTGCTGCTGATGAGCGCCGCGACGAGCGAACCGCCCGCCGTCCAGCCGGGCGCGTACGGCCGGGCGGCCGACCAGGCTAGGCGGCTGGCGGCACTCCTGGGATAGTGCCGTCCCGTGATCGACGTTCTGTTCCTCGGGGTCGGGGTCTTCGCGCTGGCGGTCGGGATCTGGCGCGTCGTCCGGGCGCGGCGCACCGGCGCGGGCGCCGGCCTGGCCGTCTCGCTCATCGCGTTGGGGGCGGCGTTCTGCTTCCTGGCCAATCGCGCGCAGCTGGTCGAGAGCGAGATCTACCCGAGCCTGGGACGGCTGCTGTCGAACCTCGCGACGATGGTCGCGGCCTACGGGATCGGGCTGACGGTCGCGGAGATCAGCGGCACCCGCGACCGCGGGCGGCGCACCCGGCTGGTGGCGCTCGCGGTGGCGCTCGCGCTGCTGACCGTCATGTTCTTCGGCACGCGGGGGCTGCCGCGCGGCGTCGGCGTGTTCGACGAGCTGTACCGCACGCACCCGACGCTGGTGGTCTACGTCTTCGTCTACACCGCCTACCTCGGGTTCGCCGTGCTCGACATCGGCGTGGTGGCGGCGGTGACGATCCGCGCGAGCGGCGGCGCGCTGCGGGCCGGCCTCGCGGTGCTGCTGCTGGCGTCGGCGTTCGCGGTCGCCTACCTCGCCGGGAAGGTCGTCGCGACGATCCGGGCGCTGCAGTCCGACCATCCGGTGCAGGCGTTGTGCCGCGGGCCGTTCTCGACGCTGCCGTGCGCGCTCGACGTCGGTTTCCCGGCCGTTTCGGTGCTGCTGATCGTCGTGGGGTTGACGATCCCGGCGATCCCGGGACTGGCGGCGGCGCGCCGGGACGCGAAGACGCTGCGCCTGCTGCGGCCCCTCCGCGAGCACCTGACGCGGCGGTTCCCGGACATCGTCCGCATCGACCCGGGCGGATCGTCCCGCCGCGAGCGGCTGCTGACGGCGATGAGCGAAACCAACGACGGCCTGATCCTGGCCGGGGTGACACCGGGCCTCCCGGCGCGCGCGGCCGCGAGGCTGGTGCGCGACCTTCCGGACGAGCCGGGCGAGACGGAACCGCCGGCCGCGGCGGCGGAGCCGTTCGCCGCGGACGTGGCCCGGCTGCGGGCGATCGCCCGCGCCTACCGCAAGCTGGACAACGCGACGGCGGACGAGGTCAGCCCGCAGGCCGGGTGACGTGGTGCCCGGCAGTGCGATCGCGGGCGAGGATTCCACCCGGCGCTGCCCGGTGGATCGCAAGAAACAGCGGTGCGCGGGCCGTCCAGCCGGCCGCAGTACCTCACCCGCCCAGCGGCGCTTCCAGCCGGGACTCCCAGCCACGTTCCGTCAACGCCACCAGCCGCAGCGTGTCGGCGCGGTCGGTCAGCGGCAGCAGTGGCCGGACCTCGGCGGCCACCCGCTCGAGCGTCTGCTCGTCACCGCCCATCGCGACCGTGACGTGTGCCGGGGGGCGTGGGCCGAACCGGCCGCCGTACGGGGGCACCTCCGGCCAGCGGGCGCACACCGCGTCCGTGACCCGCTGCAGCGACGGGGCCGGGATCGCCGCGAATCCGGGCGCCGTCGTGAACTCCGTGAGGCGCACTTCGGCCGGTGGCGTCCGCGCGGCCAGGGCGCGGACGTCCGCCAGCACCTCGTCGGTCAGCGCCGCGTCCGGCAGGAACGGGTACAGCGCCGTCACGTGCGCGGGCAGGCCGGGGCGGACCAGGGCGGGGTCGACCCGCCGGGCCGCGGCCAGCACCGGTTCGGCGGCGGGCAGCAGGATCACCAGCGCGGTGGTTCCGGGTGAGGGCACCTCCGCATCATGGCAGTCAGGCGGCGGCGCGCTCCGGGAACCGGCCCGAGCGGGCCAGGGCGAGGCTGCGCCGGCACAGCTCGACGAGTTCCCGGTTCGCGCGGCTGCGCGGGCTCTTGCCGCACAGCCCGCAGTGGATGGTCACCTCGCCGGTCAGTTCGTCCACCGCGACCAGCGCCTGGTGGTCGCAGCTGCGGCACCAGCGGTAGCCGATCGCCGGGTTGGCGTGCACCGGGGACGACACGCAGTCGTGCAGCCAGCGCCGGTGCGTCCGGCAGGTGACGCGGCCGGTCGGGTCGAGCCGTCCGGCCTCTTCGGCGCGGTCTTCGGTGGCCAGCGTCGAAGCCAGCAGCGGCTGGCGCGCCGCGGCGGGCCGGTCCTGCGGGTTCGGGGCGGCCCACGCGTGGTGGTCGCCGCATCGGCACTTCTCGGTCATGTCGTCCCCAGTCGTCGGGTGCTGCGAAGGCTTCGAGTGTGAGCCGCGCGACAGAACGGGGACAACCGGGAAAACGCTCAGTTTCGGCGGACGGGCCGGGGCCGGCGGCGGGCGGACGAGCGGACTTCGGCGCCGCGGTATGCGAACATATGTTCTATGACCGACGAGGGGCCCATCCTGCACGCCGACCTCGACTCCTTCTACGCGTCGGTGGAGCAGCGCGACGATCCGGCGCTGAAAGGACGTCCGGTGATCGTCGGCGGCGGCGTCGTGCTGGCCGCGAGTTACGAGGCCAAGGCCTGTGGCGTGCGGACCGCGATGGGGGGCGCGCAGGCCCGGCGGCTGTGCCCGGACGCGGTCGTCGTGCCGCCGCGGATGTCGGCGTATTCGGCCGCGAGCAAGGCCGTGTTCGAGATCTTCCACGACACCACGCCGTGGGTGGAGGGCCTCTCGATCGACGAAGCGTTCCTCGACGTCGGCGGGCTGGCCAGGATCGGCGGGCGGCCGAGCCGGATCGCCGAACGGCTCCGGGCGGCCGTCGCCGAGCGCGCCGGCCTGCCGATCACGGTAGGGGTTGCGCGGACGAAGTTCCTCGCGAAGGTCGCCAGCCGGGTCGCCAAGCCGGACGGCCTGCTGGTCGTCCCGCACGACGCGGAGCTGGAGTTCCTGCATCCGCTGCCGGTCGAGGCCCTGTGGGGCGTCGGCAAGGTCACCGCCGAGAAGCTGCGCGCCCGGGGGATCGGGACGGTGGGCCAGCTGGCGGCGTCGGAGCACGTGGACCTGGTCGGCATGCTGGGCCGGGCGGCCGGCGGCCAGCTGCACGCCCTGGCGCACAACCGGGACCCGCGCCGCGTCGAGGTCGGCCGGCGGCGCCGGTCGATCGGCGCCCAGCGGGCGCTCGGGCGCCGCCGGCGAACCCCGGCCGAGCTGGACGTGGTGCTGGTGGCGCTCATCGACCGGATCGCGCGCCGGCTGCGCGCGGCCCGCCGGGTCTGCCGGACGGTGACGATCCGCCTGCGGTTCGCCGACTTCGCCCGGGTCACGCGCTCGCACACGCTGAACGAGCCGACCGCGGGCACGGGCGTGCTGCTCGCCGCGGCGCGGGAGCTGCTCGCGGCCGCGGTGCCGATGATCGCCGACCGCGGGCTGACGCTGCTCGGCGCCGCGCTGTCGAACCTGGCCGACGAGGATCCGTTCCAGCTGTCGCTGCCGTTCGAG
Organism: Amycolatopsis australiensis; assembly: GCF_900119165.1. Taxonomy (NCBI): domain Bacteria; kingdom Bacillati; phylum Actinomycetota; class Actinomycetes; order Pseudonocardiales; family Pseudonocardiaceae; genus Amycolatopsis; species Amycolatopsis australiensis. Next base: position 5,580,174 of record NZ_FPJG01000006.1, on the reverse strand, counting down.
CGGCAGCGGGCGAGCGAGCTGGACACGGCGCTGGACGCGGTGCGCGACCGGTTCGGGAAGGCGGCGGTCACCCGGGCGGTGCTGCTGGGCCGGCCGGACGACTTCGAAGTGCCGCTGCTGCCCGACTGACGGCTCATTTCCCCGGTGCGGGAACGCGGGCGTGGACCAGTGCGGAAAGCGCGGCGGGCCGCAGCGCGTCCGTGCGGTTCCACAGCCGGGGAGCCACGCTCTCGCGTTGCCCGGCTTGTTCGACGACTTCGAAGCCGGCGGCCCGCAGGAGGCCGGCCATGGCCGCGGGGGAGAGGAACGTGTGCCACGGCTCACCCTGCTGCGCGGCCAGCGGCGCGACGGCTTCGGCGTAGCCGTTTCCCGCCGCGTCCCGCAGTTCCTCCGGAAGCAGGTGATCGGTCACGATTTCCGATCCGGGGGCGAAAGCGCCGAGATCCGTCAATGTGGCGAGAATCGCCTTCCGCGTCAGGTACATGGTGACGCCGAGCCAGCTGACGAACACGCGGCGGAACGGGTCGAGTCCACTCTGGACCAGCCGTTCCCGGAGCGGGCCGGCTTCGAAGTCGGCCGGGACGAAGGTGACGGAAGCGGGCACGGCGATCCCGGCGCGGTCGAGCAGTTCCCGTTTGGCGTCCTGGGTGGCCGGCCGGTCGACCTCGAACACCCGGATTCGGCGGGATGCGGCGCGATACGCGAACGAATCGAGCCCGGCGCCGAGAATCACATACTGGTCTATACCGGAATTGGCGCGGGTGAGCCGGTCTTCGGTGAACCGGCTGCGGCACACCGCTTGGAGGCGGGCGCCGGCCAGGACGGGATGGGTGCCGTGGAGGCGGTGGTACGCCAGGAGTTCCTCGGCGTGCGGGCCCAGCAGCGGCGCGGCGAGGGTGTCGGCGAAGATGCTCGGCTCGGCGTCGACGAGCAAATGTGCCGCCCGCGCGGCGGCCGCGGTGAAGGCCGTGCGGCTGACGCGGGGAGCAATACCGGGAAAGTCGGCTGTGGTCATGCGGACACGGTACCGATTCGATTTCAAGCATATCACAAAAACAAATTATCGGCAAGATGACGCGCATTCCGGCTCGGTTGCGGTCACCCTGGAGGACGGCGACGTGGTCGTCCGGGCGGCCATTGTGGACGCTTGCCGGGTGTCGCGCGTGCCGGACGTGATTCGACAGGTTAGGGTCTGTCCGACCGTGTTCTGGAGAAGATGAGGAACGACGAACCATGGCGCAACGGGTGCACGTCGAGATGGTGGACGACCTCGACGGGAGTGAGGCTTCGCAGACCGTCCCCTTCAGCCTCGACGGGGTGACGTACGAGATCGACCTGTCCGAGGCGAACGCCGCCGCGCTCCGGGACGAGCTCGCCCGCTACGTCGCCGCCGCGCGGCGGATCGGCGGCCGCAAGGTGCGCCTGGCGACGGGCCAGTCGCTGTCGGGCTCGTCGAGCTCGAGCACGGACCGCGAGCGCAACCGCCAGATCCGCGAGTGGGCGCAGGCGAACGGCTACGAGGTGGCCGAGCGAGGCCGCCTGTCGAGCGAGATCATCGCGGGCTTCGAAGCGGACCAGGCGGCGTCGGCCGGACAGGCCGAGGCCAAGCCGGCGCGCAAGCGCGCTTCCCGCAAGAAGGCCTGACGCGCCGGAACCGGTTGCTGATCGACAAGGTCGGCGGCCATGGGCCTGCACCGGTTCGGGCCGACGGTGGAAGGCCAGGCCGTGTCCGGATAATGGCCGGAGACTTCCGGCAGCGAGCTTCCCCCGCGCGGGCTGGCGCCGGTGTAATGCTGCGCGGTTTCCGGGCAACGGCCGGAGTTTTCCCGCAGTGAGCCCTGTATCGCTCGGCGATTCCCTTGCCTGTGTGGGATTTTCCACCACCGCGGTCCTTTCGGGATCGCGCATTTCCCGGCCGGGCACGCTTGTCGGCGGTCGCCGTGATGGCCAGACTGTCAGTGCTCCGGCGCGGCCGGTACCGCGCCGGAGCACGGCCCGGTGGCCGCCTCCTCCCTCGATGGCCACCGGGCCGCCTTCGCCTCCGCCTCCCGCCACCGGTGGACAATTCGCCGTCACGGGCGCACACTCGGACTACTTCATACTGCATACAATCTTCAGTAAGTCTGAGGAGGCGGTCGCGATGTCCGAGGTCCGCGAGCTGCGCGACGTCTACGGACGGCGGTACCGCGTCGGCGAGTCCGACCGGGAGCTGCTCGGCCGTCCGCGGGCGTGGGTCACCTGGCTGGCCGCCGCCGCGATGCTCGCCGCCGGGGTACAGCAGTACGGCTTCGGCGCTCTCGTCCCCGCGCTGAGCCGGACGCCGGGGTGGACCTTCGGCGGCGTCGTCCTGTCGCTCGCCGTCTGGGCCCTCTGCCAGGCCGGTACCGCGTTCCCGGCCGCGTGGCTGCGCGAACGCCGCCTGCTGCCGGCGCCCGCCGCGATGGCCGCCGGTGCCGTCCTCTGCGCCGCCGGGCTGGTGACGCTCGGCCACGCGAGCAGCCTGCTCACCGTCTTCCTCGGCTACTCCGTGCTCGGCGGCCTCGGCACCGGCCTGGTCTACGCGACCTGCGTCGGCGCGGTGCTCGCGTGGTTCCCCGACCGGACTGCGGCCACCACGGGCATCGTGAGCGGCGCCTTCGCCTACGGGAGCGTTCCCTTCGTCGTGCTCGCCGCCGGCCTCCCGGCCGCGCGGCCGGTGCTGCTGGACGTCACCGCCGCCGTCGTGCTCGTCGTGCTCGCCGCGTGCGCCGCCCTGCTGCGGTACCCGCCGCGCCACTGGTGGCCGGCGACGCCCGAGCCGCGCACGTGGGCGCTGGACAAGGCGCACAACCGGCGTCCCGCGCTCCGCCACTACCGGCCGGCCGAGCTGCTGCGCTGCCGGACGACCCTCGCGCTGTACCTCGTCGTCGTGCTCACGGCCGCCGTCCTGCTGTTCGACCTCGCCTACCTCGCGACGTTCGCCGCCGGGCGCAGCGGTCCTGGGCTCGCCGCGGCCGCGCTGGCGCTGCTCGCCGCGGCGACCGGCAGTGGCCGCGTCCTCGTCGGACGGCTCGCCGACCGGCTCGGCCGGCCCCGGATCCTGCGGTCCGCGCTGCTCGCGGGCGGCGTCGCGCAGTTCGTCCTCTTCTTCTCGGGCGAACACCGCCAGGCCGTGGGCCTGCTGCTCGGCGGCACGCTGGCCGGGCTCGGGAACGGCTGCTGCTACACGCTGCTGGTCGGCCTGGTGCGCGAGTACTTCGGCGAGGAATCGGCGGCGCAGAACTTCGGCGTCCTGTACTCGGCCAAGGCCGCCGGCGCGGCGGTCGGGATCGGGCTGGCCGCCCTCGTCGTGACGTCGCACGGGTTCCTCGGCGCCTTCGCCGCGGCGGGGGTGCTGAGCCTGGCCGCCGCGGTGCTGTCCGGGCGGCTGACCCAGCCGGGCCGGCCCGAGTCGCTGCTGCCGGCGGCGTGACGATGGGGCGGACGACCAGCCGCGCCGGGTGCTGCGCGTCCACGACGGCGGGCACACCATCCGGCCGGACACGCTCACCGTCGAAGAACCCGTCGAAATCCGGGTGGCCGGGAAACCGCTCTCGATCACGATGCGGACCCCGGGCCACGATTTCGACCTCGCCGCCGGCTTCCTGGCCGGCGAGGGCGTCGTGCGGACGGCGCCGGACATCCGCTCGATCCGCTACTGCGCGGGCGCGACGGCCGACGGCGGCAGCACCTTCAACGTTCTCGACGTCGTGCTGGCTCCCGGTGTCGCGCCGCCGGACGCGTCCGTGGACGCAACTTCTACACGACGTCGTCCTGCGGCCTCTGCGGCAAGGCGAGCCTCGACGCGGTGCGCACGACGGTGCCGTGGCCGGTCGCCGCCGACCCGTTCGGCACCGACGTGCCGACCCTCGCGCGCCTGCCCGGCGAACTTCGCGCGGCGCAACGCGTCTTCGACCGCACGGGTGGCCTGCACGCGGCGGGCGTGTTCGATGCCGATGGCAAGCTGCTGTGCCTGCGCGAGGACGTCGGGCGGCACAACGCGGTGGACAAGGTGGTCGGCTGGGCGGCCAGGGAAGGCAGGCTGCCGCTGTCGGGGACGGTGCTGATGGTCAGCGGCCGGGCGTCGTTCGAGCTGGTGCAGAAGGCGGCGATGGCGGGAATCCCGGTGCTGGCGGCGGTTTCCGCGCCGTCGTCGCTGGCGGTGGACCTGGCCGCGGAGCTGGGGCTGACGCTGGTGGGGTTCCTGCGCGGCACGTCGATGAACGTCTACACCCGACCGGACCGGTTGGGCTTTCAGCGCAGCTGAGCCAGAAAGGCGGCGACGGCGGGATCGCCCCGGTGCACGGCGGCGACCCGCCACGGCGACGGCCGCTCGAACCGCCGCACGGTGAGATCGGCGAACCGGGCGGCGGCGGACTCGGGAAGAACACAGGCGGCGAGCCCGGCACGCACGATCCCGCCGGCGACGCCGAGGTCGTCGACCTCCAGGCCAACCTCGCGACAGGGGAAGGCGCGGTCGACGGCTTCGCGGACGGCCCAGCCGGGAGGGAAGTCGACGAGGGAGAGCCCGGCGAGGTCGGCGGGCGCGGAACGGCTGCCACCCGGGGCGGTGACCAGGACGAGTTCTTCGGCGAGGACCTGGGTGGCGAAACCGTCCGCGCCCGGCGTGTCACCGGCCACCGCCGCCAGCGCGACGTCCACAACGGACTCCGCTACCGCATCCTCCGCCTTGGCCGCCGCCACCTGCCGCACCTGCACCCCCAGCCCCGGATGGACGTGCCGCAGCGTCGCCAGGACCCGCGGCAGGTCCAGCAGCAGCCCCGGGCACACGCCGACCCGCACGCGGCCGCCGACCGGCGCCACCGCTGCCCGGGCGCGCTCCGCCGCCGCCAGCGCCGCCCGTGCGGCCGGCACGAACGCTTCGCCCGCCGGGGTCAGCACCACCCGGTGCGTCGTCCGGTGGAACAGCGGTGTTCCCAGGTCGCGCTCCAAGGCGCGTACCACCGTCGACACCGTCGACTGCACCGTCCGCAGCCGCTGGGCCGCCGCCGTGAAGCCGCCTTCCTCCGCGACCGCCACCACCACCGCCAGCTGGCGCAGCTCCATCAGCCGAGCACTTCGCGGACCAGTGCCGCGGTCTCGCTCGGCGTCCGCCCCACCCGGATTCCCGCCGCTTCCAGCGCTTCCTTCTTCGCCGCCGCCGTGCCCGACGAGCCGGAGACGATCGCGCCCGCGTGGCCCATCGTCTTGCCTTCGGGGGCTGTGAAGCCGGCGACGTACCCGACGACCGGCTTCGACACGTTCGCGTGGACGAACTCCGCCGCCCGCTCCTCCGCGTCGCCGCCGATTTCGCCGATCAGCACGATCAGATCCGTCTCCGGGTCCTTCTCGAACGCCTCCACCGCGTCGATGTGCGTCGTGCCGACGATCGGGTCGCCGCCGATCCCGACGCACGTCGAGAACCCGATGTCGCGCAGCTCGTGCATGAGCTGGTAGGTCAGCGTGCCCGACTTCGACACGAGGCCGATCCGTCCCGGGCCGGTGATGCCGTCCGGGATGATCCCGGCGTTCGACCGGCCGGGGGAGGCGATGCCCGGGCAGTTCGGCCCGACGATCCGCGTCCGCCCGCCCGCGGCGACGGCGTGCGCCCACAGCCGCGCGGTGTCGTGCACGGGGACGCCTTCGGTGATGACCACCGCGAGCCCGAGCCCGGCGTCGACCGCCTCGATCACCGCGCCGGCGACGAACGGCGGCGGCACGAAGAACACGCCGACGTCGGCGCCGGCCGACGCCATCGACTCCGCGACGCTGCCGAACACCGGCACCGACACCGGACCGATGTCCACCCGCTGCCCGGCCTTGCGCGGGTTGACGCCGCCGACGACGTTCGTGCCCGCCGCCAGCATCCGCCGCGCGTGCTTGGCGCCTTCGGCGCCGGTGATGCCGGAGACGACGATCCGGCTGTTCTCGTCCAGGAAGATGGCCACGGTTCAGCCCTCCGCGATCGCGAGCTTCGCCGCCTCGCGGGCGGCGTCGTCCATGGTGGCCACCACGGTGACCAGCGGGTGGGCGGCTTCGGCGAGGATCCGCCTGCCCGCGGTGACGTTGTTCCCGGCCAGCCGGACCACCAGGGGCTTGGTGGCGCGCGAGCCGAGGATCTCGAGCGAGCGCACGATCCCGGTCGCCACCGCGTCGCAGGCGGTGATGCCGCCGAAGACGTTGACGAACACGCTGCGGACCCGGGGGTCGCCGAGGATGACGGTCAGCCCGTCGGCCATCACCCCGGCCGACGCGCCGCCGCCGATGTCGAGGAAGTTCGCCGGCCCGCGTGCGCCCGCTTCCCGTGCGGCCGCCGCCACGACGTCCAAACTGGACATGACAAGGCCGGCGCCGTTGCCGATCACGCCGATGTCGCCGTCCAGCTTGACGTAGTTGAGGCCGTTCGCCCGCGCCTGGCGCTCCAGCGGATCGCCCGCCAGCGGGTCGTCGTAAGCGGACGAGCGACGGAAGGACGCGTTGTCGTCCAGAGTGATCTTGCCGTCGAGCGCGACGATCCCGGTGGACGTGCTCGCGAGCGGATTGACTTCGACGAGCGTGCAGTCCTCCGCGACGAACACCTCCCACAGCTTCTCGACGACGGCTGCCACTTCCGCCCGGACGTCGGCCGGGAACGGCGCGGCGACCGCGGCCGCGTCGACGCCGGCCAGCGGATCCACCGGCACCCGGACCAGTGCGTCCGGCCGGGACGCCGCCACCTCCTCGATCTCCATCCCGCCTTCGGTCGAGGCCATGGCCAGGAACGTGCGGGCGGCGCGGTCGAGCAGGAAGGAGACGTAGTACTCGCCGGCGATCTCACTCGCCTCGGTCACCAGGACGCGGTGCACGGTGTGGCCCTTGATGCTCATCCCGAGGATGTCGTCGGCGACCTGTTCGGCATCGTCGGCGCTGTGGGCGACGCGCACCCCGCCGGCCTTCCCGCGGCCGCCGGTCTTCACCTGCGCCTTGACCACCACCGGACCGCCCAGCGCCGCCGCGGCGGCCCGCGCCGCGGCCGGATCCTCGGCGACCCGGCCGCGGGGGACGGGTACGCCGTGCTTCTCGAAGAGTTCGCGGGCTTCGTGTTCGAAGAGGTCCATGCGAGGCGTCCTTTCCGCGGCGCAAAGGGCGTGGGGTGACGGTCCGCCGGCCCGGCTTCGCGTGCCGGAAAAAGCCTGCGGACGACCCTGGACACGGGCTGCTCGAAGAGCGACTATATGCCTACCCCATACGGTATGCAATCTACAGTCTGCCGCGCTGAGGCCGCTGACCTCGGGGAAAACGCGACACGGAACGCCGGACGAGAGTTCCGGCGGCGGACCAGAGGAGTTGAGCATGGCGCTGACCACGACCGGCACCACCGCGAGGGAGAGTGCCGCGGCGACGAACGGCGCCGAGCCCGCGCCGGCCGGAATCTCCGGCGGCCACCTGGTGGCCAAGGCGTTGAAGGCCGAAGGGGTCGACACGATCTTCACCCTCTGCGGCGGCCACATCATCGACATCTACGACGGCTGCGTCGACGAGGGCATCGAGATCATCGACGTCCGGCACGAACAGGTCGCGGCGCACGCGGCCGACGGCTACGCGCGGATCACCGGCAAGCCCGGCTGCGCGGTCGTCACCGCCGGGCCGGGCACGACCGACGCGGTCACCGGGGTGGCGAACGCGCTGCGCGCGGAGAGCCCGATGCTGCTGATCGGCGGCCAAGGTGCGCTGACACAGCACAAGATGGGGTCCCTGCAGGACCTCCCGCACGTGGACATGATGACGCCGATCACCAAGTTCGCGGCCACCGTCCCGCACACCGCCCGCGTCGCCGACCTCGTCTCGATGGCCTTCCGCGAGGCCTACGCCGGCGCGCCCGGGCCGTCGTTCCTGGAGATCCCGCGCGACGTCCTCGACGCCCGCGTGCCGCCGGACCAGGCCAGGATCCCGGCAGCCGGCCGCTACCGGGCGTCCACGAAGAACGCGGGCGACCCGGCCGACGTCGAGAAGCTCGCGGACCTGCTGGTGCACGCGAAGAAGCCGGCCATCCTGCTCGGCAGCCAGGTTTGGACCACACGCGCCACCGAGCCCGCCGCCGACCTCGTGCGCACCCTCAACATCCCGGCGTACATGAACGGCGCCGGCCGCGGCACGCTGCCGCCGGGCGACCCGCACCACTTCCAGCTCTCACGCCGCTACGCCTTCGACAACGCCGACGTCATCGTCATCGTCGGCACGCCGTTCGACTTCCGGATGGGCTACGGCAAGCGCCTGTCGAAGGACGCCACCGTGGTCCAGATCGACCTCGACTACCGCACGGTCGGCAAGAACCGCGACATCGACCTGGGCATCGTCGGCGACGCCGGCCAGGTCCTCGCCGCCGTCGCCCAGGCCGCCTCCGGCCGCACCGACAACGGTGCCGTCGCCCGCAAGACGTGGCTCGAGGAGCTCCAGGCGGTGGAGGAGAAGGCGAAGCGGAAGCGGCTGCCGCTGCAGCACTCCGACGCGAGCCCGATCCACCCGTACCGGCTGGTCCACGAGATCAACGAGTTCCTCACCGAGGACTCGATCTACATCGGCGACGGCGGCGACATCGTCACCTTCTCCGGCCAGGTGGTCCAGCCCAAGTCGCCCGGACACTGGATGGACCCGGGTCCGCTCGGGACCCTCGGCGTCGGCATCCCGTTCGTCCTGGCGGCCAAGCACGCCCGCCCGGACAAGGAGGTCGTCGCGCTCTTCGGCGACGGCGCCTTCAGCCTCACCGGCTGGGACTTCGAGACGCTCGTGCGGTTCGACCTGCCGTTCGTCGGGATCGTCGGCAACAACTCGTCGATGAACCAGATCCGCTACGGCCAAGCCGCGAAGTACGGCCTGCCGCGCGAACGCGTCGGCAACACCCTCGGCGACGTCCGGTACGACGAGTTCGCGCGGATGCTTGGCGGCTACGGCGAAGAGGTCCGCGACCCGGCCGGCATCGGGCCGGCACTGCTGCGGGCGCGCGAGTCCGGCAAGCCGTCGCTGATCAACGTCTGGGTCGATCCCGACGTGTACGCCCCCGGAACCATGAACCAGACCATGTACAAGTGAGCGGAGGCCAAGGCATGGGCAAGGCACTGGAGGGCGTCCGCGTCCTCGACATGACGCACGTGCAGTCCGGTCCGTCGTCGACGCAGCTGCTGGCCTGGCTCGGCGCGGACGTGATCAAGCTGGAGACGCCCGGGCGGGGTGACATCACCCGCGGGCAGCTCCGGGACCTGCCCGGCGTGGACAGCCTCTACTTCACGATGCTGAACGCCAACAAGCGCAGCATCACGCTCAACATGAAGAGCGACGAAGGCAAGGAAGTCTTCGAGAAGCTCGTGTCCGGTGTGGACGTTCTCGTGGAGAACTTCGGCCCGGGTGTCGTCGACCGGTTCGGCTACCCCTGGGAGAAGCTGGCGGCACTCAACCCGCGCCTGATCTACGCCTCCATCAAGGGGTTCGGGCCCGGCCGGTACGCGAACTTCAAGGCCTACGAGGTGATCGCGCAGGCGATGGGCGGCGCGATGAGCACCACCGGGTTCGAGGACGGCCCGCCGACCGCGACCGGCGCGCAGATCGGCGACTCCGGCACCGGCATCCACCTGGTGGCCGCGATCCTCGCCGCGCTGTACCAGCGGACCTCCACCGGCCGCGGTCAGCGCGTCCAGGTCGCCATGCAGGACGCCGTGCTCAACCTGTGCCGGGTCAAGCTGCGCGACCAGCAGCGGCTGGCGCACGGCCCGCTGGGGGAGTACCCGAACGACCACTTCGGCGAAGAAGTGCCGCGCTCGGGCAACGCCTCCGGCGGCGGGCAGCCCGGCTGGGCGGTCAAGTGCGCGCCCGGGGGGCCGAACGACTACATCTACGTGATCATCCAGCCACCCGGCTGGGCGCCGCTCACGCAGCTGATCGGCAAGCCGGAGCTGGCCGACGACCCTGCGTGGGCCACCCCGGAGGTGCGCTTGTCCAAACTGGACAAAGCGTTCGCGCTCGTCGAGGAGTGGACCGAGAAGCACACCAAGTGGGAGGTGATGGAGCAGCTCAACGCCCGCAACATCCCCTGCGGCCCGATCCTGTCCACCAAGGAGCTGATCGAGGACGGGACCCTCGCCGAGCTGGGCTCGGTCGTCGAGGTCCCGCACCCCGAGCGCGGCACGTTCAAGACCGTCGGCTGCCCGCTCAAGCTGTCCGACTCGCCGGTCGAGATCGAGCGGTCGCCGCTGCTGGGCGAGCACAACGACGAGGTGCTGGCCGAACTCGGCTACAGCGAGGCCGACCTCGAGAAGTTCCGCGCGGCGGGGGTGATCTGACGTGGTGGATCGCGCGGCGGTCGAGCAGATCCTCGGCCAGGTGGCCGCCGAAGGCCGCTCGTCGCTGACCGCGCCCGAGGGGCGTGCGGTCTGCGCGGCCTACGGCATCCCGACCCCCGCCGAACGGCTGGCGACCACGGCGGAAGAGGCGGTGGCCCACGCCGAAGCCATCGGCCTGCCGGTCGTGCTGAAGATCGTCTCGCCGGACATCCTGCACAAGACCGAGGCCGGCGGTGTGCTCGTCGGCCTGGCCGACGCCGAGGCCGTGCGGGCGGGCTTCACCGAAATCGTCGGGAACGCGAAGGCGTACCGGGCCGGCGCGCGGATCGTCGGCGTCCAGGTGCAGCGCATGCTCGCCGGGGGCCAGGAGGTGATCATCGGCTCGGTCACCGACCCGGCCTTCGGCAAGATCGTCGCGTTCGGCCTCGGCGGCGTGCTGGTCGAGGTGCTCAAGGACGTCACCTTCCGGCTGGCGCCGGCCGGCACCGGGGAAGCGCTCTCCATGATCGACGGCATCCGGGCCGCCGAGATCCTGCGCGGGGTGCGCGGCGCGGCCCCGGTCGACCGTGCCGCCCTCGCCGCGGTCATCACCGGCCTCGGGCAGCTGGTGACGGACTTCCCGCAGCTGTCCGAAGTGGATCTCAACCCGGTGCTCGCCACCCCGGACGGCGCCACGGCCGTGGACGTCCGGATCCTCGTCGACCCGGAGGCGGCGAAGGAACCGGTCCGGTTCGGCCGGGAGGAGATCCTCACGGCCATGAACCGGATCATGAAACCGGCGGCGGTCGCGGTGATCGGCGCGTCGGCCGAGGCCGGGAAGATCGGCAACTCGGTGATGAAGAACCTGGTCGACGGCGGCTACGCGGGCGAGATCCACCCGATCAACCCGAAGGCCGCCGAGATCCTCGACCGCAAGGCGTACCCGAGCATCACCGACGTGCCCGGCGACGTCGACGTCGCCGTCTTCGCCATCCCGGCGAAGTTCGTCCCCGCGGCACTGGAGGAAGCGGGCCGGAAAGGCGTGGCCGGGGCGATCCTCATCCCGTCCGGCTTCGGCGAAACCGGCAACGTCGAACTCCAGGACGAGGTCGTCGCGATCGCCCGGAGGCACGGCGTGCGCATCCTCGGCCCGAACATCTACGGCTACTACTACACGCCGGAGCACCTGTCGGCGACCTTCTGCACGCCGTACGACGTCAAAGGCGGCGTGGCGTTGTCGTCGCAGAGCGGCGGCATCGGGATGGCGATCCTCGGCTTCAGCCGCTCGGCCAAGATGGGGGTCTCCGCGATCGTCGGCGTCGGCAACAAGGCCGACATCGACGAGGACGACCTGCTCACCTTCTTCGAGCAGGACGACAACACGCAGGTCGTCGCGATGCACCTCGAAGACCTCAAGGACGGCCGGTCGTTCGCCGAGACGGCGAAGCGGGTCTCGAAGCGCAAGCCGGTCGTGGTGCTCAAGGCCGGGCGGACGGCGCAGGGCGCCAAGGCCGCCGGCTCGCACACCGGCGCCCTGGCCGGCAACGACAAGGTGTACGACGACATCCTCCGCCAGAGCGGCGTGATCCGGGCCACCGGGCTGAACGACATGCTCGAGTACGCCCGCGGCATTCCGCTGCTGCCGGCGCCGCGGGGCGAGAACGTCGTCATCATCACCGGCGCCGGCGGCTCGGGCGTGCTGCTGTCGGACGCCTGCGTCGACCACGGCCTGAACCTGATGGAGATCCCGCCGGACCTCGACACGGCGTTCCGCAAGTTCATCCCGCCCTTCGGCGCGGCGGGCAACCCGGTCGACATCACCGGCGGCGAGCCGCCATCGACCTACCGCAACACGATCGCGCTGGGCCTGGCGGATGACCGCGTCCACGCCCTGGTCCTGGGCTACTGGCACACCATCGTCACCCCGCCGATGGTGTTCGCCGAGCTGGTGTCCGAGGTCGTCGAGGAGTTCCGCGCCAAGGGCATCCACAAGCCCGTGGTCGCGTCGTTGTCCGGTGACGTCGAAGTCGAGGAGGCGAGTGACCACTTGTACGACCGCGGCGTCGTCGCGTACCCGTATACGACCGAGAAGCCCGTCGCGGTGCTCGGCGCGAAGTACCGCTGGGCCCGGGCCGCGGGCCTGCTCACGAACCTGAGTCAACGGTGACGAAGGAGAACCCTGATGACCGCAGCCACGTACCAGGAGATAGCTGACGACAACGGAAGAGTTTACCGGGTAGGGGAGTCACCGCACGACATCATGGGGCGCTCGCGCAGCTGGATGGTCTGGCTGCCCTGGATCGCCATGATGGCGGTCAGCGTGTTCGAGTACGGCTGGGGCGCCGTCGAAGGCACGCTGGAGGAGAAGTACGGCTGGACGCTGTCGGACGCATTCTGGCTGGCCAGCATCTGGGCGGTGTTCCAGGCCGGCGTCGCGTTCCCGGCCGGACGGCTGCGGGAACGCAACGTCGTCTCGGCGAAGACGGCGATGCTGCTCGGCGCCGTGTTCAGCGGCATCGGCTACTTCACCATCGCGCACAGCGGGAACCTCACGCTGGCGTTCATCGGGTACTCGGTCCTCGGCGGCACCGGCGCCGGGCTCGTGTACGCGACCTGCATCAACATGGTCGGGAAGTGGTACCCGGAGAAGCGCGGCGCGCGGACCGGGTTCGTGAACGGCGGGTTCGCCTACGGCTCGGTGCCGTTCATCTACCTGTTCAGCGCGTTCCTCGGGCACGAGAACGTCACCGGGGTGCTCGACGGCATCGGCCTGTACATGCTCATCGTCGTCGGCGTGTGCGGGTTCCTGTTCAAGGACCCGCCGAAGAGCTGGTGGCCGAAGGAGGTCGACCCGATCTCCTGGGCGAAGGGCAAGATCGGGGTCAAGAGCCTGGCGAAGAACCCGCCGGCGGTCCGCCAGTTCACGCCGATGGAGGCGATCCGGACCGGCATGCTCCCGCTGATGTGGGTGTGCCTGGTGATCATCGGCGGGGTCTCGCTGTTCGGCATCAACTTCCAGGTGCCCTTCGCCAAGGAGAGCCACTTCGGTGCCTTCGTGGCGGCCTCCTCGGCCGGCGTGCTGGCCATCGTGAACGGCACCGGCCGCGCGGTCGTCGGCTGGGCGTCGGACAAGATCGGGCGCAAGCAGACGCTCACGCTGGTGCTGGTGATCGCGGCCGGCGCGCAGTTCGGCGTGCTGTACGCCGGGAACACGCACAACCTGGTGCTGTTCATGGTCTTCGCGTTCCTGACCGGGTTCGGCGGCGGCGCGTTCTACCCGCTGTTCGCCGCACTGGTGCCGGACTACTTCGGCGAGAACAACAACGCGTCGAACTACGGCCTGGTCTACAGCGCGAAACTGGTCGGCGGCGTCGGCGGCGGCGGGCTCGCCGCCGGCGTGATCAGCGCGTGGGGCTACACCGGCGCGTACGTGCTCGCCGGGTGCATCGCCCTGCTCTCGGCGGGGCTGACGCTGTTCCTGCGCCAGCCCGGCCGGCCGCGCCACCAGCTCGCGGAAACCGAGCTGGTGGCGCGGCCTTCGGCCGCCGCGGGCGGCTGACCGTCCGGCCCGCTCCCCGGTCCTGCCGGAATCAGGACCGGGGGGCTTCCGGGCGTTCGTGGTAGGCCTGGCGGGTCCGTTCGGTGTGCTTGGCCATGATGGTCTCGGCGGCGCCGGCGTCCTGCCCGGCGATGGCCTGGATCAGCTCTTCGTGCTCGGTCCACGCGTCCCGCCCGCGGGGCCGGGCGATCGGTGTGTAGTACCAGCGGACGCGCCGGTCGACCAGGCCGATCAGCTCGGCGAGCACCTTGTTCCCGGACAGCTCGGTGATGAACGCGTGGAGGGCGGCGTTGGCCGCCACCAGGCCTTCGGTGTCGTCCGCGGCGAGCGCGTCGAGCCCGGCCTCCTGCAGTTCCCGCAGGCGGGAGACGTCGGCGGCGGTGGCCCGCTCGGCGGCGAGCTTCGCCGAGTGGGTCTCCAGCACGCTGCGGACGCTCAGCAGCTGGTCGGCTTCCTCGTCGGTGGGCAGGTGCACGAACGCGCCCTGCGCCGGACGCAGGTCGACCCAGCCTTCGCTCTGCAGGCGCTGCAGCGCTTCGCGGACCGGCTGCCGGCTGACGCCGAGGTACTCGGCCAGGTCGGCCTCGACCAGGTGCTGGCCGGGTTCGAGCGTGCGGTTGATGATCAGTTCGGCGATGGCCTCGTAGACGACCTGGCGCAGCGGGGCGGGCCGTTCGACGCGCTTGGCGGCGGTCGAGCCGAGCGAGCCCTTGGCCGTGCGGCGGCCGCTCGGGCCGCGGTCGGGGAGCGGGGATGCGGGCTGGCTCACGGGACACCTCGGAAAGGGGAGTGGAACGCGACGATCTCGATCCAGGATACAGGTTTTGGTATGCAAAATCCCAGTCACCGCCCGTCGAGGTCTTTTCCGAGTTCCGCCGCCGGGCCTCTGGTATCCGCTTTGGATCCAGTATACTGTATGCAATCACGTGCTGAACCGAAGCCGGAGGCCCATCATGAAGGTGGCTGTTCTCGGGGCCGGGGCGATCGGTGCCTACGTCGGGGCCGCGTTGCACCGCGGCGGGACCGAAGTGCACCTGATCGCCCGGCGGGCCCACCTCGCCGCGATGCGCGAGCACGGCGTCCGCGTGCTCAGCCCGCGCGGTGACTTCACCGCGCACCCGCACGTGACGGACGACCCGGGCGAAGTCGGCGAGGCCGACTTCGTGTTCCTCGGCCTCAAGGCCAACTCCTACGCGTCCTGCGGACCCCTGCTCGCGCCGCTGCTCGGCCCGGAGACGGCGATCGTCGCCGCGCAGAACGGCATCCCGTGGTGGTACTTCCACGGACTGACGGGCCATCCCCTGGAAGGGCGGCGGATCGAGGCGGTCGACCCGGGCGGCTCGGTGACCGCCGTGCTCCAGCTGCGGCGCGCGATCGGCTGCGTCGTCTACTGCTCGACCGTGGTCGAGGAGCCGGGCGTGATCCGGCACCTGGAGGGCACCCGCTTCTCCCTCGGCGAGCCGGGCGGCGAGATCTCCGCGCGCTGCAAGGTGCTCAGCGCGGCGATGATCGCCGGCGGCCTCAAGGCACCCGTCGAAGCCGACCTGCGCAACGACATCTGGGTCAAGCTGATGGGCAACGTCGCCTTCAACCCGCTCTCGGCGCTGACCCGGGCGACCATGGCCCAGATGTGCGAGCACGAGGACACGCGCGCGCTCGTCGCCACGATGATGACCGAGACCCTCGCCGTCGCCCGCGCGGCCGGCGCCGACCCGCGGATCTCGGTCGAAAAGCGCATCGACGGTGCCTGGCGCGTCGGCCACCACAAGACGTCGATGCTGCAGGACCTCGAAGCGGGCAAGCCACTGGAGATCGACGCGATCATCGGCGCGGTCGTGGAGCTGGCCGGCCTGACCGGCGTGCCCGCGCCGGCGTTGCGGCACGTCCACGCCTTGGTCTCGCTGCTCGACCGGACCAGCAACCCGCCCGTGCCCGCCGGGGCGCACTGAACCGGAGGTGCCCGTGAAGCGCAGGAAGACCGAACCGTACGTCCGGCTGCCCCGGCCACTGGTGCGCGACTCCGGCGTGCTGCGGCCGGCCACCTGGGACGAGGCCCTCGACCGGGCCGCCGCCGGGATCCGGCGGACCCTGGACACCAGGGGACCGGAGGCGTTCGGGATGTTCTCGTGCGCCCGCGCGACCAACGAGATGAACTTCGTCGCGCAGAAGTTCGCCCGCGCGGTGATCGGCACGAACAACGTCGACTCGTGCAACCGCACCTGCCACGCGCCGAGCGTCGCCGGGCTGGCCCGCGTGTTCGGCAGCGGCGGCGGGACGTCGTCCTCCAGGAGATCGAGGACGCCGACGTCATCGTGATCTGGGGCGGCAACCCGCGCGAGGCGCACCCCATCTCTTCCACCACGTGCTCAAGGCCGTCCACAAGGGAGCGAAGCTGTTCGTCGTCGACCCGCGGCGCACGAGCACCGCGAGCTGGGCGCACCGGCAGCTGCAGCTCGACGTCGGCACCGACATCGCCCTGGCCCACGCGATCGCGCGGGAGATCATCCACTCGGGACTGGCGAACGAGACGTTCATCGCGCGTGCCACCGAAGGCTTCCCGGAGTTCGCCGCCTCGGTCGAACCCTGGACGCCGGACGTCGCCGAGCGGACGACCGGCGTCCCGGCGGAGCTGATCCGCGAACTGGCCCGCACCTATGCCCGCGCCGATCGCGCCCAGCTGTCGTGGACGCTCGGCATCACCGAGCACCACAACGGCACCGACAACGTCCTCGCGCTGATCAACCTCGCGCTGCTGGCCGGGCAGGTCGGCCGCTACGGCGCCGGGCTGAACCCGCTGCGCGGGCAGAACAACGTCCAGGGCGGCGGCGACATGGGCGCCATCCCGGACCGGCTCCCCGGCTTCCAGGACGTCCTCGACCCGGGCGTCCGGGCGAAGTTCGACGCCGCCTGGGGCTCGTCGATCCCGCCGCACAAGGGCCTCAACTTGACCCAGATGCTCGACGCGATGGAGCGCGGCGACCTCACCTGCGTGTACGTCATCGGCGAGAACCCGGTGCAGTCCGAAGCGGACTGCGCGCACACCACAAGCGCCTGTCCAACGTCGATCACCTGGTGGTGCCGGACATCTTCCTCACCAAGACCGCGCAGCTGGCCGACGTCGTGCTGCGGCCTGGTGTGAGAGCGACGGGACGTTCACCAACTCCGAACGCCGGGTCCAGTGCGTCCGCAAGGCCCTCGAACCGCCGGAAGGCGCCCGCGACGACATCGAGCTGCTGTCGGGCTGGCGCGGCGGCTCGGCCACGACTGGCACTACACCGGCGGCGAAGCGGTCTGGGACGAGCTGCGCTCGCTGTCGCCGATGCACGCCGGGATGTCGTACGCGCGGCTCGAAGAAAACTCGGCGGCATCCAGTGGCCGTGCTCCTCCGAAGACGCCCTCGAACCGACGTTCCTGCACGGCCGCCTGTGGGCCGAAGACCCGGCCGAGCGCGGCCGCCCGGCGCCGTTCACCGTGATCGAGCACAGCCCGCCGGTCGACCTGCTGACCGAGGAGTTCCCGATCCGGCTCACCCCCGGACGGCGCCTGGACTCCTACAACACCGGCGTCCAGTCCGGCGGCTTCCCGTCCCCGCTGCGGCAGGGGGAGACCCTCGACCTGTGCCCGGAGGACGCGCGGCCGCTCGGCGTCGAACCCGGCGAACCGGTCCGGATCTCCTCGCGGCGCGGCGAGATCGTCGCGCCGGTGCGGCTCGACACCGGCTTGAAACCCGGGCTGGCGTTCATGACCTTCCACTTCCCGGACGAGGTCGACGTCAACGTCCTCACCATCGAGGCGACCTGCCCGATCGCCGGGACGGCCGAGGACAAGGCCGCGGCGATCCGCGTCGAGAAGCTGCCGGTGGAGGTCTGAAGCGGACCTCAAGCTGCTGGACGCCGTCGCGTCGCGCGAAGAACGGGAGGCGGTCGCGAGCTTCGCCGGCGGCGGCCGTGACCAGCTGCTGCCCGCGCTGCACGCGGTCAACGACCGGGTCGGCTGGATCAGCCAAAGCGCGCTCAACCTCATCTGCGAGACGCTGCACGTGCCGCCCGCCGTCGCGTACGGCGTGGCGAGCTTCTACGCGCTGTTCGCGCTGGAGGAGCGTCCGCAACGGGTGGTGCACCGACCTGGCGTGCCGGGTCAACGGCGCCGGGACGGTGTGCGACGTCCTCACCGAGCACGTCGGCGCGGCGGGGAAGGCGCGCGGCGGGGTCACGTGGCTGCGCAGCCCGTGCCTCGGCGTCTGCGAACGGGCCCCCGCGGCGCTGACGTTCCAGGCGGGCGACCCGGCCACCACCGAGCTGGTCGCCCCGGCGACCGGCGCGTCCGCGGTGCTGGCCGCCCGGCGGCCACCCGCGGGTGAGGGCGCGCCGCCGGTGATCCACCAGCGTGCGGGGCTGCGGCTGCTGCGCCGGGTCGGCGTGGTCGATCCGGCCAGTTTGGACGGCTACCGGGCGGCAGGCGGCTACGCGGCCTGCGGAACGCCCTGCGCATGGGCCAGGCCGCGGTGCTCCGCGAGGTCACCGACTCCGGCCTGCTCGGCCGCGGCGGCGGTGCCGCCTTCCCGACCGGCCGCAAGTGGGCGGCCACGGCCGCGCAGCCCGCCGGGCCGCACTACCTGGTGTGCAACGCCGACGAAAGCGAGCCCGGCACGTTCAAGGACCGGGTGCTGCTCGAAGGCGATCCGTTCGCGGTGGTCGAGGCCATGACGATCGCGGCGTTCGCGATCGGCGCCCGGCAGGGGTACGTCTACCTGCGCGGCGAGTACCCGCGGGCGCTGCGGCGGCCGCGCAACGCACTGGCGGTCTGCCGCGAACGCGGGTTCCTCGGTATGGACGTCATGGGCCACGAGGGGTTCTCGTTCGACATCGAGATCCGGCGTGGCGCGGGAGCGTACATCTGCGGCGAGGAGACCGCGATCTTCAACTCGATCGAGGGATTCCGCGGCGAACCGCGTACGAAGCCGCCGTTCCCGGTGGAGCAGGGGCTGTTCGGCAAGCCGACCGTCGTGAACAACGTCGAGACACTGGTCAACGTGCCGCTCATCCTCACCGAGGGCGCGGCCGCCTACCGGGTGATCGGGACCGCGGCCGCCACGGGCCCCAAGCTGTTCTGCCTGTCCGGGAACGTTCGACGGCCCGGCGTGTACGAGGTGCCGTTCGGCACGACCCTGCGGGAACTCCTCTCCTCGGCCCGGGGGAGTCCCGGCGGGCCGGTCGGTGCGCGCGGTGCTGCTGGGCGGCGCGGCCGGCGGGTTCGCCCGGCCGGACGAACTGGACCTGCCGCTGACGTTCGAAGACGCGCGGGCGGCGGAGACGACGCTCGGCTCGGGCGTCGTCCTGGTGCTGGACGACCTCGCCGACCTCGGCGGGTTCCTGCTGCGGATCGCGGTGTTCTTCCGCGACGAGTCGTGCAGGCAGTGCGTCCCGTGCCGGATCGGGACGGTCCGCCAGGAGGCGGCGATCCGCCGGGCCCTGGCCGCGGGGCCGGACCAGCGCCCGCTGCTGCGCGAGGTGGGCGGGGTCATGCGGGACTCGTCGATCTGCGGCCTCGGCCAGACCGTGTGGAACGCCATCGAGTCGGCCATCGACCGGTTGGGGGCACTGCAGTGACGATCGTGGACATCGGGATCCCCCGCCGGCTCGTCGAGTTCACTGTGGACGGTGAAACTGTCCGGGTGCCGGAGGGTTCGACGATCCTCGACGCGTGTACGGCGGCAGGCAAGGACATCCCCACCCTCTGTTACGGCGACACGCTCGAACCGGCGAACGCCTGCCGCGTCTGCATGGTCGAGGTCGAAGGCTCGCGGACGCTGGTGCCGTCGTGCTCCCGCAAGGCCGAGCCGGGCATGGTGGTGCACACCGATTCGGCGCGGACGCGCACCGGCCGCAAGGTGGTCCTCGAACTGCTGGCGTCGGCGACGGACCTGTCCACGACCCCGGGCGTCGCGGAGTGGATGGCCGAGACGGGCGCGGACCCGGCCCGCTTCGGCCCGGACGCGGCGGCAGTGGCGCAACCGGCGCTGGTGGACAACGAGCTGTACGTCCGCGACTACGGCAATTGCATCCTCTGCTACAAGTGCGTCGACGCGTGCGGCGAGCAGTGGCAGAACTCGTTCGCGATCAGCGTGGCGGGCCGCGGTTTCGACGCGCGCATCTCGACGGAGTTCTCGAACCCGCTGCCGGACAGCGCCTGCGTGTACTGCGGCAACTGCGTCGAGGTCTGCTCCCGCCAGACGCGGACGACGACCGTCTGCCCGTTCTGCGGCGTCGGCTGCAGCCTGACCCTGCACGTCCAGGACAACGAGATCGTGAAGGTGACGTCACCGCACGACAGCGCGGTGACGCACGGGAACCTGTGCATCAAGGGCCGGTTCGGCCGGCAGCACGTCCAGAACAGGTGAATGCCCCCGCCGGTGTCGGCCGGCGCGGCGCCGGACTGCGCCGTCCGAGCGGCCACCAGCGTCAGGACGAACCCGCAGCCTTTCAGCGGAATCCCCGCACTCGTCGCGGTCCGCACCCGAGCGTTGACCGTGGTCATCTCGACCGGCTATTCTCGATATACGAAAGAAAGATTCCGGATAGCGAAATTTGAGGTCGCGATGCCAGAAGAGGGGCACTCCCTGCCGTACGTCGCCAACCTGTCGATCCTGTTCAAGGAGGTCCCGCTGCCCGAGCGCGCGGCCGCCGCGCGGGAGGCCGGGTTCACCGACGTCGAGTACTGGTGGCCGTTCGACACCGCCGCGCCCGCGCGCGACGAGGTCGACGCCTTCGTCCGGTCGATCGAGCGAGCCGGTGTGCGGCTGCGGGGGCTGAACTTCTTCGCCGGCGACATGACGGCGGGGGAGCGCGGCCTGGTGTCGTGGATCGGCCGCGAGACCGAGTTCGCCGACAGTCTCGTCGTCGCGCTCGGCATCGCCGAACGCACCGGATGCCGCAGCTTCAACGCCCTCTACGGCAACCGGCTCGACGGCGAGGACCCGGCCAAGCAGGACGACCTCGCCCGCGCCCACCTCGCGACGGCCGCCGAGGCCGCCGCGCGGATCGGCGCGCAGCTGGTCCTCGAACCCCTCTCCGGCGCGGACCGCTATCCGCTCAAGACCGCCGCGGACGCCGTGGCCGTGCTCGACGACCTCGGGCGCGACAACGTGCGGCTGCTGGCCGACCTGTACCACCTGGCAGTCAACGGCGACGACCTGGACGCCCTCGTCACGGTGCACACACCGCGGATCGGGCACGTCCAGATCGCCGACGCGCCCGGGCGGCACCAGCCCGGCACCGGCTCCCTCGACATCGACGGATACCTCGCGAAGCTGCAGGCCGCGGGATACGACGAGTTCGTCGGCATCGAATACGTCCCGGAGCCCGGCACTCTCGCGTCGCTGGACTGGCTGCCGATCACCCGAAGGGGACGAGCATGAAACTGGGATTCATCGGACTGGGCGTGATGGGCGCCCCGATGGCCGCGCACCTGGCCGCGGCCGGGCACGACGTCGCCGGCTTCGACGTCAACCCCGCCGCGGGGGAGAAGCTGGCGGCCGCCGGCGGACGGGCCGCGAGCGGGGTCGCCGACGCGGTGGCCGGTGCGGACATCGTGATCACGATGCTGCCGGACCACCCTCAGGTCGAACAGGTCGTGCTGGCGCCGGGTGGCGTCCTCGGGACCGCCGATCCGGGCACCCTCCTGATCGACATGAGCACCATCCGGCCGGAGACGTCGATCGAGATCGCGGAAGCCGCACGGGACAAGGACATCCGCGTCCTCGACGCGCCGGTGTCGGGTGGTCAGGCGGGTGCCGAGCAGGCGGCACTGTCCATCATGGTCGGCGGCGACGCGGCGGACTTCGAGGCCGCGAAGCCGGTGTTCGACGCGGTCGGCAAGACCATCGTCCACGTCGGCCCGCACGGCGCGGGCCAGGTCGTCAAGGCCGCGAACCAGCTCGTCGTCGGCGGGATCTACGGCCTGGTCGCCGAGGCGATCGTGCTGCTCGAAGCGTCCGGTGTGGACGCCGCCACGGGCCTCGACGTGCTCGCCGGGGGACTCGCGGGCAGCCGGATCCTCGAACTGAAGCGCAAGTCCATGGTGGACCGCCGGTTCGCTCCCGGCTTCCGGATCGACCTGCACCACAAGGACATGGGGATCGCGCTGGCCGCCGCCCGGCAGGCCGACGTCGCGCTCCCGCTCACCGGGCTGGTCGCCCAGCTCGTCGCCGCCGGCCGTGCCATGGGCTACGGCTCCCTGGACCACTCGGCCTTGCTGAAGGTCGTCGAACAGTTGTCGGGCCGCGTCCCGGCGGAGGTGTGACATGCCCAGAATCCCCGCGATGCAGGCGGTCGTCGACGTCCTGGAAAGCGAAGGCGTCGACACCGTCTTCGGCTGCCCCGGCGCGGCCATCCTCCCGCTGTACAACGCCCTGCAAGGCCGGGCGATCGAGCACCTCATCGTCCGCCACGAAGAAGGCGCGACGCACATGGCCGACGGCTGGGCCAGGACGAACGGCAACGTCGGCGTCGCCATCGGCACGTCCGGGCCTGCCGGGACCAACATGATCACCGGGCTCTACACCGCGCACGCGGACTCGATCCCGATCATCTGCATCACCGGCCAGGCGGCTACCACCAAGCTGCACCAGGAGGCGTTCCAGGCCGTCGACATCGTCGAGATCGCCAAGCCGGTGACGAAGTGGGCGGTCCAGGTCAAGGAGGCGGCACAGCTGCCGTGGATCTTCCGCGAGGCGTTCCGGGTCGCCCGGTCCGGCCGTCCGGGCCCGGTGCTCATCGACCTGCCGATCGACGTGCAGAGGCAGGACATCGAGTGGGACTCCTCGATCGACTCGCCGCTGCCGGTCGCCGCGGTGCGGCCCGCGCCGGCGCGCGTCGAGCGGGCCCTCGACCTGCTGCTGGCCGCCGAGCGCCCGCTCATCCTGGCCGGCGGCGGGGTCGTCCTGGGCGAGGCGAGCGAGCAGCTGCGGGCCGCGGCCGAGCGCCTCGGCGTCCCGGTGCAGGTGACGCTGATGGGCAAGGGCAGCTTCCCGGAGGACCACGAGCTGTTCGCCGGGATGGCGGGCATCCAGACGTCGCAGCGCTGGGCGAACGCCGCCTTCCTGGAGGCCGACCTGGTGCTGGCGCTGGGTGCGCGCTTCGGCGACCGGCACACCGGGGAGCTGTCGGTGTACCGGGGCGAGCGGAAGTTCATCCACGTCGACATCGAGCCGACGCAGCTGGGCAAGGTGTTCGGCCCGGACCTCGGGATCGTTTCGGACACGCGGGAGTTCCTGGAGGCTCTCCTGACGGCGCTGGAGCGGCGCTCGCCGCGGCCACGGCGGGAGTGGGCCGGTCGCATCGCGGAGCTCAAGGAAGCGCTTCCCCGGCGCGACGACTTCGACAGCCTGCCGATCAAGGCGCCGCGGGTGTTCAAGGAGATCAACGAAACCTTCGGCGAGGACACCTACTTCGTCACGGCGATCGGGCTCTACCAGATCTGGTCGGGCCAGTTCCAGAAGGCGCACAAGCCACGTCACTACCAGGTGTGCGGGCAGGCCGGCCCGCTCGGCTGGGAGATCCCGGCGGCGATCGGGGTCAAGAAGGCGCGGCCGGCGGCGGAGGTCGTCGGCGTGGTCGGCGACTACTCGTTCCAGTTCCTCGTCGAGGAGCTGGCGGTGGCCGCCCAGTACGACGTCGGGTTCGTCCTGGTCATGCTCAACAACGAGTACCTCGGGCTGATCCGCCAGGCCGAGACCGGCTACGACATGAACTTCGAAGTCGACATCCACTACGACGCGAACGGCACCGACAACGTCAAGATCATGGAAGCCTACGGCTGCTCCGGCACCCGGGTGCACGAGCCGGGGGAGATCCGGACGTCCCTGGAATGGGCGCGCAAGGAGGCCGAGCGGACCAGCCGCCCGGTCCTGGTGGAGATCATGATCGAACGCGAAGGCAACGCGGCCATGGGCGCCGCCCTGGACGCGGTCAAGGAGTTCGAGCCCGCGTAACGACCCCCGCGTGACCCAGGCCGCCGTGCGAGACCCGACCTCGCACGGCGGCCTTTCCGCGCGCGCGGAACGCCGCTTGTCGGAAAGTACAAACGCGGGCCGGAAATTCGCCTCTCTTTCAGGGGTTTTGCCGTGGCCGCGGCCACACCCCGGCGTGTGTACTGCTGGGGCGAAGCAGCCCGAAAGGACGTCCACAGTGGAATTCCTCCGACCCGCCACGCTGGCCGACGCGCTCGCCGCGAAGGCCGCGCACCCCGGTGCGGTCCCGATCGCCGGCGGCACGGACGTGATGGTCGAAATCAACTTCGACCACCGCCGTCCCGACGCCCTGCTCGACCTCGGCCGCGTGGCCGAGCTGCACGAGCAGGGCACCGACGGCGGCCGGATCCGGATCGGCGCGGCCGTGCCCTACGCCCGGATCATCGCCGAGCTCGGCGATCGGCTGCCCGGCCTCGCGATGGCCGCGCGGACCGTCGGATCCCCGCAGATCCGCAACCGCGGTTCGGTGGGCGGCAACCTGGGTGCGGCTTCACCCGCAGGCGACGCGCACCCGGCCCTGCTCGCCGCGGACGCCGAGGTCGAGATCGCGTCGGTGCGCGGGACCCGGATCGTCGCCGCGAAGAACTTCTACGCCGGGGTCAAGAAGAACGTCCTGGAGCCGGACGAGCTGATCACCGGTGTCCTGCTCCGGCCGGCCACCGGCCCGCAGCAGTTCAGCAAGATCGGCACCCGCAACGCCATGGTCATCGCGGTCGCCGCCTTCGGGCTGGCCCTGCACCCGGCGGAGCGGCGGGCCGGCACCGGCGTCGGCTCGGCCGCGCCCACCCCGCGCCGGGCTTTCGCCGCCGAGGAGTTCCTCGCCGGCGAGCTGGACTGGGACTCACCGAAGCCGCTGGCCGACTCGGTCAAGCGCCGGTTCGGCGACCTGGTCGCCGCGGCCGCCGCGCCGATCGACGACGTCCGGGGGAGCGCGGCGTACCGCCGGCACGCCCTCGGCGTGATGGCGCGGAGGACGCTGACCTGGGCCTGGAGCGAATACTGCGGAGGGAGCGCGAAGTGCGCGTGAACGTCACTGTCAACGGTGAGCACCGCCGGGCGGACAACGTCTGGGAAGGCGAAAGCCTGCTGTACGTGCTGCGCGAGCGGCTGGGCCTGCCCGGCTCGAAGAACGCCTGTGAGCAGGGCGAATGCGGCTCGTGCACGGTCTACCTCGACGGCGTCCCGGCCTGCGCGTGCCTCGTCGCGGCCGGTCAGGCCGAGGGCCGCGAGGTCGTCACGGTCGAAGGGCTGGCCGACGGCGAGGCGCTGGACCCGGTGCAGGAGGCGTTCGTCGAACGCGGCGCCGTCCAGTGCGGCTTCTGCACCCCGGGCCTGGTCGTCGCGGCCCACGACCTGATCGAGCGCAACCCGCGGCCGGACGACGTCGAGATCCGCGAAGCGCTCGCCGGGAACCTCTGCCGCTGCACGGGTTACGAGAAGATCCTCGACGCCGTCCGCGACGCGGCCGCGAAGAAGGCCGTCCGATGAGCGCGCCCGCCCGTTCCCCGCAGGAGCTGCACGACACGATCGCCGGCGGCATCGGCGAGAGCCCGCTGCGCCCGGACGGCACGCTCAAGGTCCGCGGCGAGTTCGCCTACTCCTCGGACCTGTGGCACGAGGACATGCTGTGGGGCGCCACGCTGCGCAGCCCGCACCCGCACGCCCGGATCGTCCGGCTCGACGTCTCCCGCGCGCTCGCCCAGCCCGGTGTCCACGCGGTGCTCACGCACGAGGACGTCCCCGGCGAGAACGTCTACGGCCTCAAGTACCAGGACACGCCGGCGCTGGCCGTCGACGTCGTCCGCTACCAGGGTGAGCCGGTCGCGATCCTGGCCGCCGACCACCCGGAGATCGCGCGGCAGGCGCTCAAGGAGATCGTCGTCGACTACGACGTGCTCGAGCCGGTGACCGACCCCGAGCGGGCCGCGCACGACGACACGCTGCCGAAGCTGCACCCTGGCGGGAACCTGGTGCGCCACCAGCGGATCGTCAAGGGCGACCCGGACGCCACCGCGGACGTCGTCGTGTCCGGCGTGTACGAGATCGGCATGCAGGACCAGGCGTTCCTCGGCCCCGAGTCCGGCCTCGCGGTGCCGGCCGAGGACGGCGGCGTGGACCTCTACCTGGCGACCCAGTGGCTGCACGTCGACCAGCGGCAGACGGCGAAGGCACTCGGCCTGCCCCTGGAGAAGGTGCGCCTGACGCTGTCGGGCGTCGGCGGCGCGTTCGGCGGTCGCGAGGACCTGTCGATGCAGATCCACTCGTGCCTGCTCGCGCTGCGCACCGGGCGGCCGGTGAAGATGAGCTACAACCGCCTCGAGTCGTTCTTCGGGCACGTCCACCGGCACCCGGCGAAGATGTACTACGAACACGGCGCCACCCGTGACGGCAAGCTGGTCTACGTCAAGGCGAAGCTGTACTTCGACGGTGGCGCGTACGCGTCGAAGACCCCGGTCGTCGTCGGCAACGGCACCACGCTCGGCGTCGGCCCCTACGACGTGCCGAACGCGCACATCGAGGGCTGGGGCGTCTACACGAACAACCCGACCTGCGGCGCGATGCGCGGGCTCGGCGCGGTCCAGCCGACCTACGCCTACGAGTCCCAGATGGACAAGCTGGCGGCGGCGCTGGGCATGGATCCGGCCGAGCTGCGGATCCGCAACGCGCTCAGCGAAGGGTCCACGGTGGTCACCGGCCAGGTGGTCGACTTCCCGGCGCCGGTCGCCGAGCTGGTCCAGCGGGTCCGCGACCTGCCGCTGCCGCCCGAGCCCGCCGGCGAGCGCGACATCCGCGAGCTGCCCGGCGGCGCGTCCAACACCACGCACGGCGACGGCGTGGTCCGCGGGGTCGGCTACGGCGTCACCATCAAGAACATCTCCTACGCCGAAGGCCTCGACGACTACTCGACCGCCCGCGTCCGCCTGGAGGTGCTCGGCGGCGAGCCGGTGGCGATGGTGCACACCGCGGCGGCCGAGGTGGGCCAAGGGCTGGTGACGCTGCAACAGCAGATCGCGCGCACCGAGCTGGGCGTGACGCGGGTGAGCGTGCACCCGGCCGACACGAGCGTCGGCGACGCGGGCTCCAGCTCGGCGTCGCGCCAGACGTACGTCACCGGCGGCGCGGTCCGCAACGCCTGCCGCGCGGTCGCCGAAGCGGTCTACGCCCGGCTCGGCGTGCCGGCCGAAGGCATGACCCTGGCCGGCGGCAAGGTCGTCGCGGCCGACGGCGAGGTGGTCGCGGACCTGGCCGAGCTGCTGGGCGACACCGCGATCGAGGAGACCCGCGAGTTCCACCACCGGCCGACCTACCCGCTCGACCCGGAAACGGGCCAGGGCGACGCGCACGTCCAGTACGGCTTCTCAGCCCACCGCGCGGTGGTCGACGTCGACCTCGACCTCGGGCTGGTCAAGGTGGTCCAGCTCGACTGCGCCCAGGACGTCGGCAAGGCCATGAACCCCGACGCCGTCGTCGCGCAGATCCACGGCGGGTCCGCCCAGGGCCTCGGGCTGGCGGTGATGGAGGAGATCCTGGTCGAAGGCGGCAAGGTGCGGAACCCGTCGTTCACCGACTACCTCATCCCGACCGTCCTCGACATGCCGCCGATGCGCGTCGAGGTCCTCGAGCGGCCCGACCCGCACGCGCCCTACGGCGTCCGCGGCGTCGGCGAACCGCCGACGATCTCGGCCACGCCCGCGATCGCCAACGCCATCCGCGCGGCCACCGGCCTCGAGCTGCCGCGCGTCCCGATCCGTCCCGAGCACATCACGGTGTCCCGTGGGGGTGCGGCCCCCACGCCCCGCCCGGAGGGCGCCGGCCCCCGGTCCCCCCGAAACGCCACTGGAGCCTGAGATGACCACGTCGCTTTCCGTCGAGAACGAATGGCTCGACGAGGCCGTCCGCATCGCCGAGACCAACGTCGCGAACGGCGGCGGCCCGTTCGGCGCGCTGATCGTGCGGGACGGCGAGGTCGTCGCGACCGGCGTCAACCGCGTCACCGCGAACCTCGACCCGACTGCGCACGCCGAGGTCGTCGCGATCCGCGCGGCCTGCCAGGCGCTCGGCACGTTCAAGCTGGACGGCTGCGTGCTCGTCTCCAGCTGCGAGCCGTGCCCGATGTGCCTGTCCTCGGCACTGTGGGCGCGGGTGGACAAGGTCGTCTTCGCCGCCGACCGCGACGACGCGGCCAAGGCCGGCTTCGACGACCGCGCCTTCTACGAGCTCTTCGACCGGCCGCGCGACACGTGGACGGTACCCGTGACGCGACTGTCCGCAAAGGACGGTTTCGCGCCCTTCGCGGCCTGGCTCGACAAGGCCGACCGCACCGACTACTGACCCACCGCTTACTGACCCACAAGGCCAGCTGACCGGAGCACAACCGAATCGAACGTCCCGCTCGCCCAGGCACGGCGCTGTGCCTCGGCCTGGCCGAGCACACCCACCGGCAAGGGCAGGACGCATGACCCAGGTAGAGATCCAGGAACCCGAACTCGGCGGAGTACCCGGCCCACCGCAACGCCGTTCGCTGCTCGACAAGCTGTTCGAGCTGCGGGCCCGGCAAACCACGATCGGCCGAGAAGTGCGCGGCGGCGTCACGACGTTCGTCGCGATGGCCTACATCGTGCTGCTCAACCCGCTCATCCTCGGCGCCTCCGCCGACATCACCGGCGCGCGGCTGTCGGCCGCGCAGGTGACCACGGCGACCGCGCTGGCCGCCGCCGTGATGACCGTCCTCATGGGACTCGTCGGCAACGCGCCGCTCGCGCTGGCCGCCGGGCTCGGCATCAACGGGATCGTCGCCTTCCAGATGGCCCCGTCGATGACGTGGCCGCAGGCCTTCGGGCTGGTCGTGCTCGAAGGCGTGTGCATCGTGCTGATGGCGGTCAGCGGCGTGCGCGAGCGGATCATGAACGCCATCCCGCGGCCGCTCAAGATGGCGATCACCGTCGGCATCGGGCTCTACATCGCGCTCGTCGGGCTGGTCAGTGCCGGGTTCGTGACCCGGATGCCGGACTCGGCGCAGACCACCGTCCCGGTGCGCCTCGGGGCGGGCGGGCACCTGCACGGCTGGCCGATCGCCGTGTTCTGCTTCGGGCTGCTGCTGATGGTCGTGCTGGTGGCGCGCAAGGTCCCTGGCGCGGTGCTGATCAGCATCGGGGTGGCCACCGTGCTCGCCGTCGTGCTGCACGAGGGGTTCGGCGTCGGCGGCTGGGGCCTCACCACCCCGGCCCTGCCCGACCACGTCGTCGCGGCACCGGACTTCGGGCTCTTCGGCCACATCGACCTGTTCGGCGGGTTCGCCTCGGCGGGAGCGCTGGCGGCGACGGTGTTCCTGTTCACGCTGGTGCTGTCGGGGTTCTTCGACGCCATGGGCACGATCACGAGCGTGTCCGACGAGGCCGGGCTGTCGAAGAACGGCAAGGTGCCGCGGATGGGCCGGATCCTGCTGGTCGACGGCGCGGGCGCGATCGCGGGCGGGGTCACCGGCTCGTCGCCGAACACGGTGTTCCTGGAGTCCGCCGCCGGCGTCGGGGAGGGCGCGCGGACCGGGCTGGCGAGCGTCGTGACCGGCCTGCTGTTCGCCGGGACGCTGCTGTTCACGCCGCTGGCCGGGGTCGTCCCGGCGCAGGCCGCGGCGCCCGCGCTGGTGGTCATCGGCGGCATGATGGTCGCGCAGTGCCGCCACATCCCGTGGCACGACCCGGACTACACGATCCCGGTGTTCCTGACCGCCGCGTTGATCCCGTTCACGTATTCGATCACCAACGGCGTCGGCGCCGGCCTGATCGCGTTCGTGCTGATCAAGCTCGGCCGCGGCAAGTGGCGCGAAGCCGGCTGGCTGCTTTCCCTGCTGGCGCTCGTGTTCGCGGTGTACTTCGCCATCGACGGTGTCGAAGCCCTCTTCCGCTAGGAGTTCCCGTGGCCCTGATGTTCTTCAACGGCGGCGCCATGCGCGGCGGACCGCTGCACCACCTCCTGTCCGGCTCACCGTTCGTGACCACCACGACGACGGCGCCGAAGTACCGGTTCTACGCCGTCGGCGACCAGTGCCCGGCGCTGTACCCGGTGTCGCACGGCGGCGCTGCGGTGACCGGCGAGGTCTACGACGTCCCGCTGGACGACCTGCGGGACAAGGTGCTCCCGGCCGAGCCGCACGAGCTGGAGCTGGGCGTGGTGGAACTGGCGGACGGCAGTTCGGCGTTCGCCATGCTGCTGCGGCGGCCCTATACCTCGCACGTCGCCCTGCGGGACATCACCGAGGTCGGCGACTGGCGGGCGTACCGGGCGAGCGCGTGAAGGTCCTCGTCGCGCCGGACAAGTTCAAGGGCTCGCTGAGCGCGGCCGAGGTGGCGTCGGCGGTGGCCGCCGGCCTCGCCGACGCCCGTCCCGCGGTCGTGGTGGAGACCCTGCCGGTGGCCGACGGCGGCGACGGCACGGTCGACGCCGCCGTCGCCGCCGGGTTCCGCCGCGTGCGGGTGCCCGCGCGGGGGCCGACCGGGGAGCCGGTCACGGCGTCCTACGCGGTCCGTGGTGACACCGCGGTCGTCGAGCTGGCCGAGGCGTCGGGACTGCACCGGCTCCCCGGGCCGCCGGCGCCGCTCACGGCCACCAGCGCGGGCACCGGTGACGTCGTCGCCGCGGCCCTGGCGGCGGGCAGCGGGCGGATCGTCCTCGGCGTCGGCGGCAGCGCGTGCACCGACGGCGGCGCGGGCCTGCTGACCGCGCTGGGCGCCCGGCTGCTCGACTCCGCGGGCCGGGAGCTTCCGCCCGGTGGCGCGGCCCTGTCCCGGCTCGCCGCGCTCGACCTGTCCGGCCTGTCCGGCCTGTCCGGAGCGGACTTCGAGCTGGCGAGCGACGTGGACAATCCGCTCCACGGCCCGCGCGGGGCCGCTCACGTCTACGGTCCGCAGAAGGGCGCGTCCCGCGACGACGTCGAGACGCTGGACGCCGCGTTGCGGCATTGGGCGTCTTTCGCCGGAGCGGAGGTCGCCGAGCGGCCGGGCGCCGGCGCGGCCGGGGGAGTGGGCTTCGCGGCGATGGCCGTGCTGGGCGCCCGGATGCGGCCCGGTATCGAGCTGCTGCTCGACCTGCTGGGGTTCGACGCGGCGCTGGCGGACGCGTCCCTGGTCGTGACGGGCGAGGGGTCGCTCGACGAGCAGACGTTGTCCGGCAAGGCCCCGGCGGGCGTGGCCCGGGCCGCGGCGGCCAAGGGGATTCCCTGCGTCGCGGTGTCCGGGCGGTGTGAACTGTCCTCAGTGGACTTGGCGGCAGCGGGGTTCTCGGCCGCGTACGCGTTGACAGATCTGGAACCGGACCCGGCGCGTTGCCTGGCGGAGGCGGCGCCGCTGCTGCGCCGTCTCGCCCGCCGGGCCGCCCTGGCCCACCTGTAGTCGGTGATTCACTTCTCGCTGTCCAGGTGGTCCAGCTGAGCGGCGGCGTACCGGCCGCCCGCGACGGCCCCGGCCGGGACGGCGGCCTCGATCTCGGCGAGGTCGGCCGCGGTGAGCTCGACGTCGGCGGTGCCGAGGGACTCGGCCAGCCGCGCCCGGGTGCGGGCGCCGACCAGCGGGACGATGTCCTCGCCCTGCGCGGTGACCCACGCGATGGCCAGCTGCGCGGTCGTGATGCCCTTCGCCGCGGCCAGCTTGCCCAGCGCGTCGGTCAGGGCGAGGTTGCGCTCGAGGTTCTCGCCCTGGAACCGGGGGCTGTGGCCGCGGAAGTCGCCGTCGGCCAGCTCGCGCGACGGCGTCCAGTGCCCGCTGAGCAGGCCGCGCGAGAGCACGCCGTACGCCGTGACGCCGATGCCCAGCTCGCGGGCGGTGGGCAGGATCTCCGCCTCGATCCCGCGGGAGAGCAGCGAATACTCGATCTGCAGGTCGGCGATCGGGTGTACGGCGGCGGCGCGGCGCAGTGTCTCGGCGCCGACCTCCGACAGGCCGATGTGGCGGACGTACCCCGCCCGCACCAGCTCGGCCAGTGCGCCGACCTGTTCCTCGATCGGCACGGCCGGGTCGAGCCGGGCGGGCCGGTACACGTCGACGTGGTCGGTGCCGAGGCGGCGCAGGCTGTAGGCGAGGAACGTCTTGATGGCCGCCGGGCGGCTGTCGTAGCCGAGCCAGCCGCCGTCCGGGCCGCGCAGCGCGCCGAACTTGACGCTGATCACCGCCCGGTCGCGGTCGCGGCCGCGCAGCGCGTCACGCAGCAGCAGTTCGTTGTGGCCCATGCCGTAGAAGTCGCCGGTGTCGAGCAGGGTGACGCCGGCGTCGAGCGCTGCGTGGATCGTCGCGACCGACTCGGCCTCGTCGGCCGGGCCGTACAGGTCGGACATGCCCATCAGCCCGAGGCCGAGGGCGCTGACGGCCGGACCGGTCCGGCCGAGGGTGCGGGAGCGCATGAATCCTCCTTGGTTCCATCGATATCGCCATTAAGATATCAGCGATATTGAACATGCGCTATCGAGGATTTGTTATCATTGGAACCATGGTGACGAAGACGGCGGCGGACACCCGCGAGCGGATCCTCGAAGCGGCGGCCGCCCTGCTGGTGGCGGAGGGGCGCGACGGCCTCTCGACGCGCGCGGTGAGCGCGGCGGCGGGCGTGCAGCCGCCGGCGCTGTACCGCCTTTTCGGCGACAAGGACGGCCTGCTCGACGCGGTCGCCGCGTACGGCTTCGACGAGTACCTGGCGAGCAAGCGTGCCCTCGGGTCGACCGGCGACGCCGTCGAGGACCTGCGGCGTGGCTGGGACCTGCACCTCGAGTTCGGCCTCTCGCGCCCGGAGTTCTACGTGCTCATGTACGGCGACGCGCGTCCCGGCCGCACCTCGCCGGCCGCGCGCGAAGCCGAAGGGATGCTCCGCGGCATCGTCGAGCGGGTCGCGGCGGCGGGCCGGCTGCGGGTGAGTGTCGACCGCGCGGCGCGGCTGGTGCACTCGACGGGGATGGGCGTCGTGCTGTCGCTGATCGCGACACCGGAGGCGGAGCGCGACCCGGAGCTGTCGGCGACGGCTCGCGAGACCGTCCTCGCCCGGATTCTCACCGACGCCGAAGCGCCGTCCGGATCGGCTCTCCCGGAGCGGGCGATCGCGCTGCGCGCGGGTCTCGACGGCGCCACGGCGCTGACCGCTGCCGAGCGTGTCCTGCTCGCGGAGTGGCTGGACCGCATCGCCGACGCCTGATCCGTCCGGCGAGGGCTGGATCGGTTCAGGTCGATCGGACATTGCCTGTCATCGACGCGTGGCTCAATATGTTGCGGCTCGCAACATATTGACGACAACGCCGTCGGAGGGTCCGATGATCAGGTGGAAAGCGGTCCTGGCCTGCGCCGGAGCGGGAGTTCTGCTGGCCGGGGCGCTGCCCGGCACGGCACTGGCGAGCGGTACCGCCACCGACTGCTGCGGTGGCGGCGCCTCCTGGGCCACCGGCAACAAGTCCGCGCTCGGCACCTCGACGACGACCGCCAGCCCGGTCTGGTTCACCGTCGCCAACGGCGTCACGTCCGAGGTGTTCTACCCGCGCGCCGACGTGCCGGACATGCAGGACATGCAGTACGTCGTCACCGACGGATCGAGCTTCGTCGACCTCGAACGCGACGCCACGAACCACGTCGTCTCGATGCCCGACGAGAAGGCCCTGCAGTATACCGTCACGAACACCGCCAAGAGCGGCAAGTACCGGATCACCACCGACTACGTCACCGACCCGGCCCGCTCGACGCTCGTGACCAGCACGCGGTTCCAGTCGCTCGACGGCGGCAGCTACCGGCTCTACCTGCTGGCCAACCCGTCGATGGCGGGTGGCGGGTCGAACGACAACGCGTGGTGGGACTCCTCCGGCGCCCTGATGGCGAGCGGCACCGAGACGCTGTTCGGCGGCACGGCCACCACGGTCGTCTCCGCACTGCGCGTCTCGACCGGCTTCACCGCGCACGACAACGGCTACAGCGGCGCGGGCAGCGACTGCCTCGTCGACCTGCGCGCCGACAGGACCCTGAACAACCAGTTCGACGCCGTCTCCGGCACCGGCAACGTCGTCCAGTGCGGACAGATCCCGGTCGGGACGGACACGACGTTCACCGTCGCGCTCGGCTACGGCGCCACGGCGGCGGCCGCCTCGTCCGCCGCGAGCGGCTCGCTGAGCAGCGGGTTCGCCAACGTCTCGGCGTCCTACCGCAGCGGCTGGAACTCCTACGTGGGCAGCCTGAAACCCGCTCCGGCCAGCGTTTCGGGCGACACGCAGCGGCGGCGGGCCTACTACGTCGCGGCGATGGCGCTGAAGACGGCCGAGGACAAGCAGCACCCGGGTGCGAGCGTCGCTGGCCTGGCGACGCCGTGGGGCGACTTCACGAACGGCGACCACCTCAATGACGGCTACCACCGCGTCTGGGGCCGTGACCTCTACCAGCAGGCGACCGGCCTGCTCGCCGCCGGCGACAGCGCCCAGGCCACGCGGATGGCCCAGTTCCTGTGGAACTCGCAGTGGATCGGCAGCTCCACCGCCGGCGACGGCACGACGTACCCGGCCGGCTCGTTTCCGCGCTACAGCCCGGTTTCCGGCGTCGCGGGCGCCAGTGCCCAGCAGCTCGGCTGCTGCGAGCAGCTCGACCAGGACGCCGACGCGATCCTGCTGGCCTGGCTGACCGGCCTCACCGACGCTTCGACGTACGCCAAGGTCAAGACGACGGCGAACCACATCGTGGCGACCGGGCCGGACACGACCGAGCGGTGGGAGGAGCAGTACGGCAAGTCCCCGTCCTCGGTGGCCGCGGAGGTCGCCGGTCTGATCGCCGCCGGAGCCATCGCCCGGGCGAACGGCGACACCGCGAGCGCGACGACGTGGGAGTCCACAGCGGACTCCTGGCGCAGCTCCCTGGCCGGCTGGACCGTGACGACGTCCGGCTACTGGGGCGGGCACACGTACTACGAGCGCCTCGACCGCGCCGGGAACCCGAACGACACCGCGACGATCTGCTTCGACGAAGGCTGCTTCTACGAGCACGACGTCACCGACTTCGGCTTCCTCGACCTCGTGCGGCTCGGTATCCGCCCCGCGGGCGACACCACGATCGCGAACTCCGTCGCGCCGACGGCCGCCGCGTCCGACGGCAACTCCGCCGTCCAGGTGACCTTGCCCGACGGCGACGTCTACTTCCACCGCTACCCGCACGACAACTACGGCGAGAGCACCGCGAACTGCAGTGGCTGGCCCGCGAACGGCAGTCAGCGGTTCGGGCGGCTGTGGCCGGTGCTGTCGGGCGAACGCGGCGAGTACGAGCTGGCGAACGGCCGGTCGGCGGCGGTGTACCTCAAGTCGATGGCCGACTCGGCCAACGACGGCTACTTCGTCCCCGAGCAGGTGTGGGACCGCGCGGACGTCGGCTGCTTCGGGCTCGGCCGCCCGACCGGCAGCGCAGGCCCGCTGATGTGGGCGGAGGGCCAATACCTGAGGCTGGCGCAGAACATCGACGCGGGCCGCAACCTCGACACGCCGTCGATCGTCAAGGCCCGCTACGGCACCTGACCCGCCGGCGGCCCGGCACGCCCCCTCGGCGTGCCGGGCCGCCGGTCACCGCACGAGGCGGACGGTCTTCGCCGCCGGGGCGAACGTCGCCGTCTGGCCGCGGGTGAGCGCGACCGTGTCGGCTTCCAGGCCGTCGCCGAACGCGACCAGGCGGTCGGACTCGACCTCGACGGTCAGCGGCGTGTCCGTGAGGTCGCCTTCGGTGTGCTCGGTGCCCGTCGACGGCGACGGCCACGCTTCCCGGACGAACCACACCAGCCGGGCCTCGCCGGGCCCGGGCAGGCGCAGCGCGCTGTGGCGTTCCCGCCACACCGAGCCGCACCAGCCCGTGGCGCCGGTGCCCGTCCCGACCAGGATTCCCGACGACGCCTGGCGTTCCGCCGTCCCGCCGGCGGCCAGCCGGTAGCGGGCCGTCTGGTGCCCGGCGTGGCCCAGGTAGATCTCGTTGAGCGCCAGGAGCCGCTGCCCGTCGTCCGCGGTCAGCTGCGCCATGGTCCGGTGCTCGACCGTTCCGGTGCTGCGCAGGAGGTCCGCGACGGCGTCCGGCGGGTGCTTGACCAGGACGCCCGGCGCGGTAGGGGCCACGCCGATCACCGGCTGGCCGTCGAGGTACTTGGCCACGTTGGCGATCAGGCCGTCCTGGCCGACCACGACGACGACGTCCTCCGGGGTGAACAGGAACCGGTCGAGGTCGGCGCGTTCGACTTCGCCGCGGCGCCAGTCCAGCGGGATGGCCGCCGACGCGGTGGCCAGCGCGACGCGCACGGCGGCGTCGGCCGCGGTCACCTCGGCGAGATCGCGGCCGCGCGTGCGGAGGAAGAACTCCGCCTGGCCGCGCGTGCCGTGCCGGGCCACCAGCTCGGCCAGCTCGGTGCGCCGGTGCACCAGCACGACACGCGGCGCGAGGCTCACGACCGCGCGCCCAGCTTGGTCAGCAGCGGAGCCAGCAGATCCGGCGTCAGTACCAGGTTGTCGATCCGGGGCAGGTTGCCGGCCAGCTCCTTCAGTGCCAACCCGGTCAGCACACCCTCGGGCAGATCGCGGTACGCCGCCAGCCGCGCGGCTTCCCCGGCCGCTTCGGCTTCGCCGAGTGCGCGCTTGCCGTCCGCTTCGACCTGCGTGAGGCGTTCCCGGCGGAGGGCCTGTGCCTCGGTTTCGATCCGGCTCGCCGCCGCGGCCTCCTCGGCCTGCCGCCGGGCGTTCGCGCCGCGCTGGGCGAGCAGCTGCTCCTCACGGCGTGCCAGCTCGATCTGGTTCTGCAGCTCGTTTTCGCCGATGGCGCGCTCGCGCTCGACGGCCAGCGCGCGGCGCTCGTAGGTCGCCCGGTCGGCCTCCTGCTGCACCTTCTCCCGCGCGGTCGTCTGCAGGGCTTTTTCGACCTCCGGCTCGGCCCGGATGGCGACGACACGGACGTCGACGACGGCCGAGCCGGTCTGTGCCAGGCGCGTGTCCTCCTCGGCGAGCCCGGCGCGGATCCGGTCACGGACCGCCCGGACGCCGTCGACGAGCGCGGTTTCCAGCGGCGTGCGGGTCAGCACCTCGACGGCGTACTGCTGGACGTTCTCGGTGAGCAGCCCGCTGATCTGGCCGAGCGGATCGCTGCGCCAGCGTCCGGTGTCGGGGTCGATGGAGAAGTCGATGCGCTGCGCGGCCAGCGCGGGATCCTCGATCCGGAAGGTGAGGGCGAGCTGGACGGTGACGTCCTGGAAGTCGGCCGTGCGGGCGTGGAACAGCAGCGGCAGCTCGCGGTCGTCGACCGGGACCTCCGAGATGACCGCGGTGAGCGGCCGGAACCAGAACGACAGCCCGACGCCGTCGTGCGCCAGCTCGCCCCGGCGGTAGTGGCGGATGTGGACGGTGGGTGCCCCGCGCAAGTGCCGGAACCCGAACCGGCGGTCGATGTCGGCCATGAGCCCTCCTCTTATCGTCAGGCTGACGATATTGGGTGACGGGTCTAATCGTCAAGCTGACGATTAGCCGGTAGGGTGGTGGCATGGGTCACCCGCCGTTCGCCGTCACCGTCGACCTCGTCGTGCTCACCCTGACCGGGGACGAGCTGTGCGCGCTGGTGGTGCGCCGGGGCGTCTCGCCGTACCTGGGGGAGTGGGCGCTGCCGGGCGGCTTCGTCCGCGAGGACGAGGACCTGGCCGACGCGGCGCGGCGCGAGCTGGCGGAGGAAACGGGACTGGCCCCCGGCACCGTCCACATCGAACAGCTGGGCGGCTACGGCGCACCGGACCGCGACCCCCGGATGCGGGTGGTGACGGTGGCCTACCTGGCACTGGCCCCGGACCTGCCGGCACCGCGAGCGGGCACGGACGCGGCGGAGGCCCGCTGGGCCCCGGTGCGCGCGCTGAGGCAGGAGCACCTGGCGTTCGACCACGACCGCATCCTGGCCGACGGCGTCGAGCGGGCCCGGGCGAAGCTGGAGTATTCGCCGCTGGCCACGGCGTTCTGCGCCCCGGAGTTCACGGTGGCGGAGCTGCGCCGGGTGTACGAGCTGGTGTGGGACACGCGCCTGGACCCCCGCAACTTCCACCGCAAGGTGACGGGCGCGGAGGGCCTGCTGGAGCCGACAGGCCGAACGACAACCCGCGACGGCGGCCGCCCGGCCCGGCTGTACCGGCGAGGGAGGGCGGAGCTGCTGTACCCACCGATGCTACGAAGTTGACGGCCCCGAGGTCGGCCCGCAAGCGCCCCAAGGCGGCCTTGGTTGCGTGAGACGCACCGAAGGCGGCCTTGGTTGCGCGAGACGCACCGAAGGCCGCCTTGGTTGCGTCTTGCGCACCCAATGTGGCCTTCGGGCGCTTCTCGCCGAGGCAGGCCCCCGGCGATGAGCCGTGAGACGATCGAAGAGGCCCGTCGCCGCTACGCCGCGGGCGAGACACCGGCCGACATCGCGACCGCACTCGGCGTCTCCCGTGCGACGATCTACCGCCACTTGCCTGGCGAGGATTAAATGAGACGATTTATGAGACTTATCGAGACGTACTGAACAGCAGCGAGAACTCCGTCTTCTGCGGCACCAGCCGGTACGGCGGCAGCACGCCGGGCCCGCAGGATGCCGACCCGAGGCCGTGCTGGGCCGTATCCAGTGTCACGTGCACCCACGGTCCAGCCACCAGGTCCGACGTGTGCCGGGCCGCCTCCAGTTCCGCCGCCGTCCAGCGGCGGGCCGTGAACGCGAACCGCGGGTCGCCGTCGATGCGGATGCCCCTGCCGTCCGGGTCGGTCAGGCGCGCCCAGCGCACGTCGATCCGGTTGCCGTTCTCCTGCGGGTACACGTACGGCGTCTGCAGGCCGTCCACGCTGCTGGAAAACCGCCCGATGCGCGCCGCCTGCCTGCTGTCCGGGTACGCCTCGCCGGGGCCGCCGCCGAACCACTCCGCCGAGCCGAACGTGCCCGGCACCGCCATCGTCAGCCCGAGGCGCGGGATGGTCTCCGGCACCGGGCCGTCCGGCGTCACCGCCACGCGCAGCCGCAAGCCGTCGTCGAACGCCGTCCACGTGTAGTCGGCGAAGAAGCCGAACGCCTGCGCCGGCGGGGCGACGCGGGTCCGCACCACCAGCTCGTCCCCGTCCGCGTCGACACCGATCACGCGGTGCTGCATCCGGTGCAGGCCCGCCTCGCGCCACAGCGAAGCGTCCGGCCGCCCGGCCGACGCGCCGCGGTCGTTGTCCGTCGTCGCGCGCCAGACGTCCAGCCGCGGTCCGCGCACCGCGTGCCCGCCGAACGTCGTCATCGCGCCCGTCGCCGGGTCGAACTCGCCGTCGCCCAGGATCAGCCGCCCGGCCGTGCGGAACACCGGCCCCCGCGCCGGGCGGGACGGCCGCGGCGGTGCGGGCGACACCAGCAGCTGGCCCCACCCGGCGACGTGCCCGGCCGGCGCCCACGCGGTCGCGTCCGCCAATACCGCCGAGACCGTCAGCCAGGATTCGCCGCGCGTGACAGGCAAATCGGGCCGTGGCACCACGACGCTCTGTCCGGAATGGACCACCGGAACGTCGAGGACACCCCGGGCGACCGCCGTTCCTTCGTCCTCGAGCACCCAGGTGAAGGCCAGGTGCGCGGTCGAGCGGAAGTCGTAGTGGTTCGACACCCGGATGCCCGCCGGGTCGGGGCCGACCCGGACCGGCTCGATGATCTTCGCGTACTCGGCCAGCCCGGGCGACGGCGTCCGGTCCGGGAAGACCAGGCCGTCGATGACGAAGTTGCCGTCGTGGATCGGCTCGCCGAAGTCGCCGCCGTAGGCGAAATGATCCGCCGTGACGAGCCCGTGGTCGATCCATTCCCAGACGAACCCGCCCTGGCAGTTCGGGTACCGCTCGAACAGCTCCCGGTACTCCAGCAGCCCGCCCGGGCCGTTGCCCATCGCGTGCCCGTACTCGCAGAGCAGGAACGGCAGCTCCCGGCGCCGCGCGTTCGCGTCGTCCCGCTGCCCGATCCGCTCCACTTCGGACGGTGTGGCGTACATGCGGCTGTGGACGTCCACATAGGAGCAGTCGTGGTCGCCCTCGTAGTGCACCGGCCGCGTCGGGTCGCGGTGACGCACCCACGCGGCCATCCGCGCCAGGTTCTCCCCGGTGTGGCTCTCGTTGCCGAGCGACCAGAGGATGACGCTGGGCCGGTTCTTGTCCCGTTCCACCGTGCGCCGCATCCGGTCGAGGCAGGCCTCGGCCCACATCGGTTCGCCGCTCGGGTTGCGGTCCCAGCCCAGCGGCCCGAATCCGTGGGTCTCCAGGTCGCACTCGTCGATCACCCACAGGCCGTACTCGTCGCAGAGCTCGAGGAACGCCGGATCCGGCGGGTAGTGGCTGGTCCGGACGGCGTTGACGTGATGGCGCTTCATCAGCAGGACGTCGGCCAGCGCGGTCTCCGGGGACACGACCCGGCCGGTGCGCGGGTCGTGCTCGTGGCGGTTGACCCCGCGCAGCAGCAGCCGCCGTCCGTTGACCTCGAGCTGCCCGTCCTCGATCGTCACGGTCCGGAACCCGATCCGCACCGGCACCCGCTCGGCCGCGGTGGACAGTGTTCCCGCGTACAGCCGCGGTGTCTCGGCGCTCCACGGCTCGACCGGCAGCGCCAGCGGCTCGCCCGCCGGGTGCCCGGAGACGCCCAGTTCGGGGATGTCGAGGACGACGTCCGGCCCGGTCTCGACGCGGACCGTGCCGAGGCCGGACTCGTGGTCGTAGTCCGCGCGGATCCAGTGGTCGCCGATGCCACCGGCGGGCCGGGCGAGCAGCGTCACCGACCGGAAGATGCCCGAGAGCCACCACATGTCCTGGTCTTCGAGGTAGCTGCCGGCCGACCACTGGTGCACGCGCACGGCCAGGACGTTGCCCCGCGGCCGCAGCAGCGGGCCCACCTCGAACTCCGACGGCAGCCGGCTGCCCTTCGTGACGCCCAGTTCGACACCGTTGAGCCAGATCCGGCCGCACGAGTCGATCCCGTCGAAGCGCAGCACGGCGGGCCCGGCGGGCCAGTCCGCCGGCAGGTCGAAGCGCAGCCGGTGGTCGCCGGTCGGGTTCTCCGACGGGACGTGCGGCGGGTCGACCGGAAACGGGTAGTGCACGTTCGTGTAAGCGGGCCGGCCGTGGCCGTGCAGCTGCCACAGCGACGGCACCGGCAGCTCGTCCCACGCCGAGTCGTCGAACTCGTCGCCTTCGACGCCGGGCGGTGCGGCCGCGACGCTCGGCGAGAGCCGGAACCGCCAGGTGCCGTTCAGCGACAGCGACGGCGCGTCGGAGGTGAAGGCCGCGCGCGGAGGCAGCGCGCCGTAGCCGGGTCCCGGGTCTTCGACGTACGACATGGCGTCCTTCCCACGCTCGCCGTGAACGCTCCCGTGAACGTTCACGGCACGCTCGGAAGTGTGCGTGGCGGCACGCGGGAGTGTCAAGGGATCAGGCGGATTCGCGCAGGTGGAGGGCGGCGCGGACGACCAGCTCGGCGGGTCGGAGCGGCACGGCACCGGTCACGAGCCGCGCGGCCTGCTCGACGGCCAGCGCGCCGAGCGCGCGGGTGTCGACGGCGACGCTGGACAGCTCCGGTTCGACCAGGGTGCCGAGGGCCAGGCCGTCGAAGCCGATCACCGCGAGGTCGGCGGGCACGCGCAGGCCGAACCGGCGGGCTTCGCGCAGGGCGCCGATGGCGATGACGTCGTTGAAGGCGAACACGGCGGTGACGTCGGGGTGCGCGGCGAGCAGGGTGGCCAGCGCCGCGCCGCCGCCGTCGACGGTCTGGGCGGCGCCGGTGATCCACCCGGGCGCGAGGGCGATGCCGTGCTCGGCCACGGCCCGCCGGAACCAGCGTTGCCGGACGCTCGGCTCGCTGCCGCCCTCGTCGTCCAGCATCCCGATCCGCCGGTGACCGCGCGAGACGAGGTGGGCGACGGCGTCACGGACACCGTCCTCGCCGTCGATCGCGATGCCGCTGAACCGCGGCGTGCGCGGTTCGCGGCCGATCAGCACCACGGGAATGCCCGCGGTGAAGCGGTCGAGGTCCTCCTCGGACCGGCCGAAGTAGCCGACGACGGCGTCGACCTGCGTGCCGATGACGCGCAGCG
Organism: Amycolatopsis australiensis; assembly: GCF_900119165.1. Taxonomy (NCBI): domain Bacteria; kingdom Bacillati; phylum Actinomycetota; class Actinomycetes; order Pseudonocardiales; family Pseudonocardiaceae; genus Amycolatopsis; species Amycolatopsis australiensis. The sequence continues at coordinate 5,538,197 of NZ_FPJG01000006.1, read as the reverse complement.
TCGCGAGCTCCTGCTCGGCGTCGCCGGCGGTGTCGTACACGACGACGTGCCACCCGCGGGCCCGCGCCGCCTCCAGCGCCCCGGAGGCGACCTCGGTGAAGAACGGGTTGAGCAGGTCCGCCACCACCAGGCCGACGGTGGTGGTGTCCGGCCGGACCAGGCCGCGGGCGAACCGGCTCGGGCGGTACCCGAGCTCCCGGGCCGCGTCGAGGACGCGCTGCTTGGTCGAGCCGTCGATCTCGGCCTTGTCGTTCAGCGCGCGCGACACGGTCTGCCGGGACACCCCGGCGGAGCGGGCCACGTCGTGGATCGTCACCCGCCGGGGTTCCGTGCTGCTCGGGGACACGCGTCGAGTATGCCCGCCCGCGGCCGTCCCGCTACCCGGCCGGGGTGCGTTCCCGCCGCCTCGAGACGACGCGCCAGCCCACCGCCAGCACCACCACCAGCACCGGGATGGAGGAGAACGCGATCTTCTCCGCGCCGTCGGAGAAGCCCATCAGGACCACCACCAGCGCCAGGAAGCCCAGCGTCGCCCACCCGCTGTAGGGCGCCCACGGCATCCGGTAGGACGGCCGCTCCAGCTCGCCGCGCAGCGCCGCCTGGCGCAGCCGCAGCTGGCAGAAGACCAGCGTCGCCCAGGTCGTGATCACCCCGAGCGAGGCGATCGCGATGGCGATGTCGAACGCCTCCTTCGGCACCAGGTAGTTCAGCACCACGCCGAACAGGTAGGCGACCGAGGTGAACAGGATGCCGCCGTAGGGCACGTGCCTGCCGCTCATCCGGCTGACGAACGACGGCGCCTCGCCCCGCTCGGCCAGCGAACGCAGGATCCGGCCGGTCGAGTAGAGGCCGGAGTTGACGCTGGAGAGCGCGGCGGTGAGCACGACGGCGTTCATCACGTCGCCGATGCCCGGGATGCCGAGCCTGCTGAACACCGTGACGAACGGGCTCTCGCCGGCGTTGTAGAACGGCCACGGCAGCAGCATCGCCAGCATCAGGACGGACCCGACGTAGAACACGCCGATCCGCCAGACGACGCCGTTGATCGCCTTCGGCAGCACCTTGCGGGCGTCCTTGGTCTCGCCGGCCGCGATGCCGACGACCTCGATGGCCGAGTAGGCGAAGATGACCGCCTGCAACGTCATCAGGGCGATGCCGACCCCGGCCGGGAAGAATCCACTGTGGCCGGTCAGGTTGTGCGCGCCGGCCGGGGTGCCGCCGATGTCGGCGCCGGTGAGCACCAGACCGACGGCCGTGACCAGGAAGACGACGATGGCCAGCACCTTGATCACCGAGAACCAGAACTCCAGTTCGCCGAACAGCTTCACCGAAAGCAGGTTCACGGTGAGCAGCACTCCGAGCGCGACGAGCGCGGTGATCCACTGCGGCACGTGCGGCAGCCATTTGTGCACGTAGATCGCCACCGCGGTGATCTCCGCGATGCCGGTCATCGCCCAGTTCACCCAGTACATCCACCCCGAGGCGAACCCGGCCCACGGGCCGATGAACTTCCGCGCGTAGGTGACGAAGCTGCCGGAGCTCGGCTCGTGCAGGACCAGCTCGCCGAGCGCGCGCATCACGAAGTAGGCGGCCACGCCGCAGATCGCGTAGGAGAAGATCAGCGACGGCCCGACCTGGTGGAGCTTGCCGCCGGCGCCGAGGAACAGCCCGACGCCGATCGCGCCGCCGATGGCGATCATCTGCACCTGGCGGTTGCCCAGTGCTTTCGAGTAGCTTTCACCTTTTTCGGTGAGCAGCGAGGAATCCATGGTTGCCAGACGCTAGAGCGAGTGCGGCAGGTCACCAAGAAGCCTAAGGAAGACTTAAGGTGTGCCGGAGGTCACGGCGTGGTTTTCCTCGCTGCCGCCCGGTTTCGATTTGACAGGGCCGCCGCGCGTCCGGCCGGACGGCGCTTCTAGGCTGACGCCGTGGACCTCGCGGCGCTGCTGGACCGGATCGCCGGCGACGTCTCGGCCGACATCGGCCGGGGCGCCGTCGCCGACTACATTCCCGCGCTGGCGCGGGTGGCGCCGCGGCGGTTCGGCATGGCGGTGGCCGAAGTGGACGGTTCGCTGCACGGCACCGGCGACTGGGAACAGCCGTTCTCCCTGCAGAGCATGTCCAAAGTGTTCACATTGGCGCTGGCGCTTTCGCACGGCGAGGGCGTGTGGGCGCGGGTCGGGCGCGAACCGTCCGGCAACCCGTTCAACTCGCTGGTGCAGCTGGAGAACGAGGACGGCATCCCGCGCAACCCGTTCATCAACGCGGGCGCGCTGGTGGTGACCGACGAGCTGGCCCGGCACGGCGACGCGGCGGACGCGCTGCTCGGTTTCCTCCGTGCGGAGTGCGGCCGGGCGGACATCCACGTCGACCCCGAGGTGGCCGCGTCCGAGGCCGCCCACGCCGATCGCAACCGCGCGCTCGCGTACTTCATGGCGTCCTACGGCAACATGCGCCACCCGGTGCCGTCGGTGCTCGACCAGTACGTCCGGCAGTGCTCGATCGCGATGAGCTGCGCGGACGTCGCCCGCTCGGCGCTGTTCCTGGCTCGCCACGGCGTCCGCGACGACGGCACCCGGCTCCTGGACTCCAGCGCGGCGAAGCGGATCAACGCGGTGATGCTGACGTGCGGCACCTACGACGCGGCGGGCGAGTTCGCCTACCGCGTCGGCCTGCCCGGCAAGAGCGGCGTGGGCGGCGGCATCGTCGCGATCGTGCCGGGCCGGTGCGCGGTCTGCGTGTGGAGCCCGGGGCTGGACGCGCGCGGGAACTCGGTGGCGGGCGTGTCCGCGTTGGACCGGTTCACCACGCTGACCGGCTGGTCGGTCTTCTGACTCAGCGCAGGTAGTTGTAGACGCTGGCCCGCGAGATCCCGAGCAGGTCGGTCACGACCGGCACCGCGTTCTTCAGCTCGAGGAATCCGCGTTCCTTCAGCAGCCGCACCAGCGCCTTCTTCCCCGCGGCGGGCAGGCTGCGCGGGGTGTGGCCGCGTTCGGTCGCGTAGTCCTCGACCAGCGCCCGCAGCTCGTCGCCGGTCCGGGCGCGCAGGGACTCCGCCAGCGGGGCCGGTTCGTCGGTGCGGGCCAGGCGCGTCAGGGCGCGGGCCGCCGAGCCGAGCAGGGACACGTCCAGGTTGAGGCACAGGGCCGCGACGTATTCGCCGTCGCGGTTGCGGATGCCGATCGACGTGCTCTTCGCCGGGCGGCCGTCGGGGAAGCGGTTCGGGTAGTTCTGCAGCACGTCCGGGAAGCCCGGGTCGGCGATCCGCGCCAGGCCCAGCTCGGTCGCCGGGTCGCCGACCGCGCGGCCGGACAGGCCGCCTTCGATCGCGCGGACCGCGTGGGCCGGGTCCCGCAGGTCGTGCAGCACGACCTCGCACAAGCCGGGGAACATCCGCCCGACCGCCCGCGCGATCTTCTCGGCCTCGCGCAGCAGCAGCTCGTCCTCGGTCATCCGATCAGCTCCCGCAGCTTGTCGGCCGCCTTCAAGCCGGATCCGGTGAGCACGACGACCGTCGTCTCGCCCGGCCGGATCGCGCCCCGCGCGCGGAAGACGTCGACGGCCGCGGCGGCGGTCGCGCTGGTCGGCTCCGCGTAGAGACCCAGCGACGCCAGCCGGCGGGCCGCCGCGGCGATGGCGTCCTCGGTGACGGCCGCGGTGTCGCCACCCGACCGGCGGATCGCCGCGACGACCTCCGGCAGCCGCACCGGCTGCCGGATCGCCGTGCCCTCGGCCACCGTCAGGGCGAACGGCGGCGGCTGCCGGTCGTGGAACGCGGCGTCGAGCGGGGAGCAGTTGCGCGGCTGCGCGACGAGCAGGCGCGGCCGCCGCGCGATCGACCCGGCGGCCAGCAGCTCGCCGAACCCGAGGTCGCAGCCGAGCACGATGCTGCCCGCGCCGGCCACCGTGACGATCGCGTCCGGCGCGCGGAAGCCGAGGTCCTCCCACAGCTCGTACGCCAGTGTCTTGGTGCCCTGCAGGAAGAAGGGGTGCCAGTTGTGGCTGGCGTACGTCGTCCGCGCCGACCGGCGGACGGCTTCCGCGGCGGTGTCGTCGCGTGTCCCGGGCACCAGCTCGACGGTCGCGCCGTACGCGCGGGCCTGCAGCACCTTCGCCGGTGACGTGTCCTCCGGCGCCAGCACGGTCGCCGCGATCCCGGCGGCCGCGCTGTAGGCCGCCACCGACGAGCCGCCGTTGCCGGAGCTGTCCTCCAGCAGCTCCGTGACACCGGCGGCCGCCAGCGCGGAGATCATCACGCTCGACCCGCGGTCCTTGAAGCTGCCGGTCGGGCTGAACCACTCGAGCTTGAACCGCACGTCGCCCTCGCCCCACGGCCGCGGCACCAGCGGCGTGCAGCCCTCGCCGAGCGAGACCGGGCGCAGGTCGCCGGGGAGGGCGGCCCGGTAGCGCCAGAGCGACCGGACTCCCGTGTCGACGTCGCCGGGTCGCAGACCGGTGAGCGGAGTGACCGTCAACGGCGCCCCGTCGTCGCCGCGCCAGCGGAGCGGGTCGCCCGGGTAACGCGTCCACGAACGCTCGTCGGCGTACCAGTACTCCACAGCCACCTCCACGCTTGGACAGTACGTCAAAGCATAGACGATCTGTCCACTGCTACCGATCGGTACGCGAATCGCTTTCAGCTTCTTCTAGGGAAAACCTGTCATCGAAGAGTGGAAAATTCTTGTCGAAAACCCGTAGGGCACGGGACTGGAGGTACCCATGGTGTCCGGCTGAATACCCGCAGTCGCCCCGCTCGCCGGGCGGGCCGCGGCCGGTGGGGGAGCGCGGGGTCGCCCGGTTCGCCTCCGGTGAGCACGGCGAATCCGGGGCGTCCGCAAATCCACAGTGGACGGATCGGTCGCGGGGAAGGCGAAAGGAGCGGTTCCGGGGAGCGGGTCGGCGCCGGTCGGGAAAAGCGCGGGAACAATGTGTGCCGGGCAATCCGGAATTCCGTCGATTCGCCTCCTGCCGGGCGTGCTGACGAGTCGTGGCCGGTTTCGCCGCCACGGCCTTTTGTGCTGCCCGGGAAAAGGCGACGCCCGCCGGACGCCGTGGTCCGGTGTGATCAGCCGCACTGCGTCCAGTGGCTGAAATGGCTTGCCCCATCCGGAGGTGTGTGGCACACGGACCGCAGGTCCCGCCCCCGCGGCGGGCTTCCCGGCGCGTGGAACGTGACGGCGACGTTAAATTCTTGCGTCCCCGGGCTGGTCGATCCCGCATTTTCTGAACCGGCGAGACGAAAATGTCGTGGGTTGTTGACGACGACGGCCGGAACCCGCTTAAGTACACCCCGTTGCCATCACTCTTTCGTGCGTAGCGGAGTTCCCATGCGTGTCTCGAAAGCCGACCGCGGATCGGCCGACCTGGTCGTCGCCGTGTCGCCGTTGCGGTGGCCGTCGGCACGCGGCGTCGCGGCCGCCGCGCGCGGCGGCGGGCTCGGCGTGCTCGACCTGACCGGCGGTGCCGCCGGCGAAGAGCTCGCCCTGCTCGGCGAGTGGAACGTCCCGGTATTCGGTGTCCGCTTGACGCGCTCGGCGGTGGACCTGCCGGAGGCCGCGGCGACCGTCCTGCTGACCGAAGACACGCCGTGCACCGCGCGGGACTTCCCGGGACGGCGGGTGCTGGCCGAAGTCGGCAGCGCGGCGTCGGCCGCCCGGGCCGTCGCCGGCGGTGCCCACGGCTTGATCGCGCGCGGTCACGAATGCGGCGGCCGGACGGGTGACCTCAGCACGTTCGTGTTGCTCCAGGCGCTGCTGGCCGACGAAACCCTCGACGTCCCCGTGTGGGCCGCCGGCGGGATCGGCCCGCACACCGCCGCGGCCGCGGTCGCCGGCGGCGCGGCCGGGGTCGTCGTCGACACCCAGCTCGCGCTGCTGCCGGAAGCCGAGCTCCCGGCGAGGCTGACCGCCGGCCTGACCGGGCTCGACGGCTCCGAGACGACCGTCGTCGACGGCGTGCGCGTGCTGGCCCGCCGCGGCGCCGAACCCGTCGAAGCGGGCCAGGACGTCTTCCTCGCCGCCCGGTTCCGCGACCGCTGGGGCACGGTGACCGCGGCGGTCCGCGGGATCGCCGACGCCGTCGGCGAAGCGCTGCGCGGCGAAACCCCGGTGCTGGGCCCCGGCACCGCGGGCAGCCGCGCGCTCGGGACCGCGCTGCCGATCGCGCAGGGCCCGATGACCCGCGTCAGCGACCAGCCCGCGTTCGCCGCCGAAGTCGCCGCGGCCGGGGCGCTCCCGTTCGTCGCGCTGGCCCTGTCCGGCCCGCAGCAGACCCGTGACGTGCTGGAGCGGACCCGCGAAGCCGTCGGCGGCGCACCCTGGGGCGTCGGCGTGCTGGGCTTCGCCGCCGAAGACGTCAAGGCCGCGCAGCTGGCGGTGATCCGCGAGCTGCGGCCCTCGCACGCGATCATCGCCGGCGGCCGCCCGGCCCAGGCCGCGGCTCTGGAAGACGCCGGGATCGCGACGTTCCTCCACGTGCCCTCACCCGGGCTGCTCAAGCAGTTCCTCGAGGCCGGAGCCCGCAAGTTCGTCTTCGAAGGCGCGGAGTGCGGTGGCCACGTCGGGCCTCGCAGCAGCTTCCCGTTGTGGGAGGCGCAGCTCGGCGTCCTCGCCGATTTCCTCGCGGCCGCGCCGGACGCGGCCGCGGACCTGCAGCTGCTGTTCGCCGGCGGGATCCACGACGCGCGGTCGGCCGCGATGGTCGCCGCCCTCGCCGCCCCGGTGGCCGCGCGCGGCGCCGCCGCCGGCGTGCTGATGGGCACCGCCTACCTGTTCACGCGCGAGGCCGTCGGAGCCGGCGCGGTGCTGCCCGGGTTCCAGCGGCAGCTGCTCGCCGCCCGGCACACCGACCTGCTGGAAACCGCGCCGGGGCACGCCACCCGCTGCGTCCGCAGCCCGTTCACCGAGGAGTACGCAGCGCTCAAGGCGCAGCTCGCCGAGCGCGGCGTGCCGAGCCGTGACGCGTGGGAGCAGCTGGAACAGCTGAACGTGGGCCGGCTCCGGCTGGCCAGCAAGGGCGTCGAACGCGTCGGCGACGAGCTGCGCGACGTCGGCGAGGACCGCCAGCTCGCCGAAGGCATGTTCATGGCGGGCGAAGTCGCCGTGCTGCGCTCGGCCGTCACCACGATCGCCGACCTGCACACCGCGGTCGGCGAGGGTGCCGCCGCGTTCCTGCGCGAGCGGGCCGCCGCCTTCGGCGCCGTGACGCCGGAACCGCCCGCGCCCGCGCCGCTGGACATCGCCATCGTCGGGATGGCCTGCATGTTCCCGCAGGCGCCCGACCTGGCCACGTTCTGGGCGAACGTCCTGGCCGGCACCGACGCGGTCACCGAGGTCCCGCCGCAGCGCTGGGACACCGCGCTCTACTACGACCCCGAAGGCCAGGGCGAGCGGACGCCGTCGCGCTGGGGCGGGTTCCTGCCGGAGATCGGCTTCGACCCGCTGCGCTACGGCATCCCGCCGTCGTCGCTGGCCAGCATCGAACCCGTGCAGCTGCTGGCACTGGAGGCCGCGCACCGCGCGCTGGCCGACGCGGGCTACGCCGGCCGCGCGTTCGACCGGGCCCGCACGTCGGTCGTGTTCGGCGCGGAGGCGGGCAGCGACCTGTCCAACGCGATGACCCTGCGGACCGTGCTGCCGTCCTATGTGGGCGAACTGCCGTCCGAACTGGACGAGCGGCTGCCGCGGATCACCGAGGACTCGTTCCCGGGCGTGCTCGCCAACGTCATCGCGGGCCGGATCGCCAACCGGCTCGACCTGGGCGGCGCGAACTACACGGTCGACGCCGCGTGCGCGTCCTCGCTGACCGCGGTCGACGTCGCCTGCAAGGAGCTGGCCGCCGGCACCAGCGACCTGGTCCTCTGCGGCGGCGCGGACCTGCACAACGGCATCAACGACTACCTGCTGTTCGCCTCGGCGCACGCGCTCTCGCCGACCGGCCGGTCGGCGACGTTCGACAGCGCGGCGGACGGGATCGCCCTCGGTGAAGGCGTCGCCTGCGTCGCCCTGAAGCGGCTCGCCGACGCCGAGCGCGACGGCGACCGCGTGTACGCGGTGATCAAGGGCGTCGGCGCGGCTTCCGACGGCCGCGCGCTGGGGCTCACCGCGCCGCGGCCGGAAGGGCAGCACACCGCGCTGACCCGCGCCTACCGCAACGCCGGTGTTTCGCCGGCGCGCGTCGGGCTCGTCGAGGCGCACGGCACCGGCACCGTGGTCGGCGACCGGACCGAGCTGGCGACGCTGACCAAGGTGTTCACCGAGGCCGGCGCCGCACCCGGTGGCTGCACGATCGGGTCGGTGAAGTCGCAGATCGGGCACACCAAGTGCGCCGCCGGGCTCGCCGGGCTGATCAAGACCGCGCTCGCGCTGCACACCGGCGTCAAGCCGCCGACCCTGCACCTGTCGGCACCGAACCCGGCGTGGGACCCCGCCACCAGCCCGTTCGTGTTCCAGTCGGCGGCCCAGCCGTGGGCCGCCCCGCCGGCGGAACGCATCGCGGGTGTCAGCGCGTTCGGCTTCGGCGGCACCAACTTCCACGTCGTGCTCGGCGCATACGACGGCGGCCTGCCGCCCGCCCAGGCCGGCGACGAGTGGCCCGCGGAGCTGTTCACCTTCACGACGGAGTCCGCGGCGCGGGCACTGCTGGCACTGGCCTCGGAAGTTCCGGCGGGCCACGAGCCGTGGCGGCTGCGAGACCTCGCCCTGAGCGCGTCGCGGCGAACGGAGGCGGCCGGTGGCCGAGTCCGGCTGGCTGTCGTCGCATCCACTGTGGACGATCTGGTTACGGTGCTGCGCAAGGCGTTGGCTGGTGAGCCTGCGCCAGGCGTGTATCTCGCCGGCGAGGACGAGCCCGGCGAGGTCGCCGTGCTGTTCCCGGGCCAGGGCAGCCAGCGGCCGGGCATGTTCGCGGAACTGTTCGTCACCTTCCCGGAGCTGCAGCGGTTCCTGCGGCTGGACCCGCCGACAGCCGACGTCGTGTTCGGCCCGGCGGTGTTCGGGGAGGCGGCGCGCCAGGCCGCGGCCGGGCGCGTCACCGACACCCGCGTCGCCCAGCCGGCCCTCGGCCTCGCCGGGCTGGCCGCGTTCCGGCTGCTGAGCCGCGCCGGCGTCCGGCCCGCGATGCTCGGCGGCCACAGCTACGGCGAGCTGACGGCGCTGGCCGCGGCCGGAGCGTTGACGCCGGAAGCGCTGCTGCACGCCAGCCACGCCCGCGCCGGCGCGATCGTCGACGCCATCCCGGACGGCGACCCCGGCGCGATGGCCGCGGTCTCGGCGTCGGCCGCCGAGGTGCGCGCGGTCCTGACCGGGTCCGGGGTCGTCTTGGCCAACCACAACTCACCGCGCCAGACGGTGATTTCCGGGCCGACTCCCGACGTCGAGGCCGCGGTGACGCAGCTGCGTGCGGCCGGGCTCGGTACGAAGCGGATTCCGGTCGCGTGCGCGTTCCACAGCCCGCTGGTCGCGCCGGCCGGGGAGGCGTTCGGACGGGCGCTGGAGGCCATCGGCGTGGTGCGGACCGCCGTCCCGGTCTACGGCAACCGGACCGCGGGACCGTACCCGGACGACCCGGACGGCATCCGCGACGAGCTGGCCGCGCAGCTGGGCGCGCCGGTCCGGTTCGTCGAGCAGGTCGAGGCGATGTACGCGGCCGGGGCGCGGGTGTTCGTCGAGGCCGGGCCGGGGACGGTGCTGGCCGGGCAGGTCGACGCGATCCTCGGCGATCGTCCGCATCGGACGGTCGGGTTCGAGCGCGGCCGCCGTGGCCTGCCTGGTTTCCTGGACGCGCTGGCGGAGCTGGCGGTGGCGGGAGTGCCGGTGGAGACGGGCTGGCTGTTCCGCGGGCGCGACGCCGTCGACGCGGCGACGGCGTCGCGCCCGAAGCGCCCGGGCTGGACGGTGGACGGCCACCTGCTGCGAGCCGCGGACGGCACGATCCCGGCGGGCGCCTTGCGTCCGGCGGAGCGGGTGTCGCTGGGCGTGACGGCGGAGGCGCCGACGTCGGAGGCGATGGTGGCGGACTTCCTGCGCACGAGCCGCGAGATGATCGCGGCCCAGCGCGACGTGCTGCTGGGCTTCCTGGGCGCTCCCGCCGGTCCCGAGCGCCCCAATGCGGCCTTGGTTGCGTCTGACGCACCGAAGGCCGCCTTGGTTGCGTCTGACGCACCGAATGTGGCCTTGGGGCGCTCTGTGCTGGAGACGGTGGTGGGGGTGATCGGGGAGCGGACCGGTTATCCGGTGGAGATGATCGAGCCGGATCTCGATCTGGAGGCCGATCTGAGTGTGGACTCGATCAAGCGCGCCGAGATCGCGGGCGAGCTGGCGTCCCGGCTGGGGCTGACGGGCGGTGACGTGGAGGAGTTCGCGAAGGCCCGCACGGCGGCTGGGATCGTCGAGCTGATCGGTGCCGAGCGCCCCAATGCGGCCCTGGTTGCGTCTGACGCACCGAAGGCCGCCTTGGTTGCGTCTGACGCACCGAATGTGGCCTTGGGGCGCTCTGTGCTGGAGACGGTGGTGGGGGTGATCGGGGAGCGGACCGGTTATCCGGTGGAGATGATCGAACCCGACCTCGATCTGGAGGCCGATCTGAGTGTGGACTCGATCAAGCGCGCGGAGATCGCTGGTGAGCTGACCGCTCGCCTCGGTGCTGGTGAGGTGGAGGAACTCGCGAAGGCCCGCACCGCGGCCGGGATCGCCGAGCTGCTGGTTGCGCCGACGGCGGCGAGTCCAGCTCCGGTCGAGCGGCAACCGGTGGATGCCGGGCCGGGTGGGCTGGGAGGCGCCGGCGCCGCGCCGGAGGGGCACGACCCTGGCCGCACCGGGACGGGCGGCGTGGGTGCCGCGCCGACCGGGCATGTCCCGAACGCCGAGCCGCGGCCCGTCATCGTCGCGCCCAGGCGGTACCTCATGGCCGAGTCCGCCCTTGCCCCCACCCCGGATCCCGACGTCGCCGGGTGCCGGTTTCTCCTGCTCGGAACCGGCTCCTTCGCCGAGGCCGTCCGCGCCGAGCTGACCTCCCTCGGCGCCCACGTCGAAACCGGTCACGACGTCCGGCCCGGCTTCGACGGCTACCTGCACCTCCCCGGCAACGACCCCGTCCTCCCCGCCGCCTTCCCGCTGTATCAGGCCGCTCTCGCCGGGCAGCCTCGGTGGCTGCTCACCGCCGGACCGGCCGATGGTCTGCGCGGCTTCTACCGCTGCGTCGCCCGCGAATACCCCGGCACGGTCGCCCGGGTCGTCGAAGGCGCCGACGCGCGCGGCTTCGTCGCCGAACTGTCCACCGCCGACCGCGAACCCGTCGTCATCCGGGACGGCGACGCCCGCACCGGGCTCAAGCCCGTCGAAACCGACCTCGGGCTGCTCGGCCGCAGCGGTGCCGGCCCCGCCGGGGACGGCGTGGCCGAAGCGGCCGCGATCGGGCTCGACCGCCAGTCCGTCGTCCTGCTCGTCGGAGGCGCCAAGGGCATCACCGCGCGGTTCGCCGAAACCCTCGTCGGCGCCACCCGCTGCCGCGTCGAACTGCTCGGCCGGACACCCGTCCCGCCCGCCGACGACCAGTACCCGCACGCGAAAGACGCCCAGGACCTCCGCGCCGCCCTCATCGCCGACGGGCTCAAGCGCCCCGCCGAGATCGAACGGGCCGTTCGCCGCATCCAGGGCGAACGCGAGGTCAGGGCCACCCTCCGGCAGCTCGAAGCCCTCGGCAGCCCGGTGCGCTACCAGTCCGTCGACGTGCTCGACGCCGAAGCCGTGCACCGGGCCGTCAAGGAGATCCACGCCGAGCACGGCCGGCTCGACGGCATCGTCTACGCCGCCGGCGTGATCGAGGACAAGCTCGTCGCCGAGAAGGCACCGGAGTCCTTCGCCCGCGTCTACCGCACCAAAGTGGACGGTGCCGGGACGCTCCTGGAAGCGACCGCCGACCTGCCGGGCGAGCCGAAGTTCGTGGTCCTGTTCGGCAGCATCGCCGCGGCACTCGGCAACCGTGGCCAAGCCGACTACGCCGCCGCCAACGACGCACTCGAAGCCCTCGGCCGCCGGTGGCCCGCCGGGCGCGCGGTGACCGTCCACTGGGGACCGTGGGCGCCGACCGGCGAGCACGACGGCATGGTGACGCCCGAGCTGATGCGCGACTACGCCCGCCGCGGCATCGAGCTGATCGATCCCGAGGAAGGCACCCTCGGCCTGCTGCGGGAACTGGCCTGGGGCCGCCCCGACGTCTGCGCCGTCGTCCACACCGCTTCCGGGTGGTGACCGGCGTGCGCGTGGCGATCGTCGGCATGTCGGTGCTGCTGCCCGGCGCGCCCGACCTGGCGGCGTATTGGCGCAACCTCGTCGGCGGCGTCGACGCGATCACCGAGGTACCGCCGGAAAAGTGGGACGGCAGCCACTACGCGCCGGGCGAGCGCCGGGCCGACCGCGTCTACTGCCGGCGCGGCGGGTTCGTCGACGAACTGGCCGAAGTGGACGTCACCGGCTTCGGGATCATGCCGAACTCCGTGCCCGCCACCGAACCCGACCAGCTGATCGCGCTGCGGGTCGCCGCGCAGGCCGTCGCGGACGCGGGCGGCCCGGACCGCCTGCCCGCCGACCGCGCGAAGGCCGGCGTGGTGCTCGGCCGCGGCGGGTACCTGACGCCCGGGCTCGTCCGGCTGGACCAGCGGGTCCGCACCGCCGGCCAGCTCGTCCGGACGCTCGGCGAGCTGCTGCCCGAGCTGGGCGCCGACCGGCTCGACGCCGTGCGGCAGGCCTTCACCGACCAGCTCGGCCCGGAGGCGCCGGAGTCGGCGATCGGGCTCGTGCCGAACCTCGCCGCGTCACGCCTGGCCAACCGGCTCGACCTGCGCGGCCCGGCCTACACCGTGGACGCCGCCTGCGCGTCCTCGCTGATCGCCGTGGACCACGCCGTGCGCGAGCTGGCCACCGGCCGCTGTGACGTGGTGCTCGCCGGCGGCGTGCACCACTGCCACGACATCACCTTCTGGAGCGTGTTCACCCAGCTCGGCGCGCTGTCGCCGACCGAGCGCATCCGGCCGTTCCACCGCGACGCCGACGGTGTGCTGATCGGCGAAGGCACCGGCATCGTCGTGCTCAAGCGCCTGGCCGACGCCGAGCGGGACGGCGACCGCGTCTACGCGGTGATCACCGGCACCGGCGTCGCCTCCGACGGCCGCACCGCGAGCCTGGCCAGCCCGGACTCCGGTGGCCAGGTCCGCGCGGTGCGCCAGGCGTGGGCGGCGGCGGGCCTGGACCCGGCCGCCCCGGACTCGCTCGGGCTCCTGGAAGCACACGGCACCGCGACCCCGGCCGGCGACGCGGCCGAGCTGGCGACCCTGGCGGAGGTCTTCGGAAGCCGGGGGAGGGCGGTCCTCGGCTCGGTCAAGTCGATGATCGGGCACACGATGCCGGCCGCCGGGATCGCCGGGCTGGTCAAGGCGGCACTGGCCGTGCACCACGGCGTCCTGCTGCCCACCCTGCACTGCGACGACCCGCATCCGGCGCTCGCGAAGACCCGGTTCTCCACTTCGGACACCGCGAAGGAGTGGGACGCCGAGGTGCGCCGGGCCGGGGTCAACGCGTTCGGCTTCGGCGGCATCAACGCCCACGTCGTCCTCGAACAGGCCCCGGGACGCGCGACGCCGGTCGTGGTGATCGAGCCCGAACGCGTGCTGCGGCTCGCCGCCGGCAGCGTCGACGAGCTACGCGACCTGCTCGACCGGCCCGGCGCCGCGGTGACCGGCGACGGCCCGGTCCGGCTCGGCGTCGTCGACCCGACCCAGAAGCGGCTGGCGCTGGCGCGCAAGGCGGTCGCCCGCGGCCGGGCGTGGCGCGGCCGCAACGACGTCTGGTTCGCCGACCGGCCGCTGCTCGGGCCGGGCGGCGGCAAGCTCGCCTTCGTCTTCCCCGGCCTGGAATCGGAGCTGACGCTCGACTGCGCCGACGTCGCCCGGCACTTCGGGTTGCCGTGGCACCACGCGGACGTCGAAGTCGGGGACGTCGGCCGCCAGGGCACCGCGGTCTTCGAGCTGGGCCGGCTGCTGCACGCGGCGCTCGGCCGGATCGGCGTCCGGCCGGACGCCGTCGCCGGGCACAGCCTGGGGGAGTGGACGGCGATGGCCGTCGCGGGCGTGCACGCCGAAGCCGAGGTCGACGCGTTCCTCGCCGGGTTCGACCCGGACGCGCTCGTCGTCCCCGGTCTGGTCTTCGCCGCCATCGGCGCTCCCGCGCCCCGCGTGCTCGACGAGCTGGCCGGGCGCCCGGACGTCGTGCTCTCCCACGACAACTCCCCGCACCAGGCCATGGTCTGCGGCCCCGCCGCGGCGGTCGACGCCCTCGTGACGCGCTTCCGGGACGCCGGGATCGTCGCCCAGGTGCTGCCGTTCCGGTCCGGCTTCCACACCCCGATGCTGCGGCCCTACCTCGGCCCGATCGCCGAAGCCGCCGCCCGCTTCACCTTGCACCCGCCGAAGCTGCCGCTCTGGTCGGCGACCACGGTGTCGGAATACCCGGCCGCCGAGGCGGAGGTTCGCGAGCTGTTCGTGCGGCACCTGCTGGAACCGGTCCGGTTCCGGCCGCTGGTCCAGGCGATGCACGCGGCCGGGGTGCGCGCGTTCGTCCAGGTCGGCGCCGGACAGCTCGGCTCGCTGGTCGGCGACACCCTGCACGGGGCCGAGCACCTCGTCGTGGCGGCGCACTCGGCGCACCGGCCCGGCCTCGCGCAGCTGCGCCGGGTGGCGACCGCGTTGTGGGCCGACGGGCTCGACGTCGACTTCACCCGGCTGCCCGGCGAATCCCCGGCCGCGGCCCGGGCGGTGAAACTGGACCTCGGCGGCCGGCTGATCTCCCTCGACGACGAGGTCCGCGCCCGGATCGCCCTGCCGGCCGTCCGCCGGTCCGCGGTGGACGACCTGGCCGGGAAGGGCCCGCTGGCCGCGGAACTCGCGGCTCTTCTCGCCGACACCGCCGAGCTGGCCGCCACGGTGCTCGCCGGACCGGGACGGCGGCTCCCGGCGCCGAAACCGCTCGACACCAGCCTGCCCGTGTCCGTCGAGGCGATGCCCTACCTGCTCGACCACTGCTTCTTCAAGCAGCCGCCGCGGGCCGACCCGGGCGACCGCTGGCCGGTCGTGCCGGCCACGACGGTCATCGACCACCTGATGGGCTTCGCCGAGCAGGCCGCGCCCGGCCGCCGCGCGGTCGCGGTGCACGACGTCCGCCTGACCCAGTGGATCACGGCGGTCCCGGCCGTCACCGTCGGCGTGCGCGTCCGTCCGCAGGGGCCGGACCGGGTGCTCGCCGCGCTGGACGGCTATTCCCAGGCCGTCGTCGAGCTGGCCCCGGCGTACCCGGCGGACGCGCCCGCGCCGTGGCGGTTCCCGGCGTCGGCGGAACAGGCGCCGGACACCACGGCGGCCCAGCTGTACACCGAGCGCTGGATGTTCCACGGCCCGTGCTTCCAGGGCGTCACCGAGCTGACCGCCGTCGGGGAACGGCACGTGCGGGCCCTGCTGACGACGCCCGCGGCTCCCGGCGCGCTGCTCGACAACGTCGGCCAGGTGCTCGGCTACTGGATCATGTCCCGGCTGACCGAGCGCACCACCGTCTTCCCGGTGGCCATGCGCGAAATCCGGTTCCACGGCCCCCACCCGGCGCCGGGCGAGCGGCTGGAGTGCCTGGTCAAGATCACCTCCCTGACCGGGGAGTTTCTCGATGCCGACATGCAGCTCGTCCACGACGGCCAGGTCTGGGCCGAGTTCACCGGCTGGCGCGACCGGCGGTTCGACAGCACCCCCGAAATCCGCCAGGCCGACCGGACGCCCGAGCGCGCGACGCTGTCGAAAGAGCAGCCGGGCGGCTGGGCGCTGGTGCACGAGCAGTGGCCGGACCTGGCCACCCGTGAGCTGATCATGCGCAACTACCTCGCCGGCCCCGAACGCGACGTCTACGAACACCGCC
The DNA here is from genome assembly GCF_900119165.1 of Amycolatopsis australiensis. Taxonomy (NCBI): domain Bacteria; kingdom Bacillati; phylum Actinomycetota; class Actinomycetes; order Pseudonocardiales; family Pseudonocardiaceae; genus Amycolatopsis; species Amycolatopsis australiensis. The sequence continues at coordinate 5,522,247 of NZ_FPJG01000006.1, read as the reverse complement.
CGCCGCGCGGGCGGCGGCAGTGGCTGCTCGGCCGGATCGCGGCGAAGGACGCGGTCCGCCACTTCCTCTGGGCCGGTGGCGAGCCCGAGATGTTCCCGGCCGAGCTGCGGATCGGCAACGACGGCGCCGGCCGGCCCCTGGTGACCGGCGCGTACGGCCGCGTGCTGCCGCCGCTGACGATCTCGCTCGCCCACCGCGGCGAGGTCGGCGTGGCGATCGCCCGGCGCGGGCCCTGCGGCATCGACGTCGAAGAGGTCGTCCCGCGCACGGAGTCCACTGTGGACGCCGCGCTCGGCGCCGGGGAGCAGGCCCTGTTCGCGGGCCTGAGCGGGGATCCGGAACGCTGGTTCGCCCGGTTCTGGACCGCCAAGGAAGCCGTGGCGAAACGGCTCGGCACCGGCCTGCGCGGCGATCCCCGCGCCTTCGCGGTGGTGGCCGCGGCTCCGGACGAGCTCACCGTCCGCGCCGCCGGTGCCGACTACCGCGTCCGCTGCGCCGACGTCACCGGACTGCCCGGCGCGCCGCCACGCCGTTACGTCGTCGCCTGGACCGAAGAGACGAAGGAGACCGCGGAATGAGCATCGAGACCACGGCCGCGAACGAGGTGACCGTGCTCGCGCAGCTGGCCGGGATGCTGCGCGAGCTGCTCGAGGAGTACGGCCTCGACGACACCGGGATCACCATGGAGACCGCCTTCCACGACGACCTCGAGCTGGAGAGCGTCGACCTCGTGGCGCTGTCCGGGCAGCTGCGCGAGCACTACGGCGACCGCGTCAACTTCGCCACCTTCATCGCCGAGCGCGACCTCGACGAGATCATCGCGCTGACGGTCGGTGAACTGGTCCGGTACATCGTCGCGTCGCTGCGGGCGACGGCGTGAGCCGGATCCAGGCGGGCGAACTGGACGTGCACGTCCAGCGCCTCACGCCGGACGTGCCGCTCGACGGCGACGCGCCGATCGTCGTGTGCGTGCACGGGCTGCTCACCGACAGCCTCGCCAGCTACTACTTCACGCTCGGCCCCGCGTTCGCCGAACGCGGCCTCGACGTGCTGATGTACGACCTGCGCGGGCACGGCCGCACCACGCGCCCGGCCTCCGGGTACCGCCTGGAGCGGTTCGTCGGCGACCTCGTCGCGGTCCTCGACGCGTGCGAGGTCACGCGGCCGGTGCACGTCGTCGGCAACTCCTTCGGCGCGTCGGTGGCGCTCGGATTGGCCGCCGCCCGGCCCGACCGGGTGGCCAGCGCCGTGGTCATCGAAGGCGAGCCGCCGACGGCGGAGTGGACCCGGCACATGGCCGACGGCCTCGCCGACGCGAAGACCCGGCTGGCCCTCGACGAGGTCATCGGCTGGATCGCCGACCACCACGGCGCGCACACCGCCCGGCTGTCGAAGGCGGCGAACAAGATCCTCCAGACCACCACCATCGCCGAGGACATCCCGCGCAGCGCCACGATCGCCGCCGATCTCTCCGCGGTCCGCTGCCCGGTGTTCGCGATCTTCGGCGGCGACTCGGGGCTGGCCGCGCAGGTGCCGCACTTCGAGGCGCACCTGACCGGCTGCCGCTGCGTCGTGCTGCCCGACCAGGGCCATTCCGTGCTGGTCGAGCGAACCGCCGAGGTGATCGAGCTGGTCTTCGCGTGGGTCCGCGACACCTCGCGCGCCGCGGTGCGGGAGCGGTAGTGGCCCGGTTCCTGTTCGTCGTCCCGCCCCTGGTCGGGCACGTCAACCCGGCCGTGGGCGTCGCGGCCGGACTGGCCGCGCGCGGGCACGAGGTCGCCTGGGCCGGGCACGAGGAGCTGCTGTGGCAGCTCGCGGGCCCGGACGCGCTGGTGTTCTCCTGCGGCCTCCCGGCGGGTGCGGGCGAGCGTCCGGCCGGGCTCAAGGGCCCGGCCGCGCTGCGGTACCTGTGGGAAGGCTTCCTGGTCCCGCTGGCCGACGCGATGGCGCCCGGCGTGGCCGCGGCGATCGAGGCGTTCGCGCCGCACGTCGTGGTCGCCGACCAGCAGGCACTGGCCGGTGGGCTGCTGGCGGAGGCCCGCGGCCTGCCGTGGGTCACCTCGGCGACGACGTCGGCCGAGCTGGTCGACCCGCTGTCCGGCATGCCGAAGGTCGCGGAGTGGGTGGAGTCGCTGCTCGACGGGCTCCGCACGCGCATCGCCGGCGGCCGCGGCACGGCGGACCCGCGGTTCTCCCCGCACGGCGTCCTGGCGTTCACGACCCGCGAGCTGCTCGGCCCGGCCGCGGTGCCGCCGCAGGTCCGGCTCGTCGGCCCGGCCCTGGGCGCGCGTCCGTCCACAACGGACTTCCCGTGGGAGTGGCTGGACCCGGCCGTGCCGACGGTGCTGGTGTCACTGGGCACGGCCAACACCGAGGCGGGCGCGGGCTTCCTGGCGGCCGCGGCCGAGGCGTTCGCCCGGCTGGACGCGCGGGCGGTGCTCGCCGACCCGGGCGGGGTGCTCGCCGCGGTGCCGCCGAACGTCCTGGTGCGGCCGCGGGTGCCGCAGCTGGCGCTGCTGAGCAGGGTGGCCGCGGTGCTGTGCCACGCGGGCCACAACACGGTGTGCGAGGCGCTGTGGCACGGGCTGCCGCTGGTGGTGGCCCCGATCCGCGACGACCAGCCGATCGTGGCGGCCCAGGTGGTGACGGCGGGAGCGGGCATCCGGCTGCGCTTCGCCCGCCCGGACGCGGACCGCATTGCGGAGGCGGTCGGGAAGGTGCTGCGAGAGCCGTCGTACCGCCGGGCCGCGGAGGCGGTGGGGGAGTCGTTCCGCGCGGCCGGGGGAAGTGCCGCGGCGGCGGGGCAGCTGGAACAGCTCGCGCTGGAGAGCCTGGCCCGCCCGCGGCCCTGAAAGCCGGAAATTTACTCCGAAAAATCATGCGGTTACCGTGGTGGACCATGACGGTTTCCCTGTGCACCCCCGAAGACCTCCCGGAGCTGCTCGGCTCGGCCGCGGCGCTGTTCGCCGAGGACGGTGGCCGCCGGGATCCGTTCATGGACACCGGCTGGCCCGCCCGCGACGGCGCGGCCTACTACTCGGCCCTCATCGGCGACCCGCGCTGCCTGTGCCTGCTGGCCGGCGGCGGCCACCTGATCGGACGGCTGCGCTCACCGGATCCGCTGCGGCCCGCCGCCGTCACCGCCGTCCTGGAAAGCATGCGCGTCGGCCCCGCGCACCGCCGGTCCGGCGCCGGCACCGCCCTGGTCCGCGCGTTTCTCGCGTGGGCCGCGGAAAACGGCGCTAACGAGGTCACCGTGCAGGCTTACGCTGCCAACGAAGGCGCCTTGGCGTTCTACCGCGCGCAAGGCTTCGAGCCTTTCGAGCTGACCTTGCGTCACCGGAACGGGTGGCTATCCACAGTGGACAGCTCGCACTAGCCTCGGAGGCCGAGCGAGGAGGGTGGGACATGACGGCCACCGCGGAGGTCGCCCGCGAGCCGGGACCCGCGCCGCTGAGCAGGGCACGGGTCAACGCCGTGTTCGGCGCCGTCCTGCTCGGGATGCTGCTCGCCGCGCTGGACCAGACCATCGTCGGCACCGCCCTGCCCACCATCGTCGGCGACCTCGGCGGCGCCGGGCACCTGTCCTGGGTCGTCACGTCCTACCTGCTCGCCGAGACGATCATGACCGTGGTCGTCGGCAAGCTCGGCGACCTGTTCGGCCGCAAGCTGATGTTCCAGCTGTCGGTGCTCGTGTTCGGCGCCGGCTCGTTCTGCGCCGGGTTCGCCGACAGCATGGTCTGGCTGATCGTCTGGCGCGCGGTGCAGGGCCTCGGCGGCGGCGGGCTCATGGTCACCTCGACCGCGCTCATCGCCGACGTCGTGCCGCTGCGCGAGCGCGGCAAGTACCAGGGCGTGCTCGGCTCGGTGTTCGGCGTGGTCACCGTGGCCGGCCCGATGCTGGGCGGCTTCTTCGTCGACCACCTGTCGTGGCGGTGGGCGTTCTACGTCAACATTCCGCTGGTCCTGGTGGTGCTGGTGGTCGCGTCGTCGGCGATGCCGAACGCGCGTGCCGCGGTCAAGCCGGTCGTCGACTACCTCGGCATCCTGCTCATCGGCCTGGCCGCCACCGGGCTCACGCTGGTGACGAGCTGGGGCGGCACGCAGTACGCGTGGGGCTCGCCGGTGATCATCGGGATGGCGGCGGGCTCGGTGGTGCTGCTGGCCGCGTTCGTCTTCGCGGAGCTGCGCGCGAAAGAGCCGATGCTGCCGATGCGGCTGTTCCGCAACCCGGTGTTCACCGTCGGCGGGGTCATGAGCTTCGTCGTCGGCTTCGCGATGCTGGGCGCGTTGTCCTACCTGCCGACGTACATGCAGTACGTCCAGGGCACGTCGGCGACGTCGTCGGGAGTCCGGCTGCTGCCGATGGTGCTCGCGCTGCTCGTCGCGTCGATCGCCGCGGGCAACGCGGTGAGCCGCACCGGGCGCTACAAGATCTTCCCCCTGGCCGGCGCCGCGGGCATGACCATCGGGCTCTACCTGCTGTCGTGGCTCGACACCGGCACCGGGTTCTGGGAGGCGTCGGCGTACATGGCCGTGCTCGGCCTGGGCATCGGGCTCGGCATGCAGGTGCTGACCATCGCCGTGCAGAACACCGTCGACTACGCCGACCTGGGCGTCGCCACCTCGGGCGTGACGTTCCTTCGCTCGATCGGCAGCTCGTTCGGGGCGGCGATCTTCGGCACGGTGTACGCCAACCAGCTGACCCCCCACCTGGCGCACGCGGTCGCCGCGTTGCCACCGGGCGTCGATCCGCGGGCGGTGCAGGTGCCGACCGCCCTGCACGCGCTGCCGGAGGCGGTGTCGGCGCCGGTGATCCGGGTGTACAGCGACTCGCTGCACGTCGTGTTCCTCGCCGCCGCACCGGTCGGGCTGGTGGCGTTCGCGCTGGCGTTCTTCCTCAAGGAGGTCCCGCTGCGCGACACGGCGCGGGCGGCGGCGCCGGACCTCGGCGACGGCTTCGCGATGCCCGAGGCCCGGACGGACGACCGCGAGCTGGAACGCGCGGTCGCGACCCTGTTCTTCCGCGAGCGCCGCCAGGTCGCCCCGGCGATCGTCGAACGGGCCGGTGCCGGCCTCGACGAAGGTGGCATCTGGTGCCTGCTGCAGGTCCACCTGCGGCAACGCCGTGGGGAGCCGGCGACCCTCCGGGCGATCGGCGAGCACTTCGGCGTGCCGGCACCGGTGCTGGAACCGGCGTTCAACCGCCTGGAGCTGACCGGGCAGCTGCGCTACACGCGCGATGGCTGGGACTTGACCGACGCGGGCCGCGCGGAGTTCGCCAAGGTGACCCGCGCCTGGCACGACTGGCTGGCCGAGCGGCTGGCCGACTGGGGCACGGGCGACCGCGCCGAGCTGGACGCGGCGATCGGCCGGGTCGCGGCCCGGCTGCTGGACCAGAGCGCCGAATCGCGGGCGTACGGGCGGCACGCGCTCGCCTGAGTCAGCGGCGCCAGAAGTCGTGCGGGGTCCGGCCCGGGCGGAAACCGCACGCCTCGACCAGCGCCGCCGCCTCCGCGAAACCGTGCCCGACGAGTGCCGGCTCGTGCGCGTCACTGCCGAACGCGACCGCGTCGCCGCCTGCCTCGAACCACCAGCGCACCACCTCGCCCGGCAGCGGCACCTTCGTGTTGACCTCCAGGGCCCGGCCGCTCGCCGCGAGCGCCCGCAGCACGGTGCGGAACTCGTCGGCGAAGTCCGCCGCCGCGAACGGCGGCGCCGCCGCGGGCCAGGACCGCAGCGCGTAATCGATGTGCGCGAGCACCGCGAAGCCCGCTGACGACTCGACCAGGTCCAGCACCTCCGCCAGGTACGCCCGCAGCAGGTCGCCCGGCGGCCGGTCCGCGACCACCGTCAGCTCCTGGTGGTGCTCCCCGTCCGGCAGGGAGTGCACCGAACCCAGCACGCGGTCGAAGTCGTGGGCGGCCAGCAGCGCGTCGGCGCGCACCCGGTGCCAGTGCGGCTCGCTCAGCTCCACACCGGAGAGGATCAGCAGATCCGGGAACCGGTCCCGGCATTCGGCCACGCAGGCCAGGTAGCCGGAGACGTCGAGGTCGGGCGGCTCGAGGACGCCGTCGGGCCGCAGCCGCACCGTGAAGTGGTCCGGCAGCAGCGGCCGGACCGGCTCGGGGATCAGCCACGGCGTCAGGTCCGCGTGCTCGGTGAACGCCACCGACGGCAGCCCCAGCGCGAGCGCCCGCTCGCACGAGCCGATCATCGACCCGGTCATGGTGTCCCAGGACCATTCGGTGTGGACGTGCCCGTCCGGCGGCAGGCGCATGAACCCACGGTAGCGGGGGTTTCGGGCTAGGGTCGGGGCCATGGCGCAGAAGTCGGCGGCGGTCGAGCTCGAGGTCGGGCACCGGACCGTGCGGATCTCCAACCCCGACCGGGTGTACTTCCCGGCCCGCGGCGAGACGAAGCTCGACCTGGTCAACTACTACCTCTCGGTGGGCGACGGCATCGTCAACGCGCTGCGCGAGCGGCCGTGCATGCTGCACCGGTTCCCGTCGGGCGTGGCGGGGGAGAAGGTCCACCAGAAGCGCGTCCCGCACGGCGCGCCGCCGTGGCTGGAGACCGTCCGGGTCGACTTCCCGCGCTACGGACGGCACGCCTACGAGCTGTGCGTCACCGAGCTGGCGCACGTCGCGTGGGCGGTGCAGATGTCCACAGTGGAGTTCCACCCGTGGAACTCGCGCCGCGCCGACACCGAGAAGCCCGACGAGTGGCGCATCGACCTCGACCCGATGCCCGACTGCGGCTTCGACCGCGTCCGCCGGGTCGCGCACGTCGCCCAGGAGGTTCTCGACGAGCTCGGCGCGGTCGGCTGGCCGAAGACCTCCGGCGGCCGCGGGCTGCACGTCTACGTCCGGATCGAGCCCCGTTGGGGGTTCTCGGAGGTCCGGCGGGCGGCTCTCGCCTTCGCGCGCGAGGTGGAGCGTCGTGCTCCGGACGACGTCACGACGACCTGGTGGCGCAAGGACCGTGACCCGCGGATGCTGTTCGTCGACTACAACCAGAACGCCCGTGACCATACGATCGCCAGCGCTTACTCCGTGCGGGGTAACCCGGAAGGCACGGTTTCGACGCCGATCCGGTGGGACGAGATCGACGACGTCGAGCCCGGTGACTTCACCATCGCTACCGTGCCGGCGCGCTTTGCCGAGCTGGGTGACCTTCATGCCGGGATCGACGGCGCTGTCTTCTCCCTCGATCCGCTGCTGGAGTGGGCCGAGCGTGATGGTGTCGAGGAGCCTCCGGAGCCGGACTGATGTGGTTCCCGGCTTTCCTGCTTTCCGCAACCCCGAAGCGCCATTGTGACTACGGCTTCGGATTCGGGGTTGCGGGTCTGGGTTTCTTGGCTGCCCGGTCAGTCCAGGCGCTCGATGATCGTTGCGTTGGCCAGGCCGCCCGCTTCGCACATCGTCTGCAGGCCGTAGCGGCCGCCCGTCTGCTCCAGCACCGACAGCAGCGTTGTCATCAGCCGGGCGCCGCTGCCTCCCAGTGGGTGGCCCAGTGCTATCGCGCCGCCGTTCACGTTGACCTTCGCCAGGTCCGCGCCGATCTCCGCCTGCCAGGCCAGTACCACGCTGGCGAACGCCTCGTTCACCTCGAACGCGTCGATGTCCGATACCTCCAGTCCCGCGCGCGCCAGTACCGTGCGCGTTGCCGGGATGACGCCCGTCAGCATGTACAACGGGTCGTCGCCGGCGACCGCGAAGCTGTGGATGCGGGCCCGTGGCCGCAGGCCCAGCGCTGCCGCCGTCTCGCTGCTGGTGATCATGAGGGCCGCCGCGCCGTCGTTGATCGGTGACGAGTTGCCCGCCGTGACGTGCCAGCCGAGGTCCGGGAACCGCCGCTCCCAGACGTCCGCGCGGAACGCGGGCTTGAGGCCGGCGAGGATCTCGGGTGTGGTGGCCGGGCGGACCGTCTCGTCGGTCGTGACGTCCACGAGGGCGCCGTCGGGACCCGGTGCCTTGAGCGGCACCACCTCGCCCGCGAACTTGCCCGCCGCCCACGCCTTCGCGGCGCGCTGGTGGCTTTCCGCGGAAAACTCGTCCAGCTGCGCCCGGGTGAAGCCCCACTTGGCGGCGATCAGCTCCGCGCTGATGCCCTGCGGCACCAGGCCGTCCGGGTAGCGAGCGGCGATCTGCGGGCCGAACGGGTCCCGCCCGGCCACCTGGCTGCCCATCGGCACCCGGCTCATCGACTCGACACCGGAGGCGATCACGACGTCGTACGCGCCGGCGATGACACCCTGCGCGGCGAAGTGGACGGCCTGCTGGCTGCTGCCGCACTGGCGGTCGACGGTCACCGCGGGCACCGACTCCGGCAGCCCGGCCGCCAGCGCGGCCCAGCGGGCGGTGTTCGTGCTCTGCTCGCCGATCTGGCCGACGGCGCCGCTGATCACGTCGTCGACGCGCGCCGGGTCGACACCGGTGCGCTCGAGCAGCGAACGCAGCGCGTGGGCGTGCAGGTCGACCGGGTGCACCCCGGCCAGTGTGCCGTTGGGCTTGCCCTTGCCGATCGGGGTCCGTACCGCGTCGACGATCACCGCGTCCGTCATGGCGTCTGCCTCCTCGCAGATCGGGGATGCCTTCGGTATACGCCCGGTGAGTTGGATTCCACAACTCGCTTGTTCCCCAGGTCACAGTCGCGTGACGTGCTAGGTTGGGTTTTCAATCCCAGGGAGGTGGCATGGTCCGGCGCGGTCGCGAATGCTCGGTCGCCGAGGCCCTCGAGGTCGTCGGCGAACGCTGGAGCCTGCTGGCGCTGCGCGAGATCATGCTGGGCGAGCGGCGGTTCAACCGGATCGCGGAGAACACCGGCGCCAGCCGAGACATCCTGGCGGCCCGGCTGCGCAAGCTCGTCGACGCGGGCGTGCTCGAGAAGGTGCAGTACGAGGACCACCCACCGCGCTTCGAGTACTACCCGACCGAGGCCGGCCGCGCGTTGCAGCCGATCCTGCTGGGGTTGATGGCATGGGGCGACAAGTACGTCCACCGGGGCGAACCGCCGACGTTGTGGCGCCACGCATGCGGCGAGGTACTGACACCGGCGACGGTCTGCGCGCACTGCGGCGACCCGGCCGACGCACCCGGCACCCGCGCGATCCGCCTGGGCGCCGTGCGCTGAGCTGCGGCGGGACGGCTGCGCGCTCGGTGTTCGCGTGATGCGGCTGGGCGCCGTGCGCTGACATTCCGCGGTTGGCCTGCGCCTCGGGATCTTCGCGATCCGGCTGGGCGCGGTGCGGTGCCCTGCGGTCGGTGGCCTGCGCCCGGGATCCCGCGATCCGGCTCGGCGCCAGGCGCGGAAGGCCTGCGCGCCCGATTCTCGTGCGATCCAGCTCCGGCGTGCGCTGACATTCCGGGGGCGCCCGCGCGCCGGGATCCCGGGATCCGGCTCGGCGCCAGGCGCTGAGCTTCGTGGGCGCCCGCGCGGCGATCCACCCCACCTCCCTCCGCCAGAAACTTCGCTGCCAAGGCCTCCTCGCCTCCCCGCGAGGAGGCCTTTCGGCGTCCGGGCGTTGACTTGAGACCCACGTCACTGTAACTCTTGAACGAATCAGTGCAAGAACCTGACAGATCGACGAGAAATCAAGGCAACTGTCAGGAACATCCTGCCCAGCCCTCGACGAAGAGGTGCCCATGACGGCTGTTCCGTGCTGCCCGCGCGCGCCACCGGACCGCGCCCGCTGCGTCCGTTCCCCGGTTCTGCTCGTCTCCACCCGTCTCCCTCCCTCCCCGGATCAGAGGAACCCCATGAGAACGAAGCGACTTCTGTCGCGCGCGGCGACCTGCGCCGCCCTGTCCCTCGTCCTGGCCACCCCCGCCGTCCCGGCGAGCGCCACGCCCGCGGCCGCCCCGGCCGTCCAGCCCGCCGCCCAAGCCGCCGTCGCCACCTACACCGCCAGCAGCCAGCTCGCCGGCTATCCCGCCTCGAACGCCGGCGACGGGAACCAGGACACCTACTGGGAAAGCACCAACAACCAGTTCCCGCAATGGATCCAGGCCGACCTCGGCGCCCCCACGGACGTCGCGCAGCTCGTGCTCAAGCTGCCCGTCGCGAACTGGGGCGCCCGCACCGAGACCTTCAGCGTGCAGGGCAGCACCGACGGGACGACCTTCACCGACCTGAAGCCCTCGGCCGGCTACCTGTTCGACCCGGCCAAGGCCAACACGGTCACCGTGGACGTCACCGGCAAGCCCCGGTTCGTCCGGTTGAACGTCAGCGCCAACACCGGCTGGCCCGCCGCGCAGCTGTCCGAGTTCGAGGTGCACGGCCCGGCCGGCGGGGACACGCAGCCGCCGTCGGCGCCGGGCAACCTCGCCTACACCCAGCCGTCGAGCGGCCAGATCCGGCTCACCTGGTCGGCCTCGACCGACAACACCGGCGTCACCGGCTACGACGTCTACGCCAACGGCCAGCTCCGCGGCAGCGTCGCCGGAAACGTCCTGACCTACACCGACAGCCAGCCCGACAGCGCGACCGTCGCCTACTTCGTCCGCGCGAAAGACGCGGCGGGCAACCAGTCGGCGAACAGCAACACCGTGACGCGCACCGGCACCCAGGCCGGCACGAACCTCGCGCTCGGCAAGCCCATCACGGCGTCTTCGGCGCAGTACGACTTCGTCGCCGCGAACGCCAACGACAACTCCCTGACCACGTACTGGGAGGGCGGTGGCGGCACCTACCCGAACCTGCTGACCGTCGCGCTCGGCTCGAACGCCGACCTGAACCAGGTCGTCGTCAAGCTCAACCCCGACCCGGCCTGGGGCCCGCGGACGCAGACGATCGCCGTCGAAGGCCGTGAGCAGAGCAGCTCGGCGTTCACCACGCTCGTGCCCGCGCAGACCTACGGCTTCGACCCCGCGACCGGCAACACCGTGACGATCCCCGTGGGCGGCCGCGCCGCCGACGTCCGCTTGCGCGTCACCGCCAACTCCGGGGCCGGCGGCGGGCAGGCCGCGGAGTTCCAGGTCTTCGGCGTCCCGGCGCCGAACCCCGACCTGACGATCTCGGGTGTGTCGTGGTCGCCGCAGAACCCCGTGGAGACCGACGCGATCACCGCGTCCGCGACCGTCCGCAACGCCGGGACGGCCGCCTCGGGCGCGACGAACGTCAACCTCTACCTGGGCACCACCAAGGTCGGCACCGCGAACGTCGGCGCGCTCGCCGCCGGCGCGTCCACGACGGTGTCGGCGAACATCGGCACCCGGGACGCGGGCAGCTACCAGCTGACCGCGAAGGTCGACGAGGCCAACGCCGTCATCGAACAGAACGAGGCCAACAACTCCTACACCGCCTCCACCGCGCTGGTCGTCAGCCCGGTCCAGAGCTCCGACCTCGTCGCGGCCACCTCGTGGTCGCCGGACAACCCCGCCGCGGGCAACGTCGTCACCTTCAGCACGACGCTGCGCAACCAGGGCACGATCGCGTCGGCAGGCGGCGGGCACGGCGTCACGGTGACGATCGCCGACCAGAACGGCACCGTCGTGAAGACGCTGACCGGAAGCTACACCGGGACCATCGCGCCCGGAGCGACCGCGGCTCCCGTCACCGTCGGCACGTGGAGCGCGGCCAACGGCCGGTACACCGTCAAGACCGTCGTCGCCAACGACGCCAACGAGCTGCCGGTGAAGCAGGGCAACAACACCGGCACGCAGGCGCTGTTCGTCGGCCGCGGCGCGAACATGCCCTACGACATGTACGAGGCCGAGGACGGCGTGGTCGCCGGCGGCGCCGCGGTGGTCGGCCCGAACCGCACGATCGGCGACCTCGCGGGCGAGGCGTCGGGACGCAGGGCCGTGACGCTGAACTCGACCGGCGCGTCGGTGGAGTTCACCACCCGCGCGGCGACCAACACGCTCGTCACGCGGTTCTCCATCCCGGACGCGCCGGGCGGCGGTGGCATCAACGCCACGCTGAACGTCTACGTCGACGGCACCTTCCTCAAGGCGATCGACCTGACCTCGCACTACGCGTGGCTCTACGGCGCCGAAACCGGGCCGGGCAATTCACCGGGCAGCGGACCGCGGCACATCTACGACGAGGCCGGCATGCTGCTCGGCACGACCGTGCCGGCCGGGCACAAGATCAAGCTGCAGAAGGACGCGGCCAACAGCACGAACTACGCGATCGACTTCGTGAACTTCGAGCTGGCCACCGCGCAGGCCAACCCGGACCCGGCGCACTTCGCGGTCCCGGCCGGCTTCACCCAGCAGGACGTGCAGAACGCGCTCGACAAGGTGCGGCAGGACACCACCCTCACCGGGGTCTACCTGCCGGCCGGGAACTACTCGCTCTCGAGCAAGCTGAACGTCTACGGCAAGCCCGTGACGGTCACCGGCGCGGGGCCGTGGTTCACGAAGTTCTCCGCGCCGTCCGGGCAGGAGAACACCGACATCGGCGTCGACGTGCAGGCGAGCGCGAACGGCTCGACGTTCAGCGGGTTCGCCGTGTTCGGGAACTACACTTCCCGGATCGACGGCCCCGGCAAGGTGTTCAACCTGACCGATGTCGCGAACCTGACCATCGACAACATCTGGGTGGAGCACCAGGTCGTGATGGTGTGGGGCACCAACGTGGACAACACGACGATCAAGAACTCCCGGATCCGCGACACCTTCGCCGACGGGATCAACCTCACCAACGGCAGCACCGGCAACCACGTCACCAACAACGAGGCCCGGTCCACCGGCGACGACAGCTTCGCGCTGTTCGCCGCCACGGACATCAACCAGGGCAACCAGTACGACAACGTGTTCGAGAACCTGACCTCGCTCACCCCGTGGCGCGCGGCCGGGCTCGCGGTGTACGGCGGGTACAACAACACCTTCCGCAACTTCTACATCGCCGACACGCTGACGTATTCGGCGATCACGATCAGCTCGCTCGACTTCGGCTACCCGTTCCTCGGGTTCGGGCCGCCGCCGACGACGGTCCAGAACGCCTCCCTCGTCCGCGACGGCGGCCACTTCTGGGGCCAGCAGACCTTTCCGGCGATCTGGCTGTTCTCCGCGTCCAAGGAGTTCCGCGGGATCCGGGTGTCCGATGTGGACATCCAGAGCCCGACCTACAGCGGCGTCATGTTCCAGACCAAGTACGACGGCACCACGCCGGAGCACCCGGTCGAGGACACCGTGCTGACGAACGTGTCGATCACCGGCGCGCACCGCAGCGGGGACGCCTTCGACGCCAAGTCCGGGATCGGCATCTGGGCCAACGAGCTGCCGGAACCGGGCCAGGGCCCGGCCGTCGGCTCGGCGACCTTCACCGGGCTGACGCTGAGCGACAACGACCAGGACATCCGCAACACGACATCCACCTTCACCATCATCCGCACCTGAGCGCCGCCGGTGCCCGCCGGGAAGCCGTTTCCCGGCGGGCACCTTCGTGCCAGGATGACGCCGGAGGTGGTCGACGTGCGGATCCTGGTCACCGGCGGCACCGGTCAGCTGGGCGGCGCGGTGGTGGCGCGGCTGCGGGCGGCCGGCGAGGAGGTCCGCGTGCTGAGCCGGCGGGCCTCGCCGGACGTCGTCCCCGGCGACCTGCGGACCGGGCGCGGCATCGACAGCGCCGTGGCCGGGACCGACGTGGTCGTCCACTGCGCCACGGACTACTTCGGGCGCGAGGCGGCGCTGGCGCGCACGCTCGTCGAAGCGGCGCGCTGGGCGAGTGCCCCGCACCTGGTCTACGTCTCGATCGTCGGCGTCGACCGCGTTCCGCTCGGCTACTACCGGGCGAAACGCGAGACCGAAGAGCTCATCGCCGGATCCGGGCTGCCGTACACGATCCAGCGGGCCACGCAGTTCCACGCGCTGGTCCGGACCCTGCTCGCCGGCGCGGCCCGGCTGCCGGTGGTGCCGGTGCCGCGCGTCTCGTTCCAGCCCGTCGACGTCCGGGACGTCGCGGAACGGCTCGCGGACCTGGCGCTGGGCGACCCCTCGGGCCGCGCGGACGACTTCGGCGGCCCGGAGATCCTGCCGGCCGCCGAGCTGACCGAGGCCGTCCTGGCCGCGAGTGGCCGGCGTCGCCGGACCGTCCCGGTGGCCGTGCCGGGGGAGACCTTCCGGGCGTACGCGGGCGGCGGGCACCTGGCGCCGGACCATCGTGAAGGGAAGATCACGTTCGCCGAATACCTCGCCGAGCAGGCCGACGCGGGTGCGTTGCGCTATCGGAAGCGGTGACGGTTGCCTTCGGTATAACCGTATAGCAGACTGACTGTATGACCGAATTGCGCTGGGCGACGTTCGACTGCTTCGGCACGCTGGTGGACTGGCGGCACGGGATCACGACCGGGCTCGAGCTGCTGTTCCCCGGCCGTGGCGCCGAGCTGCTGGAGATCCACAACCGGATCGAGCCGCAGGTCCAGGCGGAGAAGCCGGTGCGGCGCTACCGGGAAGTGCTCGCCGAGTCGGTGCGGCGAACGGCGGCCGAGGCGGGGCTGGAGCTGGCGCCCGACGACGCGTCGGTGCTCGGGACCGGGCTGCCGTACTGGCCGGTGTTCCCGGACACCCGGCCCGCGCTCACCGCGTTGCGCGAAGCGGGCTGGCGGATCGCCCTGCTGACCAACTGCGACCGCGACCTGATCGGCGAGACCCAGCGCCGGCTGGCCGTGCCGATCGACGCGGTGGTGACCTCGGAAGACGTCGGCTCGTACAAGCCGGGGCACGCGCATTTCGAGCGGTTCGCGGCGTCGTTCGGCGCCACTCGGGACACCTGGGTGCACGTCGCGCAGAGCCACTTCCACGACATGGTTCCCGCGCAGGCGCTGGGCATCCCGCGGGTGTGGATCAACCGGCACGGCGACCCGCACGACCCGTCGATCGCCGACGCCGTGCTGCCCGGCCTCGGCGACCTGGTGGCGACGGTGGAACGGGTGCACGGCTCCTGATGGTGCTGCAGACGACGAACACGCGGGACGCGCTGGTGGCGGAGGTGCGCCACCGGATCCTCAGCGGCGAGCTGGAACCGGGCAGGCCGCTGACGGAACAGGGCCTGGCGACGACGTTCGGCGTGGCCCGCCCGACGGTGCGCTCGGCACTTCAGGAACTGGTCGCGCGGCACCTGGTGGAGCGTGCGGGGGGCCGGTCGCTGCGCGTACCGGTGCTGACCGACGACGACGTGCGGGACCTGTTCACGGTCCGCCTGCCACTGGAACTGACGGCTGCGCGCCTGATCATTTCCCAGGGGCGTCCCTTGGCCGGGGCATCGGCGGCCTTGGCGGCGCTGGAGGCGTTGCCACCGGAGGCGGGGTGGAGCGAGCGGGTGGCAGCGCACACGGAGTTCCACCTGGCTCTCGTCGCCGCGGCGGGCAGCACCCGGCTGAACCGGATCTACCCGCCGCTGCAGGAGGAGATGCAGCTGTGCCTGGCCCGCCTGCGCGGGTCGTACCCGGACCCGGCGGAACTGGCGGTGGAGCACCGGCGCCTGCTGACGGCGATCGCCTCCGGAAACCCGGCAAGCGCTGAGGCGGAGCTGCGCGACCACCTGGCCCGCGCACGGGACGGCTTGTTGACGACCTGACTGCGTTCTCAGGCCCGGCGGGTGCGGAGGTGCTCGACTTGACCCGGCGTCACGCCTCACGCGCCTTGTGCGCCGGGAACAATCCAGCCCACAGCGCCGCCCAGTGGCGTGGTGCCCGGCGGTCCGCGCGGCCGCGCCGTACCACGGGCGGCGGGCCCGCCCGGTACTCCATCTCCACCCGCACCCAGTCGTAGATCCAGTCGCCGCGCATCGTGTCCTCACTCCTTCGTCCGAGGACCCACGGTCGTCCTGAGGGCACCCTCGCGGCATCGGGTGAACACGCACTCCCGGCCACCCGCACCCCTTACCCGCGCTCCGCACCGGGCATTACCGTGACCACGGTGACCGCGACCACCTACCTCTTCGTGCCCGGTGACCGTCCGGACCGCTTCGGCAAGGCCGTCGCCGCCGGTGCGGACGTCGTGATCCTCGATCTCGAAGACGCCGTCGCCCCGGCCGACAAGGACACCGCGCGCGCCGAGGTCGCCGCCTGGCTCGCCGAGAACCACGCCATGGTCCGGATCAACGCCCCAGGCACGCCCTGGTTCGACGCCGACGCCGCGTTGGTGGCCGCGCGCGGCGTCCCGGTGCTGGTGCCGAAGGCCGAGACGCCCGGCGTGCTGACCGCGTTCCGGGAAGTCGTGGCCCTCGTCGAGACCGCGCGCGGGGTCGAAAGCGCCGGGGAGCTGGCCGCCGCCCCGTCGGTGACGCGGCTCGCCTTCGGCAGCGTCGACCTGGCCGCTGAGCTCGGCGTGGCCCCCGAGGATCCGGAGCCGTTCGCCTACGCGCGCTCGCGGCTCGTGATCGCGTCGGCGGCGGCCGGGCTCGCGCCGCCGGTCGACGGCGTCACCACGGATCTGCGCGACGACGAACGGCTCGCGGCCGA